>NZ_JIAX01000001.1:0-22045 GCF_000620605.1 Ahrensia sp. 13_GOM-1096m
AGGCGAAGTTTTAAAATACTTAAAAATATTTTTCGTTGTCATGTTAGAAAATTATCGCGGTTTTCAAATAGCGGCAAGTTACCCTGACAGCACCAAGCGGGATGCAGTTGCTCACCTTTGTGCAGAGCACGGGGTGAGCGAACGACGGGCGTGTGATGTGCTGGGGATCGATCGGTCGAGTGTTCGTTACAGGAGCGTCCGGCCGGATGATGCTCTTCTCAGAGAGGCCACGAAGAAGGTGGCAGCTGAACGGCGCCGGTTTGGCTATCGGCGCATTCACGTGATGCTGCAGCGTCAGGGGCATTTTTTGAACCAGAAGAAGCTGCGCAGGCTTTACCGCGAAGAGAAGCTGCAGGTCCGCAAACGCGGCGGACGCAAGCGTGCTCTGGGGACAAGAAGGCCCATGCTGCTGCCAAGCCGGACCAACGAGCGCTGGAGCCTAGACTTCGTGTCGGATGCGTTCACCGACGGTCGGCGGTTCCGTGTGCTGGCTGTCGTTGATGACTATAGTCGCGAATGTCTGTCGCTTGTGGCCGATAATTCATTGTCCGGAATTCGCGTCACCAGAGAGCTCGACGTTTTAATCAGGCAACGTGGCAGACCAAATACCATTGTCAGCGACAACGGCACGGAGTTCACCAGTATGGCTATCCTCAAATGGTCTCAGGAAACAAATGTCGAATGGCATTACATCCAGCCTGGCAAGCCAATGCAGAACGGCTTGGTCGAAAGCTTCAATGGCAGCTTCCGCGACGAGTGTCTCAATGAGACATTGTCTTCATCGCTCAGCCATGCCCGTCATCACATCACCGAATGGAAGGAGGATTACAACCGGAACAGACCACACTCATCACTGGGCAATCTCACGCCTCAAGAATACGCGACGAAAGTGACATTGCAAAAACAGGCCGCTTAAGGTCTAAAAAAAACCGACGGAGTCTCCAATAAATTGGAGGGGAAACGGGTCTCAGCTCACCGTGTTGATGTAGGCCACGTCACTTCGAACCGATGGGTGGCAATTACAGCTCCACTAACAGGGGTTTGATTGATAAAAATGGGGCAAATCTTGTGGCTACAGAACATAAAATATTTGCGTATATTGAGCGATTGGTATTGGCTGAGGGACATTTTGCAAGGTCAATATCTCCATAATATTATAGAGTAAGACCCAGGTGAGTTCATCAAGCAACTAAGGCGGCCAATCAAAGGCTTCAATGCCTTCAACCCTCCCTCGGCAACCCTGAAAGTGTAACTAAGTTGAGTACATGGTCGACAAGCGTCAGTTTAATACCCATAGGCAACCCCAACTCTTCAAAACTGAGAGCATATAAAAAAGGCTGTTCGAGTAACGAGCCCTTTTAAGTCATTTTAAATATTTTGACAACTTGTTTGCAATTGCAAAGAGTACACATATATGTTTATGGTATAAAAAAAATACCATGGATAGGCTAGATGTCTCACAAATTAAGTCTGAAGCTTTGGCAGCACGGGGTTGCTCGCGTTCACGGACGTCACTCCGTACACGATTGCTTGAAGTTAAGTAGCGGGTTAGAGTTTAATCCGAGTGCCGTTATCTCAGTAGGCAAGGCGGCATGCGCGATGGCACAAGGTGCTCTCGATGTTTATCCTACTCTTTCAAAGCTTATGATTATTACCAAATTTAATCATCTGTATGGAGACTATAATTGGCCCGTAGGTACAAATTTGCTTGAAGCAAGCCACCCAATACCTGACTCGACATCTCGTATCGCTGGCATGCAGCTGTCAGAGTTTGTGAACAATTTAAAGCCCCACGACGATTTGTTAGTTCTTGTTTCTGGTGGAGCGTCATCACTTGTTGAACATTTGAAACCGAACCATGATTGGAATTCCTTCGTGGGCAGGGTCACGGAGATGATCACCAGCGACACTGAAATTTCTGAGATAAATAATTTTAGAGCCTCTTGTTCATCACTTAAAAATGGAGGGTTATTAAGTAACTTCCGCGGGCATGCAGCCCGTTCACTTCTGATTTCAGATGTGCCAGGCAACATAATCGAAACGATCGGTTCGGGCCTAGCCATGATGCCTGCACGCTATCAAGCAAGCCCTCCCGCCATCGTTGCGTGTAATGAAGATGCACGTCTTGCAATTGTGGAATATGCGCAGGAACTCGGTTATGCTGTATGTTGCAATGAGGAAACATTGTCTGGACCTGTCCCCGAATTAGCGCGCCATCTGGCTGAAACCATTATAAACGGCCCGCCGGGGATTTATGTGTGGGGCGGCGAGCCGACGATTAACCTGCCTGAAAGTCCCGGACTAGGGGGGCGGAATCAAGCGCTGGCTTTACATTTAGCCCTTCTATTACGCAGCCAGCACGGCATTGAAATTTGCGTTGCCGGTACGGACGGCACCGATGGTCCTACCGAAGCTGCAGGAGGAATCATTGATGGGACAACATATAATCGCATAACAAACCCGCTAGAAGCGATTGAAAGGGCAGCGTCTTTTGATGCATTATCTGAGGCAGGAGCGCTAGTAATCACGGGGCCAACGGGCACCAATGTTATGGATATTATCGTCGCAGTTAAAGCTGTTTAACTGTTACGCAAACGCGACCTGATCTGTGCAACGGCGGATCTGGCACGTCGATCGTCGACATCGCGAAGTGTTGTTGTAACGTAACTTAGATGCGCATCCATTGCCGCCTGTGCGCGATTGGTATCACCTGCTGTAATGGCGTTTACTATTGCGATATGTTGATCGTGGATAAGCTTATTAGTGCCACGAAATTCGATATGCTCGGATAACCAATATTGCGTAACACTCCCAATCAACTGTGACAGAGCCATCAACAATGCTTCAAGTGGGGCATTGCCAGCAGCAGCAGCAATTTGGTGGTGCAGACGAATATCTGCTAAGCTATAAGCAACAGGATCATTATCAACTGCAGGATCCATATCATTTAACATATTTAGCAGTTTCATTTTTTGACTTTCGGTCACATGAGCGGCCGCTAAACGCGCCGACCAACACTCCAAGATGACCCGAAATTCAAATACTGCAGCAATTGCAATAGGTTGGCGCGTAATAGCTGCTGCAAGAGATGCAAATGGCTTGGCTGCGCGGTCAGACAGTATTCGTGCCTGTCCAAACTTTTCAATGTTGATGAGCCCGCGCGCTAACAGAATCTGCAACGCCAAGCGCACTGCGTTTTCAGCCAAACCATACCTTAAGGCCAGTTCAGATATATCAGGCAGATAACTACCGACTGGATAGCTGCCACTCTCAATCTCCGCCGCAATGACAGCGGCAGCCTCTAATTGGCTTCCTTTAGCAGCTTCTCTTGATATTTTTAGCGTTAAAACCTGATCTGATGCTGGAAGCGATAAGACGGTAAGTAGACGCGATGCCCCGTGTGGCGCGTTGTTTATCAGTTGTTCAATGGCCGCTTGAGCCATTGTCATGGCAGCTGGGTCCTTGCGTATTACTTCAACTGCATCGAGATGCGCTTTTCGGAATGTCTTCAGCAGCACATGAAGGGTCTGAACGCCAAGAAAGTTGTGCGCAGCTTCTGCTGTCAGCAAAAATAGATGATGAACTGAATCCACGAACTTGTTTTTTGAAGCTTCCGATAGCGCGCTTTGAGCCACAAGCGCGGCTTCTCGAATAGCTGCTTGATCAATTTTTGTTTGTCTGGAAACCGCACTTTCTGCCAAAGCGCTCATCAGATAAATCATCATGTCAAGAATTGCAGCGGGTTGAAGTGTTGTGAGATCGATCTTTGATTGTGACAACATTACATCAACGATTTCGGTAATCCGAGTGGTGTTTCCTTCTCGTTGCACCAGTCCTTTACCCTGAAGACGGGACAACGCTTCACGTAGGGTTGTTCTTGAGATCCCCATCGCCACAGCAAGATTTCGTTCAGACGGAAGCGCATCTACAGGACGCAACGCTCCTGAAAATATCAAAAGTTCGAGCTGATTTTCTGTGACATCCGCGGCATGCGGAATGGCAAGGGTTGGAAAGCTCATAATTTTACACCTTCTTCAGCACACAAAGACATATCGATCAGAAATGAGCGATTGCTTTCAATAGGGGATAAAAAACAGCCATTCAAGAGTATATAAAAGTTCCTGTTTACAATTTGGTATTTTTAACATACCAAAAGTGTATTGGTACATGGGAGGATAAAATGACCAAAATGATATTTATCACGGCTGCGGCTACAGTCGCATTGATTGCCACCACAGCATTAACAAAAGCAGAGCCAGTTCGCTTGAAGATGGTGTCTTCTTTTCCATCATCCCAGCCATTGCTTGGGGAAGCTGGTGTTAAATTTGCCGAAACTGTTAGCAAAATTTCCGGTGGCGACGTGGAAGTGCGCTTTTATGAGCCTGGGGCTCTCGTTCCAGCATTAGAGGTTCTCGATGCTGTCAGTGCTGGTGCAGCTGAAGCAGCTTGGACGCAATCAGGCTACTGGGCTGGTAAGGATGTAGCTTTTGCGCTGTTCTCAGCAATTCCTTTTGGCCCTGACGCGAGTGCATATTCCGCATGGATGTTTTACGGTGGCGGACAGGATTTCGTAAACAAAAACCTCTACGCGCCCCTTGGTGTACATTCATTGGTTTGTGGCGTTTCTCCACCTGAAACATCTGGTTGGTTCCGAGAAGAGATCAAATCTATTGAAGACATGGTAGGCCTGCGAATGCGCTTTTATGGTCTTGGCGCGCAAGTCATGCAAAAGTTAGGTGTTGATACCCAGCTTTTGCCAGGCGGTGAGATTTACCCCGCACTTGAGCGTGGCACTATTGACGCGACGGAATACTCTATGCCTGCTGTCGATGAAGCCGCAGGATTTTATCAATTGGCCAAATACAATTATTTTCCAGGTTGGCATCAACAATCGACTCTGCAAGCATTGCTGATCAATTTAGAGACTTGGAATGGCATGACCGACAGTCAGCGTTTAACATTGGAAACGGCCTGTATGGCAACATATACCAGTATGTTGGCAGAAGGTGAAGCGATCAACGGACAAGCTTTAACGCGTCTTCGCGATGAACATGGCGTCAATATTCGCAACTGGACGCCGGAGCAATTGGCTGTATTCCAGTCATCTTGGTTGGAGGTAGCGGAAGAATTACGTGCTCAATCGCCAATCTTCGATCAAGCTTGGGGCGAATATCAGACGTTTAAAGAAAGCTACGATGTCTGGAAATCCAATGCCTATTTGCCGGCCGACATTGGTGAATAAATAATCAATCCGCGGTTCTATATCACGTCTGTCACCATTTACGGGTGACAGACGTAGATTCTTACACAATTATACCTTGGAGAATTTCGATGTCTCTTTCGCATATAACGCGAATATTGGATCAAATAGTGCGCATCGTTGCTATGATCGGGTGTACAGCCATTATCGTTCTTGTGATCGTTACTGTTTACGATGTGCTGACTCGATATTTTGGCGTCCCCAAAGTGTTTGGTTTGAATTCTACACAATTGCAGGAAAGCCAATATTGGGCGCATGCCACCTTGTTCGCTTTTGTTATGGCTTGGGCTTACACCAAGCAAACTCACGTACGTATCGATCTTGTTCGTGATTTATTTGGTAGGCGTGCCAAATACGTCATTGAGATGGTGTGTATTTTAATTTTCTTAATGCCCTTCGCCACGATTTCAGGGGTATATAGCTGGCAATATGCTGTTCGGTCATTTGCGTCTGGCGAGGTCTCAGCATCGACAATTGGTCTGACAAACCTTTGGTTACTTAAGTCAACATTAGTGGTGATGTTCGCTATGCTGACACTTGCAGGCATTTCTCATTTCCTTAAATGTGTCGACGGTCTTCTAGGTAATCATGACGATGATCCCACTGCGGTAAGTAATGCAATTGGGGGAGGTCACTGATGTCGTTTGAACAAATTTTACCGCTTTTGATGTTTGTTGGCCTTGCAGTGGGCTTATTTACCGGGTTTCCCGTCGCTTTTGTGCTTGGCGGCGTCGGTATTCTGTTCGCATTTGGAGCGATGATATATGATCCATGGCTATTTGATTGGGCACAATTTTACGCGATCCCATCGCGCGAATTCGGCATTTCGCAAAACCTGATTCTTACCGCGATCCCTATGTTTGTATTAATGGGGACTATGCTAGAAAAGTCGGGCATCGCGCGAGATTTGCTGAATTGTCTTCAGGTTCTTTTGCGCCGTGTTCCAGGTGGCCTTTCCCTCTCGGTCGTTGTCATGGGGACGATACTCGCCGCGACTACTGGTATCATCGGTGCATCCGTGGTGATGATGACATTACTTGCCATGCCAGTTTTACTCAAAGGTGGCTATGATAAAGGGTTGGCAGCAGGCTCTATTGCGGCATCTGGCACACTGGGAATATTAATCCCCCCCTCAATTATGTTAGTTATCATGGCCGACCTACTCTCACGATCAGTTGGAAACCTGTTCGTTGCCGCCGTGATCCCCGGATTCATGTTGGCAGCATTTTACATGATTTATGTCGTGACTAGATGCTGGTTACGCCCGCAAGATGCGCCCATTTTGCCCGATGACTTCGGCCCGTCTACAACTTCCGGCAAATTAGTGATGGCGGCACGTTCTTTCATCCCTCCAGTAATTCTAATCACTATCGTTCTTGGTTCAATTCTCGGTGGATTGGCTACGCCGACAGAAGCAG
This sequence comes from Ahrensia sp. 13_GOM-1096m, assembly GCF_000620605.1. Taxonomy (NCBI): domain Bacteria; kingdom Pseudomonadati; phylum Pseudomonadota; class Alphaproteobacteria; order Hyphomicrobiales; family Ahrensiaceae; genus Ahrensia; species Ahrensia sp. 13_GOM-1096m. The sequence goes on from NZ_JIAX01000001.1 coordinate 6,679, forward strand.
CCGCTGTGGGCGCATTTGGTGCGATCATGTTGGGTTTTATCAATATGGTAATTTTACCAGTCTGCGGCGTAAGAGAAATGAACTTTCTTCCGGCAACATTTGCTGATTATTCGAAAGATGAGAAGCGGCAGACGTTTATTGCTCTCGTCTTACAATATTTTCGTATATTTTGGAGCGTGATTGTCAGTTCAGCGCTCACAAACGCAATGATTTTTGGCATTTTTGTCGGTGCAACTGTATTCGCCTTTACCTTCCGGCAAATAGGGGGTGAAGAGGTTGTGATACATGTATTCGACAGTTGGGGGTTGGGTTCATGGGGAATCTTGCTTGCGATTATGATACTGACCTTTTTACTGGGTTTCTTTTTCGACTGGATCGAAATTACCCTGATCATATTACCGGTTTTCGCACCTATTATTGCCCAACTTGATTTTGGCGCCCACGTTCGCCCTGAAGATACAGTCTATTGGTTTGCCATTCTTATGGCGATCAATCTACAGACTTCCTTTTTAACACCGCCATTTGGTTTTGCGTTGTTTTATCTTAAGGCCACGGCCCCCGCAGAAGTCAAAATACAAGATATATATCGCGGCATAATTCCGTTCGTTTTGCTGCAGCTCACTGGCTTGGCACTGGTATTAACATTTCCTGAAATTGCGATGTGGTTGCCGCGGCAATTGTTGAATTAAAATTTAACATAAACGACCTCAAATAAAGGCAAACCTGATGAACAATATCACCCGCCCGATCAAGACCAAGATAGTCGCAACACTCGGACCAGCTACATCCGATTTGGAAACGATCAAAAATCTCGTATATGCGGGAGCGACTGTTTTCAGGTTGAATTTTTCCCACGGAAAGCATGTCGATCACAAGAGCCGTTTCGCTCTTGTGCGCCAAGTTGAAAAAGAACTTGGCGTGCATCTTGCTATTCTCGCGGATCTTCAAGGACCGAAAATTCGAATTGGTGCGTTTGAAAACGGCGAAGTTTCCCTTCGGCGAAACCAGCTGTTTACTTTCGTTCTGGATAAGTCAGTTGGCACTGAAGATCAAGTTTGGTTGCCGCATCGCGAAGTGTTCGAAAGCGTTTTGGTTGGTGATATTCTTTTGATTGATGATGGGCGGACACGTATGGAGACAGTTTCTGTCTCTTCCAACAAAATCTCAGCACGTGTTCTTCACGATACGATTATAAGCGACTCTAAAGGGATAAATTTCCCAGATACAGATTTAAAACTGCCTGCATTAACTGATAAAGATCTGACAGACTTAGAATTTGCCATCACTCTTGGAGCCGATTGGATCGCGTTGTCATTCGTTCAAGATTCTAACGATGTCATGAGCGCGCGCGAGTTGATTGGACAGAAAGCTAAGATTATATCAAAAATTGAAAAGCCGTTGGCGTTGAAAGATATAGATGCTATCATTGATCAAAGCGATGCGATTATGGTTGCACGCGGAGACCTTGGCGTTGAATGTGCTTGGCATGATATTCCAGCAATCCAGAATAAGCTCGTTCAGGCGTCTCGTGCTGCTGGAAAACCTGTTGTTGTTGCTACCCAAATGTTGGAAAGCATGATTCAGGCAGCGGTTCCTACACGTGCAGAGGTATCAGACGTAGCGAATGCAGTGGCTCAAGGGGCTGACGCTGTTATGTTGTCTGCAGAAACCGCGACTGGAAGTTTTCCCATAGAGGCCGTTACAGCAATGGCTGACATTTCCCGTTCAACAACAAAACATCTCTCTAAATCAAATTGGCTCACACCCTCATTGGATACTGACGATAATTCAATGTCCATTGCAAGTGCGGCAGCATATATAGCGCAAATGCGTGATGCTTCGTGTATTGTTACATTTAGTGAAACTGGGGCAACCGCCTTGCGTGTCGCAAAGGGACGCCCCAGCGTACCCATCCTTGCAGTCTGTCAAGAGCCAAGTGTAGCGCGCATGCTTGCATTGGTTTGGGGCGTAATAACCAAAGTCAGCAATGATGCGAGCGAATTCGAGCGTAGTAGAAATGGCGATATTTCACCATCACTTTTTGACTTCAACATGATTAAATCGAAGCGTCCAATTGTAGTAACATCCGGTTCAGTATTCGGGGCACCCGGCGGAACGGATTCTATTAAAATTGCATACGTAGAGAATAAAAACTAGTGCATAGCCAAACTCAGCAAAGTTTGTTTTGTTATGAGACACCTCAGAGAAAAGCTACAACAAACGAAGTATACTGAGGATAACCGCAAAATACACTGTTAGTTTTTTAAATCAAAAAATTCACCATCAACGACTACGCCGGAAGTATATAAATCATCAGTCAGAAACGACAACGATGCTCGAAAACCACGCGCAACTTGGCCAAGTTCATGACCATACCCTATAGCTTCGTTAGGGTTTCGTGACGCCATTTTTAATGCTTGTGAAAGCGGCTCACCTGTGTTTCTCACTATATTCCGCACGCTTTGATCCATTGCGACATGTGCTCCCCCCAATCGATCTTCTTCATTTGATAATCGGCCATCGCAAAACCGAATTGTTTCATCGTGCAAAGTAAATTCTTTCGTCAATCCTGCAAGTGCCAACATAGCGTTTGTTACAAGGCACAAACGACTCGGCATTTGTTTCGACGCAATCTTAATATTCATCCAATTAACATGATACCCATCGGCAATAATGCCTGCATACAAACTATCGGATGACAATGTCGAGCCGACAACTCCCGGCTCTCTAACCGTCAATTGAGACATTGCGTTGTAAAAATGAGTAGTACCCCTCAATCCAGTTTTCTCAGCTCGCTGCATTACATCACAGGTGGCCTCGCTATGTCCTGCAAACACTATAACGCCTGTCTTAACGAGTTCACTCAGAGGATTATTAGGCAGAGTGTTCGCCATCAACGCCTAATGGACTAATTGGTTTAGTTGCCTAAGGGAGAGTTTTCGGCTCATCATTACCGTCATGGAGTAAATGATGAGACAGAAAACCGAACGGCATCAAGAAGCCGCAGACAGAACCCTCAAAGACATTCGTCGTCAGACACGACGCAAATACACGTCCGAAGATAAAATACGGATCGTGCTTTCTGGGCTTAAGGGCGAAGATAGCATAGCTGAACTTTGTCGTCTGGAAGGCATTGCTCAGAGCCAGTATTACAGCTGGTCGAAAGAGTTCTTAGAGGCTGGTAAAAAACGCCTCGCGGGCGATACGATGCGTGAAGCCAATACCGGTGAAGTTAAAGACTTGCGTCGCGAAACACGTGACCTGAAAGAGGTTGTGGCTGAGCAGGCATTGGAATTGCGCTTGCTTAAAAAAAGCATGAGCGGGCTTGGGGGCGACGAAAAATGAGGTATCCAGCAGAAGAGAAACTAGAGATCATCAGGCTGGTCGAGCAGTCGCATATTCCAACCAAGAAAACACTGGATCGCTTGGGGATTCCACGGTCAACATTTTACCTCTGGTATGATAAATATACCCAAGGTGGCATTGAAGCATTGGAAGATAAAGCCCCGATGCCAGCTCGTGTCTGGAACCGGATACCGGATGATGTGCGCAAAAAGATCGTCAAACTGGCTCTGGAAGAAACAACGTTATCACCGCGAGAGCTTGCTGTTAGATTTACGGACACCGAACGCTACTTCGTCTCAGAAGCTAGCGTTTACAGGCTGCTCAAGGCGCACGATCTGATTACCAGTCCTGCATTCATTGTCATCAAGGCTGACAACGAGTTCAAGGACAAAACAACAGCGCCTAACGAGATGTGGCAGACTGACTTCACATACCTGAAGGTCATTGGCTGGGGTTGGTTTTACTTGAGCACAATACTCGACGATTACAGCAGGTATGTCATCGCTTGGAAACTGTGCACCACAATGCAGGCCAGCGATGTAACCGACACATTGGAGCTGGCACTACAGGCCTCTGGCTGTGATCAAGTCAATGTCTATCACCGGCCACGATTATTATCCGATAATGGCGCCAGCTACATCGCAGCTGAACTGGCAGAATGGCTTGATGAAAAGGGTATGGATCATGTTCGCGGGGCGCCATATCACCCGCAGACACAAGGAAAAATTGAACGTTGGCACCAAACATTGTAGAATCGCATCCTGCTGGAAAATTACTTCTTGCCTGGTGTCCTGAAACAGCAAATTGACAAGTTCATCGATCATTACAATCACCACCGATATCACGAGAGCTTACAAAATCTAACGTCAGCTGATGTCTACTTCGGGCGTGGTGAAAACATTTTACTCGAACGCGAAAGGATCAAACAAAACACTATCAATGAACGGCGCTTGCAATACCGCAGGCAGGCCGCATAATATCAAACGACAGATGAGCCAAACCCTCGCTTAAGTTAAGCTGCAATCTGTCCATAAATCCTTGATGACGAACATCTGTTGTCTTTCACACCCGTTTAAAAATTCCTTTACCAAGACCTGTCTCGTAGCACTCAACATTCTGCCATCCGTTAATGGTAATCTTTTTCTATGTCCAAATGGTTTCAACACCATTGTCGAGTACGTGTATAACGCCTTGCGGCTCTTTAAGACGCAATATCTGCTCATCTATAAGACCGAGATAAATACCGCGGATCACCTTACCGATTTGGCCGTGTGACACGGCGATGGTTGGGGCCCCTAAGCTTTCAAGCCATGTGGTTGCGCGCTCGCGCATGTCGTTCATGGTCTCGCCATCTGGTGCACCGAAGTACCAGTCATAATCTGGTTTTCCCGCCATATGATCGGGAAATGCCAACTTTATTTCTGAACGATCCAGGCCGCTCAGTTTGCCGAGATCGATCTCCTTGAGCAGGTCAGAAGGCGTTGGATCTAGGGGAAAGTGTTTCTTTATGTAGTCGGCAGTCTCCATAGTACGGCCAAGAGGGCTGACCATTTGGGCATATCCATCAGTGGTGCCCAACTCGCGGTTGAGGATTTTGCCCAATTTCTCCGCTTGTGCTCGACCTTTTTCAGTAAGGGGCGAGTTAAGATGACCTTGCGTTCGGCCGGCAAGATTCCATTCGGTTTCGCCATGGCGCATGATAATAATTCGTGGGTAAGGCATAAGTTTTCTAGCTACACTAATAGTTATAACTGACGTTTTGGCAGCGGTTGCGCTGGATGAAAATCATTCAGAGCTACTAACGTTATCCATTTACAGTAACATTAAATTTTACGGTTTCTAAAACGGTTCTTTCGCAAAGTTTCCCGACTGTTTCCTATTGCGGGGAATTTTGCCATAAGCTTCGCCAAATGACTACAAGTAGAATACCTAAAATGACGGTCGATTTTAAAGGTAGCCACTATTGCATAAGGGGGCCAAAAGCAGAGAACGTTGCCCGATCGAACATTTCTCTGCTTTATATTTTGTCGTCAGATAATCACAGCCGTTGATGTATTGGCAACCAAATGCACAGGCGTTCCCATTTCATAAACTTCCTGACTTGCAGTATGTGCTTGATCGACGACGATTTCAGTGCCGCCGGCTTCCACCAGATAACGCATTTGCCCACCCAAAAATTCACGGTGCAAAACATTACCCGGCAATGAGTTTTCAATATTATTACGTGTGATTGATATATTTTGCGGGCGCAAAACAATATTGGTTCCTGAACCTGCAGATTGTGGCAAGTTCAAAACATCGCCCGTTTTTGTACGGAAATGTGCGTTGCTACCAGCACCTTCAATTTTCCCTTCAAGAATGTTCGCTGTCCCCAAAAACTTAGCCACAAACAAATTGGCAGGTTTGTCATAAAGTTCTTGCGGCGTACCAATTTGCTGAATAACGCCGCCATCAAGTACAGCCATTCTATCCGACGTTGTGTTTGCTTCTTCTTGGTCATGCGTAACGAAGATTGTTGTCAACCCTAACTGACGCTGCAAGCGCAAGAGCTCGCGTCGCATCTGCACTCTCAAGCTTGCATCAAGATTGGACAAAGGCTCATCGAGCAACAAAACCTCAGGTTCAACAACAATGGTTCTTGCCAATGCAATACGTTGCTGTTGACCACCTGAAAGTTGATTAGGCATCCGATCAGCCAAATGAGATAGACCAACCAACTCTAAAGCAGCATCAACTTTGGGTTTAATGATCCCTGCTGAAAGCTTGCGCTCTTTTAAGCCAAAGCCAACATTGTCACGTACACTCATATGTGGCCACAAAGCGTAAGACTGAAATACCATCCCGACATTTCGCTTCCACGGCGGTGTACCAACGACATCGCGATCACCGATTAAAATTCGCCCCTGAGGGTCCGGACCAAAGCCCGCGATTGCACGAAGCAGTGTTGATTTTCCCGAACCTGATGGCCCGAGAAAAGCAAAGAACTCTCCTGGTTTGATTTCCAGATTGACGCCTTTCAAAACTTCAGTTGAACCAAAAGATAGGCGTACATCTTCAATTTTAATGCCAATATTTTTCATAATGTTTCCTTACCGTTCTCAGTGGGAGTCGACGGTTGATTTAAGTTTTTTATCGCGCTCAATGATGATTTGAGAGGCCAACGTGCCAGCAGCAACGACAAGCACAGCAACAATACCCAAGGCGGCGCCTGCTCCGCGGCCAGATGGCGTTTGCATGAACAGATAGATGCCGTAAGCCAGTGGTGCATCACTATTGGAACTCACCAACATAATGGTTGCTGAAAGCTCGACCGCTGCTGTTGCAAAGCTGGTTACAAAACCTGCCAATATGCCACCAGTCATCAAAGGAATGACAATCTTTTGAATGGTCCGACGCTTAGAGGCACCCAGACTTTCAGCGGCTTCTTCAAGCGTGAGACTGACTTGTTGTAAAGCAGCTGTACAAGCACGAAGTGCATAAGGTAGTCGGCGGATCATAAGAGCCAGCGCAATAATGACCCACCAGCTCGCCATTGGCTCACCAGTAAATGGCACATCAACCGAATGGAACAAACGCAAGTAACCAATACCCAACACAACACCCGGCACGGCCAGCGCAGCAGTTGCCAAATAGTCCAGACCTTTTCGTCCGAAAATATTTGTTCGCAGCACAATATAAGCAATCGCAGTACCGATAATGACATCCAAGGTTGCCGCAATACCCGCATATAGGATGGTATTAAGAATGAACTCTTTCGAGGTTTCCCACATCGTCACATAGTTCTGCAAAGTATAACCATCAGGTAATGGTGCAAAAGACCAAATCGTACCAAATGAAAGTAGCAGCAAACCAATATGTGGTGACAAAACCATCAGCAAGATGAATGTAACAGCACCATAGGCAAGGACCTTTTCAGCAAAACGAAGTTCTCTTTTCGCTGTTCCGCCACCACCTTTTTGAACGGTCGCATAATCTTTTCCGCGCATGAACAGGAATGATGCCCACAAAGAAAAGATAGAAAAAGCAACGAGCACAACGGAAATAACATATCCCATCGGATCACTGATACCGATCGATGATATGCGCAGAAACGCTTGCGGTGCCAGCATATTATTGACGTTTAGCAAAAGCGGCGTTCCCAAATCATCAAACACTTTGATGAACACTAAAGCCGCACCAGCGATATATCCGGGCATAGCAAGTGGAAATACAATACGCCTAAACAACCGAAGACCATGCGAACCAAGGTTTTGTGCCGCTTCTTCCATTGAACGATCAATATTACGCAATGACGCAGATAAATTGATCAATATGAACGGAAAATAGTGAATGGATTGAACAAGAATAACGCCGTTCAAACCTTCCATAAAAGGTATATCGAAACCAAGATAATCGCGTAGCAATAAATTCACAGAACCGTTACGGCCAAAAATCAATTGCATTGCAACGGCGCCAACAAAGGGCGGCATAATAAGCGGTATAAAACCTAGACTCTGAATTATAATCGAGCCTGAAAAGTGGAATCGCGTCGTGATATAAGCGAGCGGCAACGCTATAAAAGTGGCCACGACGACCGACATCGCCGACACATAAAAAGAATTCCAGAAACTCTCTCTAAAAAGAGAAGTTTTGAAAAAATCAACAAAGTTTTGAAGCGTTGCAGCCCCTGTTGCTGGATCTTGAAAAGCAACAATCATGACTTGTGCAACGGGTAATAGCAGCAAGCCAATAAGCAAAAGAGCAATAAAAAGCGCCGCTAAATGTAGGCCTGATAATTGAGGCATGAGCCATTTAGGCAGCCGATCGGACAAGCCTGGCCCCGCTGGCGTAGGCAGCATATTTGATGATGACATGAAGGAGACTTTCGTTAAGGGCGGCCGCGCTTAAAAAGATCGCGACCGCCACCGTGCCAATTTGGCAAGAGGTAAGATTACATAGATGTAGCTTGTTCAGCTAACTCTTTGGCACGCGCATAGTTTTCAACAACCATGGCATCCCAAGTCTGCTCAACTTCGGCTTGACGCTCACCAACTTCATCAGTGGCCTTGCTGCGTTTTTTCGTAAACACACCAGCAAAATCTTCATCTAAGCTTTTTGCTTCATCGATTGGGTTGGCATCAATCAAAGCCCAAGCTTCAGCTATTAAAGCCTGTGCCTCTTTATTGTCGCCTGAAGCATGTTTGGCTTCCGCCTCATGAAGTGCTCCAACTGCTGCACGTAAATCATCCAAGCGATAAGTAATCATCACATCGAACATTGAGTTCACCAGATTGTAGCGAGCACCTGACTTTTCAACGTCAAATTTTACACTTGCACCGATTGTAGAATCTTCAAATGGATTTGGGAAACCTTCTGGTGCATTTGCATAGCTAGCAGGGTTAATCGGCAAGCGCATAATAGCAGGGTCAAGCAGAACTGATTGCCCTTCAGGCGTTAACAGATACTCGATAAATGCAACCGCGCCTGGATTATTTGGAGCGTCTTTGATAACACCGACATTCGCAGGAACCAAAGCGGTCACAGTCGGGTAAGCAAAATCAACAGGAAACCCTGATGCTCTGGATGAGAACCCGAAGAAGTCGATGACAATTCCAAGTCCGAAATTTCCTGTATTAACGCCATCAGGAACGCCAAAACTACGTTCTGTTACAGTACTAAAATTGCCAGCAATACGTTTCCACTTTGCCCAACCAGCATCCCAGCCTTCACCTTGAAGAAGTGTTTCAACTGTTAAGTGTGTTGTGCCTGAACGTGATGGGGCCGACATGCCAACATGATTATGGTATTCTGCTTTTGCTAAATCGTCCCACTCTTTAGCAGGCTCCAAACCATTGGCTTTTAGATAACGCTCGTTCCACATAATGCCGTAGCCAGCACCTGCAAAACCGAAATAATAACCATCTGGATCATTGAGTGGATACGCACCAATTTTTTCTGGAATTCCTTCTGAGGCTATAGTGACATTGTCAAGCAAGCCTTCGCTCTTCAAAACTTCGAAAGCATCGGGCGCGGAAGCCCAAAATATATCAGCTGTGTTGTCGCTTGCAATTTCCTGAATATATTTAACACCAGCAGATGTTTTCTTATTGAGTATTTCAAGATCATAAGACGGGTTAGCCGCCTCAAACGCAGCTTCAATCGGACCAGTCATAGAATCAGGAAATGATGTGATTACGGTAACTTTACCCTCAGCAAACGCAGCAGCGGCTGATAGTAAAAACGCGCCTGTAAAAACAGACGAAAGCAGTGTCTTTTTCATAGTACCCTCCCAGGATGTTTACGCTTTTATTGCGTAAGGGAAGGCTATGCTGCAGTTTTTGAAACAACAATCATCACATTGTAAACATTATGTTTTTGTATTTTTTGCGTCAGTTTTGACACATGTTTCGGGTCAGTTTTGACCTATTCGAGCAACCCAACTGATTTCAAACGTAAATACAGACGCTTTCGCGGGATAGAAAGTAACTTAGCAGCTTCTCCTTTATGGCCACCGGACTCAGTCAATGTTTGCTCCAAAAGCGATTTTTCAAAATCATACATGGCTTGTTCGTAAGAGATGTTTTGTCCCTGCGTCTTGCCTCCAAGACGGGCTTTTAGATCAACAGCCAAACCAATAATTGTTCGCTCTGCAGCACTGCGTAATTCGCGCACATTGCCCGGCCAATCATATTTATGAAACGCCTGTAATTGCTCTGGAGAAATCATCTTTCTACGTTTGTTAAATTTCTTAGCTGCGTCTTGCATGAACGAGTCCAGCAGCAATGAGATATCTTTACCGCGCTCTTTAAGCGGCGGCAGTTCAATCGTAGCAACATTAAATAGATAATATAGCTCTTCGCCCAAACCACCTTCGGCAAGCAAGGCTGCCGGATCGCCCTTCACCGAAGCAATAATCCGAGGCCCTTTACTCTGGCGTAGGAAGCCAACCAATATGTTTTGTAAATTTAAAGGCATCTGGTGCAAGGCACGCAAGAATATTGTGCTTTCTTTATGCTCTGGCAGCACCAAAATTCTACTGAGTTCTTCTTCGGAAAGAGTACCACAATCGATGTCGTAAAACTCGCCTGAAACCTCAGAGAACTCATGTATTGTACGAGCGGCAAGCGCTTTACCTGTTCCCGCTTCGCCATATAACATAACTGGCACAGGCAGCGGTGCAACATCCAGCATTTTTTTACGGCAAAGCTTGATGGCTTTTGAGGTGCCCATGAAATAAATACCCATATCGCTAAACCGCAATACACGGCGTCGCAGCCGATAGTTTTCAAGCATCAATTTACGGTGATTAAGCGCCTGATTTATCTGGCTTAACAAATATGCTGGCTGAACAGGTTTTTCTAAAAAGCTATACGCACCAGCTTTCACAGCATTGATCGCCATTGGAATATCACCATGACCTGTCATCATAATGAATGGCACTTCGGGCGCTATTTCTTGTGCAGCACTCAGAACTTCAAAACCATCCATAGTGGGCATTTTTACATCGCACAGCACAACACCATCCCATTCAGGGTCTAGTGTTGAAAGCATTGCTTTACCGCGATCAAAAATCTGCGTTGGTATATTTTCATCATCAAGCAACTCTTTGGTCGCCTCACGAAAATCCAAATCGTCATCTACTAAGTAGACTTTTGCGATATCACTCATGATAACCTTCCCGGCATAACAATAGTGGCGCGTGTTCCAACACCGCGGCGGCGAGCCAAACGTAGACTGCCACCCATACCACTCAAAATATTAAATGATATCGAAAGACCAAGGCCCATGCCTTCTCCTGGTGGCTTGGATGTAACAAAAGGCTCAATGACCTGATCTGGTTTAAGGTCCCCCAATCCTGCACCAGTATCCACACAACTAAAAGCGAGCATTCCCTCTGGCGCATCTTCACTGCGTAATAGGATTTCTCCCCCCTCACCAGTTTCTATGATCGCATCAACAGCATTTGAAATTAGATTGACTAAGACTTGTTCTAACAGAACAAGATCACCAATAATGACAGCGCCCTCAAGAAGCGGATCAAATGCGAAGCTTATTTCATGCTCAGACATTTTGGGGGCAAAAAGGTCAAAGGCATTTTTTGCAACTGGAATTAAATCCACCTCTTCACGACGATATTCTGAGCGACGTGCAAAGCGTCTCAAATGGTCGATAATTTTCTCCATACGAACGACCATATTCTCAATCTTATTGACCTGATGGTTAGCCTTATCAATTTCGCCACTTGCAACGGCTTTATGGGCAAGATGCAATCTTTGCCGAATAGCACCCAGCGGTTGACTAAGTTCATGGCTAATCCCCGCTGACAATGTTCCCAACGCTGCCATTTTACCCACTTGAACAAGCTCAGATTGAGTTTGTCGTAGTTTTTCAATCGCATTATCGCGCTCAATAACTGAATCGCGAAACGCCCCGACCGCTTGTGCTAGCTGGGAAATTTCATCACCGCGATATGAGTGCCACTGCAGGTTAGCCGGCTTGCCACTGGCAATTTGCCCCATTGCTGTGGTCAGTCTTTGCATGGGTAAGATAATCGATGGCCGAATATAAAGAAACAAAATCGCAAAACCTGCAAGCGCAGCAAATACGGTGAGAAACACTAAGGAGCGCATTGTAAAGAGTGCATCATCGACAAATGCGTTTGTCATCGCATTGAGATCATCACGATGGTTTTCAGATAAGACACGTGATTGTATTTGCATGTCAGACAACAAATCAAAACTAGCGTTCAGATGCGCACTAAGTTGATTACGCAGAGCTTGCCATTTTTTGCGATCAGCCACCAAACCATCAGCACCAACCGTAAGTTCATTTAAAGATTCTGCTGATTGTTTTAACGTCACATACTCCGCTTTTGCGGGAAGTTCGAGTAGCCGATTATTGGTTCGGTTTAACGCATCGGACAACAAGTCAGAAAATTGTTCCAATTGCTCTGGTTGCAAGCTCGCAGAACTTTGTATTCCTAATGTCGCGGATATAGATACATCATTGCCTAGCTCAACAAAGGCCGTGTGGGCCTTTTGCTCCAAAAGCAATGCTTCAGCCAGTTGTTTTCGTTGATTAAACGCGGAGGCGTTTTGTAATTTTCGAGTGAGCACTTCAATATTATAGGAAAAATCAGCAACAACTGCCGCTGTTTCATCTTGTATATCAACATTGATCCAACGTAACCTATCTACCTTTTTACGAATACGCTCTTCAATCTGGCGTGCAGCACCAAGCTTGCGAATTACGGCTGAAAGCTGGCCCTGGAGTTCTTCGGATTGTTGGCGTGTTATTTCACTAATTTGCGTGTCGTTTAAGACCGTTTTTAAGTCAGCAATCGAAACCTGTAGCGCGTTTTCCAACTCTGTTGGATCAGCATCTTGTGTGTATAAAATGCGGTTACTCAAAAGAGCAAGATTAGCTGTTTTAGAGGATAAAAGAGAGGTCTGCATCAACCGCGGCACTTGTTCAGCACTAAGACTGTTCACAACGCTTTGAGTTGCACCCAACCAGTAAAATGCAATACCCAAGACAGCCCAAGTAAGCAATATTGCCATTAGGATTAGCAGAAAGAGTCGCGTCCATATTTTGGGGACAATTCGGTCCCAAATACGCTTCACTGGGCGGTCCTCTTTTCGATGATTAACAGTGCACGATCAGCCTCTTGCAATTGCGCAGCAACCCTGCTGCGCCATTCTTGCACAATATCACGCTCATCTGCACCCAGACTTGCTAAAGCCGTACTACGTAGGCCCATTTTTGTCATTCCAGATGCTACTGATGCTCCATCTTCTGTAACAACAACTTCTGTCAGCAATTGCTTGACCATATTCAGTTCAACACTGGAGATCGTCTCTTTTAAGGTATGATATCGCCGCCATAGCCCGCGGCGCTCATTAAGGGTTTCCGTGATCATAAGATCAAAAAGAACATTAACAGCCCAATACCGGTCTGATGTAACGCCGGCGTCATATTCTAACCAAGTCAACTTCAATGCATTGTTTATATTCGTTGGTAATGTGGCCGAAAATTCTTCACGTATGGATTCGTCATAGGGGATGCGGGATATTTGTTTAAACAACAATGCACGCTGTCCCTGCTTGGAAAGTACTTGCTGTAGAAAAGCACACGCATTTTGCGTGTTTTCCCCTGTTTGCAAAATACCAATTTGAGCAGGCACCAGCATTAAAGGATTACCATAGCGAAACTGCAAGTTTTCTCCATGTGCCTGAGATAAGAAATCAATAGTCAGGCCAATATCAAACCGCTTGTTTAAAAGTCCGTCCGGCACCCCAAAACTACGTGCTGTCAATGTTGATAGATTTGCTGACATTTCGAGTAGATATGCCCAACCATCGTCCCAGCCCCGATTGAGTAGTAAATTTTCGACAATCAAATGCGTTGAGCCAGAACGAGCAGGCCGTGCCATTGCAATTTTTCCGCGGTAATACGGCTTGAGCAAATCATTCCAGTTTGCTGGCATGAAAACATCCGAATCTTGCCGCCTCGCCCACCCAACAGAGGACAATGCAAAAGGTTCAACCGAATTTGCAACCGAAGAACCGCAAATATCTTTATCGGCAAATGCGTTATTGCGCCTAAGAATTTCAAATGCTTCAGGCGATGAAGACCAGAAAATATCAAACTTGCGTTCATTGCCACGCATCACTTCATCAATTGCCGCAATTGTATTTTTATTCAAAACTTGGAGTGATACATTATCTTTGTCTTTTTCAAAAAACGCCGCATAAACATTTGTCAATGCGGGAGGAAAAGAAGTCAGAATACGTAGCTCTTCAGCGTGCAAAGGGGACGTCAAAAAAAAGAATGCGAATATGAGCGTTTGCAAGATTTTTTCTATTGAAGGTAGCATAACTTTCGCGAGCCTTAATTTTTTACTTCATCTGGGGATATCACCTCTGATGACTATATACGAATTGATCTTTGATTGTTTGACACGACCCCAAATTATTGAGGCAATACTTAAATAAAATGTTGGCTCAATTTTCGCTTCTTTTTATAATCTGATGATACACTGTCTGCTTCCTAATACTCCGCAATATTCCCTATCAATACCTATTGGACTGATTGGCCCAGTAATAGAGTATTTTCGTCTCATCAATACCGCTATGCAGTAAATGATTAGATATAAAGCTGAACGGACTAAGAAGCTGCAGATAGTGCCAACAGAGAAACCCGTTGTCAGTAAGATACTATACAGATACACTTCCGATGATAAAATACAGATCATTTCCTCTGGACTTAAAGTCCAGAGAGCTATGCGTTTGAGAGCTGCGTCCACACGGACTCAAACCGCAAACTCACTGTTTACAAGTCAGTCTTTTATAAAACGCAGTGCCACTGGAATGAGCGCTGTCAGGAACATTATTCGTAATACATGGTGGGCTGCAATAAAAGCGGGATTGGCATCCATCATTATGCCCATCGCCGCCATAGTTTCCAAACCACCCGGTGCGAATGCAATAAGTAAATGTGCAGACGGCACATCAATAAACATTCCGACGGTCTTGTCAGAGGAACTTTAAGCTGATGTGAAAGGCCACACAAACAATAATCATGCCGAGCACAAAATACGCCAGTCGTTTAACGACTGATCGCGTAATTGTTTAAAATTTGGTCGGCTCAAGAAATGGCGTTGATGGTTAAATTGGTTGAAAACGGCGGCATGAATAGACGAGAACTTTTGCAAACTTGCCATAGATCGGAAGCGCCCCATTGCCCGTTCTCGTCGCCTAAAATGAAGATGTGAATTCTCGACCTGATTATTCTGATATTGCCCTGTCTCGTGCCGATGGCGCATACCCAGATCACGTAAAGCAGCGTTGTAGGAGCCAAGTTTATCCGTAACTATTTCAGCGGGGGAACCGTACTTGGAAAGCAAGTTCTTTAGTACTTTCAATGCAGCGCGTCGATCTCGACGCTTTGAAACATAGCTTTCCAATACCGTGCCTTCATGATCAATGGCACGCCAGAGGTAGTATCTTTTACCATTTATTTTGACAAAAACCTCGTCAATATG
>NZ_JIAX01000002.1:5000-20594 GCF_000620605.1 Ahrensia sp. 13_GOM-1096m
TACGCACGACTGACTTTGTCTTTCATGAAGACATGAAACAGTCGTCGCTAACATTGGCAGATGATGAAGTTGAGGCCATTGTCCGCGAGACTGCGCCAATCCTTACAGATGGCTCTGTAGAGATTGCCTCACTCTATTATGTTGATCCAGCGCGTTTTGGCGTTTCCGATCTAGCCTTGGCTGCTTTTGACGTTCCGCAAGGAGCAAAGATAGTTCCGCAAAATGTGTCCGTTGCTGCTCCCGACAGTGAATTTGCGCCAGAACGCTCATTTCATGAGCAATTGATCGTCGTGCGCGAAACCCGCAGCATACTAGAGACAATGGAAAATACAGGCTTCCGAAAAGCCGCGCCCATGGCAGATGCGCTGATGACACTTCTTCGCACCGAAGAGTTCAAAGAAGGCAGCGTCGTTCGCATTGGTTTGCAAGGCTCTATGCTTGGGCAACAAATTGTGCGCGCAAGCCTTTATGATGACAATGAGCATAGATTGACAATCGCGCTCAATGATCAAGAACAATATGTACCGGCGCAAGAACCCTTTGATGACGGCATTATGGCACTTCAACAAAACAGGAAGAGCCGACCAAAGCCCGCAGTACCAAACGCCCGCGACCTACCATCAGCATATGATGCAATATATCAGAGCGTCTTGGCGTATGATTTACCGCTGGATATTGCAGGCCAAATCATACGCATGGTTGCCGCTGATGTCGATTTTCAATCAAAGATCAAAGCAAGCGATCATTTAGAGCTTTTCTATTCCGTGCCGGAAGAAGGCAATAGTGACGATACAAAACAAGAGCTGCTTTTTGTAGAAGCAACCTTCAATGATCAAACCCGCACCTTTTATCGCTTCAGAGGCGAACAGGGCGATATAGATTATTATGATGAGGAAGGTCGCAGCGCCCGTCAATTTCTATTGCGCAACCCTGTCCCGACAGGAAAATTCCGTTCGCCTTATGGCATGAGACGCCATCCGATTTTGAAATATTCACGCATGCATTGGGGCGTGGACTGGTCTGCACCGCGCGGCACGCCAATCATTGCACCGGGCAATGGCGTTGTGAAAAAAGCTGGCTGGTCAAACGGCTACGGCAAGCAAACGCTCATTACCCATGCCAATGGATATGAAACATCCTATTCGCACCAGTCAAAATTCGCAAAGGGCATCCAAGCAGGCGCGCGCGTGCGACAAGGCCAAGTCATCGGTTATATCGGCACAACGGGCCTTTCTACGGGACCGCACCTTCACTATGAAATGCGTGTGAACAATAAACGGGTCGATCCAATGCGCGTGCGCTTGCCAAAGGGCAAATCACTGTCAGGTGAAGAACTCGCGCGTTTCGAAATTGAACGGGATCGTATCAACGACCTGCTGCAAAGAACCAGCGAAGGCAATCAACAGATTGCGCAGGTTGCGGGTTAATAATCCACAAAAGCGTTTTGCAATTAGTCTTATTTCTTATGACTTTTAGTGATTTTTTTCCCTCGCATTGCAAGTTCGACTAAACGTCGAAAAGTAGGACACTCCATATGCGAAGGTGCCGAGCATTCTGCAGCATGTCTAACCAAGTCGCGGATCGCTTTAAGTTCTATAATTTGCCAATCTAAATCGTTCGCCTTTTTATGCAGCGTTTCACGCGGTATGTCTGGCCGCCCGTCACTTCCAAACATTTCCGAAATCTCTGTCAGATCAAAACCAGCAGATTTTCCCATTGAAATTAGTGCGAGCTGCGTCACAATTTCAGGTGAAAATTGCCGTCTAAGCCCATTGCGACATACTGAGGATATTAATCCAAGCTCTTCATAGTAACGCACCGCTGAGGGACGCAACCCAGTCAATCTACAAACATCGCCAATATCTAGTAATTTCACACTTGACCTCAAGTTGGCTTGAAGTGGCAAGTTACAAACGACACCACTTTTTATCAAGGATAAACTCATATGAGCCAAACCAGAACGCTCGAAGGAAACGACAAAAAACGTCTCGCAATATCTGCATTAGCACTTTCAATGATGCTGTCATCTTTAGGGACCAGCATTCCCAATGTTGCGCTTCCAACTTTTTCAGTTGTGTTCTCTGCATCTTTTCAAAGCGTCCAGTGGATCGTGACCGCCTATCTTCTTACACTTACCTTATCGGTTGTTGTGGTAGGGCATCTTGGCGATAAGTTCGGCCTTAAACAAATGCTTCTATTTGGATTAGCTCTTTACTCAGCAACTTCCCTACTTTGTGCGCTGGCGCCAAATCTTTGGTTGCTGATCGTGGCAAGGAGCATTCAAGGTATTGCCGCCGCCATAT
The DNA here is from genome assembly GCF_000620605.1 of Ahrensia sp. 13_GOM-1096m. NCBI lineage: Bacteria > Pseudomonadati > Pseudomonadota > Alphaproteobacteria > Hyphomicrobiales > Ahrensiaceae > Ahrensia > Ahrensia sp. 13_GOM-1096m. The sequence continues at coordinate 7,304 of NZ_JIAX01000002.1, forward strand.
TGATGACCCTCACCATTGCACTGGTTCATGAAACAGCCGAAACAAATAAAATTGGCAGCACAATGGGCTTGTTAGGCACCATGTCTGCTTTGGGTACTGCTATTGGACCACCACTAGGCGGTTTTCTTATTTCAGCAGCGAACTGGTCGAGCATATTTTTCATACTAATGCCCTTCAGTCTGTGTGGAGCTATTTTGGTATATAATTTTTTACCAACAAGCGGCACGACTGCAAAGCTATCTAAGATAGATTTAAAGGCGATCCATCTGCGAAAATTATTGCCTCGACTGTTAGCAAATTTACTTGTAGCTGCTGTCATGATCGGAACACTCATTATTGGCCCTTTCTACCTTAGCATTGGCCTTGAGCTTGCAATCATGATTGTTGGCCTTGTCATGTCCGTCGGCCCTTTGATTTCAATTTTCAGCGGCGTTGCCTCAGGTCGATTAGTTGACTTAATTGGGCCCAATCGCGTTACATATATTGGACTTTTTACTCTCTTGCTGGGTGTATTAGGATTGATTAGTTTGCCGACTATTTTTGGTGCAGTCGGATATTTAATAGCAATTGCAATTCTCACACCAGGCTACCAACTATTCCAAGCAGCCAACAACACAACAATTATGGCAGTCGCATCCAATGATAAACGCGGCATTTACGCAGGCCTTTTAAGTCTTTCCCGAAATTTAGGTTTAGTAGCCGGCGTATCAGGCTTAGGAGCCATTTTTACATTGGGTTCAGGCACAACAACTATGGCAGAAGCCTCAAAAAATTCGGTGACCAACGGCATGCAACTCGCATTTGCAGTAGCAGCGGTCTTACTGATTATTGCAATTATTCTTATTCGAACGGAAGAAAGTTACACTGTGGAAGTGTAGTTTCCAGCGCGAACACTAATTACAAAAAAGCCCCGCATCATAAATGCGAGGCTTTAGAATAGTTCAAAGCAATTAATTAAAGCGCTTTTTCCATTTCGGGAAGAACGTCAAACAAATCAGCTACGAGGCCGTAATCTGCAACTTGGAAGATCGGCGCATCTTCATCCTTGTTGATCGCAACAATGATTTTAGAATCTTTCATACCCGCCAAGTGCTGGATAGCACCGGAAATACCGACGGCAATATAAAGATCAGGCGCAACCACTTTACCTGTTTGACCAACTTGCCAATCATTGGGTGCATAACCCGCATCAACAGCAGCACGCGAAGCACCAACCGCAGCACCAAGCTTATCGGCAAGCGGCAAGATCACTTCTTCAAATTTTTCAGCAGAACCAAGAGCACGACCGCCGGAAATAATGATTTTCGCTGATGTTAACTCTGGACGGTCGCCGCCAGACAGTTCTGAAGATGTATATGTTGAAAGCGCAGGATCTGCCGCAGCATCAATGCTTTCAACAGAAGCTGAACCACCGCTTGGCGCTGCATCAAAAGAAGCAGTCCGCACAGTGATAACGCGCTTTGCATCAGAAGATTTAACGGTCTGAATGGCATTACCAGCATAAATTGGACGCTTGAATGTTACAGCGTCAATCACTTCGGTAATTTCCGAAATTTGCATAACATCAAGCAATGCAGCAACGCGTGGCAAAATGTTTTTGCCATCGGTTGTCGCAGCAGCAATAATCGTATCGTAATTATCTGCCAGCGAAACAATCAAAGCCGCCGTTGGTTCTGCAAGCATCATGTTGAGCGATGCATCATCCGCGAGCAAAACTTTGGAAACACCGTCTAGTTTCGCCGCTTCATCGGCTGCCGCTTTAGCACCTTTGCCAGCAACAAGCACATGAATGTCGCCGCCAATTTGCTTGGCTGCGCTTAGCGCTTTTGCACTCTGATCAGAAAGAGTTTCGTTATCGTGTTCGGCAATCAATAAAATAGCCATCTGAAATATCCTTCCGCTTGATTAAAGTACGCCAGCTTCGTTTTTGAGCTTTGAAATAAGCTCTTCAACGGAACCAACGATGACACCGGCTTTGCGGCCTTCAGGCTCTTCAGTTTTAACAACGCTCAATCGTGGCGCCGTATCAACACCGTAATCCGCAGCTGTTTTTTCTTCGAGCGGCTTTTTCTTTGCCTTCATAATATTCGGCAGCGATGCATAACGCGGCTCGTTAAGGCGCAAGTCCGTTGTGATGATTGCAGGCATTTTGATTTCAATGTTCTGCAAACCACCGTCAACTTCGCGCTTCACTTTTGCAGTGTCGCCGGCAATTTCAACTTCTGAAGCAAATGTACCTTGGCTCCAGCCAAGCAATGCAGCCAGCATCTGACCTGTTTGGTTTGCATCATCATCAATGGCTTGTTTGCCAAGGATGACTAGACCTGGATTTTCTTCTTCAACAATGCCTTTGAGAATTTTGGCAACGGCAAGCGGCTCGACGATATCATCATGCTTAACCAGAATTGCGCGGTCCGCGCCCATGGCCAATGCTGTACGCAAAGTTTCCTGAGCTTGCTGCGGACCAACAGAAACCACAACGATTTCTTCAACCTGACCAGCTTCTTTCATACGAATCGCCTGTTCGACCGAAATTTCGTCGAATGGATTCATTGACATTTTAACGTTGGCAAGCTCGACGCCTGAACCATCCGATTTCACACGAATCTTCACGTTATAATCGACAACCCGTTTTACAGGTACGAGGACTTTCATAATTTCATCTCCCGAAAGACGTTTGCTACCCGCAGGCAGCAAAGGCCAAGATTTCCATTACAATGATCTAACCACTATGCGGCAGAGCATTCTTAACTATTGACGACATTTCACGTCGACATAAAATCAATTTCCCGCATGCCCTTTTCCGCTCCGTGCCACAAGGCCAACGGTAAAAAAAGACGATGCCCGTGCCGCCTATCTAAATGACGTTTACGTGCACGTCAATTAAGTAGACGATCCTCTACCCCAAATATTCGTATCTCTTTCATCCGTTTTCAAAACGACCGATTCCGGTTCCACAATCACAGCTTGTGGCGTCACAACATTTTGGTCGAACAGCGGCACACCGCGGCGGCGCATGAATACAACCAAAATGGCACCCGCAAGAAAACCGCCAATATGTGCACCCCAAGAAACGGCATCATCTGGCAAGGCAAAAACCATAAATATTTGAAACGCTATCCAGAATAGAAGCGGAATATAGGCAGGTAATCTTAGCGGAAGACGGCTAAATGCTAAAACCCAAACACGCACTTTTGGATGCAGCACAAGATAAGCACCGATAATCCCTGCCACCGCTCCTGAAGCACCGATCAGCGGGGCAATCGAAACTTGGTCCATGAACCCGTGCGCCAATGCACCGGCAATCGCGCAAAGAAGATAAAAGATCAAAAATTTAAAATGGCCAAGCGCATCTTCAATATTGTCACCAAACACCCAAAGAAAAAGCATGTTGCCCATCAGGTGCATAAAATCACCATGCAGAAAAGAATAAGAGATGAGCGACAGGTTTTCAGGAATATAAACGAGCTCGATGGGCAGTTCTTCAAAATCGTTCACGACAGCAGGAATATAGCCAAAGGAAACAAATGTGGCCTGCATCGTTGCTGGATCAGTGACCACATTCACAAACAGATAGGCGAGAACATTCAGCGCGATCAGCGTTAGCGTCACATATTGAAGCTTAATATGCTTAAGAGCATTCGCATCGTGCAATGGTATGAACATGAAGGCCTGCCCTGTTAGTCGATTTCATGCAAGCTTAACGATTTTCGCCCGGAACCCAAAGCAAATCATCTGCACCATTATTATTGACGACACGCCCCGCCACAAAAAAGAAGTCCGATACGCGGTTGATATATTTCAATGCCGCCGGATTAACATGTTCGCCCGGTTGTTCCCCAAGTTCAACAATCAGGCGCTCTGCGCGCCGCGCAACGGTGCGCGCTACGTGTAACGCAGCAGAAGCAGGCGAGCCGCCCGGCAACACAAATGAACGCAAGGGTTTTAGCCCACTATTGAGCGCATCAATATCTGCCTCAACTCTTTCCACTTGCGCATCTGTAATGCGCAGTGGTTCATATTCCGGTGCTTCTTCAGCTTCTGGCGTTGCCAGATCAGCGCCAAGATCAAATAAATCATTTTGAATGCGAGATAGCATGCGGTCCAGATCGTGATCTGTTTTCGATGTGTGCAAACGCACCATGCCAACACAAGCATTCGTCTCATCCACTGTACCGTAAGCATTAACGCGCAAATCAAATTTCAAGCGCCGCTCGCCAGTACCAAGGGCAGTTGTTCCATCATCGCCAGTACGGGTATAAATTTTATTCAGAACAACCATAATAAGAGCCTTTGCGAGTTAATTTACGAGCGAGCAAAATACACAACGATGACAATTGCAACCACCGCAATAAATTGAAGAAACACACGCAGTTGCATCATCTTGTTTGAAAAATTCGCATCGCCACCTTTCAACATATTGCGCAAACCGGCAAGCAGCACGACCAAGACTGCAATCATCAATATAACGATTATGTAAAAACTGGTTCCGGACATCATTTCTCTTTTCAAGTTTAACGCATATTAGACAGGCTTCGCTTTCAACCTCACATAGGCGTTTTTAACTTAAGACCAATAATTAATTGCCTTAAAAAACAGCTTCGAAGGAAGAAGCCGTTTGAGCATACCTGCTAAATAGGTCTGGCGGGTGATAAAATATTGAGGGCGCGGCGATTTGTCGTTAAGCGCGCGTTTGAGTTTTTTATAAACTGGCTCTGCACCAGTTCCAGTCGTATCGGCTGTCCCGCCGGCCTCCAGTTCAGCTATGCGCGGCCGGTAAATCTCTTGGTAGTGCGAGTTCTCAACATCAATATATTTCCGCAAATATGGCAAAGCATTGATGGCGACATTGGATGGTATCGGGCCCGTTTGAAGAAGCGATACATGAATATCGCACCCTTGCAATTCAGTGTACATTGTCCCGTAAAGTCCCTCTAACGCATATTTCGATGCGTTATAGGCGCCGCGTAAAATCATCGGGCAAAACCCAAGAACCGACGAATGTTGAATAATTCGGCCGTAACCTTGGGCGCGCATATGCTTCACCGCAAGAAGTGTCATTGCATGAACGCTAAAGAAATTGACCTCAAACTGCTCGCGCAAAGCTTCAATTGGAATATCTTCGACGGCACCCGCCTGACTATATCCAGCATTATTGAAGATCGCGTCGAGTTTTCCGCCCGTAGCGTCAATCACCGCATTAAAACAGGTCTTGATTGAAGCCGGATCACGGCACTCAAGATAAAACACTTCAAAGCCTTCGGCTTGCAAGCGCGCAATATCAGCCTCTTTTCGCGCTGTTACCAGAACGCGCCAACCATCTTCACGCAGCCTTTTAGCACAATACGCTCCGATACCTGATGAGCAGCCAGTCACCAATATCGTTCTTGAATTTCCGACCATTTCCAGACTCATTTATCATTTCGAGTTTGCTAAAGCTATTTAGTGCAATATCTGAAATAGTGAGAAACACAAATATAGAGTATGTATAGAGTGCCGATGAAGTCAAAATTCCTTAAAATTAAGCGTGTCGCATTTGATGCAACCAAAAACTTCATCGACAGCGATGGATGGGCACTTGCCAGTCATGTCGCCCTGTCCACGATTTTAGCGCTGTTTCCATTCCTAATTTTTGCGACCTCTTTGGCGACATTTCTAGGTGCGGATCAGTTCTCTGAAACTGCTGTTGAGTTAATCTTTGATACATGGCCAGAATCAATTGCAAAACCGCTAGCAAAGGAAGTTCATAATGTCCTCACCGTACAGCGCGGCGGATTGCTAACGGTTTCAGCGATTGCAGCCGCGATCTTTGCATCCAACGGTGTGGAAGCCTTACGTGTTGCGCTTAACCGCGCTTACCGCGTTACTGAAACACGCAATTATTTTCTTTTGCGGCTGCAAAGCATTGCAATGGTTCTGGCTGCAACTGCCGCAATGTTGATCATCAGTTTCTTGCTTGTGCTTGCGCCCTTGCTCGTTAAATTTGCCAAGGAAATCGTCAGTTACTTGCCTTGGGCGGCACAGTTAAGTCTGCCAAGCGATGCATTGCGCTTTAGTATTGTATTGCTACTCGTCGCAGCAGCCGTGGCCATCGCCCATAAATGGCTACCCAATCGCAAACGGCGATTAAAGTCTTTAGCACCCGGTATCATCTTCACCATGGTTACATGGTCATTGGCAGGATATTCATTCGCCCTCTATCTCGATAGTTTTGCCACTTATGCTTCGACCTATGCAGGTTTGGCATCGATTATGATCGCCATGGTGTTCCTCTATATAATTGCTGCAATTTTTATTTTTGGCGCTCAGATTAACGCCGCAACACGTCACTTAAAAAACCAGCCGCCCCAAAAAGGACAACAAAGGAACGGATAAAACTCAAGTAACTTTGTTAGGTTATACTTAAGCAAAACATGCGATAACTTCTGAAGAGAGGATGATTACATGCTTAATTATCTCGACACACCAGCATTACTGATGGTTGGAATAGCTGTGGTCATGTCAGCGTTTTTCATTGGTGCCGCCATGAACGGCATACTGGAAAACCTCGCATTCGGCACGATTAGCAATATGATCATTTTAACTCTTGGCGCTTTTCTGGGTTTTTATCTTGGGGGCATATTTTTGCCCTACAGCCATGACGCAGCCTATATTGCTATCGTCGGCGTTTGCGGTGGGTTCATGTTGCTCGCGGTTCTTATGGCGCTAAAGATGGCACTGAGTAAATTTGGCATTTAGCCATTTTTAAAGCCAAGTTTTTCTTTAATGTCATCAGATGTCAGACCAGATGCGCGCAAACTTGCCAAGCTCGTATCGTGCTGACTTTTTGATAGTTTTCGCCCCTTCTCATCACAAATCAATCGATGATGATAATAAAGAGGTTGCGGTAGACCCAACAATTCTTGAAGCAGCCGGTGGATAGAAGTCGCCGCATAGATATCTTCGCCGCGCACAACATGGGTTACACCCTGCACCGCGTCATCAATAACAACAGCCAGATTGTAGCTAGCCGGTGCATCACGCCGCACAAGAATGATATCGCTCCATTTTTGTGGTTCCGCAGCAACGTCTATGAAGTCGGCGAAGCCACGATCAGATGCTTCGCGCCACGATATATCCCGATTAACTTTTTTCAAACATGCGCCTATATCAAACCTGACCGTATAAGAACTGTCGTCAATCGTTGCCTGTTCCTCATAATGACGACCGGGAAAATGCGGCGCGCCATCGGGATCACGCGGCCAAGCACTGCCCTTGGCTTCGTGCGCCTCAACAATTCGCTTAATGTCAGAACGGGTTAAATAAGAACGATAGCTCAGCCCCTCAGCTTCCAGCTTTTCGAGCGCAGGCTTATAATCGCCAAAATGGTCAGATTGCCGGCGAACCGGTTCCTCCCACTCAATGCCAAGCCAATGAAGATCATTGAATATCGCCTGTTCGAATTCTGGGCGCGCGCGCGTAACGTCCGTATCTTCGATACGCAAAAGAAACCGCCCGCCCATCGCTTTGGCAGCTTCATAATTTAAGAGCGCCGAATAAGCATGCCCCAGATGCAACAAACCGTTCGGGCTTGGTGCAAATCGAAAAACGGGTGGCGTTATACTCTTGGGCATGCATAGTTTCCTTCGGCGCATTGCCTATCGGCTTTTTAAATGAATGTGTAGGGCTATTGAAATCGCAATGACAAACACAATCGATACCGACGACGACATCAAAGCCGGTCTTGCGGCTTTGGCAGGCATTTGCCCTGTCTTAAATGATGTGATTGCCCAAACTGCGGATGTTCCGCTCAGGAGAACAGAACCTGGCTTTGCAAGCCTTGCCTCCATCATCATTTCACAACAAGTCTCCAAACAAAGCGCAGCGGCAATTTACGGCCGGATGGAGGAATATATCGCACCGCTTACTGCGCAGCGCTATCTTGAGCTTGGCGAAGAAGCTTGGATTAAAATTGGCCTATCGCGCCCCAAGCAACGCACATTTTTAGCTTTATGCGAAACAATAGAGCGCGGCGACATCGTGCTTGATGAACTATCCGCGATGACCGCCGCCGATGCGATGGATAAGCTCGTCGCAATCAAAGGCATTGGTCCATGGACTGCGGAGGTCTATTTGCTCTTTGCGGTTGGCCACCGCGATATTTTTCCCGCCGGTGACTTGGCTTTACAGCAGGCCGCCGCCGATGCTTACGGGTTAGAACAGCGACCAAGCGACAAGAAACTACGTGCAATGGCCGAATCATGGGCACCATGGCGCGGTGTTGCAGCAAGGCTTCTTTGGGCATTTTACGCCGTTAAAAAGGGCCGAGCCGCGATGCCATGATTTTAATCATAGGCATAAACCACTGATAAAACGGACATTTAGTTTATCCCTAGCGGCAAAATTCAAACGCTTCACATTCCTGTCATAACCCGCTTAGTATAAGCTGCATAAAGGACGGAAAACGATGAGGGTCGAAAATTGACAATCGCAGTTAAGCCGGAAGCATTGCCAGCTTTAGTGCTCAATGCAGATTTTAGACCGCTGAGCTATTATCCGCTGTCCATATGGTCATGGCAGGATGCCATTAAAGCTGTCTTTCTGGACCGTGTGAACATCGTTGCAGAATATGATCACGCGGTGCACTCTCCATCTTCGTCGATGAAACTGCCCAGCGTCATAAGCCTAAAAGATTATGTCAAACCCGCGCTCTATCCGGCCTTTACGCGGTTTAACGTATTCTTGCGCGATGAGTTTCAATGCCAATATTGCGGCAGTCCGCATGATCTTACTTTTGACCATTTGATCCCGCGCCGCTTTGGCGGGCAGACCACATGGCAAAACATCATTACAGCTTGTTCGCCTTGTAATTTACGCAAAGGCGGCCGGATGCCTTCAAAAACAGATATGCATCCGCGCACAATGCCCTATCAGCCAACGGTCCATGATTTACACAATAATGGCCGTAAATTCCCACCCAACCATTTGCATGAAAGTTGGATGGATTTTCTTTATTGGGATGTCGAACTGGAACCTTAGGCTTTTCGCCAAAAAATCAGTTTTTGGCAAATGCCGCTTTGAGCGCTGCTGCTGCAAGCACAACACTGGCAATGACATTCCAACCGGCAAATGAAAGCCCTAGAAAACGCGCTGCGGCCTCATCACAGCTCGGCGGCTTTTGAAGATCAATCGCGCCCAATAGATCGCTTGCATCAGTCGTTAAACCACTGGTCGAACTTGTGCTGCAATCAAGCGGGCCGGGCCACCATCCCCATTCCACACCACTGTGAAAAACACCTAAATAAATGCTGTAGACCATCAGCAACCCGACAAGCAAAAGCGCGCCACGCGCAATAATGCCCGGCCACTTCATCAGCGCCGCAATAAGAGCGACCAACGCAATGGGCACGCCAATATAATAAGGAATGCGCTGCTCAAGGCATAATTTGCAAGGAATGTACCCGCCAATATGTTCAAAGGCTAGCGCCGTTCCAACCACCGCAGCCAATGCAGCAGCCATAAAAGCGCTTCCCAAAACCTGCATGCGCCCTGCGCTATCTTTCAACATTTATGAACTCCACTTTCATGCCGCGTCATTTCAGCGATTAAGCACCCAGTCAACTAACAAATAGGCCAAAGTTGGACCGCCGATAACCAAAAGTGCAACCCAGATAAGGCCGCCTAAAATACCAAGACCGACAAAAACACCATCCCGTTCAATCAGGCCAGCTGCCGTCATCGCCACGGCAATACCAGGCACCGTGTTTGTTAAAGGCAGTGGAACCAGAATAGAAGCACACGGGATGAGCAGCAACGCGCCAACAAGACGCATGCCGCGCGGACTGGTCATCGATGTTAAACGCGCATGCGCAAGGCGTTCTAGCCATCCGGCATAGCGCCGCGTATTGGCAACCAGCTTTAGAAAAGATTGCACGGGCAATTTTCGCTTTCGAAGCGTTTCAGGCAGCCAAGGTGAACGGCGCCCACTCGCCATTTGAAATACGAGCACCAACATTGGCAAAGCAACAATCTGCGGAAGCCCATAAACAAAGGGCAAACCGCATGGCAGCGCCAGCAATAAAAGCAGCAGCCCGAAAGCCCGCTCTTCCATGCCATCGCTCAAGGCACCAAGCGAAATATGTTCCGCATTACCACCATCGGGCAAAGCGCTTTTGGAAAGCAAAACATGTTCGATTTTATCGAGCGCGCCGCGCGGTTCACTTTCAGTGTGCATGGTGATCCTCTATCATCAGTTAGCTAAATATGGAGTGCTCATACAGCTCAAACAATAATACTGCGTTGACAGCGCATAAACCTGTTATGGAAATTCCGTTTAATACTTGACGTGCAAACATGTCGGGCGTAGGAAGCGCGCTGTCAATACCGATCTAAGTGCCCCCCTGGTGGAATTGGTAGACGCGCGGGATTCAAAATCCCGTTCCTTCGGGAGTGCCGGTTCGATTCCGGCGGGGGGCACCACATCACACATTTATTGACGCAACACCCCTAAATTTTCCCAACATTTTTCATAAAAAGCCAATCTTTACGGCGTTTTTTGTCAACATAATCTTGAGAATTGCACAAAGTTTGTCCCATAACGTGCAACTACGTGTCACACTTTTTGTGTCCGCAGGGGGCAAACAGGGGGCAGCGGTAAGCGGGGGGCTTGGGGGGCAATAGTAATAAGCCTTGCAGAATTAGTTTCTATAAATTTTAAATTGAGCAAACTCTCGGCAAAGGTAATTCTACTTTCGCGCGATTGCTAAGACTTGATTTCTGCCTGAGCTCATCAACATTTCATAAGGAGAACAAATCTTATACGATTTAGAGAATGGCGTTATCGTCTTTTAGCTATATTCAAGTTTCTATCTCATTCACTTGTCCGATAGCTTCCGCGATCTCCCGGTCTTTCCATTCTGCATAAGTAATGCCTTGGCCTTCAACTAGCCAGTCGGTTCTTCCGTTACGAGATGTTCCATGTAAGAAAACAGATGCACCGCTAGGACTTTTGAATTCAACATCTTTTCTCAAAATAAAATTGCTATCATTTATATTGCCAGCGACGCCATTTTTCAGCAGACGATCTCTAAGTGTTTTTATTCCTGAAGATAAAAACGAAGACCTCTCTTTTAGACTGCCAGTACTCCCTTCTAAAACCACAAATTCGCCATCAATCTCTGTTGCTCTGGCATCGATTCCAGCTTTTGAATTGTTTATGATAAAGAATACATCTTTTTCATTTTTGGCGTCGGGTCTAAAAATCGTTTGAGGGTCTTTAGCAGACACTTTTCTTGTTGGGAAAAAGTCAACACCAAGCACAGGTAAGGCTAACTTTATTTCATCAAGAAAGCTTTCCATGTCTGATATGTCTGCCTCAGGCAACTTAGCAAAGTTCGGATTCGTTCTGTTGTCTATAGAAGCTTTTCCTGAGTCGTGAGCAAAATCGAGGAGGCGACCTTCTAGATACTTCACGTGAGCTTTAGTCAGGTTCATATCTTTGCTACTTATAGAAATGAACCGATCCCAAAAATCTTTCTCTTTATTGTGACTGGCAATGCGGCTTTTTAATTCGTCAGCTTCTCCAACGTAGATTTTTTGTTGGCCCTGATCTTCATCATCTGGACCAATCAAAATATAAACCCCTGTACGAGAAACTTCAGATCTAGCTAGTGCCGCTTCGATCCGTGTTCGAGGAGAAAACAGAATGTGGCCACTCCAATTCCCAATTTCAACCGTAACAATTCCGGATGCAGACCCATCAGCCAAATATAATCTAAGGGAGCGACCATTGGCCATTTGGAATTTTCCTAGTTAAAGTTTATGTGCGCAATTAAAGTTATTTCGACTTTTTAAAAATCAGCTGGGCGGAAGTCAAAGTTTAAAAAAAGAAGTCGCTGAATATGTAACCACTCTGCCGCTCAATATAGTTAGAGTCCCACTTTGGGTAGCTAACTTCTTTTTATGCTTAAAATTGGGGGGCAAACAGGGGGTAAAATTGACAATTTAAAAAAAAAGGTAATATAATTCAATTGGTTATGAAATCCGTAGCTCCGGCGGGGGGCACCAATTCACACATATATTGACGCAACATTTTCCCCTTCGATTGCATAGTTGAATATACCGCTGATTTTTCAGTGCTTATGTCAGCGCCCTGCTCTTTCAGGGCAACGCCAGCTTGAACAGATCTAACCAAAGGGTGCTCACCCCGCAATAAAGGCTGACATCCTTATCGTAAAATCGCTAATAATGTATGCTGGAGTGGGCGGCGATTTGGTCGCTCATGCCTATAACCTAGCAACAAACACTGCACAAAACGGCGCTCAAATGCTATGCGAGATTTTGAGCCTAATAGAACTTACACCATCTAAAAATTCAAAGTGAGAATATGACAATGAGCATAACACGTACTGAAATTGGTAGCCGGATGAGCCAAACTGTAACACATGGCGATACAATTTACCTTGCAGGCCAAGTCGGTAAAGGTGCGGATATCACAGCGCAAACCAAAGACATGCTAGCCAATGTTGATCGCCTTTTAGAAGCAGTCGGCAGCAGTAAATCACATATTCTATCTGCAACTATCTGGATGGCGAATATGGGTGATGTTGCCGGTATGAACGCTGTTTGGGATGCGTGGGTGGACCCGAAAAACCCACCAGCACGCGCCTGTATCGAATCGCGTTTGGTAACATCAGATTATATGGTTGAAGTTATGATTATCGCTGCAAAAGCGTAATTTAACGACATTTAAAAATTAAGGGCGGGCTTGTTTTGAATAACAAGCCCGCCCTTATCTATTGAATAGACTACCGCCAGTTTATGCGCGGAATACCGACAGAGCATGGCTGTCGATCACAACACCCACCTTTTCAATTCCGACATCGTCGCATTTTCGTTGCGCCAACCTAGCCAATACCAACTTAATTCATTGCTTTCCAAATTCGGTCTGCGACCATCAGATCGAGATGCGCGCCGCCGCCATTTTTGAAAACGGTGATCTCATCTTTAGATTGCCTGCCAACACTGTTAGTCACCAGATTGTTGAATGTCACTTAGAACTGACCCGGTATTGTCACCGAGATTTGACCCGCTAAGTCGTTATGCTTTCTTCGTCATGATTTGGTCAATGGTGTTGTTTCCTTTCGTTTCTGTTTTGCAATTTCAGAGCTGGCTTTGAAGCGGTAACTGTCATTGCCAGTCTCCAGTATGTGGCATCTGTGTGTTAGCCGATCGAGCAAGGCAGTGGTCATCTTGGCGTCACCGAAGACCGTCGCCCATTCACTAAAGCTAAGATTGGTCGTGATGATTACGC
>NZ_JIAX01000003.1:0-17814 GCF_000620605.1 Ahrensia sp. 13_GOM-1096m
GGCCCAATGCCACAGACACGCGAACACATTCTTCTTGCCCGTCAGGTTGGTGTTCCTTCGCTTGTTGTTTTCTTGAACAAAGTTGACCAAGTTGACGACGAAGAGCTTCTAGAACTCGTTGAAATGGAAGTGCGTGAGCTTCTTTCATCATATGATTTCCCAGGCGACGATCTTCCAGTTGTTAAAGGTTCTGCACTTGCAGCACTTGAAGACAGCAACAAAGAAATCGGCGAAGATGCAATTCGCGCTTTGATGGCTGCTGTTGATGAATATATCCCAACACCTGAGCGTCCTGTTGATCAGCCGTTCTTGATGCCTATCGAGGATGTGTTCTCAATCTCAGGTCGTGGTACAGTTGCGACTGGCCGTGTTGAACGCGGTATTGTTAATGTTGGCGACGAACTTGAAATCGTTGGCATCAAAGACACGCAGAAAACAACATGTACAGGCGTTGAAATGTTCCGCAAACTGCTTGACCGCGGTGAAGCAGGCGACAACATCGGTGCTCTTCTTCGTGGTGTTGACCGTGAAGCTATTGAACGTGGCCAAGTTCTCGTTAAGCCAGGTTCAGTAACACCGCACACAACATTTGTTGCAGAAGCCTACATTCTGACCAAAGAAGAAGGCGGTCGTCACACACCGTTCTTCAACAAGTACCGTCCACAGTTCTACTTCCGCACAACAGACGTAACGGGCGAAGTAACACTGCCGGAAGGCACTGAAATGGTTATGCCTGGCGATAACGCCGAGATGAATGTTGAGCTGATCAACCCGATCGCGATGGAAGAGCGTCTGCGCTTTGCTATCCGTGAAGGTGGCCGCACAGTAGGCGCGGGCATCGTTTCTAAAATTCTGAAGTAAGTATTTGCTTCGCATAAAAATAACTCTTGTTATTCTGATTTTGGCGGGTGCTACGGTGCCCGCCAATTTTGTTTTTGCCCATCAACTATGTCCTGAACGGCCAGCATGTACGGGATGTGGGTGTAAGGGTGGCCCTGGATACCGTGGACCGAATGGAAAGTGTGTTGGTTTTAAGCAGCTCAGTCGCGTTTGTGGAAATCCGCCAACACTAAAGTGCTCATTTGAAAACTCTCCAGGTGCCGGTGCAAACAGGTCATGTGCGCTTCATGAGCACAAATCTAAATAATCCTCACTTTTATCGCAGCTTTTTGTTGCACTTTTCGATCAGTCGCATTATCACGCGTCACGAAGCACCTGTTGGTGGTTTTTAGGGGTGTAGCTCAGTTGGTAGAGCGTCGGTCTCCAAAACCGAAGGTCCACGGTTCGAGCCCGTGCGCCCCTGCCATTTTTGGCATTTGATTGGTCAATGATTAGTCTTGGCATCAATCTTGCAATTTAAATTGCAATAATCCCTTGATTTATCATGGAATCGTCGCTAAGTCACGCGAGCGCTAGGATTGCATTTATGCGGGTGCGCAGCCACCAAACAAAGCTTTGGCTTGAGTGTAGTAACTGAGACTTTGAAAAAAGAACTTAGTTATCCGTCGCTTAAGTCGTTTTGTTGTAAATCGAGTTTAAGTCTGTTTTTCAGATTGAAAGGCACCGTTTCGGCGGTATTTCACATATGGCAAGAGCAAATCCGTTCACATTTATTCAGCAGGTTCGTCAAGAAACTGCAAAAGTGACTTGGCCTTCACGCCGAGAAACTGTGATTTCGACGATTATGGTGTTGATAATGGTGTTTCTCGCGTCCGTGTTCTTTTTCGCCGCCGATCAGTTGTTTAGCTGGGTCTTTGACCTCGTGTTTGGCATTTAATTTCTTACTAAAGTTTAGGCAGCGCATCACATGACGGCCAGATGGTACATTGTTCACGCTTATTCGAACTTCGAAAAGAAGGTCGCTGAAGCGATTGAAGAGGGCGCTCGCATCAAGGGGCTTTCGGATCATTTCGAACAGATTCTTGTTCCTGTTGAAAAAGTAATTGAAGTTCGCCGTGGCCGTAAGGTTGATGCGGAACGTAAATTCTTTCCAGGTTACGTGATGGTTCGCGCGAATTTGACGGACGAGGTTTATCACCTCATCAAGAATACGCCGCGCGTAACAGGTTTCCTTGGTTCCGATCAGAAGCCATTGCCGATCCCTGATCGCGAAGCGAATGATATTTTGAGCCAAATTCAAGAGGGTGTGGATCGGCCGAAGCCATCTATATCTTTCGAGATTGGCGAAACAGTGCGTGTTACGGAAGGCTCGTTTGCCTCGTTTAACGGTATTGTTCAAGAAGTGGACGAAGAGCGTTCACGCTTGAAAGTTGAAGTTTCGATCTTCGGGCGTGCAACGCCGGTTGATCTTGAATTTAGCATGGTCGAGAAGGGCTGAGCTGAATAAAGAAGCGCTGAAAAGATTTTCAGCGTTTTTACAGGTGGGAGAGGAAGCATGTTAGCCGCATGTGAAATCGAACCACCGACCTTCTAAACAAAGTGCGATGGTCGCGCTTAATATAAGGAAGCTAAATATGGCTAAGAAAATTGCAGGTCAGCTAAAGCTGCAAGTGCCTGCGGGTTCTGCGAACCCGTCACCGCCAATCGGCCCAGCTTTGGGTCAACGCGGTATTAACATCATGGAATTCTGTAAGGCGTTTAACGCTGCTACAGGCGAAATGGAAAAAGGCGCTCCGGTTCCTACGCTGATTACTTATTATCAGGATAAGTCTTTTACTTTTAAGACAAAGACACCTCCTGCTTCTTATCTCTTGAAAAAAGCAGCTGGTCTTAAATCTGCTTCAAAAGAGCCAGGCAAGTCAATCGTCGGTAAAGTATCACGCGCTAAAGTTCGTGAAATTGCTGAACTTAAAATGAAAGACCTGAATGCAGCCGACATCGACGCAGCTATGCTGATGATCGAAGGTTCTGCGCGTTCTATGGGTCTGGAAGTGGAAGGCTGATCTGATGGCTAAAATTGGAAAACGCACAAAAGCACTTCGTGAAGGTGTTGATAGCGTAAAGCTTTACTCACTGAATGAAGCTGTTGCGATGGTTAAAGAACGTGCAACTGCAAAATTCGATGAAACTATCGAGATTGCAGTGAACCTTGGTGTTGACCCACGTCATGCTGACCAAATGGTTCGCGGCGTTGTTAGCTTGCCAAGCGGTACAGGCCGTGATGTTCGCGTTGCTGTATTTGCACGCGGCGACAAGGCTGAAGAAGCCAAAGCAGCGGGTGCTGATATCGTTGGTGCTGAAGAACTCGTCGAAAAAGTTCAAGCTGGCGAGATTGATTTTGACCGCTGTATTGCGACACCTGACATGATGCCACTTGTTGGTCGTCTTGGTAAGGTTCTTGGCCCACGTAACATGATGCCAAACCCTAAAGTTGGCACTGTAACGCCAGACGTTGCTGCTGCTGTTAAAGCTTCTAAGGGCGGTGCTGTTGAGTTCCGTGTTGAAAAAGCTGGTATTCTGCATGCAGGTATTGGCCGTGCATCATTTGGTGCTGACGCGATTGAAGCGAATATTCGCGCATTCTTGGATGCTGTGAATAAAGCTAAGCCAACAGGCGCTAAAGGCACATATGTACAGCGCGTTTCATTGTCTTCGACAATGGGTGCTGGCGTTAAAGTTGATCTTGCAACGCTTTCAGCGGCATAATCGACCCTATTTAAGAATTTCGGACCGGGCAACCGGTTCGAATAAGTCAGACGTAAGTCTGGCTTCCTGTCCGAGATTGTGGGTGACGTGTCTTAACCGAGACGTCTTAATTCAAATTGGCCTACATGAGACGGGTGAGAGCAAAATTCTCCGATTTATCGGAAATTGAGTTCGAACCGTACTGCCTTGTGTCATTTGTTTCGATTTTTCGAAGCTTGGATGCGAGGGGGCAGGATCCTCGAGCGTCGCTTTGATCGAAAAGCTTATGCTGATCGTGACGGGTGACAAAGGCAAACTAGCGATAATTCCTTAGGAATTATCGTCAATCGGAGTGACAAAGTGGAAAGAGCGGAAAAACGCGAATTCGTCACACAGTTGAACTCAGTCTTTAAGGACTCTGGTTCTGTTGTTGTGGCCCACTACACAGGTCTGACCGTTGCAGAAATGAGCGATCTTCGTTCAAAAATGCGCAATGCGGGCGGCACTGTTAAAGTCGCGAAGAACCGTCTTGTTAAAATCGCTCTTGAAGGCACAGAAGCTGAAGGAATTTCTGATCTGTTCATTGGACAGACTTTGATTGCTTATGCCGAAGATCCGGTAACAGCTCCTAAAATTGCAAGCGACTTCGCTAAGGGTAACGACAAACTCGTTCTTCTTGGCGGCGCACTTGGCTCAACTGTTCTCGATAAAAATGGCGTGAAGGCTTTGGCCGAACTTCCATCACTCGACGAACTACGAGGCAAGCTGGTTGGTATGATCCAAACACCAGCAACGCGTATCGCTGCAGTCACCGCTGCACCGGCCGGTCAGGTCGCACGTGTTATCGGTGCATATGCCGCACAGGGCGAAGACGCATAGGCGTTCTTTGTAAAAACTGAAACATCGACATTGGTTCGAACTTGAAAAAACTAGGAAACTAAAATGGCTGATCTAGCTAAAATCGTTGAAGACCTCTCAGCTCTTACAGTTATGGAAGCTGCTGAACTTTCTAAAATGCTTGAAGAGCATTGGGGCGTTTCTGCTGCTGCTCCTGTAGCTGTAGCTGCTGCTGCTGGCGGCGACGCTGCTGCTGAAGAAGAGAAAACAGAATTTGACGTTATTCTCGAAGACGCAGGCGCACAGAAAATCAACGTGATTAAAGAAGTTCGCGGCATCACTGGTCTTGGCCTCAAAGAAGCTAAAGACATGGTAGAAGCGGCTCCTAAAGCGGTTAAAGAAGCAATCTCTAAAGGCGAAGCTGAAGAGATCGTGAAAAAACTTACAGAAGCTGGTGCGAAAGCATCAATGAAGTAAGCTTTTGCTTTATCGGTGTCAGGCATGGTCATTTGATTGTGCCTGACATCGTAATCTGAGCGTAACCCTTTTCCTGAAATCTCCGTTGTATTGGAGGTTTTCGGAAATGGGTTTTATCCGTTTCATACGGGTAAATCTATTTTAAGGACGAACAAGCCGGGCGCATAGGCTTGTCACCACAATCGATAGGGTTCGCACGCAACAATGTGTGTGAGCATAACCAAGATAACGCCCTAGTGGCGAGACGATGAGGAGCGGCAATGGCGCAGACCATTTCATTTAACGGTCGTAAGCGAGTTCGCAAGTTTTTTGGTGAAATTCCTGATGTTGCGGAAATGCCAAATCTGATCGAGGTGCAAAAAGCATCTTATGATCAATTTTTGATGGTTGATGTGCCGGAAGGCGGACGACCAGACGAGGGCCTACAGGCAGCCTTCAAATCAGTATTTCCTATTCAGGATTTTGCTGGCACAGCAATGCTAGAATTCGTACGTTTCGAATACGAGAAGCCTAAATTTGATACAGAAGAATGTCGTCAGCGCGATTTGACATTTTCAGCACCGCTGAAAGTGACATTGCGTTTGATCGTGTTTGATGTCGATGAAGAAACAGGCGCTAAGTCTGTTAAAGACATTAAAGAGCAAGACGTTTACATGGGCGACATGCCGCTCATGACACCAAATGGTACATTCATCGTGAATGGTACTGAGCGTGTTATCGTCTCTCAGATGCACCGTTCACCGGGCGTGTTCTTTGACCACGACAAAGGCAAAACGCACTCTTCTGGTAAGCTTTTGTTTGCATCACGCGTTATTCCATATCGCGGTTCATGGCTCGATATTGAATTTGATGCCAAAGATGTTGTGCATGCACGTATCGACCGTCGCCGCAAATTGCCGGTGACAAGCCTGCTTATGGCGCTTGGTCTTTCGCAAGAAGAAATTCTGGCTGAATATTACAACTTTGTTTCTTATCAGCGTGATAATGATGAGTGGCGCATTCCGCTTTCTATCGAAAAGATGAAGGGCGCGAAAGCGACCAAAGATCTTGTTGATGCTGATAGCGGTGAAGTTATTGTCGAATCTGGCAAGAAAATCACAGCCAAGACAATCAAAGATATTCAGGCGAAAAACGTTAAAGCCATTAGAGCAACGGACGAAGATTTGTTCGGCAGCTATTTGGCTGAAGATATTGTCAACGAGCTGACCGGTGAAATTTATGCCGAAGCCGGCGATGAGATCGACGAAGAGTTGCTCGCAACTTTGATCGAAACTGGCAACCAAAACTTCCAAGTCTTGGATATCGACTTTGTGAATGTTGGCCCATATATGCGCACAACATTGGCAGCCGATAAGAACAGCAACCGTCAGGAAGCATTGTTCGACATCTATCGCGTTATGCGCCCAGGTGAGCCACCGACCATGGAAACTGCGGAAGCAATGTTCCAGTCATTGTTCTTTGACACTGAACGTTACGACCTTTCAGCTGTTGGCCGTGTTAAAATGAACATGCGCCTTGATCTTCAAGCTGAAGATACTGTTCGTATCTTGCGCAAAGAAGATATTGTTGAAGTTGTTCGCACCTTGCTTAATCTTCGCGATGGCAAAGGCGAAATCGACGACATCGATAACCTTGGCAACCGCCGTGTTCGCTCTGTTGGCGAATTGATGGAAAACCAGTACCGCGTTGGCTTGCTTCGTATGGAGCGTGCTATCAAGGAACGTATGTCTTCTATCGACATCGACACAGTGATGCCGCAAGACTTGATCAATGCGAAACCTGCTGCTGCTGCTGTTCGTGAATTCTTCGGTTCATCACAGCTTTCACAGTTTATGGACCAAACCAACCCATTGTCTGAGATTACGCATAAGCGTCGTCTTTCTGCGCTTGGGCCTGGTGGTTTGACACGTGAACGTGCTGGCTTTGAAGTACGCGACGTTCACCCAACGCACTATGGTCGTATCTGCCCGATTGAAACACCGGAAGGTCCGAACATTGGTCTGATCAACTCGCTTTCAACATTTGCGCGTGTGAATAAATACGGCTTTATCGAAAGCCCATACCGCAAAATCATTGATGGCAAAGTGACAATGGAAGTTGTCTATCTTTCCGCAATGGAAGAAGCAAAATACCACGTTGCTCAGGCAAACGCTGAAATCAATGATAGCGGCGAACTTGCTAATGAGTTTGTTGTTGCGCGTCACAATGGCGACGTGATGATGGCACCGCGTGATATGGTTGACCTTATGGACGTTTCGCCGAAACAGCTTGTTTCGGTTGCTGCGGCTCTTATCCCGTTCCTTGAGAACGATGATGCGAACCGTGCGCTTATGGGATCAAACATGCAGCGTCAGGCTGTGCCACTTTTACGTGCGGATGCTCCTTTTGTCGGTACAGGCATGGAAGCAATCGTTGCGCGTGACTCCGGTGCTGCTATTGGCGCACGCCGTGCAGGTATTGTCGATCAGGTTGATGCGACACGTATCGTTGTTCGTGCAACAGACGAGCTTGATCCAGGCGAAGCTGGCGTTGATATTTACCGCTTGCAGAAGTTCCAGCGTTCAAACCAATCAACATGTATCAACCAGCGTCCGCTGGTCCGTGTTGGTGACATTCTGAACAAGGGCGATATTATTGCCGACGGTCCTTCAACTGACCTTGGTGACTTGGCGCTTGGCCGTAACGTGCTTGTCGCGTTTATGCCTTGGAACGGCTACAACTACGAGGACTCGATCCTGCTTTCAGAACGTGTCGTTCGCGATGATGTTTTCACCTCTATTCACTTGGAAGAATTTGAAGTGATGGCGCGTGATACGAAGCTTGGACCTGAGGAAATCACACGCGATATTCCGAACGTATCGGAAGAAGCGCTGAAAAACCTCGATGAAGCTGGTATCACTTATATTGGTGCTGAAGTTGGACCTGGCGATATTCTCGTTGGTAAGATTACACCGAAGGGCGAAAGCCCAATGACACCGGAAGAAAAACTTCTACGTGCCATCTTTGGTGAAAAAGCATCTGATGTACGTGACACATCTATGCGCATGTCACCTGGTGCATTTGGTACTGTTGTTGAAGTTCGTGTTTTCAACCGCCACGGCGTTGAAAAAGACGAGCGTGCAATGGCTATCGAGCGCGAGGAAATCGAACGTCTTGCGAAAGACCGTGACGATGAGCAGACAATTCTTGACCGCAACACATATGGCCGTTTGGCTGATATGCTGAAAGGCCAAGAAACGATTGCTGGTCCGAAGGGCTTCAAAAAAGGCGCTGAGGTTAATGACGAGCTACTAGACGAATATCCGCGTTCACAGTGGTGGCAGTTTGCCGTTGCTGACGAAAAAGCGCAGGATGGACTAGAGCAGCTTCGCAACCAGTACGATGAGTCCAAGGGTCTGCTTGAGCAGCGCTTCATGGACAAAGTCGAGAAGGTACAGCGCGGCGACGAGATGCCTCCTGGCGTTATGAAAATGGTTAAGGTTTTTGTTGCTATCAAGCGCAAAATCCAGCCAGGCGACAAGATGGCCGGACGTCACGGTAACAAAGGTGTGGTTTCACGCATTTTGCCAAACGAAGACATGCCATTCCTAGAAAATGGTGAGCATGTTGATATCGTGCTGAACCCGCTTGGTGTTCCGTCACGTATGAACGTTGGTCAGATCCTTGAAACCCATTTGGGTTGGGCTTGTGCCGGTATGGGCAAGAAGATTGGCGATCTGATCGACGCATATAAGGAAAGTGGTGATATTCAGCCACTACGCCTGACAATGGAAGATTTGATTCCTGCTAACGACCGTAATGAACCGGTTCGCGAAATGGATGATGACTCGATTGTTATCGTTGGTGAACAGTTCCGCCGCGGCGTTTCCATTGCAACACCAGTATTTGATGGTGCTGTTGAGGAAGAAATCAATGAAATGCTCACAAAAGCAGGTCTTGATGATAGCGGTCAGTCTGTCTTGTATGATGGTCGTACAGGTGAACAATTCGACCGTCCGGTGACTGTCGGTTACATCTATATGCTTAAACTCCATCACCTCGTGGATGATAAAATCCATGCGCGTTCGATTGGTCCTTACTCGCTTGTTACGCAGCAGCCGCTGGGTGGTAAAGCGCAGTTCGGTGGTCAGCGCTTCGGTGAGATGGAAGTGTGGGCACTTGAGGCTTATGGCGCAGCGTACACCTTGCAGGAAATGCTGACTGTTAAGTCGGATGACGTTGCTGGCCGTACAAAAGTGTATGAAGCAATTGTTCGCGGTGACGATACGTTTGAGGCCGGTATTCCGGAAAGCTTCAACGTTCTCGTCAAGGAAATGCGTTCGCTTGGTCTGAATGTGGAGCTGTCTTCGACACGTTCTGTTGATGATGAAGCGCAGGAAGCATTGCCTGACGCAGCTGAGTAAGCGTTTGAGTTAAGCCATTGGCGGTTTTATGCCGCCAGTGGCTATTCATCGTGACGGTTTTAGCAAATGCTTACCGCCATCTAATTTCAGGAGCAGGGATTGCTCCAGTGTTTAAAACGGGCTTGGCCCAAAGGAGAACGGCATGAACCAAGAGGTTGCAAATCTATTCAACCCTCAGGCCACTTCACAGAATTTCGACTCCATTCGCATTTCTATTGCGTCTCCGGAGAAAATTCTTTCTTGGTCGTTCGGCGAAATTAAAAAGCCGGAAACCATCAACTACCGCACGTTCAAACCAGAACGTGATGGTCTTTTCTGCGCGCGTATTTTTGGCCCAATCAAAGACTATGAATGTCTTTGCGGCAAATATAAGCGTATGAAATACAAAGGCATCATCTGCGAAAAATGCGGTGTTGAGGTTACTCTCTCACGCGTTCGCCGCGAACGTATGGGCCACATTGAGCTTGCAGCGCCTGTTGCGCATATTTGGTTCCTAAAATCATTGCCAAGCCGTATTGCTACGCTGCTTGATATGACTTTGAAGGATATCGAGCGGGTTCTATATTTCGAGAACTACATCGTTACTGAGCCGGGCCTGACTTCTTTGAAAGAGCATCAGCTTCTTTCTGAAGAAGAATTCATGACGGCTGGCGAAGAATTTGGTGAAGATCAGTTCACATGTATGATTGGTGCTGAAGCTATTCAGGCCATTCTTGCAGGTCTTGATCTGCCTAAGATTGCTATTCAGCTGCGCGATGAACTCGAAGCGACATCTTCTGAGCTTAAAACTAAGAAGCTTTTGAAGCGCCTTAAAGTCGTTGAGAACTTCATGGATTCAGGCAATCGTCCTGAGTGGATGATTATGACAATCGTGCCGGTTATTCCGCCGGATTTGCGTCCGCTTGTTCCACTTGATGGCGGCCGTTTCGCGACATCAGATTTGAACGACCTTTACCGCCGTGTGATCAACCGCAACAACCGTTTGAAGCGTTTGATGGAACTGCGTGCACCGGGCATCATCATCCGTAACGAGAAGCGTATGCTTCAAGAATCTGTTGATGCATTGTTTGATAATGGTCGTCGTGGCCGTGTGATTACAGGCGCTAACAAGCGTCCGCTGAAATCACTGTCTGACATGCTTAAAGGTAAGCAGGGCCGTTTCCGCCAGAACTTGCTCGGTAAACGCGTCGACTATTCAGGTCGTTCGGTTATCGTGACTGGTCCTGAGTTGAAATTGCACCAGTGTGGTCTGCCTAAGAAAATGGCTTTGGAGCTTTTCAAACCATTCATCTATGCACGCCTTGATGCAAAGGGTTATTCTTCAACTGTTAAACAGGCGAAGAAGCTGGTTGAAAAAGAAAAGCCAGAAGTTTGGGATATCCTCGATGAGGTTATTCGCGAGCATCCGGTACTATTGAACCGTGCGCCGACACTTCACCGCCTTGGTATTCAGGCATTTGAACCTGTGCTTATTGAAGGTAAAGCTATCCAGCTTCACCCGCTTGTTTGTACAGCGTTTAACGCCGACTTTGACGGTGACCAGATGGCTGTTCACGTTCCGCTTTCTTTGGAAGCGCAGCTTGAAGCCCGTGTTCTTATGATGTCAACGAACAACATCCTGCACCCAGCCAATGGTCTTCCGATCATCGTGCCTTCACAGGATATGGTTCTTGGTCTTTACTATCTGTCTATCGTGGCGGAAAACGAGCCAGGCCAAGATATGATCTTTGCGGATATGGGCGAACTGCACCATGCGCTTGATAATGGCATTGTGACGTATCACACCAAAATCAAAGGTCGTTTCAAGACCATTGATGAGGAAGGCAATCCGGTTAATCAACTGCATGAAACAACACCAGGCCGTATGATCCTTGGTGAATTGTTGCCTGTAAATGCGAAAATCCCGTTCTCTATCTGTAACCAAGAGATGACGAAGAAAAACATCTCTGCAATGATCGATACCGTGTATCGTCACTGTGGTCAGAAAGAGACTGTTATCTTTGCAGACCGTATTATGGCTCTTGGCTTTAGCCATGCCTGCCGTGCCGGTATTTCGTTTGGTAAAGACGATATGGTTATTCCGCCTTCAAAAGCGGCGATCGTTGAAGAAACAGACAAAATCGCAAAAGAATACGAGCAGCAGTACAATGATGGCCTGATCACTTTTGGTGAGAAGTACAACAAAGTTGTTGATGCTTGGGCGAAGTGCGATGACAAGCTCACCGAAGAAACTATGGCCGGTATTCAGGCTATTAAGTTTGACGAAAACGGCCGCCAAAAACAGATGAACTCTGTTTACATGATGGCACGTTCTGGTGCGCGTGGTTCTACACGTCAGATGAAGCAGCTTGCTGGTATGCGTGGTCTTATGGCCAAGCCGTCAGGTGAGATCATTGAAACGCCGATCACATCAAACTTTAAAGAAGGTTTGACCGTTAACGAGTACTTCAACTCGACACACGGTGCCCGTAAGGGTCTTGCGGATACGGCGCTGAAAACTGCGAACTCTGGTTACCTAACACGTCGTTTGGTTGACGTTGCACAGGACTGTATCATTACCGCGAAAGACTGTGGCACAGACAAAGGTCTGACCATGTCTCCAATCGTTGATGCGGGTCATGTTGTGGCTTCTATCGGCCAGCGCGTCTTGGGTCGTACGATCCTTGCCGATGTTATGGATCCGAAGTCTGAAGAGATCATCGTTCCTGCTGGACGTATGGTTGATGAGGCTGATGTTGAGCGTATTGAAGCGGCTGGCGTTCAGTCTATTCTCATCCGTTCAGCGCTGACTTGTGAAATGCAGTCTGGTGTTTGTGCCGTATGTTATGGTCGTGACCTTGCACGCGGTACACCGGTCAACCACGGAGAAGCTGTCGGCGTTATCGCTGCTCAGTCAATCGGTGAGCCTGGTACACAGCTTACAATGCGTACGTTCCACATGGGCGGTACAGCGCAGGTTGTGGACTCGTCATTCCTTGAAGCATCTTATGATGGTGTTGTGGAAATCAAAAACCGTAACATCGTGCGTAACTCTAGTGGCAATAACATTGTTATGGGCCGCAACATGTCTATCATCATTAAAGATGAAAAAGGCGATGAGCGCGCTACACATAAGGTAACTTATGGTTCTCGCGTAATGGTTGATGATGGCGACGTTATCAAACGTGGTTCGCGTATGGTTGAATGGGACCCTTACACGCGTCCGATCATGTCGGAAGAATCGGGTATCGTTAAGCTTGAGGATGTTGTTGATGGTATCTCTGCTGAAGAGAGCACCGATGAAGCAACTGGTATCACTAAACGTGTTGTTATCGACTGGCGTTCAAACCCACGCGGCGCTGATCTGAAACCAGCTATTCTGGTGACTGATAGCAAGGGCGAAGTTTTGACACTGGCACGTGGTACACCTGCACGTTTCTTGCTTTCACCAGATGCGATCTTGGCGGTTGAGCCAGGTGCGAAGGTTAAGCCGGGTGATGTTATTGCGCGTATTCCAATGGAATCTGCAAAAACAAAAGACATTACCGGTGGTCTTCCACGTGTTGCTGAATTGTTTGAAGCACGCCGTCCTAAGGACCATGCCGTGATCGCAGAGATCGACGGTACAATCCGTTACGGCCGTGACTACAAAAACAAGCGCCGTATTATCATCGAGCCGGTTGAAGAGGGTATGGAGCCAGCGGAATATCTTATTCCAAAAGGCCGTCCTTTCCACTTGCAGGATGGTGACCCAATCGAGAAGGGCGACTACATTCTTGATGGTAACCCTGCGCCGCATGACATTCTTGCTGTTCGCGGTGTGGAAGCTCTTGCTTCTTACCTCGTTGACGAAGTGCAGGAAGTGTACCGTCTTCAGGGCGTTTTGATCAACGACAAGCACATCGAAGTGATTGTTCGTCAGATGCTTCAGAAGGTGGAAATCACTGAGCCAGGCGATTCAGGTTATATTGCGGGCGACAATGTCGACCGTATCGAGCTTGAAGATGTTAATGAGCGTCTGAAAGAAGAAGGCAAGGCACCAGCTACTGGCGATCCTGTTCTTCTCGGCATCACCAAGGCGTCATTGCAGACACCGTCGTTCATCTCTGCGGCTTCGTTCCAAGAGACAACGAAGGTTCTGACTGAGGCATCGATCGCAGGTAAGATCGATACGCTTCAGGGTCTTAAAGAGAACGTGATTGTTGGTCGCTTGATCCCTGCTGGTACAGGTGGGGCAATGAACCAGATCCGCCGTATCGCATCTTCACGCGATAAGCTGATCATTGATGAGCGTCAGAAACATTCAAACGCAGAAGCTGCGGATGCAATGTTGGAAGACATGACGGATGCGAGCGCGCCAGCTGAATAAGCTGCCGCTTCCAACTCAATAAAAAAGCCGGGGCAGTGATGCTCCGGCTTTTTGCATTTTATGATGCTTGTTTATTTTTTGCCCCAATCGGCCAGCACGTCGAAGGGGTTTACCTCTTCATCATCATCTGTGACGCCGGTGCGGGCAGGGGTTTCGCTATCCGGCATTTCATCAAAGGCAACAATAGCCACTTCGCCTTCCATCGCGCCTTGATAGGCTGAAGCATGTGGCTCCTCATCGGGCTGGTCGACGAGTGTTCCTATCTGGTCGAAGGATGCTTCTGCATAACCATCTTCAGATAAGGCGTTTAATGCCTCACGAATCGCCGAATCGTCGTCTGCTGCTTTTAATAAAATGTGCACATCGATTGGCGGTGTGTTCTCTTGCGCCCATACTTTTCCTACAAGAATGAAAACGGGGCGGTCTTGGTCTTCTGGAGCGTCCATATTTAGTCCAATTTTGTGATTTGATATGATAATGTCCTCGCATAAGAGGCTATGCAGGTAAAGCATGGAAGCGTTGCGGTAAAAAATAGCTTGTACCCGCTTGACGTTTTAAAGGGTTGGGACTACAAAGCGTCCAACGAGTCGATGTGAGGCATCTTCGTCGGTGAGTCTATTCGCCAGATTTAAGCCTCAAACAAGTCTCATATATGATGTATATATTTGAAATCATGAAGCTTTTGCTTCCTCTGAATTACGGGCAAATCGGAACACCGATCTTGTCCGCTTATGTTTACGTTGTTCAATAGTGACTGGCGCATGTGCGCCCCGAATAAAACGAAGGACGGCTTTTAATGCCTACAGTCAACCAGTTGATCCGCAAGCCGCGTGTTGCGCCGGTAAAGCGAAATAAAGTTCCTGCATTGCAGGCAAACCCGCAAAAACGCGGCGTTTGTACGCGTGTATATACAACGACACCGAAAAAGCCGAACTCTGCGCTTCGTAAAGTTGCCAAGGTTCGTCTCACTAACGGTTTTGAAGTTATCGGTTATATCCCAGGTGAGGGGCATAACCTTCAAGAGCACTCTGTGGTTATGATCCGCGGCGGCCGCGTAAAAGACTTACCAGGTGTGCGTTATCACATTCTGCGTGGTGTTCTCGATACGCAGGGCGTTAAGAACCGTAAGCAGCGTCGCTCTAAGTATGGCGCTAAGCGTCCTAAGTAAGATTATTGGGCGCTTTGTTTGCGCCAAAACGTGAGAATATAATATGTCCCGTCGCCACAGTGCAGAAAAACGTGAGATCAACCCTGATCCGAAGTTCGGTGATAAGGTTGTCACAAAATTCATGAATGCGATCATGCTTGACGGCAAGAAGTCTATTGCTGAGCGTATCGTATACGGTGCATTCGACATCGTGCATGAGAAGTCAAAATCAGAGCCGGTTGAAATGTTCCACCAGGCTTTGGAAAATGTTGCTCCGCATGTTGAAGTGCGTTCACGCCGTGTTGGTGGTGCTACATATCAGGTTCCTGTTGATGTGCGCCCTGAGCGTCGTCAAGCTCTTGCTATCCGCTGGATGATTGCAGCTGCTCGTAAGCGTAACGAAACAACAATGGTTGATCGCTTGTCGGGTGAGTTGCTTGATGCAGCAAATAACCGCGGCGCTGCTGTTAAAAAGCGCGAAGACACACACAAGATGGCTGATGCCAACCGTGCGTTCTCTCACTACCGTTGGTAATAACAAGTTTCTTTAGAAGGTAGGCACATATAATGGCCCGCGAATACGACATAAAAGATTATCGTAATTTTGGTATCATGGCGCATATTGACGCCGGCAAAACAACGATGACCGAGCGGATTCTTTACTACACGGGTAAAATCCACAAAATGGGCGAGACGCACGAAGGTGCTGGCACCATGGACTGGATGGAGCAGGAGCAGGAACGCGGTATTACGATTACGTCTGCTGCGACGACTACTTTCTGGCAGGGCCGTGATGGTAAAAAGCGTCGCTTTAACATCATCGACACTCCAGGTCACGTTGACTTCACGATTGAAGTTGAGCGTTCATTGCGTGTACTTGACGGCGCTGTAGCGCTTCTTGATGCGAATGCTGGTGTTGAGCCGCAGACTGAAACAGTTTGGCGTCAGGCTAACAAATATAAAGTCCCTCGCATGATTTATGCGAACAAAATGGACAAAGTTGGTGCTGATTTCTACCGTTGTGTAGAGATGGTTAAAGAGCGCCTCGGTGGCACTCCATGTGTTCTACAGTTGCCAATCGGTTCTGAGGACAACTTTGAGGGTATCGTCGATTTGATCGAGATGAAGGAACTTGTCTGGTTGGGCGATCAGCTCGGCGCGACTTGGGATGTCCGTGATATCCGCGACGAGTTGAAAGATAAGGCTGATGAGTACCGTGAACTTTTGATCGAAACTGCGGTTGAAGCTGATGAGGCTGCTACGGAAGCTTATCTTGAAGGTACTATGCCTGATAATGAGCAGCTTCGTGCGCTTGTTCGTAAAGGTTGTATCGCGTTAGATTTCTTCCCGATGATGTGCGGAACTGCCTTTAAAAACAAAGGTGTTCAGCCATTGCTTGAAGCGGTTGTTGATTTTCTTCCGTCGCCGGTTGACGTTCCTTCTATTAAAGGTATCAATCCAAAAGATGATAGCGAGATGGTTCGCATTTCATCTGATGAAGAGCCGATTTCAATGCTCGCCTTCAAGATCATGAATGACCCATTTGTTGGATCGCTCACATTCTGCCGTATTTATTCTGGCAAGCTTGAAACAGGTGGTTCTTTGATGAACACTGTTAAGGGCAAGAAAGAGCGTATTGGCCGTATGTTGCAGATGCACTCAAACGACCGTGTTGACATTAAAGAAGCCTATGCTGGTGACATTGTTGCGATTGCAGGTTTGAAAGAAACGACAACTGGCGACACACTTTGTGATCCGCTTAAGCCTGTTATTCTTGAGCGTATGGAATTCCCAGATCCGGTTATTTCTATTGCTGTTGAGCCTAAAACTAAGGGCGACCAAGAGAAAATGGGCCTTGCGCTTAATCGCTTGGCTGCTGAAGATCCTTCATTCCGCGTTCGTTCGGACGAAGAATCTGGTCAGACTATTATTTCTGGTATGGGCGAATTGCACCTCGACATTCTCGTTGACCGTATGAAACGTGAATTTAAAGTTGAGGCGAATATTGGTGCGCCGCAGGTTGCTTACCGTGAGACGATTACACGTGAAGCAGAAATCGATTATACGCATAAGAAACAGTCTGGTGGTTCTGGTCAGTTCGCGCGTGTTAAAATCGTATTTGCGCCGAACGAAGAAGGTGAAGAATTCAAATTCGAATCCAAAATCGTTGGCGGTAACATTCCTAAGGAATACATTCCGGGCGTTGAAAAAGGTATCCAATCAGTTATGGATGCTGGTCCGGTTGCTGGCTTCCCTATGTTGGGTGTTAAAGCGACGTTGCTTGATGGTGCTTACCACGACGTTGACTCTTCTGTTCTTGCCTTTGAGATCGCTGCGCGTGCAGCTTTCCGTGAAGGTGCACAGAAAGCTGGTGCTCAGTTGCTTGAGCCAATCATGAAGGTTGAGGTGGTTACACCTGAAGACTACATGGGCGATGTTATTGGTGACCTTAACTCTCGTCGGGGCCAGATTTCTGGCACTGAGAGCCGTAACATTGACACAGTCATCAGCGCTATGGTGCCGCTGGCTAATATGTTCGGTTACGTGAACTCTTTGCGCTCAATGAGCCAAGGCCGTGCACAGTACACAATGGTTTTCGATCATTATGATCCGGTTCCGCAGGCAGTGTCTGACGAAATCAAGAAAAAATACGCTTAAGTTATCTTTCGCGAAACTAATTTGAACTAACTCGCCGCTTAGCGGCATGAATGGAGAAAAGAAATGGCCAAGGAAAAGTTTGAGCGCAATAAGCCGCACGTGAACATTGGCACGATTGGTCACGTTGACCACGGCAAAACATCACTAACAGCGGCGATCACGAAGTATTTCGGTGAATTCCGTGCGTATGACCAGATTGATGGTGCGCCAGAAGAACGTGCACGTGGTATTACGATTTCTACAGCTCACGTTGAGTATGAGACAGAAGCACGTCACTACGCCCACGTTGATTGCCCAGGCCACGCCGACTATGTGAAAAACATGATCACTGGTGCTGCGCAGATGGACGGCGCGATCCT
>NZ_JIAX01000004.1:0-1687 GCF_000620605.1 Ahrensia sp. 13_GOM-1096m
GCCTTCATGTGATAGGCAATAGAACGCACTTCACGTTCAGCCATTTCAGCCTTGAGCAGCTGTGAGAGTATGGGCATGGCTACGTCGAATGCAGGCGCCCCCTGTTCGATAAGGTCGCCCACGGCCTGTGCCATTCCAGGCAACTTTAGGCTGCGCAGCATGATGACGATGGCAGCACCAGCAGGATCATGACGCATGACGCGTACCTCCTTGGCGCAGCCCATCGTAGCGGCTGACATTGGCCTCCGGTTCCTTACTCAAGGAGAGCGCGGAGGGCGGCGTTACATCTGGCAAGTCAGTTGGCTTTCCATCCACCAGCCTGTGAAGGAGGTTCAGTACGTGGGTCTTGGTCGGCACGCCGGCTTCCAGCGCCATTTCCACAGCGCAGAGCACGGCCTGTTCGTCATGCTGCAAAACTAAGGACAGGATATCGACCATTCATTGACCGACAGTCGTTTGCTTTCAAACGACAAGTATCCGTATTGGTCAAGTGGGTATTTCCACCCATTTCCGGCCGTCGCGTAGCAATGTATTTGCAACGACAATGAGCTTTCGCATGACTGCCGTTATTGCGGTTTTCTTACATTTTCCGGTTGATACTAGCTGCTGATATTTTGCCTTCATGTCAGGATTAAAGCGTGTAGCAACGACAGCGGGTAAATAAACGGCTTGCCTTACGCTTGCTCGACCGCCTTGTATATGCTCTTTGCCGCGCCATTTTCCTGATTGCTTTGATATGGGCGCAAGCCCGGCCAACGCAGCAGCCTGCTTACTACTCAGCGTTCCAAGCTCGGGCATTTCAGTTAAAATTGCGCAAGCTGTGACTTTTGCAATGCCCGGAATGCTCATGAGAATTTCGGCTCGTTGGCGCAAATCATTATCTGCTGCGACAATGGCGTCGATCGCTGTTGCAACTTGTGATAAGTCGCGCTCAATCTGCTTCAAGCGACGTCCTATTTGCTGAGACAGCAACTTATGTGACGTGGCCGCAAGTCTAGCTTTTGCAGCAGTACGATCTTTGATCAATGCCTGTCTGGCAGTCGCTAATTGCTTGAGATCATACAATGACTGGCTTTTGGCTTGGTCTATTTTCAACTCCAGAAGTGCGCCCATCTTAGCCAGCATAGCAGCATCTACTTGGTCTGTTTTAGCCAGTTGGCCGGCACCTTCGCAGAACCGGCGTGCCTGACGCGGGTTAACTCTGGCGAACGGAATGTTGTGCGTCGCCAAGCCAACCTCAAGGTGCCTGCCATATATACCTGTCGCTTCAAATACGATCAGCGATGCCTCTGTATGGTGTATCCAAATGATCATCGCATTCAGACCAGTTTTGGTATTGGCAAATTGCTTGTGCTTATGTTTTGAAAGCCAATACACATCTAGCATGTCTTTCGAGATATCAATTCTTATGGTATCAATCATCGTCTTTTCCTCACCTAGTCTTGTCATGCGAGCCCAAAGCCCATGTATCCGTTCAGGTCGATTGAAAAGACGGAGGCGACCATACTCGACGATGGTCCACTACGACCAAGAGGGGAACGGTCCGACCTCCGTCACTGCCCAGCATTGCGTGTGACTGTCATGCTGGGCAGCGTTCCAGCTTCGCACGGGAACCGATAAATTCATAAAACAAGAGGGACACGGTCACCGCCAGGACGTTGCAGCATTAGGTCCTGCAACGTCCTGA
>NZ_JIAX01000005.1:0-1640 GCF_000620605.1 Ahrensia sp. 13_GOM-1096m
TGTAGTGGCAACTTACAGATGCGACAGTTCAGCAAGGTAGACATGCGACACTCCAAGGCTTCCCTTTTGAGAAGTTTTGCAGGACCAACGCATGGAACTAACGACCTTGAGCAAACTAGAACTTCAACACCTTGAGATTATCCAATCCATTCTTGATAAGCGACTAAGCGTCGTTGATGCTGGCGAACATTTGAGATTATCGCGCAGCCAGGTCCATAGGTTATTGCAGCGATACCGTTTGCACGGTGCAGCGGGCCTTGCGTCGAGGAAGCGTGGCAAGCCGAGCAACCGTAAATATCCCGATACGTTGCGAGATTATGCGCTGCACATCATTCAATCGAAGTATCACGATTTTGGACCGACGCTGGCGGCTGAGAAGTTGGAAGAAGTCCATGAGTTGTCGATTTCCAAAGAGACATTGCGTAAATGGATGATTGAGGCTGGTATTTGGCAAAGTCGCATCGAACGCAAAAAACGGATGCATCAACCGCGGAACCGCCGTGATTGCTTTGGCGAGTTGATACAGCTCGACGGTTCACATCATTGGTGGTTTGAGGAAAGAGGGCCAAAGAGCGCCCTGCTCGTTTATATCGATGATGCAACCAGCAAACTGGTTCATTTACGCTTTGCGCAGTCAGAGAACGCATTTGACTATTTTGAAGGAACCAAGGCGTATCTGGCACAGTACGGCAAGCCATTGGCATTTTATACCGACAAGCACGGCGTATTCCGCACCACCCATGCGGCCAAGAATAAGGATGTTGTGACCGGTATGACACAATTTGGTCGGGCGCTACACGAGTTGAACATCGATATAATTTGCGCCAATTCCCCACAGGCCAAGGGCCGTGTTGAACGCGCCAACAAGACGCTTCAAGATAGATTGGTGAAGGAATTGCGGCTTCGCAACATCAGCACCATTGAAGTTGCAAACGCCTATATGCCGGAGTTTATGGCAGCGTTTAATGCCAAGTTCGGTAAAGAGCCTCGCAATGATAAGGATATGCACCGGCCACTAACCGAGTTGGACAGCCTCGATAGTTCGTTGTGTCACAAGGAAGAGCGCACGCTGTCGAACACTCTCACCCTGCGCTATGACAAGGTGCTGTTCATTCTCGACAAAACCGATCTAGCAATCAGCCTTGCCAGAAAGCGCGTGACAGTTTGTGATTTTCCAGATGGCCGACTGGAGATCCAGCACAACGGCGTTTCCATGCCTTATCGCACTTTTGATACGCTGCGATCTGTGAACCGTGCGCCTGTTGTCGAGAATAAACGATTAGACGAAATGCTAGCGATTGTTGAACAAATGCAAGCAGGTCGCACTCTCACACGCTCACAGAAAGCACCGAGGAGAACCGGGCAAAAGGGTCATATATTTGATGCCCAATGACGGTTCTAGCCACAATTTAACACTCGCGCACAAAGCATTTTGATGAGGAGGCTAAAGCCGAAGTGGTGCACTTTAGTCCGCTTCGGCGGGTCCATTGGCTCTGACTCTAGACGGTCAGCCAATGGCCTTGACCGCCTACGCTTGCATCGAATGGAACTCGTAGCTAATGTGATGGAACAGACGTCAACCTGTCCTGTGTCGCATTTCTAAATTGCCCAGACCGATGCATCTGTATCTTGCCCTAACA
>NZ_JIAX01000006.1:0-732679 GCF_000620605.1 Ahrensia sp. 13_GOM-1096m
AAGATCGATTTAGTGATACTCGATGAACTGTATTACCTGCCGTTCAGCACATCAGGCGGCGCTCTACTCTTCCACCTTCTCAGCAAACTTTATGAACGAACCAGCGTAATCATCACGACCAATCTTAGCTTTAGTAAATGGGCGACGGTCTTCGGTGACGCCAAGATGACCACTGCCTTGCTCGATCGGCTAACACACAGATGCCACATACTGGAGACTGGCAATGACAGTTACCGCTTCAAAGCCAGCGCTGAAATTGCAAAACAGAAACGAAAGGAAACAACACCATTGACCAAATCATGACGAAGAAAGCATAACGACTTAGCGGGTCAAATCTCGGTGACAATACCAGGTCAGTTCTAAGTGACATTCAACAATTTCGGCAATAAAAGCGGTGACACATATGCCGAATACGGCACCTCAAATCTCCAATGCCCAACGACAGACAACAATTCTGGGATAAGAATTTGTTCAAATCTTCATGTCTGGCTGGGTCCCAGATGGGATGCTTTTGCATCGGGCTGGAGCGCGGTAAGTTGAATTGGGGTGGGGTGATCAACGTCACACGGTATCCCAACGTAGGATGATTTTGCCTTTTGCACGGCCTGTCTCAAGATGTTGATATCCAGCGATGATGTCAGAGATTGGCAATGATTTGTCGATTACAGGTTTGATTTTACCCTGCGCCACTTTGTCCATGACATGTGCGATCCCAACCTCGTTTGGCTGTGCAATGGACCAACCATATTTACGCCCTGCCAATCCGTGCCCGATTTTTTTGCGCATGATCTGGCCAATCACCCGCAATGCACCAAGAATGAGGCCGTGATTGTCTGTGTAGGGCATGAGTTGGTGAACGATGGAAACATAGCCGCCGCCACGTTTGACCAATGCCGCTGTCGCTTTTTCATAGTCACCGCCGAGCGTGTCATACGCAAAATCCACATCGCTGACGATCTTGCGGTAGTCTTCGTCACGGTAGTTCACAACAACATCTGCGCCTAACTCTTTGACCCAATCGATGTTGGAAGGACCGCATGTGGTGGACACTTTCATCCCGAGTGACTTTGCCCACTGAATTGTAAAGCTGCCAACACCGCCAGACCCTGCATGCACAAATAAATGTTTGCCAGCCGCAGCCTCGGGATCAAATTTCAGCTTTCCAACCAAGGCGCTCCACGTTGTCATGGCCACATAAGGGATTGCAGCGACTTCATGTGCGGGAATATTGGTTGGGGCCTTTGTCAGGCCGGTTTCCGTAATTGCAGAATACTGGGCATGGCCCCCAATTTCCTTGATATCATTGATGCCCGCTACGATATCTCCGATCTTGAATTTGGTCGCATTGGGGCCAAGGCCAACAACTTCGCCGACGATATCGCGCCCTGCCACAAATGGGAATTCCTGCTTGGCCACCAGTTTGCGCAGCCGCGATCCATAGCCCTGAACCATGCGAAGATCGATTGGGTTCAGCGATGAGGCGATCATCTTGACCAAGACCTGCTGACCCGTTGGGACCGGTATCGGCAGTTCTTCAAACTTCAGGACATTTTCTGGCGCACCATAAGAACGCGCCACCCATGCATGCATCGTATTCATGACATAAAATCCTTTGAATGAATGGCCATAAGGGCCTTGGTTTTGACGGCATTTGGCACCAGCCCCATGACAAAATCGCGCAGCGCACAAAGCATGGGGTTGCTCAGGCCAAATACTTTGGCACCTTTGTAGGATTCTGCGTGCACGATCTTCAGGCGGGGCAGGCGGCGCGCTTCGAAACGGGCAAAGGCCGCGCTATATGTGGCATCGGTTTTCAAACAATCAGCCAGCACAAGCGCACTTTCTATCGCCATTGCGGCGCCTTGCCCAGTGTACTGAAACGCCGGGTGTGCAGCGTCACCGATTAACACAATGCGCCTTTTGGACCATCCCGTCTGAACGGGGCGGTCTTTGGGGTAATACACCAAAATATCCTTGGCTTTGACCAACTGAGTCAACTGGTCGATGCGTGGGTCAATACCCGCAAATTTCTGTGTGACATATGCCAGCAATGCCTCGGGATCGAGATTGCTTTCGACCTCCGCCTTTTTGACATTGTAGAAAATATTGTAATCTAGATCGCTATTCTGACCAAAACCGATGCTGCCCTTGGGTGTCACCACTTCGGTAAAAACATTATCTGGGGAAAGGTTGCCCACCAGTGCGCTATCACCTGCTGGTATCAGAGCCTGAAGGCTCAATTTGCCGTCGCTGCGGGCCTTTGTTTTACCCATGACCTGATCTCGTTGGGGGGAATAATAGCCATTCGCTCCCACCAGAAAATCTGCCTGCTCTTCACGCCCGTCTGCATAGGTGACAAGCAGATCAGCCTCCCGATCAACCACTGAGGCCACCTCAACCCCGTAGGATAGCCAGTTTGTGGGAACAACAGAGCGCAGCGTGCGCAGCATATGGGTGCGGGTGGTTGTAAGGGGACGATAGCCACTGCGTCTGTTAATCTCGTCCGCGTCGAGATAGGCAAGCTTCTTGCCATTCCGGTTTTGAATTAAGGCAGCTTTCCAAGGCCAGCTATGGCTTTCCAATTGATCTTTTATTCCCAAAAGATCAAAACCGCGCACAGCATTGGCACCCAGATTGATCGGGGCCGCCAGCTCAAGCTCATTCGGAGTGCTGGCCTTGTCCACAACTGTGACATTGGTAAAGCCATTCTTGTGGAGTGCGGCCGCACAGGACAGACCTGCGGCAGCGGCACCCACGATAATGATACGCGATGATGGGTCTATGCGATCAGACATTGAAACTGTTCCTAATGTTTTCTGAGGTGCTCAAGCACAAGCATTTGGGTGGTTTCTGGCGCCTGAAGCAGAGGCATATGGCCAATACTGTCCAGCACCACCAGGTCGGGCGTGCCAGACATCCATTCAATCAGCGTATCTGCGGCACCCACCGGAATAACGCCGTCCTGTGCACCCCAGATCATCTGGATCGGTATTTGGCCTGCATCCAGTTGTTCATATTCAGTCTGCATATTATGGGCGTCAAAATTTCGGATCGTCATGAGTACAGCCCGCCGGTAGCCGCGATATTGCTGAGCACTTTTGAATTGGGCGTTGAGCGAGGCGATTTCCGCGCTGTGTTTTTGCGGTTCGGGAAAGTATTTTCCCAGATTGCCGCTGACAAATCCGTTGCCGATCCACCACCAAGCGTAATCACCAAGCCATGGAATATCGAGAATGGCCGCAAAGGCAGGAAGCTCTGGCACATACCCAGCGCTGGCGTGAATAGAAAGTGAACGAACCGTTTCAGGGTGCGCAACTGCCCACGCCACAGATATTCCACCGCCCAGTGACTGCCCCACAACATGGATAGGTTGATCAATTTCCAGAGCGGCGAGCAGGCCGTCGATCTGGTTCACGAACATCTGACGATCATAAATCGCATCCCACGGACGGGCCGAGCCGCCACGACCGTAGATGTCAAATCGCAGCGTACGATAGCCGGCATTGTTCAGGAACCTTGCCGTCTCGTCAAAAAACTCAAGCGACGTTGTCAGCCCACCAACCAACATAACAATCTCGCCTTGATCGGGACCTTCCAGAACATAACGGATATGTCCGGTTTCAATATCAGCATAAGAGCCGGGAAAGACCGTTGAATCAGGGGCATTCAGAATTTTGGTTTCGGGATCACGTAACCATGGGGCACCAATCAAAAGGATGCCAACGAGGGCCGCGCCGGTGATCCACCTTCTGAAACCTTTAGTCATTCTGACACTCCTGAGATCTGATGAATTCTTTGGCGGCGGCAAGGGTGATCGCGGGGGCCTCAACTGTGGGGATATGGCCCAGACCGTTTAACCTGACCAATTCAACCCGCGGTAAATCCTCGCTAAAGCGTTGAGCACCGCACATATCGCTCCATTGGATTTGTGTCGGTTTGTCGATGTTGGGGATCTGATCCTGCAGAGTTTGATTGTCGGTGCGCAGGAATTTCAGAAATGCCGCACGGTTTCCTACGCGGCACTGACTCACCAGCAGACGTTCCAGAAAGGCATCAGAAATCGGCGCGCCATTCCCCCAAAGTTGTTGAAGGTTCTTGCGCAACATCTTTGTGGAGCCCAGCACCCGTATCAGCCAACCCAACTTCCCGCGGGCAAACTTGAAAATCATTGGCTGCTTTTTTTCAGGATAGCCGGTGGGGTTGATAAGGATGAGGCTTTTGACCAGATCGGGGTGGAGCAACGCCAGTCGCCACGCCAATTGCCCCCCAAGAGAGAGCCCCACCAGATGAACCGGTTTTTTTTGGACAGCGGGAATGAAATCGGCGACGAATGCCGTCAGGTTGGCAATCGCATAATTCCCGTCCTTAGACGGCCCCGTCAGCCCACAGCCGGGAAGATCGGGCACAATGACCGTGTAGGACTTGGAGAGCTCGTCTACCCAACTATCCCATACGCCGCCCCACATGCCAGAATTGTGGAGCAGCACGATCGCAGGACCAGAGCCACTCAAACGGTAATGCACGCGCCCCGAGGGCAGATCAAGCCAACGCGAGTTGATCCCTGCCAGAATGCTCTCGGCGCGTTTCGGCGAAATATCCAGACTTAGCATGGCCGTTCGCCACTATGCCGCTGGATGAATTCGCGCGGCATTTCAACTGCGACGAAAAATGCGTTGTAATATTGGTCTTCCAAAGCGGGTTCCCACATTCTGAAACCCCCACGGGGGCGGTCACATGTGCGATGCCTGATCTAACCAAACTGAGCATTATCGTTTGTTAACACTTTCCAACTTTTTTGCGAATTCGGCTGAGAGAAACAGGCGTAACACCAAGATACGAGGCAATGTAGTGCTGAGGAACAATCTCAAAAAGCTCAGGATCTTGTTCAATCAAATGGCGATACCGATTTTCAGGATTTTCCATTATCCGGTTAAGAAAAAGGTTTTGGTAATCGGCAACGCGTTTGACCATCCCTTTGAACATAAACGACCCAAATTCGGGGGATTGGTCAATTAAGCTATCATATGAGGCCTTATCCATAGCGTTGACGACCGTAAAAGTGACCGCCTCAATACTGAAATTGCTTGGTGTTGCATGAATAAAACTGTCGAGAGATGCAACGATTTCACCAGGCAGAAAAAACTGAACCGTGATGTCGGTGCCATCGTTATTGTGCCAGAGCCTCAGACAACCCTCTTGGACGACATACGCATGTTTGCTGACGTCGCCCTGGTGCAACAGAGTTTCCTTCTTGCGAAACTCAATCCGCTTCAACGACTTTAAAGAGCTAGCTTTCAGACTCTGTAAGAGTTCCATGCCACAACCTTGCTCAGCGACCTATATTGATTGGGTAGCATTAAATCCGATTGTCGAGGGAATTAAATTCGTGGCACTCCCAGCGGGAGCGATCTCTTCCAGATATTGGCCCAGTGCATTGTAAGCGTAACTTCGGGCGCTAAAGTTCGACGGTAGCAGCTGGTCGATGAGCGACGCGAGCATTGCCCAGTTTTGGGCGCCAGCGCCGTGGTCCGCGAAGAGCGCGTCACCCGTTGGGGATTTGCCCCCCGTGCGGGCGTGAGCCAGCCATGTTTTGAAGGCCGCAATCTTGGGTGCAATTTTGGATTGGTGCAGCGCCTGTTGATTTTCAGTAGATTTTGACCCATTTTTTCATTTGAACTTGTCACTCCTAAGCAGGCGCAACTAGTTACGGGTAAAAGGCTTTTCGAATTGAAGGTGGATCATTTCGAAACGACAAAATGGATCAATCTCACGTGACAAGCAACACGCAGACGTCTTCATGGCCGCAAAAACAATCGCTGCAATCGTCATTTGGTGGCTCTAATGAGTCCTGACCCTAGTCTATCCCTAGATACTCAGGATTCTTCTGTACAATCTTCGCTAGGCAAATGGCCAAAACGTTTTTTGTAATCTCGTGAAAATCGTCCGAGATGTGAAAATCCATTAGTATACGCAGCATCAGCAACCGATAATCTGTTACGACGAACTGTCAAAAAATAGCGCGCTGAATCAAGCCGCGCACCTCGCAGTACTTGCATAGGTGTCATTCCAAACGCTCGCTGGAAACCTTTTTGAAGTGTCCGTTCGTTCACCTTTGAATGATGGGCAATATCAATCAATCGTATCGGTTCAGATAGATTGGCATAAATATAGGCTAATGCTCGCTTCGTACCTGATGACATCGCACCATTATCAATCCGAGATAGCATGTGTGAAATGTTACTATTTTGATTGTTCAGTAGGGTCGTAACGAGTTCCGTTTCAACCCAACGATCTTGAGCAGCATTTCCTCCGTTAAACAAGGTGTGGTTTCCAGCCAAACGCGCTGTCTGTACCACCACACCTTTGATAATTTGACCCGCAGCACGGGTCAAATCTACCAACGGATCAAACCGGATCGGCCCAGGGGTCGGAACGCCGATTAGCCCTTCCGCAATTTTTTGCATGAAATCTTTGTTGATTTGAAGCAAGAGTTTACGGCAATCACCTTGCCAATGCATATGCGTTTCACGGTCTGGGTTCAACAAAGTCGCGGTCTTATTACTGGCACAGATATTTGCCTGACGATGCCGAACAAAGGCAGATCCACTCAATGGGATTTGCAGTAGATAAAATTTCTCCAGCATGCCCGGATCAATCTGTACACTCGCTCCATAATGAAGGTAATTTATTGAAACATTAGAACCGGAGACATGATTATGTGTGACCTCTAAATCATCATGCCTTGATGACATTACTAGCTTATGGTCACAAAAT
Organism: Ahrensia sp. 13_GOM-1096m; assembly: GCF_000620605.1. Taxonomy (NCBI): domain Bacteria; kingdom Pseudomonadati; phylum Pseudomonadota; class Alphaproteobacteria; order Hyphomicrobiales; family Ahrensiaceae; genus Ahrensia; species Ahrensia sp. 13_GOM-1096m. Next base: position 6,775 of record NZ_JIAX01000006.1, read on the forward strand.
TTCTCAGTGACGGTCTGCCGCGCTTCATCGAGGTTACTCGTCCGCAAAAGCGGATAAGCGGATAAAAAATCTGTATACGCCGCAATTACCATTCAAATCCTCCCCATAGAAACTTTGCCCAATTCGCTCTTCAATTCAAGCAATAAGAGGGCACGCTATTGATGCTATAAAAACTTAGTTCGTTTTTTGGATAAAAGCCTAAGCAAGCTTGGCCCTATGTTGATCCATGGAAATGGAGGATTTTCTTATGGACAAAGGCATCATGCCCGCCGCAGGCGGGATTGAGGATATGGCTTGGAACGTGGTCGGACAGACCTATATTCCCAAACTACTAAGCCATAACACTTTTATATGGCACGCAGCGATACCCGCAGAAACTTTTGTGCCACCACACATACATACGACGCAAGATGAGTGGATTTATTTGCTGGAAGGCAATCTCGAAATAGAGTTTCTTGGGGACGTTCACAAAGCAGGCCCAGGTGACACAGTGCGCATGCCAATGGGCGAGGCGCATGGAATATTCAACCGTTCAGGCAAAGATGCAAAGTGCGTTTTTGGCGTTGCTCCTGCTCGCAAATTATTTGATCTGTTTGTTCAATTAGACGGTGTCACAGATCCTGCGGAATTGGTTCGTTTGTCAGCACTGCACGAAGTCGACTTCTTGCCACCACCGGAAGACGCTTAAGCGAGGAGACCAATATGACAAAGCGTAAAAAGGTTGCAGTCATCGGCGGTGGTGTCAGCGGGTTGGCAGCTGCCAAAGCGTTCGATGAAAAAGGCCATAGGGTCTGCGGATTTGAACGTAGTCATGATTTTGGCGGCGTTTGGGAACTATCGCGTTCTTATCCCGGTGTTCAGACACAATCTCCAAAGGATCTCTACTGCTATACCGATCATCCAATGCCGAATGATTACCCTGAGTGGCCAAAGGGGGCACAGGTTCACGCCTATCTTCATTCCTATGCCGAAAAGCATAATTTGGCACGGTTGTTTCAATTAAACACTTCAGTCAAAACAATGAACCGCCGCGCCGATGGTGAAGCCGGTTGGACATTAACATTACAGGCTGGCAGTCACAAATGGACTGAGGATTTCGATTTTGTGTCTGTCTGTACCGGGCAGTTCTCGGAAAAAAATATTATAACTCATCCAGGACAAGACGATTTTATCGCACGTGGTGGCTCAGTTATGCATTCATCCGAATATACAAACCCTGCCATATGTGTAGGCAAAGATGTCGTCATCCTAGGTGGTTCCAAATCGGCAACAGATATCGCAGTAAACGCTGCCCAAAATGGTGCGCGATCAGTGCGCATGGTTTATCTCGAAAATGTATGGCGCGTGCCTTACTTTATTGGAGGTATCAATTTTAAGCGCCTGCTTTACATTCGCGCACAGGAACAACAGTTCAACGGATGGGGTAAGAACGCCATAGTACGCGTGATTACAGCTGCGTTTAAACCATTGGTCTGGGCTAATTTTCGTGGCCTTGAGGCACTGTTAAAGTTCCAATTAAAGCTTAAAAAACATAATATGGTTCCAAAGAAACCGATAGAACAAGAAATATCCTGTTCCGTACCGATTGTAACGCCAAACCTAATCGCCTGTCTTGATAATGGTAGTATCAAACCGGTTTTGGGAACATTTGAGAGCTATACAAACGAAGGTCTAAAACTAAGCAATGGCGAGACTGTACCGTGTGATATTGCAATCCTTGCTGTAGGTTGGAAGCTTGGTGTGCCCTACCTGCCACAAGAATATCAAGAAAAATTGATTGAAGATGACAAGCAATATCGTGTCTACCGGTTGGCTGTTAATCCCGACCTACCGGAAATGGGTTTTGTTGGCTTTAACTCAAGTTTTTGCACGGTTTTATCAGCAGAAATGATCGCAAATTGGCTGGTTCGGTATGCCGATGGTCAACTCAAAAACCAGCCAACAACTGACGATATGAACAAGAACATAGACATGATGTTAAATTGGAAGCGCAACGAGCGGCCTGCGGCCCAAATTTATGGCGGCCTTTGCTCTGCACCATTCCACTTTAGGCATTTTGATGAACTATTAGCGGATATGGGGGCTACAAAAAGCAAGCGTGACAACCCTCTGGCAGAACAGTTTTCCTACCCTAACGCTGCGGCATACGGCACGTATCTTGCCTCAACGCCGCAATACCAAGCGAGCTAAATACTTATGCTAAAACCGAACAGAGACTGGGATGATGAATTCGCCAATATGGCTCATATTGAAGGATCGGAAAAATTGCCCGATCTCTGGGCAGATAACGCAGCTTCCTATCGCGCGAGCAGCGTAAGAATAGATATCGATATTGCATATGGCACCCACCCGCGCGCGAAATTCGACTTGGTCTGGCCTGATGAGACGCCCAAGGGGCTTGCTATTTTCATCCACGGTGGGTTTTGGATGCGTCTTAATAAATCCCATTGGACCCATTATGCTGAAGGCGCACGAGCGAATGGCTGGGCGGTTTGTTTGCCCAGTTATACACTCGCGCCTGAGGCGCGGGTCAACCACATGACTAGGCAAATCGGGGCGGCGATAGAAGCAGCGGCTAGTCGTATCACTGGACCTATTTGCTTGTCAGGACATTCCGCTGGCGGACATCTGGCAACAAGAATGATCTGCGATGATACACCACTGGCTAAGTCAACGTTGGAGCGCGTTGCGAAAACGCTGTCGATAAGCGGGTTACACGATCTGCGGCCTTTACTCCATACGAAGATGAACGATGTATTGCATCTTGATGAGACTGAGGCTTTTCACGAAAGTCCGGCCTTACACAGACCTGCAACTCCTATGCCCCTGACGTGCTGGGTCGGTGGCGGAGAGCGGCCGGAATTTATTCGGCAGTCTGAAATTATAACTCAAATTTGGGGCGGTCTAGGCACTCAAACATCTTGTGTCGTTGATACCCAACACAATCATTTCACTGTAATTGAGGCTTTAAAACAACATGATAGCCCAATAACTGAAACGTTTTTGGTCTAGTGCAAAGACTTTATAAATATGCTCGAAATGTGCATCTCTCTTCATGTCGTGAGCTCACTCACCATTATTTAGAGCATTTGGCGCGTGCAATTCCTGCGAAAGATACGTTGATAGTGATATAAGCCACTGGGTCTAAAAGTAGATCAACGGACGGCGATCGTTCTATTTTTCCACGATCATGATTGGGTGCCGACGATACTCAGCCACGCTCTGTTGTCTAAGGCATTCTACATCACCGCCCAAGGCAGCAAACGTGCTCAAGAAAATTTGATGCACCAGTTGTCATTATTAAAGGTTGCGCCGAAAGATATCTTAAAACTCAAAAGTCCAATAGGCCTTATCCCATCAGCACGAGAAACTCGTATCCTAGTCATTTCAGTACTTGCTGATATTCTAGCTAAATCCAAGAATTTGGTAAGTTAACAACAAGGAGACTGCTATTGGCAGCTGGTAATTCTGAATGTTTCTGACTTGCTCATACACTTATAGGGGGGTAGATTCATAAGTTCAACGGAAATGTCTTGCGAGTAACGAGATAAGTACAGTTTGAATCAGATAGTATTTATCATAGTGGATGTATGAGTGGCGGAATTCCAACATAAGGTTTGTGGCCTAAAAGAGGCTATTCCACCAAGGTTCATGGGCGCTTATTCATAGCGTTGATCATCGATATTCGCTGATCTAGACTTCTTTTGGGGGCGACAGGATATGTCAGAATTAACCGCGTTGACGTTTGGATAGATACCCGCTCCCCAGTTGGAGAAATAAACTCTTGTTTCGTTGTTGTTCGCCAGCGCATTTCGAACATGTCGATCAGCGCTTCGCATGCAAGACAGCCGTTTCCAGCTGCAAGGTATAACTGATTTCGCAATGGCGCGGGGAATGGCTCATATCTGTTTTGTCTTGAGATCATAAAGCTCAGGCCAATTAAGATGCTACTATCCAATGGTGCTAGATTAGGTTGCTGCTGAATTGGTGCAAGCTCATATTTGATTTTATTTAAGCGTCGTGGGTTTTTCCGTGTGGTGTTCCTAGGTTTATAATCGCATGCCTGACCAATTGTCGGTGCGCGCCTTTCTAAGTCATAAGAAATAAAATTATCAGTTGAGTTCAGCAACCTGAAGAGGTTACCAGATAATTCCTGCGGGAGTGCCTCCCCGCCGCGATCAACATATTGCGGAGGCACATCCTTAAAATGCCAGCTAAGGCTGCAAAAATATCGGCCCTTTTGAAAATAAACCTGTTTTTTACGAAATAGTTCGTTTGACATTTTCATGTTTGGCGGGCCGGCCGTGCAAAATAGCTAATTTTTACGTCTCGGCCTCAAGAAGCTGATCAGCTTATTGATTGGGCGCCTAATGCGCCGATAGGCCTTGATGATGTTGGGTGTTTGTCATCAAGGATTTATGGACAGATAGTAGCTTAATTTAAGCGAAGGTTTGGCGCTGATCTCTGTATTTTCTCTGCAAGGTAGGCATTACGTTTATCGGCCATCTCACATTTTCTGACAGCTTGCACTTCGGAATCACGAGCAATCGGAATTGTTAAGGGTTTGACCCTACTAGCGGTGGATCCTCGAACTCCTGCATAATGAATATATGCGGTATTATCTACGGCGTGCCCCATTAAAGCCGCGACTTCGCATGGTGTTAGATAAAGCTTCCAAATAGCTGCTGCGTGATGGCGCGCACTATACAAGCAAATATGCTTTTTTCGGCGCGGCCATATTTGGCGAGAAGCGTTTGCAAGTACTGATTGCACTTTGCCTAAGTAGTTAGAGTAAGCTTCTGGTGATGGAAATTCAATTCGCCGTTTTTTGATCAGAACTAACCATTCGAGAATTGTTGTGATGCTGTCATTCGGAAGATTATTCCAAGCTATATGTCTGAATTCACCATGCTCTCGTAAACTGCTAAATTTAGCATTTTTTACACGAAGTAAAAGACTGTGCTGTTCTCCTCCAAGTTTAGCTCGAATTGAAAATGTTTCAATCGGTCGCGTTCCGACCAACCTGCCTGCTTGCAGGTGAAGGACAACGTCCATTGCATACGGGGACTTAGAATTTGCGAAATGGTCGACCAATTTCACTAGATCGCTATCGCAAAGCCTCTTCATTTTGTGGTGCGATGTACCAGTAGGGCGCGCTGTTCCAGCTTGAGTTTCGTTGCTGAGGCGAACGAAGGCTTGCTCCAATTGTTCAGAATGCATGTCGGGCCAAATGCCGCCAGCGTCTTCCGTTAAGCCGAACAATGTTGCTGACTTATAAAGGTGCCAGGTTTGGGGGCTAATTGTTGGTTTAAGTTTCCAGCAAAGCCATTCCACGAAATGTCCGACGTCCATCATTGAACTGTCGAATAGCTTTTCCACTTTTTGCCATCGTCGGCGCAACCCTAAAGCACGGTTGTGGTATTGTAGTTCAGTTCTAGTTAAGGAGCTGATTTTTTTACTTTTTGTTGCATCTGGGTGCCTCTATTTCCCAGTGCCCAGTTTCATTCGGCGTGGTGCACCAACACACAACCTCGAAAGATACAATTATTGCAGTCGCTTAGTGTCGCTGTTTGTCGCCATGAATGCAATTGTAATTGAAATGTAAGCCTGCTTTTGGGACACGTTCTGCATTACGCGGGGCAACCAAAGTGCCGCTCGAAAAGTTAAAAAAACGAGGAGTACATTTATGTGTTATCCAGCGCAGATGGCCTAACGGCCAGTTTTCAGGTGAAGATACGAAGGTTAGGATTTCCAAAATTCAATAAAAGTTTTCGCGATCTAGAAACTGCAAAAGCAGCCGTGTAACATTCTCCAAGACCACTATCTTGCTAATCGCACAGACTAGGGAATTGCATCAAAGATTACACCACGGGGAATTCTTGAAGCTGCAAAAATGAACCTAGAACTGGGGCGTATTGAGCGCTCAGACCCAAGCTCTGATATTGGACGTCTAAAACGCTTTTTGAATGATGAGGAAATATGCGATTATCAATATAAGCGAAGCAGTGTGGCAGGACTTTATTATAAGCCGTATTTACCACTTTCGCATGGCATTGCCAGAGTTGATGATCGCCGTGTTCTCAGTGGTGTCATCTTTGTCATCTTTTGGAGCCGACTTGGCGTATTCAATAAGATACTAGCCGAGCTTGCCGGCAGGCAAGCAAAGCGCCGCCTCATTCATAAGTCAAGGGGGACGCACGAAAGGCGGCTTGAATTCCATATTGTATGCTGTTTGTGATGGAATGGGGAGGCATTGATGTTGGCCGCCACTCCAGACGCCAAAGCCCTGATTGGGGACAAGGGGTATGATGCAAACTGGCTCCGTCAAGCGCTGCAAGAACTCAGTATAGGACCCTCATTCGCTCTAAGTCCAATCAGAAAACCGAAATTCAATTCGACAAGGTTCTCTATAAAAGTCGCCACAAAATCGAGAATATGTTTGGAAAGCTCAAAGATTGGCGGCGCATCCACACGCGCTATGACCGTTTGCGCGCACGCATTCATGTCAGCTATCGCAATAGCGGCAATTATGATCTTTTGCATCAATCAATGAGTCTTGAGCCTAGGTCGTCGTAACTGTTAATTGAGGGCTTTTCAGAATTACAAAGCGGTCAAGATTGTATTCGGGACTCCTAACCTTATATCAAAGCCATCATCTTTTGTGGCGTTCATATCATGGAAGCAACAGGAGGCTTCCCATGGTTCGGCCGCCATCCAACTCCGCATGCGCTAAGGCGGCCTCCTTTAAGGGATATTAGCCGCCAATTTGTGCTGAGATGCCTACTTTCATGGCGGTAATGACTGCGGCCGCAGCGAATGGGTAGATATTTATGTCCGCTGCATAGGCCATGACGCTGGACCGAGCGCATCCACATCAATGTGCGGGATTGGACCTGCAGTTTGGCCAATACTAGCGACTGTCCCAAATGGGCGAACACAAGCAATCGTTTTCATGAGCATATCGTCGCCAATACCATCAATCGCTAAATCGACACCGACACCACTGGTTAAGGCGGCAACTTCAGAGACGATGTCTGCAGTACGACCGATAATCAGGTGGTCAGCTCCATAGATTTTGGCCTGCGTTGCTTTTTCTGCTGATCCAACCGTGCCGATGACCTTCGCGCCAAGGTGTTTTGCCCACTGCACCAGCAATCCCCCCAATCCTCCTGCGGCTGCATGAATGAGAATAGTATCCTCAGGGCCGACCGCGTAAGTTCGCGTCAGTAACATATGTTCGGTTAGTCCGCGCAACATCGATCCGGCGGCGACTTTGGAAGGTATCTCTGCAGGCAAAAGGATGGCCCTGCTACTGGGCAGCAATCGTGTTGAAGCGTAGGCCCCGACAGGCGCGCCAGCATAAGCGACTCTATCCCCGATTTTTACATTCGTGACGTTACTTCCGGCCGCTTCAACAATTCCTGCGCCTTCAACGCCGAGAACAGCAGGTAAGGCAAGAGGATACAGACCAATACGATGATAGATGTCTACGAAATTGACGCCTATCGCATCGTGACGAATACGAATTTCATTCGAGTTAGGTGTTTGAGGTTCGTGTGGTACGCACTCCAAACCGCCTGTGTCGCCGATGCGAGTAAGCCTGATTACCTGATCCATATATATTTGTCTCAATCTGTGTGTGAAGTGCGCAATGTTACGAATTGCCTGCGATGCAGTTTGATTAGTCCGATAGAATAGGCCGTTCAAAAACAACTTAAACGTTCACCCCTTTCATGCCTTCAGCCGTATAACGTTCGCCATGCGCAGCACCAGACGGCACCAATCTGTCGAGCCGGTCAAGATCGGCAGTGGTTAGCGTGACATCAAGCGCGCGCGCGTTCTCTTCGAGATAGGGAATGCGCTTGGTGCCCGGAATAGGCACGATGTCTTTGCCTTGCGCTAAGACCCAAGCGAGGGCGATCTGTGCAGCCGTGCAATCCTTTTCTTTGGCAAGCTGCTTTACATGGGTAACTATTGCGAGGTTGTTTTGGAAATTCCCTTCCGCGAAGCGTGGATGAGCACGGCGGAAATCGTCATCGTCCAGATCATCCGTAGTCGTCATCTGCCCTGTTAGAAAACCGCGGCCTAAAGGAGAATATGGCACGAAACCTATGCCGAGTTCGCGGCACATCGCCAGCACACCATCCTCGGGATCACGGGTCCATAGGGAATATTCGCTCTGCAATGCAGTGATAGGGTGAACGGCGTGGGCGCGGCGCAGCGTTTCAGTGCCGACTTCGCAGATGCCAATATGCAGTATTTTACCTTCAGCCACGAGCTTCGCTAATTCGCCCATTGGCTCTTCGATCGGGCGATTGGCTGCGACGCGATGAATGTAGAATAGATCGATTCTGTCCGTTCCGAGCCGTTTGAGCGAGGCTTCGCAAGCAGAGCGTACATAGGCGGGATCATTGTTCAGATCACGGGCATATAAACCCTTTTCGCGCTGAATGCCAAACTTGGTCGCAATCGTCATCGCGTCGCGGCCGCGCTCGGTGATTAGGCGGCTAATCAGCTCTTCATTATGTCCAAGGCCGTAAGTGTCAGCTGTGTCCAGAAAACTGATGCCGAGGTCGAGCGCGCGATTAAGTGTCTCCATGGATTGTATGTCATCGCGCGCACCATAGAATTCGCTCATACCCATGCAGCCGAGGCCAAGCGCAGATACCTGCAAACCACCATTAACGGAGCCTAGAGTACGGCTAGGGAAAGATTGGGAAATAGGCATGTTTGGTTCCTCATTATTCATCATGAATGATACTTAGCATTGCGCTGAACGTTGTTGAACGTTCACTGGTGCACTGCTATCCTGCAAATATGCAAAACATGGATTGGAACCTTGTGCGCGATTTTCTTGCTGTTGCGCGAACAGGTAGTTTAAATAGAGCCGCGCAAAAGCTTGGCGTAAACGCGTCAACCGTTGGACGGCGAATTGAGACGCTGGAGGGAACGTTGGGGGTTCATCTTTTCCAGCGCTCGCAGACCGGCTATGTGCTGACAGATGAAGGCGAAGGCCTCATCGCCCGTGCGGAGGCGTTTGAGGAAGCCAGCATAGCGTTTGAACGTCGGGCAGAAGCAAGCGGAAACGTAGAAGGCCGCGTAATATTGGCGACCACTGAAAACCTTGCAAATTTTTTGATCATACCCGCCTTACCTGATTTTCGCGTACAGAACCCTAAACTCAGGCTCGAAATTTTAACCGATATTCGGGCCGTAAACTTGAACCGCCGCGAAGCCGATTTGGCGTTGCGAATGGTTCGGCCAACACAAGGCAACGTATCCATTCGTAGGCTCGGCACGATGCATAATGGCCTCTATGGATCAGTAGATTACGTTGAGCGCAGGCAAGCCGAAAGCAAGGAAAAGGATAAGGGGCGTTTTGATGAAGATGAATTTATCTCATGGCCCGAACATTACGGCGACTTGCCCGCAGCACAGTGGATTAATCGAGTGCTACAAGGGCGAGCGCCTGCACTCGTGACATCAAGTTTGTACGCACAACTTGCTGCCGCACGAGCCGGATTGGGTTTAGCGGTTCTACCGTGTTTTATGGGAGATGCTGAACCTGTTTTGCGCAATGTTCCCAGTGATGCTGATGTAATCGTGCAGGAGTTTTGGCTCGCGATCCACACCGATCTTGTCAATTCAGCGCGCGTGCGCGTTGTCGCAAATTTTCTGACAGAACTTGTCCATCAGAACTCAGCCAGACTTTAAGGATTGCAGGCCCCTAAAGAAACAAATCGTTTGCTTCATTAAGCGACTTCTTCGTCTGTGCGAAAATCAACATGGATGTGATTGCCATCGGGATCATACACATTGATTTGTACAATCTTGAAATCTGGCAACTCGCCACGGCGGTATTCTTCTCCGCGTGACTTGAGCTTTTCTTCAAATGCAGCAAGACCAGTTGCGCTGAGAGCAAAATGTTCGAGCTTAAGCAAGGTTTCCGACCCTGCACCGGCATCATTTTCAACGCCGATCAAATGTACCACAGCGTTTTCGCCTGCGTAAATCCAAGCGCCTGGAAAAGGAAAGTTGGGCCTTGGTCCGCTTTTCATGCCCAAAACATCGCAATACCACTTCACCATTACATCAAGCTGAGTGGTGCGAATATTGACATGATCGAGCTTGGTAATTTGCATTGGTGGTTTCTTTCCGTGAAATCTACTGGTTTATGCGGCGTAGAAAGCGCTGCAAACGCTCATCTTTGGGGTCGCCAAACAATTGTTCAGGCGGCGCAGCTTCAACAATACGCCCTTCATCCATAAAGACCACGCGGTCAGCAATTTCTTTAGCAAATTGCATTTCATGTGTCACGATGAGCATGGTTTGTTTGCGCTCGGCAACACGGCGCATCAAGTCAAGCACTTCGCCAACCCATTCAGGGTCGAGCGCTGATGTTGGTTCATCAAACAACATGAGACTTGATTGCAAAGCCATCGCGCGGCCAATGCCGACACGTTGTTGCTGCCCGCCAGAGAGCGCCGATGGGTAGCTGTCTGCTTTATCTGTAAGCCCTGTTTCGGCAAGCACAGACATTGCGCGTTGTTCAGCCTCCGCTTCGGGCATTTTTTGCACCGTTACGAGTGCTTCCATAATGTTTTCTTTTGCCGTTTTGTTGGCGAAAAGAGCATAGTTTTGAAACACGAAAGCGGTGCTGCGTTGTAAAGCAAGAATATCTGATTTTGTGGCTTTCTTGGCATCGACTTGAAGATTGTCGATTTGAATTTGCCCGCTTTGGGGCCTGTCGAGAAAATTAATGCAGCGCAATAAGGTGGATTTACCCGTACCGGACGGGCCAATAATCACAACGCGTTCGCCATCTGCAATATCCAGATCAATTTCGTTCAGCACAGTTGTTTTATCAAAACGCTTTGTCAGCCCGCGAATGCTAATCATCGTGCATAAGCCTTGTTAAGAGAAATCTCCAACCGCTTTTGTCCTTGGCTTAAAACCTCGACCATAATCCAATAGATAACGGCAACCACGAGGAAGGCTTCGAAATATAAAAAGCTGCTGGCGGCCTCTTTTTGCGCAGCACCCATCATCTCTGTGACGCCCAATGTAAACGCGAGAGATGTGCTCTTAATCATATCAATAAAATAGTTGATCAGTGTCGGTGAGGCGACACGTGCTGCTTGCGGCAGAATAATCCGGCGCATCATCTGGGCTTGAGTCATGCCAACCGAATGAGCAGCTTCCCATTGGCTGCGGTCCACACCGGTAATTGCCGCGCGAATGCTTTCAGCCATATAGGCAGAAAAATGCAGCGTCAGGCCCAAAATTGCGGCTGTAACGCCGTTGATTTGCGTCAAAACTGACAGCACTTGCGGTAAGCCGTAATAGAACAAAAACAATTGTACCAGCAGCGGTGTGCCGCGGAAAAAGCTGATGAAGAAAACGACAAACCAATCAAGAACCGGAACTTTGACCACACGCTCTACCGCCAACAAAATAGCCAAGGCAAGCGCGAGTACCATGCTGGCGGCTGCGATGCCGATAGTGATGGGCACATAGCCCAAAATCACCGGCACCAATTCGAACATGTAGTAAAGATCCAGTCCTTGCATATTTAGTCTACTCTTCTAGGCGGGTAATGTCTGTGCCAAACCATTTCATTGAAATTTCGCTCAACGTACCATTTTCGCTTAAGGTTGTCAGTGCAGCATCGACCTTATCGTGAAGTGCTTTGCCCTGTTCTGTTTTGGCAAAGGGAAGGGCGTTGCGCAATTCAGAAAATGGCTTGCCGGATAGGGCCAAAGGCAAAGGGCTTTCTTTGATAAGCTGTGCGGATGAGACACGGTCCATGACGAAGGCATCAACACGGCCAAGCGCTACGTCTTGAGCAATGTTGGATTCATAGGTGCGAATATTGATTTCGTCTGCATAGGGCAGTTCTTTGAGCAGCTCTTCAAAGTTCGAACCAAGATTTACCGCGACGGATTTACCGCGCAAATCTTCGACACCATTGATCACATCATTGCCGCGCTTGACGACAACTTGTGCGCCATCAATTACATAAGCTTGGCTGAATTCAAACTTGGCTTCGCGCTCTGGCGTAATGGTAATCTGGTTGGCGATTGTATCAATCCGGCCAACATCAAGCGCACCAATAAGACCGGAAAATGACATTGTTTCAAACGCGATTTCTAATCCGGCTTCTTTGCCAACGGCGTTCATCACGTCGACTTCAAAACCTTGAAGCTCACCCTTTTGAACAAAGGTAAAGGGAAAATAGCCGCCGGACATGCCAACGCGTAGTGTTTTAGCGTCATCAGCAAAGGCGGACGTTGCCATTAAAACGGCAATCGCTGCCGCAGCTCCTAATTTCTTCAACATCGAATTATCCTTATGAGTAGAGACCGCCCACAGTAAGGTCTGTTGTGCTGTGAAATGCCAGACTATGCGCAAGCTGTTTGTTTTAGTAGGGTGGCATATAGGTATTCGTTGCGGGCTGTAAAACCAGCATAGAGAAGAAAGTTACATCATGTGTTTCGCGTGGGGATCTCAAGGTGCCCAAACATAGCGAGCTTGAGACTTTCTGCAATGCGTTCTGCACGCTCCATGAAATAGCCGATTGCCTCCTGTGATGGTGCTGTCTCTTCCAAGGTGCTGCGAAAAAGCATGAGCCATCTGTCAAAATGTTCCGGTGATATGCCGCTTAATTTTTGATGCGCCGGAACGGGCCTGCCGGAATAGCTTCCGGAATTTAGTGCAACGGATGACCAGAATTGCTTCATCTTTGTTAGGTGTGGGCCCCAATCACCTGTGATCTCGGCGGCAAATATAGGTCCCAATATTTCGTCTTTGCGAATGCGATTATAAAAGCTCTCCACAAGCAGTGAAATATAATCCTCATCGATGCCCAAAGAGCTAGCGCGGGCCTGAATCTCTGCACGCCGCTCTGCTGCCGTTTTGTGAACATAAGTTTGCATCAGGCAATCTCCTGAAAAAGTAGTTGCTTTAAATCATCATTGCCTTCGACGAGGTCTGCAATGTTGTAGTCATCAAGCACAGCTAGAAAAGCTAGTACCGCATTGTTGAGAACGTTCTTTAATTTGCAGGAGGGCGTAATAACGCATTTGTTGCATTTGCCGCCTTGGTGGCATTCAGCGACGGCGAAATCTGCTTCAATACTGCGCACGACATTACCGATGATAATTTGCTCGGCGGGTAGTTTTAGCTTTAGGCCGCCTGAGCGTCCGCGCACACTATGCACAAAGCCAGCTTTGCCGGTCAGATAGGCAACTTTGATCATGTGATTGTTGGATATTTCAAAATAATCGGCAATCTCGCGGATGGTGCAAAGCCGATCATTATTAACGGCAAGATACATCAGCTGCCGCAAGGCGTAATCGGTTTGAACATTCAGTCGCATAATGACATCCTATAAAGAAGTATATAATATATTGCTTTTAAGCTCGCTGCAAGCTATGACTATGAAAATCTTCATGAAGTTCGTGAAAACCAATAGGTGGAACTGCGATGACACAATTAGGCCAAATGCTACTTAATGCCTTTCTGTACCCAGGCGATCTCGTGCGACGTAAGATTGGTATGACTGTCGAAGAAGACGGCGGTATGTTGAGATCAATTGTTAATATGATCGTGTGGGGCACATTGGTTTTGCTCGTCTGGTTTCAGTTCTTCGCATAATCGCAAACAAAGCGACATCTGCTTAAAAATCACTTGTCGCCAAACGGATATTCTGACAGAACTCTTTATATGGTTCTGCGTACCCTTAAACGGGGAGCAGATTAAAAGGGAACATGGTGAGGTGTAGCCAACAGGCGCTAAATCCATGACTGCCCCCGCAACTGTGAGCGGTGAGTAACCTTGAGTTTGACCACTGAAACAAATGTTTCGGGAAGGTTCGAGGGAGCTGAGACCCGCAAGTCAGGAGACCTGCCATGTCAGATCAATTCAACCTGGGCGGGGTGTCCCAGCAAGGAGCATGGACATGTATAGCCGGTTCACCGGATCATCGTCAGTGATTACTTGCGCGCCTCCTGCTCATTGCGGAGGGCATCATGGCCCATTCAAAAAAATCAAATCATCGCATTACCGTTTGTGTCTCATGTAGACATAAAAATACAGATTGCCGGCCGGGCTACGAGCTAATTGAGCAATTGCGTAAAGCTATTGACGCTGCAGGCGATGCTGTATGTGAGGATTTTTCTGTTTCAGGTGTTGCCTGTATGGCGGGTTGTAGCCGCCCATGCACGGTCGCCTATCACGGTTCGAAAAAAGCGACTTATCTTTTTGGCGATATAGATCCCAATGAAGATATCGACGACCTTATCGCATTCGCAAATCAATACGCACATCTACAAGATGGATGGTGTTCTTCTACCGATAGGCCCGGCAAATTGCGCCATTCTACACTGGCGCGTGTGCCAGCGGCCATGATTGCGAATGAAGAGATGGAACAGGTTTTACAATGAGCGCAGCAAAGCTGAACGTAATGAATGCGTGCTGGAATACACGCAGCGGCGACCCAATTTTAAAGCCGCTCTCTTTAAGCTTGAATGCTGGGCGCGTCATGGGTGTTGTTGGCGCTAATGGCGCAGGTAAGTCCACATTTCTGCGCTTGCTGTATCGCTACCTAAAACCGTCGCAAGGGTCTATCGAGATTGATGGGCGTGACATCTGGTCATTGTCACCAAGGCTGGTTGCTCAAAATGTTGCGGCCGTTTTGCAAGAGCAGCCGACAGACTTTGCGCTGACGGTAAAAGAGATCGTTGAATTGGGGCGCACGCCATATCGCAGCGTATTATCAACGAAGAGCGAAAATGACTCTACCATTATAGATTCAGCACTGCGTAAACTTGAACTTTCGGAGTTCGCAAGTCGTCGCTTTGGCACTTTGTCAGGCGGTGAACGTCAACGCGCAATGGTGGCCAGAGCGCTCGCGCAAGAGCCAAGCCTGCTTATCCTTGATGAGCCTACCAATCACCTCGACATTAGGCATCAGTTAGAAATCATAGAGCTCATTCGCGATCTGGATATGACCATTGTTACCAGCTTACATGATTTGAACATGGCGGCAGGTGTCTGCGACGAGATTTTGCTTCTAAAGCAAGGTTCTGTACTTGCATTCGGGCCGCCTCAAACGGTGCTGACCAATCAATCGGTTTCCTATGCATTTAATGTTTCTGCACAATCCGAAAAGCTCATGCCTACCGATCGTCTTCATTTTACTTACACATTGATGGGAAGAACCTGACATGAATAAAACTGTACTCAGCCTTGCCGTATTGGCATTCACTTCAGCGGCCGCAATCGCCGAAACGACCGTTCAAAGTTGTAACCGCACGGTTACTTTTGATGCGGCACCAAAGCGCGCAGTTTCACATGATGTCAATTTGACCGAAATGATGTTGGTGCTGGGCCTTGCAGATCGTATGGTCGGTTATTCAGGTATTTCCGGCTGGACAAAGTTGGATGAAGAAATGCGGGCTGGCGTTAAAGAATTGCCCGAGCTTGCAAAGAAATATCCAACAAAAGAAGTCCTTATAGGCGCTGAAGCGGACTTCCTTTTCGCTGGTTGGAACTACGGCATGAAGGTTGGCGGTGAAGTGACGCCAGACACGCTGGAGCCATTCGGCATCAAGGTCTACGAGTTGACAGAGAGCTGCATTCATATCGGTGAAAAACCGAAAGTATCTATGGATGACATGTATAATGACTTGCTCAATCTCGGTAAAATTTTCGAGGTAGAAGAGCGCACACAAGAGCTTGTGGACGGCTATAAATCTGAACTTGAGGCAATTACCAAAACCTTGAAACAGGGTGCCACACCACCGCGCGTATTTGTATATGACAGCGGAGAAAGTACGCCGTTTACAGCGGGCCGATACGCCATACCAACGGCAATGATAGAAGCAGCCGGCGGGGTCAATATTCTTGAAGACCTTGAAAAAAGTTGGACAACGATAGGCTGGGAAGCTGTTGTTGAACGAAACCCAGAAATAATAGTGATCGTGAATTATGGCGATGTAACAGCCAAACAAAAGCGCGAATTCATGATGTCAAATCCAGCCTTTGCCAATCTTGATGCTGTGAAAAACGACCGCTTCATTGTTCTGGAATATATTGAGGCAACGCCGGGGCCTCGCAACATTAAAGCAATTAAAAAGCTCGCTTCTGCTTTTGGGAATAATTAGGCCATGAGCCAAGCAAGCAGTATAAAATCTCTACATGCATTGCCTGTGGTCTGGATCGCAGGTTTTATCGTGTTGCTGATTTCGGTAACATTTGCAATCAACGTTGGTGCCGTTTCTATCGCATCATCAACTGTTTGGGGTGTGCTGGCCAACAAACTCTATCCTGGTTTGATAAACGTAACATGGTCAGCAGGCCGTGAAGCGATTGTTTGGGATATTCGTTTTCCGCGAGCATTGTTAGCTGCAATGGTTGGCGCAGGGCTGGCCTTGGTCGGCGCCAGTCTCCAAGCGGTCACACGCAATCCTTTGGCCGATCCTCACTTGCTTGGCATTTCATCGGGCGGTGCTTTCGGCGCTATTTTGGCGCTTCTGCATACGGGGTTGTTTTTGGGTTTGCTCACCGTGCCATTATTGGCGTTTGCCGGTTCTCTTGCTGCAACGGCGATTGTTCTTGGCGTGGCACGTGTAGCAGACGCATCAACGGCAGACCGCTTGGTGTTAACAGGCGTTGCAGTCTCATTCATCGTTATGGCTCTTGCCAATGTTCTTATCTTCCTTGGCGACCCACGCGCGACGCATACTGTAGTTTTCTGGATGTTAGGCGGCCTTGGTCTCGCACAATGGTCTCAGCTGGTTTATCCGGCAGTTGTACTTGCAACGTGCGGCTTCTGGCTATGGGTGCGCGCAGCACAGCTCAATGCGATGACAATTGGCGACGAAACTGCGTCAACGCTTGGTATATCGGTTGCGCGGTTTAGATTGGAAATTTTCGTGATCGGTGCCCTGATCACAGGCGTGATGGTCGCATTTTCTGGCGTGATTGGATTTGTCGGCCTCATGGTGCCGCATGTTGTGCGCATGTTGGTCGGCGGCGATTATTACCGCGTTTTACCCATCAGCGCACTTGTCGGAGCGATCTTTCTTCTTTGGGCAGACATTATCGCGCGCACAATTATGGCACCAGAAGATATGCCCATCGGTATCGTTACCGGCCTGATCGGCGGGATATTCTTTGTCTGGTTGCTAAGACGCAATAGAATGTGAAGCAGCTCATGCTCAGTTAAACAGGTTTCCTTGCGACGATGAATACAGTCGCATCGTCTTTTGGGCGCCATGTGCTTTCAATTGTAAAGCCATGAGCCTTCATGCGTTCTGCCAATTCATCTGCTTTCAGCGGTAACACTTTTGGGAGTAAGCCAAGAGCACCAAAGGGCGCTAATGCAAGGTAAATAAAGGCACTCATATCGCCGAGACATACTGTTGATGAGAAAAAATATGCGCCGGGCTTCATCAATTTATGAACCTGCTCCAGCGCATCATCAAGATCGGGTAGCAAGTGAAGAATCGACATGCCGAGCACGGCATCATAGCGAGACCCGTTCTGTGGTTGGGGCCAATCTTGCAAAGTGGAAATGGAAAATTTCACATTCTGAATTTCCTCGGCGCTTGCCTTTTCGTTTGCAATCGCAATCATTTCAGATGAAAAATCAATCGCGTCAATATGTGATACACGTGGTGCATGGATGAGTGACGTTGTGCCGCTTCCGCAGCCAAACTCAAAAACCGTATCTGTGGGCTGTAAATAGCTCGCTGTAATGTCCAGTTTGTGCTGGTAGGATTTGGTATCTTTTACGCGGCGGCGTGCATAACCACGCGCCATAAAATTCCAAAACCGTGCAGGGTGAATAAGCATGTGAGTATCCTTTTAAACCACGCGTTTTCACCTGATCTATTCAGATCATAGGAAACACAAGGCCGTATGATAGTTGATTGAATCCATTTTGAACGCAGCGCTATCAGACGGCGTCTTCAATGTTGAACACTTCTTCCAGGGGCTTGCCAAAGACGCGTGAAATCAAAATTGCTAACTCAAGCGTAGGGGAATATTTGGCGTTTTCTATAGCAACAATTGTTTGGCGCGTTACGCCCACTTTTTCAGCTAAATCTTTTTGTGTCATTTCATTGGCGTCAAAACGAAGACGCCTAAGATTATTGGTGATGGTTAATTTGGCCATGTTTTAATAACCCCGCCGATAACTAATAAATTTTACAAAATCGGCAGTGAGCGAACCGAGCGCCATAGAAAAATAAATAATGTTGAACCCAACAACGGCAGACCAGCCCAAAGCAAGGGCAAGAATGGATGCGACAAACCCCAGCCCAATCAGCATGACGATGGCCATAGTGCCGCGTTGTTCAAACATCTTGTCACGTTCATCGACCAGAAGACTTGGGTTTTCATTTCCAGTTATAATGCCGTAGCCAATGTTAAATAAAATGGTGCCGATAATCGTAATAATGATCCCAATCGGAATCATCCAGACCACCATTTGCGCCCAAATATTAATGGCATCTGGTCCATCGAATTGACCTGCGGCGTTCATCTCAAAAAGCCGGAAGATGATGTAACCATTTACAGTTAAGCCGACAATGATCGACACGATATTGTTGCGATCTTGATAGTTCATGTGAGCCCTCGTCGAAAAGAAATGTTTTTGATAAGTCAATTATCTTCGACGGTAGGTATGAAATAAATTACACTATGTCAAATATTATTTACACGTCATGTGTTGTGCTGATGATTGTTATCAGGCTTGAAATGAAGTTATGGACGTCGTGTGGTGACGCATTTACCTTGCACTAATATGGAGTGCACGCGGTGCATGGATGAGTTCTGTTGTGCCGTTTCAGCGGATTATAATATTAGCCCTAGCAGATGCACCGCGCCATTAATCTGTAGTCAAAACCTATAATAGATATCCTGATCAGATCACGCCCATGGCACGCATTGCCTCTGCAACCCGCACAAAGCCGGCAATGTTTGCACCAATAACATAATCACCCGGTGCGTCATATTCCTCGGCAGTCTGCGCGCAAGCATCGTGGATATTATGCATTATTTCCGCAAGGCGATCTTCGGTCTTTTCAAATGTCCAACTATCGCGGCTTGCATTTTGCTGCATTTCAAGTGCCGATGTAGCAACTCCTCCCGCATTTGCTGCTTTGCCAGGTGCAAACATAATGTTTGCCTCTTGGAAGAGCCTTACCGCTTCAGGCTTACAAGGCATATTGGCCCCTTCGGCAACGACCATGATGCCGTTCTTTATCAAGGTTTTGGCATCATCCGCGTTCAACTCATTTTGGGTTGCGCAAGGCAAAGCAACCTCACAAGGCACATCCCATATCGACCCGCCTTTGATATAGCGGCAGCCTTCGCCTTTTAACTCGACATATTCAGCAATCCGGCCACGGCGAATTTCTTTGATTTCTTTAATTAGGTTAAGATCAATGCCAGCATCGTCCACCACATAACCATCGGAGTCTGAGCAAGCGACAACTTTGCCGCCAAACTTTTGGATTTTCTCTATTGCATAGATGGCAACATTGCCCGATCCAGAAACAACACATCTCTTGCCATCGAGATCAGACCCTTTCGTTTCCAGCATACGCTGAGTAAAATAAACAGTTCCAAAACCGGTTGCTTCTTTGCGCGCTCTTGATCCGCCAAAAGAAAGCCCTTTGCCAGTCAGAACGCCAGCTTCGTAACGGTTCGTCAGACGCTTATACATTCCAAACATGTAACCGACTTCACGCCCGCCCACGCCGATATCGCCAGCAGGCACATCAATATATTCGCCAATATGGCGATGTAACTCGATCATAAAAGACTGGCAAAAGCGCATAATCTCACGGTCAGAACGCCCTCTCGGGTTGAAATCGGAGCCGCCTTTACCGCCACCGATAGGAAGCCCCGTAAGCGCGTTTTTAAAGGTTTGTTCAAATCCTAAAAACTTGATGATACCGATGTTCACTGATGGGTGAAAACGGATGCCACCTTTATAAGGGCCAAGAGCAGAATTAAACTGAACACGAAAACCGCGGTTAATCCGAACCTGTCCGCTGTCATCGATCCAAGGTACGCGGAAAATAATCTGACGCTCCGGTTCGCAAATGCGTTCAATCAGAGCTTCTTCAGAATATTCTGGATGTTTTGTAATTACGCGACCAAGACTTTCAAGAACTTCACGGGCTGCTTGGTGAAACTCGGGCTCTCCAGCATTGCGGAGCTGTACCGTGTTGAGAATTGGCTGTAATTTACTATCAAGAAGATTCATTTGCTGACATAGCCTTGTTGTTTTGTAATCGTTTTTGATCCACGCAAAGTTCTAAAGAGTGCGGTACGAAAAACGTAGTACTCAACCAAGCCAGATCTATAAAAAATCAACATGCATATCATCGCCCCATATTCGTCAAGGTCAGTTTCAGCTCTTTCAATCGTTGATGAAAAATAATGCCAATTGTTTGAAAGAGCGTCGGAACCTAGCCAAGCAGAACCAAGAAAGCGCTTCATTGCCCGCGTTCTCACTGCATATCTCAGTCAAGGGCATTTGGTTGCGTCTTGTGGCTACGCAATTAAAAATTGCAAAACATATCTGCAGCAATCACATTTACGTGTTTCTCATGCCGATTGGAAAGTTTAATTAAACGATGGTGTCCGACCTACCTGCTTGCCTGCCCGAAAAAATACACCCGCCCAAAAAGGTGCCCTCAAGCGCGTTATAGCCGTGATAACCGCCGCCGCCAAAACCGGCGACCTCGCCTGCTGCAAACAATCCGGCAATCGGTTCACCCGCAGCGTTGAGCATTTGGCTGTTGAGGTCGGTCTTCAAACCACCGAGCGTTTTACGGGTGATGATGTTTAGTTTTATGCCGATCAAAGGCCCGTTCGCAGGATCAAGAATTTTATGCGGTTTGGCCGTTCTTTGATATTTGTCACCGCGATATTTGCGAGCGGCATGGATCGCCATGATTTGCGCGTCCTTGCTAAAAGGGTTGTCCATTTGCGCATCGCGGGCTTTGATTTCGGCTTCTATCTTGTCAAATGGCAACAAGGCATTGCCTTCGAGGGCGTTCATCTTGGCTATAAGTTCTGCCAAGGTTTCAGCCGTAACAAAATCCTCGCCATGCTCCTTGAAAGCTTCAACCGCGGGCGTCGCCTGCTTGTTGAAAATGCGCTGTTTGAAAACCTCTTTCCAGCTTTTTTGTTCAAAGTCAGGGTTTTGCTCTGAGCCGGAAAGTGCAAACTCTTTCTTGATGATTTTTTGCGAGGTGATGAACCATGAATAATCATAGCCCGTGTCAAGAATGGCTTTGAGTGTTCCAAGGCTGTCAAACCCAGGCAAGGCTGGCGGTGCAAATCGGTTCCCCTCAGCATCAAACCACATGGATGATGGGCCGGGCAAAATGCGTATGCCGTGATTGGGCCAGATCGGGTTCCAGTTTTTCACGCCCTCGGTATAATGCCACATACGATCACTATTAATCAGGTGCCCGCCAGCTTGCTGGCTGATTGACACCATGCGGCCATCCACATGGGCGGGAACACCGCAAAGCATGTTCTTGGGTGCAGGGCCAAGTCTGTCGGTCGGCCATGATTTGCGCACCAGATCGGCATTGCCGCCAATACCGCCAGACGTGATAATGACCGAGGCAGCGCGCAGTTCAAAATCGGCAACAATATCGCGGTTCGTCGATTGACCGCGAAGGCTGTTATCAGGGGCAAGTACCTCACCCGCAACGCCCTTTGCAGCACCATTTTCCATGATGATATTTGAACAGCGATGTCTGAATTTGAGTGTGATACGTCCAGCTTTTTCATGTTCGCGCACACGGCGCACAAACGGCTCTTGCGTGCCTAGACCAACGCCCCATGTTAAATGAAAGCGCGGCACCGAATTGCCATGGCCGGAAGCAAAGCCGCCGCCGCGTTCGGCCCAACCAACAATTGGAAACCAACGCATACCCATATTGTAAAGCCACGGGCGCATTTCTCCAGCAGCAAAATCCACATAGGCTTCGGCCCATTTTCGTGGCCAATGATCCTCGGGTCTGTCAAATTGTGCAGAGCCAAACCAGTCTTGCATCGCAAGCGCGCGACTGTCCTTGATACCCATACGTCGTTGTTCGGGTGTGTCGACCAACATCAATCCGCCAAGAGACCAGAATGCTTGTCCGCCTAGAAAAGCCTCTGGCTCCTGATCAATGATTGTTACGGATTTGCCGCGGTCAGCCAACTCAGCTGCCGCGACGAGACCAGCAAGTCCTGCACCGACAATAATGACGTCTGAATGTTCCATCTAAGTTTCCTTATTAACAAGGCTAGCTCATGCGGCGATAGACAAAAACGATTGGTAGAACGACCAGATACATAACAATGCTGTATATGGCCGATGGCAATGCATAGGCACTCATACCGACACCGCCGCCAACAATGATTGCCGCAACAGCAATGCCGAGTGTGCCGTTTTGAACGCCTGTCTCAATAGAAATTGTTTTGGCTTCAATTTGGCTTCGGCCCAGCAGACGCGCCATGAAATAACCAGCTACACTTAGAACGGCCACCAATGTGGCTGTCGCTGGACCTAGTAACCAGAAATTTTCAACAAACAGCGTCCAGTTCGCGGCAACAGCGGCGATGACGATAATCACAAACAAAGCAACAGCGATTTTCGATATTATGGGTTCGCTACGTATCATGGCCGTTGAAAATAATGACTTAAGTGTCATGCCAATAACAATGGGCACAACGGTTAAAGCAAATACGGCCATGCTCGCCGACACAATACTAATCTGCGGCGCGCTTTCGCCCATAAATGTGCTCAGAGAAAAACCTAAGATAATAGGTACGGTTATCATACTAACGATGCTGATCACTGCGGTAAGCGAAACCGACAAAGCGACATCACCCTTAGCCATGCGCGTGATGATATTACTGGTCACGCCGCCCGGGCACGATGCAAGAATCATAAAGCCAACGGCAATTTCAGCCTTGATGCCAAAGCTGACGACAAGAAAATATGTAACGACTGGAAGTAGAATAATTTGGCTAAATGCACCGACTAAAAATGCGAGTGGTTGTTGGCCAACCCTAATAAAGTCCTTGATGGTCAAGCCTAAGCCAAGTGAAAACATAATGAATGCCAACCCTAATGGCAGCACGACCGATACAAGTATTCCCATTTAAGCCCCCCCCCCAGCTGTTCGTCTCGATGTAATTATGAGCAGATTAAACTTTGAAAAGAGAGTTCCTTTAATCTGTTGTTTGAGACTATGCAGCCTGCTTGCAGTATTACAAGCGACATTTGTTAATGCTGCCTAGTAAGGTTTGGTTTGGATGCTTTTACTGCACCCATGAAATCACGTCTTGAGCGGCTCATCTGGTGTGCATAGCAGTAGGCGTTATCTGTTCTGATTGTGTGAGGTTGATACAGCGAGCATTTTCGCAAGCCTGCAAATGAAGCTATGGACGAAATGTGGCGACGCATCTATCTTGCATCATTATGGAAAGAACAGATGAAATATTGACGCTATTGCCTGCGCGCTTGAAAGAGGCGCGCCGTGCAAAGGGGCTGTCATTGGATGCTGTCACCAAGCTATCGGGCGTGTCGCGAAGCATGGTGAGTCAAATCGAGCGCGGTGAATCATCGCCGACTATATCGACACTGTGGAACCTGACGCGCGCGTTGCAGGTTGATTTTGCTGGATTGCTTGCCGATAGCCAAGGTGATCGCATTGAGGTGTTGCGCGGCGATGCTGTGCCAACGATTGAAAATCATGGCAATGGTTGCGCTATCCGTATTTTATCGCCGCCCGAAGAAGCTGGAAAGCATGAAGTTTATGAACTTCGCTTTGAGGCCGGCGGCGTGCTCGCCAGCCAGCCACATACCGCAGGTACGCGTGAGCATTTAACTCTTATTGAAGGTAAGCTGACGGTTGCCAGTGGATTGGCGAGCGATCATCTGATCGCTGGAGATACGGCGCGTTATCCAGCCGACGTTGAGCACAGCATTTCGGCTGATGAACCTTCCAGAGCCTTTTTAGTTGTGCAACATGGGTAGCGGCGTGATAACGGATTAATATCCGATATATTGAAATTTCTGTTTCACACGAATATCCATTGTGGTATTGGTGGGAAAACGGAGGTGAATATGAGCCAAGCATTTCTGAAACATATTAACGACACCCTTGCGCAAATTGATGCGGATGGGATGATGAAGCGCGAACGCATGATAACGTCGCCGCAGGGCGCAGAAATAAGCGTGGGCGGACGGCAGGTTATCAATCTTTGTGCCAATAATTATTTGGGCCTTGCCGATCATCCTGACCTTATCACCGCTGCAAAAGCTGCAATGGATCATCAAGGCTTTGGCATGGCTTCTGTTCGCTTTATTTGCGGCACCCAAGATCTTCATAGGGAACTTGAAACGCAGCTGGCGCAATTTTTAAATCAAGATGACAGCATATTGTTTGCAGCATGTTTCGATGCCAATGGCGGGCTTTTTGAGCCGCTCTTAGGACCAGAAGATGCGATTATATCTGATGCGTTGAACCACGCTTCTATTATTGACGGTATTCGTTTGTGCAAAGCAAAGCGTTATCGCTATGCCAATTCAGATATGAATGATCTTGAAGACCAGCTTAAGGCTGCCAAGGCTGATGGTGCGCGTTTCATCATGATTGCAACCGATGGCGTGTTTTCGATGGATGGTTATCTGGCCAATCTTCCAGACATTAAAAAGCTAGCTGAAAAATACGGCGCTTTAGTTATGGTCGACGATTGCCACGCAACAGGTTTCATGGGGCCAAAAGGCGCTGGTATGCCAGCACATTTTGGTGTTGATGTTGACATTGTAACGGGCACACTCGGCAAGGCGCTTGGCGGCGCTGTTGGTGGCTATATTGCAGGCCCGCAGCCAGTTATTGATTTATTGCGACAGCGCTCGCGTCCTTATTTGTTTTCCAACTCCTTGCCACCTGCCATTGTTGCTGCGGGAATAGAAGCGCTGCGTTTGGTGAGGGAGGGCGATGACCTTCGCGCTAAGCTTTTTGAAAATGCAGCCTATTGGCGGGCGGGTCTGACACGTCTTGGTTTTGATATTTTGCCGGGCGAACATCCGATTATTCCGGTGATGTTGGGCGATGCGCAGCGCACACAAGATATGGCACAGCGATTGTTTGAAGAAGGCGTTTATGTCAGCGGGTTTTTCTTTCCTGTTGTGCCGCGCGAGCAAGCGCGTATCCGCACGCAGATGAATGCAGCACTAACACGCGACGAGCTTGATCGTGCGCTACATGCGTTTGAAGTTGCAGGCAAAGCAATTGGAGCGCTCACATGACCAATGAAATGAAAGCGCTTGTCAAAGCAGAGCCGCGCGAAGGACTATGGCTACAAACAGCACCTGTGCCGGAAATTGGTCCTGACGATGTTCTGATCAAAATAAATAAAACCGGAATTTGCGGTACTGATATTCATATTTGGAACTGGGATGAATGGGCGCAAAAAACCGTGCCTGTGCCGTTGATAACAGGGCATGAATTTGCCGGTGAGATCGTTGAACTCGGCCGTGATGTCAAGGATATTCAGTTAGGGCAGCGCTGTAGCGGTGAAGGGCACTTGATCGGAAAGCACTCGCGGCAAAGCCGCGCTGGGAAATTCCACCTCGATCCTGAAACAAGAGGAATTGGCGTTAACGAGCAGGGCGCATTTGCGCAATATCTTCGCTTGCCTGCCTTTAATGTGGTGCCACTTCCCGATGAAATAAGCGATGATATTGGTGCAATCCTCGACCCGCTTGGCAATGCTGTTCATACGGCGTTGAGCTTTGATTTGGTGGGTGAGGATGTGCTGGTAACTGGTGCTGGCCCGATAGGCATAATGGCAGCAGCCGTTGCTCGCCATGCCGGTGCGCGTAATGTCGTGATTACAGATGTAAATGCGGAGCGTTTGGCATTGGCCGCCAAGGTTGCAGATGTGCACCCCGTCAATGTCGCAAAAGAAGATTTAAACGACATCAAAGCAAAATTAAAAATGAAGCAAGGATTTGATGTTGGGCTTGAAATGTCCGGCAATCAAACGGCGCTTGATCAAATGATTGAGGCGATGGTTATGGGCGGCCGCATTGCGATGCTCGGTATTCCGCCCGGTAAAAGTCCTGTGGATTGGAGCCGTATCGTTTTCAAAGCAATCACGATTAAGGGTGTTTATGGCCGCGAAATTTTTGAAACATGGTACAAAATGATCGCGATGCTGCAAAACGGTTTGGATGTATCAGGTGTGCTTACACATCGTTTCAAAGTGGATGATTTTGAGCAAGGTTTTGCCGCAATGAAATCGGGGCAATCCGGTAAGGTGGTCTTGGATTGGCGGTAGCATTTGATTGAAAGAGTGCTGATTATCTCTGACGAGTAAAATTAGATTTCTGTATGTATTCTGTAGCCTGGTGCAAAGACGAGCCGCACAGATGTAATCGCGCCTTCTTTTTCCCAAGTGCTTCTGTCTATCACGAATAGGCCTTCGCCTGTTTTGCAGGACAGCATTTCCGCTTCAAAAGCGCCCGCGCAAAGAGCAGAAAAAGCAATGTCGCCGGATGTGAAGGGAATGTTTTCGACAAGCCATTCATTGGGGCTTTGCTTGGAAAAATCGACATCGCGAACAGCTGGAACAACATTGGAGTTGATCCAGCGATTTTCAAAGACATAGGGCTCACCATTGGCCATATGCAGGCCAACAATGTGTAAGATTTTTTCATCTGGTTTAAGGCGCATACGGGCGGCCATGTCGCGGGGCGGAACGACAGTTTCGGTGCTGACAAGCGCATAGCGATAAGCATAACCTTTGCCTGTGATTTCCTTACGAATAATCGGAATATCAAGTGTTGCTTTGCGCACTGGATGGGTGGCAACACGCGTTCCAGCTTTGCGCCGCCGCTCCAGCAGGCCTGTGTCTGCAAGGTTTTGTAATGCGCGGTTCACAGTTGCCCGCGCACACCCAAATTCACTGGCAAGCTGGGCTTCATTCGGAATTAAATCGCCAGGCTTCCATAATTTGGAATTGATCCTATTGAGAACCTCTTGCTGAACCGATTGCCAGTTTTTGATTGCAGTTCCAGTCAAATTGCGTCTCCGAGTTGGCGCATAATTTCCTTGAAACGGTTTGTAATTTTCTCACGTTTCATATGTGCCCCATTGGTTACCACATGGCGGCCAGCAGACCAGACTTCTTTTACCATGCGGTCATCGCCAGCAAAAATATAAGTATCAAGAATAGTGTCACCGCTCTTGGCCGCCAGATCAACGCAGTCATAATCCAATGCGATCAAATCAGCCAGATAGTCCTTGGCAATGACGCCGCATTTTCTGCCTGCTGCAATCGCGCCGCCATGATTGGCAGCTTCAAATAATCTACGTCCGGTGGATAAGTTCGGCGTTGCTAATGCTGCACGCGTATTATCACGCAGGCGCTGGGAATAATCCAAAGTGCGCAGTTCTTCGCTAAGCGAAATGCGGATATTTGAATCAGAGCCAATGGCAATTGCGCCATTTTCGTTAAACCACCTAACGCCGTCAAATGTACCATCGCCAAGGCTGGACTCAGTTATAGGGCAAAGTCCGGCAACGGCGCCCGACTGCGCTAGTCCTGCGGTTTCATGTGGTTCCATTTGAGTGCAATGGATCAAGCACCAGTTTGGGCCGGGTTCACAGTTTTCCAAAAACCATTCGACAGGGCGTGCACCATAATGCGATTTTACTTCTTCGACTTCGGGAATTTGCTCTGCAAGATGCATATGGATTGGATGATTGCCAGCAAGTTCCAAAGCTTGTTTTATATCTTCTGGTGCGACAGCGCGAAGGCTGTGCGGCGCAAGACCAAAGGTGCAGTCATTTGGCATCAAGCCAATAATGCCGCGCGCCTGATCGTGAAGTTTTGCGAAACGCTCAAAATCATTGCCAAATCGAATTTGTCCCGCGCCGAGCGGACGCTTGTCGCAGCCGCCATATTGATAATGCACGGGCAGCAGCGTTAGGCCAATACCGGTAAGCGATGCTGCGGCGGCAATACGCTCAGACATTTCGGCAAGGTTGGCATAGGGTGTGCCGCCAGCTTGGTGGTGCAGATAATGAAATTCAACATTGGTTGCATAGCCCGCTTCCAACATTTCCATCTGAACAAAGGCTGCAATGCCTTCCACATGATCGGGCGTTAGTCGGTCCAAAAAGCGGAACATCAATTGACGCCATGTCCAAAATGAATCGGAAGGGTCAGGTCCACGCCGTTCGGTAAGCCCTGCCATAGCCCGTTGAAACGCATGGCTGTGCACGTTTGGTGGTGCGGGCAGAAGAACGCCCACTTTCGTGCCTTCTTCCGGTTGATCCTTTGTCGCCGAGATAATTTTACCACGCGTATCAAATTCAACTCGGACATCATTTGCCCAGCCATCTGCAAGCAAAGCTGTTTTGGCCCAAATCACGGTCATAAAATTCCTCCTTGACAGTTTATTATGTGCAGACATATAAATTATTGGAGCGCACTTAACAACGGTAAAATTTATGCTTCTGACCAACGCTACACTTGCCACGATGCATCAAGGCACCCCTTATGGGTTGCTCAAAAATGGTGCTGTTCTTGTTAAAGGGCGCATGATCGAGTGGGTTGGAGCGGGCGATGATCTTCCAAGTGAAGCAAGCGGTCATGAGAAAATTGATCTTGAAGGGCGGCTGATAACCCCCGGCTTAATCGACTGCCACACGCACATTGTTCATGGCGGCAACCGCGCCAATGAATTCGAAATGCGTTTAAATGGCGCGTCCTATGAAGAGGTCGCAAGAGCTGGCGGCGGCATTGTTTCAACCGTCACAGCAACCCGACAAGCTGATGAAGCGGCCTTGCTTGAGGATGCTTTAAAACGTGTTGATGCTTTGCTGGGTGAAGGTGTCACGACGATTGAAATAAAATCCGGTTATGGTTTGGATTTAGAGACCGAACTTAAAATGTTGCGTGTGGCGCGCAGCATTGAAAAACACCGTGAAATTACCGTCAAAACAAGTTTCCTTGGTGCGCATGCTGTGCCTGCGGAATATAGCGGAAACGCCGATACTTATATTGATGAAGTTTGTATCCCCGCACTTGAAACTGCGCATGCAGAAGGATTGGTGGATGCGGTCGATGGCTTTTGCGAAGGCATTGCTTTTTCGCCAGATCAAATTCGCCGCGTATTTGAAAAAGCGAACGCCTTGGGCATTCGCGTAAAACTTCACGCTGAGCAATTGTCTAACCTTGGCGGCACGCAGCTTGCGGCAGAATTCGGCGCGCTGTCTGCCGATCATTTGGAATATGCCAATGATGACGATGCTGCTGCAATGGCAAAAAGCGGAAGTGTTGCTGTTATTTTGCCCGGCGCATATTACACAATTCGTGAAACTCAAGCGCCGCCAATTGAAGCTTTTCGTAAGCACAAAGTTCCGATGGCGTTAGCGACAGACTGCAACCCTGGATCATCGCCAATAACCTCACTGTTATTGACCATGAATATGGCTTGCACATTGTTTAGAATGACACCGCAAGAAGCCCTTGAAGGCATCACGCACAATGCGGCTCTAGCGCTGGGCATTGATGATGCTGGTGTCATCAAAGCTGGCACCAGAGCTGACCTTGCCACTTGGGATATCGAGCATCCTGCCGAACTATCTTATCGCATTGGATTTAACCCGCTTTACAAACGTATGTTTGGAGGAAAACTATGAGCCTCGTTCTGACACCCGGATCAGCAACACTTTCTCAGTTGCGAGAAATCTGGATGAACAATCTATCGGTTACGCTTGATCCATCAGCGCAGCCCGCGATTAAGAAAGCCGCAGAGCTTGTTGCTAAATGCGCGGCCGGAACTGAGGCGGTTTATGGCGTGAATACCGGTTTTGGTAAACTCGCCAGTATGAAGATTAAACCTGAAGACACAGCCCAGCTTCAGCGTAACCTTGTGCTTTCGCATTGCTGCGGCGTTGGCGAACCGTTGGAAATTTCCACCACGCGTTTGATGATGGTTTTAAAATTACTCTCCTTAGGGCGCGGCGCATCAGGTGTATCATTGGAAACCATTTCGATGATCGAGAACATGCTTGAGAAAAGCGTAACACCTGTTGTTCCAGTTCAAGGTTCTGTCGGCGCGTCTGGCGATCTTGCACCGCTTGCCCATATGGCGGCCGCGATGATCGGCGAGGGCGAAGCATATTTTCAAAATGAAAGAATGACGGCGGCCGAAGCGCTGAAAAAAGCGGGCATGGCACCGCATGTGCTTGGTCCCAAAGAAGGTCTTGGTCTGATCAATGGAACGCAGTTTTCAACAGCATGCGCCTTGGTTGGCTTGTTTGAAGCGCGCAATAATTTGCAGCAATGTCTTGTGTCCGCATCATTGTCGACTGACGCAATCATGGGATCAACAGCGCCCTTGCTAGAAGAAATTCATGCGCTACGCGGTCATCGTGGTCAAATTCTGGTTGCTGCAGCAATGCGCGAATTGATGGCTGGCTCAGAAATTAGAGAAAGCCACCGCGAAGGCGATACACGTGTGCAAGACCCTTATTGTATCCGTTGCCAGCCACAGGTATCGGGCGCAGCGCTTGATCTGTTGGATTTTGCGGGACGCACATTAGAGATTGAGGCAAACGCTGTTTCAGATAATCCGCTGGTTTTGGTTGAAAGCGGTTTGATTGTTTCAGGTGGTAATTTCCATGCCGAGCCGGTGGCATTCGCAGCCGATCAAATTGCAATTGCGATCGCTGAAATTGGTGCCATTGCACAGCGCCGTGTCGCGTTGATGGTTGACCCGACACTCTCGCATGATTTGCCGCCATTTTTGACACCTGAGCCGGGCCTTAACTCAGGCTTTATGATTGCGGAAGTGACAACTGCAGCATTGATGAGTGAGAACAAGCATCTGGCTAATCCATGTTCAACGGATTCAACGCCGACATCAGCCAACCAAGAAGATCATGTTTCTATGGCAGCCCATGGCGCAAGGCGCTTGCTGCGTATGAATGCCAATCTGAATGTGATCATAGGGGTGGAGATGCTGTGTGCAGCTCAAGGAATTGAGTTCCGCGCGCCGCTCAAAACCAGCCCAGAATTGCAAAATGTAATTAAACGCATTCGCGCTGATATTCCTGCGGTCAAAGATGATCGCTTTATGGCGAGTGATTTGAAGTCTGTAACAGAGTTAGTACAGGCTGGTGCGTTGTCTCAAGCTGCAGGGCTAATGGCCTCGATTGATGAGGTGGCTGCATGAAGCCGGTAGACGTCAAACAAGGCGGCGGCCCTATTGTTCTGGGGCTTCCCCACACAGGCACATTTGTTCCAAAGCCCATCTATGATGAGTTGACGGATTTAGGTAAAACGCTTGCTGATACCGACTGGCATATTGATCGCCTTTATGAGGGCCTGTCATCAGATGTAACCTCAGTGCGCGCTTTGTTTCACCGCTATGTTGTTGATGCCAATCGTGACCCATCCGGCGTTAGTCTTTATCCAGGGCAGAACACGACCGGACTGGTTCCTTTGACGGATTTTGATGGTGAGCGCTTATGGCTCAACGATCCAACAAGTGCTGAAATTGAAGAGCGTAGATTAGCATGGCATGCTGTATATCATGCAGCGCTTGAGGCTGAATTGAAGCGTGTCCATGCGATACATGGTTTCGTGATCCTATATGATTGCCATTCTATTCGCTCAAACATCCCATTTCTTTTTGATGGAACACTTCCCGATTTCAATATTGGCACAAATGGTGGCTTAACCTGTGATACAATCATTGAGAAAACAGTCGTAGATATTTGTAAAAACGCAGACGGTTTCACCAGCGTTCTCAATGGCCGCTTCAAAGGTGGTTGGACCACGCGCCACTACGGAAAACCTGCTGAAGGCTTCCACGCTATTCAGATGGAATTGGCACAAGCCAACTATCTAGAAACAGAGCAATTGCCTTTCGATTATGATGCGCACAAGGCCAAGCGCCTGCGTGTCCATCTTGATGATATTTTAAAACAACTCGAAAAATTTTCACCTGCACAGGGAGAAAGAACATGAACACGCCGATCAATCCACGACACAATCAACGCGATATTTATCCGCCGACCGGAACTGAGATCACCTGCAAGAGCTGGTTGACCGAAGCGCCAATGCGCATGTTGATGAATAATCTACATCCCGATGTCGCGGAAAACCCACATGAACTGGTTGTTTATGGCGGCATAGGGCGCGCGGCCCGTACATGGAAGGATTTCGACCTTATCGTTGATAGCCTCAAAAAGCTGAATGAAGATGAGACCTTGCTTGTTCAATCAGGTAAGCCCGTTGCGGTTGTTAAAACCCATGTGGATGCACCGCGCGTCTTGATCGCCAATTCAAACTTGGTGCCGCATTGGGCCAATTGGGATCATTTTAATGAACTCGATAAAAAAGGTCTGGCGATGTATGGCCAGATGACTGCTGGATCATGGATTTACATCGGCAGCCAAGGCATCGTGCAAGGAACATACGAAACTTTCGCCGAAGCAGGGCGTCAGCATTATAATGGTGATTTGACTGGCAAGTGGATATTGACCGGCGGCCTTGGCGGCATGGGCGGCGCGCAACCATTGGCAGCTGTCATGGCCGGCGCTTGCTGTCTGGCGGTTGAGTGTAATCCTGACAGCATCGATTTCCGTCTTCGCACCCGTTACATTGATGAAAAAACAGAAAGCCTTGATGAGGCACTGGAATTGATTGAGCGCTGGACGAAGGCCGGTGAAGCAAAATCTGTTGCGCTATTGGGTAATGCTGCAGATATTTTCCCTGAACTATACAAGCGCGGTATCCGTCCTGATATCGTAACGGACCAGACCAGCGCGCACGATCCAATCAATGGATATTTGCCGCAAGGTTGGACAATGGCTGAGTGGCGTGAAAAGCGCGAAAGCGCTCCCAAAGAAGTTGAAAAAGCTGCTCGCGCCAGCATGAAAATTCATGTCAAAGCAATGGTGGATTTCTGGAATGCTGGTGTCCCGACACTCGATTATGGCAACAATATTCGTCAGGTCGCATTGGATGAAGGCCTAGAAGATGCGTTTGCATTCCCCGGCTTTGTTCCAGCTTACATAAGGCCTCTTTTCTGCCGCGGCATCGGCCCCTTCCGTTGGTGTGCATTGTCTGGTGATCCAGAGGATATTTATAAAACCGATGCCAAGATGAAAGAGCTGTTTCCCGATAATGAGCATTTGCACAATTGGCTGGATATGGCGCGTGATCGCATTGCGTTTCAGGGCCTGCCAGCTCGTATTTGTTGGATCGGCTTGGGCGACAGGCACAAAGCCGGATTAGCGTTCAATGAAATGGTGGCATCTGGTGAATTGAAAGCGCCTGTTGTCATTGGCCGCGATCATCTTGATTCAGGCTCCGTTGCCTCTCCCAACCGTGAAACAGAGGCCATGAAAGATGGCTCTGATGCGGTGTCTGATTGGCCGCTTCTCAATGCATTGGTCAACACAGCTTCGGGTGCAACTTGGGTATCCATTCACCACGGCGGCGGCGTTGGCATGGGGTTCTCACAGCATTCAGGTGTTGTGATTTGTGCCGATGGCACCGAGGCTGCGGCAAAGCGGTTGGAAAGAGTTCTTTGGAATGATCCAGCGTCCGGTGTTTGGCGTCATGCAGACGCAGGATATGAGGAAGCCATTGAGTGCGCGCGTGAACATAACCTTAATCTTCCAGCTATTCTCTAATCGCGCTGGCGATAGACTCTCAGCAAGTTTGAGGGTTAGCTGAGCGCATTAATGAAAAAAGGACATGAGATGATCGAGCGGATTGAAACCAATGCAAGAGCATCAAAAATAGTGAAGTATAATGGCGTGGCTTACCTCACCGGACAGGTGGGGGAAGGTGCAACGATCCAAGACCAGACCAAAGAATGTCTATCACGTGTTGATGCGCTTTTAAGCCAAGCAGGATCGTCACGCGAAAAAATACTTCGTGCTACGATCTGGCTTGCAGATATGAGCGATTTTAACGGATTAAACGAAGTTTGGAATGCATGGGTGCCAGAAGGCTTTGCGCCAGCGCGTGCATGCGGTGAAGCAAAGCTTGCACGGCCAGAACTAAAAGTCGAAATTATAATCGACGCTGCATATGACTGAATAATAACTGAAACTGGAGGAGTAAAGTTATGAAAAGAAGACAATTTATCACAACAGGACTTGCAGGGGCGGCTGCCGCTTCAACAATGGGTCTGGCTGCGCCGGCAATCGCGCAAGATATACGTCAGTGGAAAATGGTAACGGCATGGCCGAAAAATTTACCTGGCCCAGGCGTTGCAGCGCAAATGCTTGCTGACCGTATTACGGCTCTTTCTGGTGGCCGAATTGAAGTGAAGCTATTTGCTGCGGGTGAACTGGTTCCAGGCAACGGCGTGTTTGATGCCGTTAGCGAAGGAACTGCTGAACTCTACCATGCTGTGCCAGCTTATTGGGGTTCAAAGTCAAAAGGTATTTTGATGTTTGGTTCCCAGCCATTTGGTTTGCGCGCTGACGAGCAAGTCGGTTGGCTTGCCCATGGCGGCGGCCAAGAACTCTATGATGAAATGTATGGCCGTTTTGATTTGAAGCCATTTCTGTGTGGCAACTCTGGCCCGCAGTGGCAGGGTTGGTTTAAAAATGAGCTGAACTCGGTCGAAGATTTGAAAGGCTTGAAATTCCGCACCACAGGCCTTGCTTCGGAGATGTGTTCAAAGCTTGGTATGGCTGTTCAGGCTATGGGTGGCCGCGATATGTTTCAGGCGCTTCAATCCGGCGCTCTTGATGCTGGTGAATTTATCGGCCCTTGGTCTGATAGTGCGCTTGGCTTCCATCAAGTTGCCAAGAATTACTATTGGCCAGGTGTTGGCGAGCCTTCTTCTGCAGAAGAATGTGCGGTTAACGCGAAGGTATATAATGAATTGCCAGATGATCTGAAAATGGCCGTTAGCCTTGCGTGTGAAAGCCTCTACAACCCCGTCTGGACTGAATACACAACCAAGCATGCGCTTGCGCTTAAAAAGCTGGTTGATGAAGAAGGTGTTCAGGTCAAAAAGCTGCCTGACGATATTATCGCCGCGATGGGCAAAGCGGGCGAAGAAGTAATTTCTGATTTGCGCGATGATGATGATGAGTTGGTCAAGCGTATTGCTGAAAGCTTCGTTGCTTACCGCGATTCAGTTGGCCGCTACATGGTCTATGCCGATAACGGTCAAATGAACGCACGCGCATCTGTGCTGAATTACTGATTATAAAATCATTGCCGGCGACGTCAAAGTCGCCGGCATTTTGCCTTGGGAGAAGCAATGCAGAAGTTGATTGGAAGATTAGACGCCATCAATCGTAATGTGGGATTGGTTGTGCGTTGGGCTGCGATCCTTATGGTTCTCATTCAGTTCGCCATTGTTCTGTTTCGCTACGTTTTTGGCTTCAGCAGCATTGCTGTCAATGAAAGCGTTTTATACCTTCACTCGACGCTATTTATGTTGGGTGCTGGATATACGCTTCTGGTCGACGACCATGTGCGTGTCGATATTTTCTACGCAAATTCCGATATAAAACGAAAAGCCACCATTGATATATTCGGGCATCTCGTCTTGCTTATTCCTTCAATGGCCATTCTTGCTTATTGGTCGTGGCCTTCGGTCGCCAATTCATGGAAAATTTTGGAAGGCCCGATTTCTGTCGGCGGCATTCCTGCTTCCTTCTTGCTGAAATCGCTTATTCCAGCTTTTTGCGGCTTGCTCATTATACAATCCATATCATGCCTATTGGCAAATATTCTGCGTCGCAGAGGAGAAGCTTTGTGACCTTGCCACTTGATCTTCTTATGTTTGCAGCCCTTATCGGCTGTATCCTTATGGGCTTTCCCGTATCGTTCAGTATTTCAGGCATTGCGATCATTTTTGCCTTTCTTGGGTGGCTGACTGGTACAATGGATATCAGTCTTCTGGGCGCACTTGGGCAACGCGTGTTTGGTGTTCTAACCAATAGCGTTCTTATCGCCATTCCATTATTTGTCTTTATGGGTGTTGTGCTTGAAAAAAGCCGGATCGCCGAAGAGCTACTGGAAACGATGGGGCAATTGTTCGGCGGCCTGCGCGGCGGGCTTGGATTGTCTGTTGTTATTGTGGGCGCAATGCTTGCGGCCTCAACTGGCATTGTGGGTGCAACGGTTATCGCGATGGGATTGATCGCTTTGCCGACCATGTTGCGCAGTGGATATAATCCCAGATTAGCGTCTGGCATTGTGTGTACGTCCGGCACGTTAGGACAAATTATTCCGCCATCAACATTGCTGATCATCCTGTCAGATGTGATGTCTAACTCGTTTCAGCAAGCGCAATATGCGCAAGGCAAATTTAATATTGAGACAATTTCGGTCGGGCAAATTTTTGCTGGTGCATTACTGCCAGGCTTTATGCTGGTTTCGATCTATATAATTTACATACTGCTCCGGGCTTGGTTCATACCTACCGATGCGCCAGCAGCAACCGATCTGATGGAAAAGCCATCGCGTGAAGCAATCTTTACAGCTGTCGTGCCGCCGATCCTGTTGATCATAGCGGTGCTGGGTGCAATTCTTGGCGGCGTGGCAACACCAACCGAGGCTGCATCTGTCGGCGCTATGGGCGCATTGCTTATGGCTGGACACCGAAGCGGTGGCTCCGTGAAATTGATCTTGTTCGGCGCAGCAGCACTGTTTTTTCTAGGTATTGCTGCTGGTATTGCGCCTGTACGTTTCCAGCGTAATGATCTGGAAATTACAGACTTTCTATTGGGCGGCGTTTATATCATTCTTGCGATCATAGGCGTTGCAGCAATCATAGTTTCGCTTAGTCGTGCATGGCGCTCTGGTATCTTGCTACCTGCAATGACACAAACCATGACTGTCACGTCGATGATCTTTGCAACCATTGTGACGGCCAGTATTTTTTCGCTCGTTTTTATCGGCCTTGGCGGTGAAGAGCGGGTCGAAGAGTTTCTAGGACTTATGCCGGGTGGTCCTCAAGGGGCGTTGCTCTTCTGCATGGTGTTGATCTTTGTTCTAGGCTTCTTCCTGGATTTTGTTGAGATCACGGTAATCTTGCTTCCGTTGATTATCCCGCCGCTGATCTTGATGGGTCATGATCCTTATTGGTTGGCAATTTTGGTTGCGATCAATTTGCAGACATCGTTTTTAACGCCGCCTTTTGGGTTTTCTTTATTCTACCTGCGCGGTGCTGCGCCTAAGGAAATTACGACCGGTATGATCTATGCAGGTGTTGCGCCATTTATCGGTCTGCAACTGTTAGGCATGATGATAATTTGGT
Organism: Ahrensia sp. 13_GOM-1096m; assembly: GCF_000620605.1. NCBI lineage: Bacteria > Pseudomonadati > Pseudomonadota > Alphaproteobacteria > Hyphomicrobiales > Ahrensiaceae > Ahrensia > Ahrensia sp. 13_GOM-1096m. The sequence continues at coordinate 44,129 of NZ_JIAX01000006.1, forward strand.
TCGTCCCTTCAATCGCCAATTGGCTGCCCACTGTTCTTTATTAAGAACGAACAGCATTGCTCGATGCGTATAAGGCGCGTTTTAAAACTGCGTTCTTGGGCCAGCACATGAGCTGCGCACAATGAGATCACCGTGCAAAAGAGCGCTCTCGATAGGAATGCTCCGATCAGGCAAATTATCCAGCAAATGGTTCATGGCCATTTCGCCGATTTGGCTGCGGGGCTGACGAATAGTCGTGAGCGACGGTGTTACATTGCTCGCAAAAGGTATGTCATCAAAGCCTATGACTGAGAAATCTTTTGGCACAGTGAGGCCGCGTGATTGAATAGCGCTAATCGCGCCGATGGCCGTATTGTCATTGTAGCAAAAAAATGCGGTCGGCAGAGTATCCTTGATAAACAGGCGTTCAATCGCAGCGCGCCCGCCTTCGCTTGTACCGTTTCCGCTAACTTTCCAAACCAAACTTTCGTCAAAAGCATTGGCAAGCGCCGCGCAATATCCTTGGTGGCGAAGCTCTGAAATCGTGTCCCCTTGCGGGCCTGAAATATAGGCGATGCGTCGGTGGCCAAGCGAAATTAAATACTCAACGGCGAGCTTCGAGGCGCTAAAATTATCAACGCCAACATAGCTTACATCGGCGTGGTCAATCGGGTGAGAGACAGACACCATAGGGGGCAATCTTTTCGCTGGACCGTGCCGCCAAGAAGACGTTGGCATGCTTCCTGTAAGCAATATCAAGCCATCGGCCATGCCAGATGCCATAAAGCGCGTGTAGTTTTCTTCCAGTTCAACATTGCCTTCGGTCGATCCAATAAGTAACCCGTAGCCGCGCGTATTTGCGACCCGCTCTAGTCCGGTTAAAATACCTGGAAAATTGGAATCAGAAATTGAACGCGCCAGCACCATGACCATCTTGGACCGCTGCATGCGAAGGTTTTGCGCCATTGCGTTTGCGCGGTAGCCTGTGCGTGCAATCGCTGCTGTAACTTTCTTGCGGGTGCTCTCAGATACTTTTTCCGGTAGGTGCAAAGCGCGGCTAACCGTTGCAATCGATACACCTGCAAGTTTTGCTACATCATCGATGGTCGCTTGTTTTGCAGGGATTTTATCCAATGCCGTTCCTTCGCTTTAATGGGTTTGAATTATGCCCAATCAAATCAGTTTAATCTATTGTATGCGTGCCGTGTCGAAAAAAGCATTCTTTTCCACTGCCAATAGAGTCTGAGGTGGTTATGTAAAGGTTTACATCACCAATGAAAAGGTTTACATGAGTTTGGCTAGCGAACGCTGACACCTTTGGGAGGAGGGGCTATGGAATACAGCGCAAATGCGCCTAAGTGTGTTTTGGCGGCCAATAGGATCAGTAAATCCTTCGGCGCAGTTCCCGTACTTTTTAGCGTTAGTTTTGATATATGCGAAGGTGAAGTTCACGCCCTGATCGGTGAGAATGGCGCTGGAAAATCAACGCTTATGAAGATTTTGGCCGGCTTCGAGCCGCCAACCTCTGGCAGTATTTTATTGGATGGTGCGCAGACCGATCTTCCGCCTAATGGCGAAGCAGAAGATTTAGGCATCGTTCTCATTCACCAAGAACTCAACCTTGCAGAACAGATGACTGTAGAGGAAAATATTTTCCTCGGCCGTGAGCTAACATCACGCGGATTTTTAGATCGCTTGACGATGCGCCGTCAGGTTGAAGTGCTGCTAGAGCAAGTTGGATTGGATATCGCGCCGACTGCGCGGATTTCTGATTTGTCTATTGCGCAAAAGCAAATGGTCGAAATCACGAAGGCGATGAACCGTAATGCGCGCATCCTTATTATGGATGAGCCAACCGCTGTTCTAACGCCGTCTGAAACCGAACTCTTTTTCCAGCAGGTTAAGCAGCTGAAAAAGCGCGGCGTTGGTATTGTCTTTGTCTCGCATAAGCTTGCCGAGGTGAAAGAGATTTCTGACCGCGTCACGATTATGCGCGATGGCCAATGGATAGGAACCAAGCCCACATCGACGCTGTCTTTAGACGACATGGCTCAAATGATGGTTGGGCGTGAATTGTCCGATTTGTACCCGCCAATGGATGAGGTGGATGTGGATGCGCCTGTCATTTTGTCAGCAGAAAATCTGAGCGCTGGTAAAGTCAAAAATGTCAGCTTCGATTTACGCAAGGGCGAGATACTTGGGTTCTCCGGCCTTGTTGGTTCGGGTCGTACTGAATTGTTTGAGGCGATTTGCGGCCTTCTTCCTGTTGATTCAGGTGTTGTTCGGTTCAACAACGAAGTCGTCAATTATAAATCCGTTTCACAGGCACGTAATGCTGGCCTTTCCTATTTGACCAAAGACCGAAAAGGTAAAGGGCTTTTGCTGGCGCAGAAAATGGCGCCCAATATGAGCCTGTTTTCGCTTCCTAAGTTCATCAAAAATATGATGATCGATCAGAAGGCAGAAGAAAAAGCACTTGCGCGTGGCATTCGCCGTTTTGATATTCGAACACGTGACGCAGATATAAGTGTGGGCGACTTGTCTGGCGGTAATCAGCAAAAGCTTTTGCTTGCCAAAATGATGGAAACTGACCCGCGCGTTATCATCGTGGATGAGCCGACGCGCGGTATTGATGTTGGCACGAAACAGCAGATTTATCACTTCATTGCAGCGCTTGCCGCAGAAGGTGTGTCGGTCGTCGTGATCTCGTCGGAGATGCCTGAAATCATCGGCATTTGCCATCGCGTATTCGTCATGCGGGAAGGACGAATAATGGGCGTTCTGTCTGGCAATGAAATTAATGAAAATGAAATTATGCGCTATGCAGCCGGCCTTAAGGAGGCAAGTTGATGTCCGATACTGAAGTCATAAATAAGCAAAGCAAAAGGGCATTCCGGCTTGACTTAAAAGCGATGGGTCCAGCGCTGGCACTGTTGATATTGTGCATTGTTGGCTACTCGCTCAATTCAGCCTTTTTGAGCGAAGGCAATATTACAAACTTGCTTACGCGTTCGGCTTTCATTGGCATTATTGCGGTGGGCGCAACATTTGTTATCACGGCAGGCGGCATTGACCTTTCTGTTGGGTCCATGGCAGCCGTTATTTCCGGCGTCATGATCATCATCATGAATAATCTAATCGGCACATTTGGCGCTGGCGTAACGACGATTTTAATCGGTTGCGGATGTAGCCTTATTTTGGGCGTTGGGGCTGGCTGGATTAACGGCGTACTGACGACAAAAGGTAAAATTGAGGCGTTTATCGTGACGCTGGGAACAATGGGTATTTACCGCTCGCTTGTTACTTACTTTGCGGACGGGGGAACCTTGTCGCTAAACTTTGATCTGCGCGGCATATACCGTCCTGTCTATTATGATAGTTTCGCAGGACTGCCGATCCCTGTTTGGGTTTTCATAGGCGTAGCTGTTGCTGGCTGGGTAATTCTAAACCGCACAGCCTTTGGGCGCTATTGTACGGCGATTGGGTCAAATGAGAGCGTTGCGAAATATTCAGCGGTTAATGTCGATCGCATCAAAACAACAACCTATGTCATTCAGGGGTTTTGCGTTGCACTTGCGACAATAATTTATGTGCCACGCCTTGGTTCGGCCTCTGCCTCAACGGGTGTTTTGTGGGAGCTGGAAGCAATCGCGGCGGTGATTATCGGCGGTACAGTCCTTAAAGGCGGCTATGGCCGTATTGGCGGCACCATTTTAGGTGCGCTTATTCTAACGACCATCGGCAACATTTTAAATTTTACAGATGTGATCTCCAACTACCTAAACGGTACGATGCAGGGCCTGATCATCATTACGGCAGTTTGGCTTCAGCGCGCAGACTGGAGCAAAAAGAAGGTTTGAGATTTTAAAAATTGCTTTGAGCGGGGCAATCCCCGTTCATCAATAGAGTGTGTTTCGTATTAATTTTGAACTTATGAGGAGGAAACTATGTTCAAAAAATCAATAATGGCTCTGGCCTTGGGTACCGCTGTGGTGCTTTCAGGATCAGCAATTGCTCAAGATAAAATCACGATAGGTGTATCTTATCCAACGCCAACACATGCATGGGCATCCGGCATGAACTGGCATGCAGAACAGGCTGAAAAGCGCCTAGAAGCGCTTTATCCCGATATCGATCTTGTGCTTGTGAATTCGCCAGATCCAGCAGCACAGGCGAGCGCATTAGAAGATATGGTTTCAGTCAACAAGATAGACGCGCTCGTTGTTTTGCCATTTGAATCCGACCCGCTTACGGATCCGGTTATCAATGTTAAAAATTCAGGCGCATTTATCACCGTTGTTGACCGTGGCCTGAGCAAAGAAGGCATCGAAGATATCTACGTTGCCGGCAACAATCCTGAACTTGGCCGCGTATCTGCGCAGTACATGAAAGGTCGTTTGGAATCAGGCGATAATATCGTGATCCTTCGCGGTATTCCGACAACAATCGACAATGAGCGTTATGATGCGTTCATGGCTGAAATTGAAGGCTCTGGCATTAATGTGCTTGACCAGAAATATGCAAACTGGAACCGTGATGATGGTTTCGAAGTCATGCAGGATTTCCTAAGCCGCTTCCCAGATATTGATGCTGTTTGGGCACAGGATGATGATATCGCTATTGGAGTTGTGGCTGCTCTTAAACAAGCTGGACGTGATGGCGATGGTATGTTCGTTGTCGGCGGTGCCGGCATGAAAGAAACAATCAAAGGCATCATGGATGGCAGCGAATTGCAGCCAATCGACGTGCTTTATCCACCAGCGATGTTGGCAACAGCAATGGATTTAACCGTTGCATCTTTCAAGTCTAATGGACCGGTTGCTGGCCGTTATATTCTTGGTGCCACACTCATCAACAAAGATAACGCTGAGCAGTTTTACTTCCCCGACTCACCGTTCTAAAATTAATGCTGCGGGGGCGCTGATGAACTGCGCCCCCGCATTTCACTCTTGGAGGATTTTATGAAAACGATCAAAGGCCCTGCGCTTTTCCTTGCTCAATTCGCTGGCGATGAAGCCCCGTTTAATTCTTGGGATGCTATAACAAAATGGGCCGCTGATTGCGGCTATAAGGGTGTGCAGGTTCCAAGCTGGGACGCGCGTTTGTTCGATTTGGATAAAGCGTCACAATCACGCGATTATTGCGATGAGTTTAAGGGTAAGGCGAAAGAAAACGGCATTGAAGTGACAGAACTGTCAACGCATCTGCAGGGCCAACTTGTCGCCGTTCATCCCGCCTATGACGCCGCATTTGATGGTTTTGCCGCGCCGCAAGTGCAAGGCAACCCAAAAGCACGTCAAGAATGGGCCGTTGATCAGGTCATGAAAGCCTTGTCTGCATCAAAGAACATGGACATTGCGCAACATGCGACCTTCTCTGGTGCGCTGGCTTGGCCTTATATTTATCCTTGGCCGCAGCGCCCTGCCGGATTGGTGGAAACCGCATTTGACGAACTGGCTAAGCGTTGGCGCCCTATCCTTGATCATGCCGATTCTTGCGGGGTTGATGTTTGCTATGAAATTCATCCGGGCGAAGATTTGCATGACGGTGTGACATTCGAGATGTTTTTAGAACGTGTGGGTAATCATGCACGTTGCAACATGCTCTATGATCCGTCGCACTTTGTTTTGCAGTGTTTGGATTATATCGATCACATCGACATCTACAAAGATCGCATCAAAATGTTCCATGTAAAGGATGCCGAATTTAATCCTACAGGCCGCCAAGGTGTGTATGGCGGATTTCAAAATTGGGTAGATCGCGCTGGTCGCTTTAGAAGTCTTGGCGATGGCCAGGTTGATTTCGGCGCAATTTTCTCAAAAATGGCAGCCAATGATTTTGACGGCTGGGCCGTGGTTGAATGGGAATGCTGTTTGAAACATCCTGAAGACGGGGCGCGTGAAGGTGCGCAATTCGTGAGCGATCATATCATTCGCGTTACCGAACGTGCATTTGACGATTTTGCTGATGGTGGGACGGACGAAGCCGCAAACCGCGCAATGCTCGGACTGGGGAACTAATTATGGCGATCCAAGGTCGAGACGAAAAGCATGAAGGCCCAATTCGTTTGGGAATGGTTGGCGGCGGCAATGATGCATTCATTGGCGGCGTTCACCGTATCGCTTCACGCATTGATGATAAGTATCGGCTTGTTGCTGGCGCTTTGTCATCAACACCTCAAAAAGCTCAAGCATCTGGGGTAGCATTAGGCCTTGCGCCTGACCGTATTTATGATGACTTTAAGCAGATGGCTATTCGCGAAGCGCGTTTAAAAGATGGCATTGAAGCGGTGGCAATCGTTACGCCGAACCATGTGCACTATGCGGCGGCACGCGAGTTTTTAAAGCGCGGTATTCACGTCATTTGCGATAAGCCGCTGACATCCAATGTCGCTGATGCCGTGAAAATGGTAAAAGCGGCAGAAGCTTCAGATGCGTTGTTTATTTTAACGCACAATTATACCGGATATCCGATGACGCGTCAGGCGCGTGAGATGGTTCAAAGCGGCCTGCTTGGCAAAATAAGGGTTGTTCAAGTTGAGTATGCGCAGGATTGGCTGGCAGAGCATCAAGACGTTAAACAGGCAGAATGGCGAACAGATCCAAGCCGTTCCGGTGCTGGTGGCTCAACGGGCGATATAGGAACGCATGCGTTTAATCTTGCCGCCTTTGTTTCAGGGCTTGAACTTGAAAGCCTGTCTGCTGATTTGCAAGCCTTTGTTGATGGTCGTCCGGTTGATGATAACGCACATGTGATGTTGCGCTACAAGGGCGGTGCGCGCGGGATGCTTTGGTGTAGCCAAGTAGCACCAGGAAACGAGAACAATTTACGCCTTCGCATCTATGGTGAAAAAGGCGGCCTAGAATGGGCGCAAGAAGACCCGAACTATCTTTGGTACACGCCATTTGGTGAACCAAAGCGCTTGATTACGCGCAATGGTGCAGGCGCTGGCGAAGCTGCAGGGCGCGTAAGCCGCGTGCCGGCCGGTCATCCAGAAGGTTATCTGGAAGGGTTTGCGAACATCTATAGCGATGCTGCAGAGGCGATTATTGCCAAGCGCAACGGTACTGCGTGCCCTGAAGGCGTGATATATCCAACGGTTGATGATGGGCTTTTGGGTGTTCGTTTTGTGGATGCCTGTGTCAGATCTTCCAGCCGTGATAGTAAATGGGTTGGCCTGACTTAAGTGTAAAAACAATATAAATTATCCGGCTATTTAGCATGCCGCTAGCCGGATAAATTTATTTTAATCTGCAGCATCCAACTGTAGCTATTTAGATATACTTGGCAATATTCGACGTTAATGTGACTAAATTGAATTGACACTCTCGCCTTTAGTAATGAATGCCCTATTCTTATTATTGGTGACGACTTGTCACATTCGATTTTGTTAAACATACACATTAGTTGAGAACCATGCGCTACATTCCGCCAGCAATAAAACAACGTCTCCAATCAATCCGGGGATTGGTCACCGTACCCGGCGGTATCGTATTGGTTTTGTGGATGTTTGCTGCATTATCTGTGCTGATAGACAGCTGGTTACGTACAGACATCTATTTAACAAAAACAAATGTATTCGCCGTTGATTATAACACAGCGCTTTCAGTTCTTGGTACGATTGCCGCTGGTGCAATCACAACCTTAAGCCTTGTTTATTCACTCATGCTTGTGGTTTTCACATTGGCTGCTGGCAACATCGCGCCGCGGCTTTTGCAGCGGTTTACCCGTGATAGCGTAAGTCAAGTAACCGCTGGTCTGCTCGGCGGCACATTCATGTTCTCATTGTCAGTCTTGCATCAAACAAGGCCTGATTTTGTGCCTGGTTTTTCAATTGCCGTTGCATTTGCCTTAAGTGCTATCTCGGTTCTCCAGCTTATTTACTTCGTTCATGAAGTGTCGCGCAGCGTTACGATTGATGAAGAAATAGCGGAAATATCCGTTGGTTTAGAAGAGCGGCTAAGCAAGCTGATTAATTTGGAGGCTGACCAAACCGCATCAGAAGAGGCGGAACTGCCTGCGCTTAATTATGAAATATTTGCACATAAATCCGGTTATCTAACAAATATGAACGAAGATGCGCTGCTATCGATGGCCGTTGAGCGCGACTTGAAATTTAAGATCATTGAAAAGCCAGGGGATTTTGTTCTGAAAGGACAAAAGATAGCGTGCTGTAATTTTGACGGCACCACTTCCGAGTTGGATGAAGATGCGTTTAGCGAGATCTTCTTGAATACGTTGACGATCGCCGAATCCAGAGGGTCGGCACATGATGATGTCGAGTATGCCATCAATATGCTGATAGAAATTGCATTACGCGCACTTTCGCCGGGCGTAAATGATACATTTACAGCGATTGCCTGCGTGGACCAGATGAGTGCAGCCTTTAATGGCATGGTCAGATCGCAACTTCGCAATAATGAACTTATTGATGAAGATGGCACCTTGCGCGTGGTGATTAACGGTTATGAAGCAGAAGATATATTCAACACTGCCTTTAGTTCAATCCGCCGTACTTGTCGGGATAATTTCTTGATGGCCCAAAATTTAGGGGATGCCATTCTTAGATTGCATAATGCAGCAACCAACGAGCACAAAGTGCTGCTTGAAAACCAATTAAAACTCTTACGACAAGAATGCGAATTAGCCTCATGGCTGCAAGAGGACCATGACTTTATTGCTAAGCGATACACTCTTTCTCAATAGTCAATTCCAGACTTGTTCAGACTTCAACACTTCAACACTTCAACACTGCGACACAATCCTGTGATGAAAAAACATATACTCAAGCCGCTTGCTGCATTCGATATTCTGCCAGATTCAGTAAGGCCAATTACGGATGATTGGCCGACTGTCAGTACGAATGTTGGTTATCGTTGGCTTCATTTGAAACGAAGCGAGCCAAGTGCTGAGGCGTGGATAAAAAGCAACCTTCCAACAATTGCTGGTAGAACTTTGCTGCAAGCTGAAACGCGCCCACGTTGTGACCGGCTTGATGATGGATTGTTGCTCAATCTGAGAGCTGTAAATCTGAATCCCAAATCAGCACCAGAAGATATGGTGTCACTGCGAATGTGGGTGACCAAGGATGGAATTATCTCTACGCGCGGCCGCAAAGTTTATGCCGCTGATGCGTTAAAAGAGGCGGCCCTCGCAGGTAATGCGCCGCCAACAGTTGGCGCTTTTATTGCCGACCTGATCCACAACCTGACCGACAGAATTGAAAAGATTTCAATTGAGCTAGAGGATCGAACCGACGATCTTGAAGAGCATATGCTTGAAGGGGCAAAGGTGGATACAGCAGAACTTGCCGATTTAAGGCAAGGGGTCTTGAGAATGCGCCGCTTTATAAACCCGCAGCGAGAAGCGCTAAGCAATCTGGCAACCATTAAAGATTGGATATTCTCCAAGGGAGAAATTGCAAGTTTGCGTGAGAGTAGCAATAGAACGCGCCGAATTATTGAGGAGCTGGATGCAGCCAAAGAGCGGCTTGCTTCTGTGCAAGATAAACTCGATGCGGATCATGCAAATGCCATTGGGCGTAACAGCTATTTGCTTTCTATTATTGCCGCTATTTTTCTCCCCTTAACTTTTTTTACCGGACTATTCGGCGTCAATGTAGGCGGCATGCCGGGGTTAGATTCGCCGTCAGCATTTTGGGTTTTAACGGCCACATCCATCATTGGCGGGATCGTGCTTTATCTGGTTTTCAAACTAGCAAAATGGCTGTGAGGATAAAGTCAGCCGCGAGACGATCATCGTTCTCAAAATACGCTCTTTGATCTCGATTTTAGTGCAGTAAATGCTTGGCTATATGGGTAAAACTGATATGACAAAATGAACGTTATGCAGAAAAAAATAAACGGGAGAGCATTTTGAAAAAAGACCAATTTTATTTGCCGGAAGGGGTCATCTATCTTGATGGAAACTCTTTAGGCCCAATGCCAAAGGCAGCATCATCACGCGTGAACAAAACAGTCGAAGATGAGTGGGGCGAAATGCTCATCAAGGGTTGGAATGACGCAGGCTGGATGAAGCAGCCAAGTATTCTTGGTGATAAAATTGGAAAGCTTTTGGGATGCGCGGCAGGATCAACTGTCCTCGGCGATACCCTGTCTGTCAAAGTATATCAGGCATTGGCCGCAGCACTGGCAATGCGCCCTGATCGCAAAATTGTGCTTTCTGACAGCGGTAATTTCCCAAGCGATCTTTATATCGCCGATGGGTTGTTGCGAACATTGAAAAGCGGACTTGAATTGCGTGTGGTCGCACCCGAAGATGTATATGATAACATCACCGAAGATGTTGCCGTTGTCATGTTGACGCAAGTCGATTACCGCACCGGACGCATGCATGATATGAATGCACTGACGAAAGCAACGCATGATGTTGGTGCCGTCTCGATTTGGGATTTGGCACATTCAGCCGGTGCCGTGCCTGTCGATATGGCCGCAAGCAATGCCGAGTTTGCAGTCGGTTGTACCTATAAATATTTAAATGGCGGCCCCGGTGCTCCGGCCTTTATTTACATCCGCCCCGACATTGCAGACAGTGTCGAGCCATCTTTGGCTGGTTGGCTTGGTCACGCGCAACCCTTCGCATTTGACTTAGATTACCGACCAGCTCCAGGCATCGAACGTATGCGTGTGGGTACGCCGCCGATTTTACAATTGGCTGCATTGGAAACGGCACTCGCTATTTGGGATGGTGTTTCGATGGATGATGTGCGTGCAAAATCAATCGCATTATCTGAATTGTTCATTGAAGGAGTTGAGGCTACTTGTCCGCAGCTCAAGCTTATAAGCCCACGCGATTCTAGTCAGCGCGGCTCTCAAATATCCTTCGCATTTGAGCATGGTTATCCAGCTATGCAGGCTTTGATCGCGGCAGGTGTGATCGGTGATTTTCGCGCGCCAGACACTATGCGTTTCGGGTTCACGCCGCTTTATCTCGATGAGAATGATGTAAAGCGCGCTGTCGAAATTCTAGCGGACATCATGAAAAACGATACATGGAAACAACCTCGTTTTCAAAAGAAGGGTGATGTCACATGAGCGATCAAAAACCATATGACCCATCCGCTGAAGGCGCTCAGATGGATTTCGACGGGCGCATGTCCTATGCCGATTATCTCGGTTTAGATACGCTGTTTGCTGCGCAAAAACCTTTGACGCAAACACATGATGAGTTGCTTTTCATTATTCAGCATCAAACGTCTGAACTTTGGATGCATCTCATCCTTCATGAACTCGTTACGGCACGCCAAGCGATCATTGATGATGAGTTTTCGATGGCGTTTAAAATGCTGTCACGGGTCTCAAAGATATTTGAACAGCTCAACAATGCTTGGGATGTTCTTCGCACAATGACGCCGAGCGAATATACAGCATTTCGTGATGATCTTGGTCAGTCTTCCGGCTTTCAATCTTGGCAATATCGTATGATTGAATATTCGGTTGGTAACCGAAATGCGGCCATGTTGAGCCCCCATAAGCACAAGAGCGAAACGATTGCGAAGCTTAAAGCAGAGCTCAGCGTGCCAAGTCTTTATGATGAAGCAATATCGGCGTTAGCGCGTCATGGTTTTGATATTTCTAAAGCTTGTTTGACACGCGATACATCCCAAACACATGTCTTTGATGAGACGGTTCAGGAAGCGTGGAAGGTTGTTTATCAATCACCCAAAACGCATTGGGAGTTTTATGAACTTGCCGAAAAGCTGGTTGATCTTGAAGATTACTTCCGGCGCTGGCGGTTCAACCATGTAACCACTGTGGAACGTGTGATCGGTTTTAAACGTGGAACCGGCGGTACAGGCGGCGTTAGTTACCTCAAGCGGATGCTTGAAGTGGAGCTCTTTCCAGAGCTATGGCGCGTAAGAACAATTTTGTAATGACGCTATGGGCGCTCAAGTATCATTGCGATACCTTGCCCGACACCAATACACATTGTGCAAAGGGCATAGCGTCCCTTTGTGCGTCGCAATTGATACGCAGCAGCCATAACCAAACGGGCACCCGACATACCAAGCGGGTGTCCAAGTGCAATTGCACCGCCGTTCGGATTTACATGTGGTGCATCATCAGGCAGCCCTAATTCTCTTAAACACGCAAGACCTTGGCTCGCAAATGCTTCATTGATTTCGATGACGTCCATTTGATCAATCGTCAGGCCAGTTAGTTCAAGCACTTTACGCGTTGCAGGCACTGGCCCAATACCCATGATACGGGGCGCTACACCAGCGACGGCTGTTGCCACGATGCGCGCGAGCGGTTCAAAATCCTGCGCAATCAATTCATTGGCAATCAGCAAGGCAGCAGCACCGTCATTGACGCCGGAAGCATTGCCCGCAGTAACTGATTTTTCTGCGCCGTTGATGCCTTTGAGTTTTGCTAATTTTGCCGCGTCTGTATCCGCGCGTGGATGCTCATCCTTGTCGAAGACAATAGGCTCGCCTTTGCGCTGCGCGATGGAAACCGCAATGATCTCATCTGCAAAATTACCAGCTTGCAGGGCAGCTTGATAACGTTGCTGGCTACGCGCTGCAAAAGCATCTTGGTCTTGCCGGTTAATCCCATATTCTTCAGCAACATTGTCTGCGGTTTCAGGCATTGAATCGATGCCATGCTCAGCTTGAATTTTTGGATTTACAAAACGCCAGCCAATGGTCGTATCGTATGTTTCACTCGAACGGGAAAATGCACTGGTTGCTTTTGGCGTGACAAAAGGTGCACGGCTCATGCTTTCCACGCCGCCTGCAATTGCCAATCGATAGTCGCCGGATTTTATCGCGCGCGCAGCCATAGCGACGGCATCAATGCCTGAGCCGCAAAGTCTGTTTATCGTCGTGCCCGGTGCTTCAACGGGAAGACCACCGAGGAGGGCGGCCATACGTGCGACATTACGATTGTCTTCGCCTGCTTGATTGGCATCACCCAAAATAACATCATCAATCTTTGACCAATCCATATTGGGATTGCGATCAATGAGTGCGCGAATTGGCAGGGCAGCCAAATCATCGGTGCGGATGGATGAAAGCATGCCGCCATAACGACCAATTGGTGTGCGTACAGCATCAAGAATATAAGCAGACATTCAGCAATCCTTACGTCGAGTTGTGCAATCTATAACGGACATTAAGCGCTAGACTTGGATTGATACATCGGGCCGCCGCGCCATTTGGGAAATCCGTATCCATTGACCATAACGACATCAATTGCTTCAGGCGACGCAGCAATGTTTTCACTTAAAAGTGCAGCGCCTTCATCGGCCATAACCGCTAGAAGACCATCCATGATTTCAACTTCGGTCATGGATGTGCGTGCAATTTTTTTACGCTTTGATTCAGCGATAACCAGTGCATCAATGTCAGGGTCATGTATCGGTGTTTTGCCGTCTTCATAAATGTAGAAGCCAGCGCCATTCTTGCGGCCTAAACGGTCCATACGGTAAATTTTGTCAGCAATATCGACATAGCGCTCATTCGGATCACGCGTAGCATCTTTGCGGCGGCGCATGGCATAGCCAATATCAAGGCCAGCTAAATCCTGCATTTCAAACAGGCCCATCGCAAATCCATAAGACTTCATCGCGGCATCAATTTGATGAGGCAAAGCGCCGTCCTCAAGCATATATTCAGCAGCACGGCGATAAGCTGACATGATGCGGTTGCCAATAAATCCATCGCAAACACCGGCAGGCACAGCGAGTTTTCGCAGTTTTTTCGCAAGTGCCATGCTGGTTGCGAAAACATCATCGCTCACATGATCTGTATGGATAACTTCAACCAGCTTCATAATATGAGCAGGTGAAAAGAAGTGCAGTCCGATGACACGTTCTGGGTGGGCGGTAGCAGCAGCTAGCGCGTTCATATCCAGATAGGAAGTGTTGCTCGCCAATATGGCCTCAGGCTTTACGACGGCATCTAATTTGGCAAAGACGTCCTTCTTAACATTCATGTCTTCAAAAACGGCTTCGATGACAAAGTCCGCATCCGCAATATCCATGTAATCCGTGCTGCTAGAAAGATTGCCTGTCAGCGCATCATATCGCGCTTGATCGATCAGCCCGCGTTTCATGCTCACGTGCAAAATTGCAACGATGCGCTCGACACCTTTTTCAAGCGATGCTGTGTCGCGCTCGATGAGCGTTACATTTAAATTAGCCAGTAAACATGAAGCTGCAATACCTGCGCCCATTGTGCCGCCGCCAATTATGCCGATGGTGGAAATTGGTTTTGTTATCGCGTTTTTTATCGATGGTATTTTTGAGACAGAACGTTCTGCAAAGAAAATATAGCGAAGGGCATCTGACTGCTCGTCAGCTTTTAATTTAAGAAAATTTTCCCGCTCAAGCGATAGGCCGGATTGCGCGTCTAACGCTTGAATAGCTAGCAAGGTTTCAGCTGCAATTTTCGGTGAAAGCTGCCCGCGTGATTTGGCAGCTAGCGCTTTTGATTTTGCACTGATCTCATCATCCGCCAGTGGTTCTTTGATAGGCTTGGCTGATAGCGCAAGCGGCCTTGGAAGATCAATAATCGTTTTCGCAAAGGCTACGGCATCACGCAGAAGATCTGTGTTAGAAACCGCATCAATCAAGCCCGTTGATTTAGCTGTGGCGGCTGTGACAGGCTTTCCCGATGTGATCATCGCAAATGCATCCGCCATAGGGATGAGCCGTGGCAGGCGCACGGTGCCGCCGGCACCTGGAATAAGTCCCAGATTAACTTCGGGTAGGCCAAGCATCGTGCCCATTTGCGCAATTCTGTAATGGCATCCAAGCGCCACTTCTAGGCCGCCACCAAGGGCGTTGCCGTGAATTGCTGCGACCCAAGGTTTTTGTGCGGCTTCAAGCGCTGTAACGACATCAGGAAGAAGCGGAGGAACCGCAGGCTTGCCAAATTCCTTGATATCCGCACCCGCCATAAAGGTGCTGCCATTACAAATAAGAATAACAGCACGGATATTGGCATCTGCATCAGTTTCCTGAATAGCAGAAACGATACCAGCGCGAACACTCTGTGAAAGAGCGTTAACCGGCGGGTTGTCGATACGAACGATGGCTATCGTGCCATCGATATCTATGTGAACCGGATTACTCAACACAGCGCCTATTGAAACGCTTGAAGGCCGGTCTGCCCACGTCCCAAAATTAGGGCGTGAATATCATGTGTACCCTCATAGGTGTTCACCGCTTCAAGGTTCATCACATGACGCATAACTGGATACTCATCGCTAATACCGTTGCCACCGTGCATATCGCGTGCAGCGCGTGCAATATCGAGCGCTTTTCCGCAATTGTTACGCTTCATCAAACTGATCAGTTCAGCTGACGCAGAGTGGTCATCAAGCATCCTGCCCAAGCGCAAGCTGCCCTGTAGCCCAAGCGAGATTTCAGTTTGCATGTCCGCCAATTTCTTCTGAATGAGCTGGTTTGCCGCAAGCGGTTTGCCAAATTGTTTGCGGTCCATCGTATATTGACGAGCAGCGTGCCAGCATGCTTCTGCAGCCCCCATCGCTCCCCATGAAATGCCGTAGCGTGCACGGTTAAGACAGCCAAATGGCCCCGCGAGACCTGAAACATTTGGCAATAGGTTTTCTTCCGGTACAAACACCTCATCCATCTGGATCATGCCGGTAATTGAAGCGCGTAATGAAAACTTACCTTCGATCTTTGGTGCGACGAGGCCCTTCATTCCTTTTTCAAGAATGAAGCCTTTGATCTTACCGTCATGGGCGTCAGATTTCCCCCATACAACAAAGACATCAGCGATAGGTGAGTTGGTAATCCAGTTCTTTGCACCAGAGAGCAAATAGCCGCCATCAACTTGCTTGGCGCGGGTCAGCATGCCGCCGGGGTCAGAACCGTGGTCAGGCTCGGTCAGGCCAAAGCATCCGACAAATTCACCTGATGCGAGCTTTGGTAGAAACTTATTGCGCTGCTCATCGGTGCCGTAAGCAAAGATCGGGTGCATCACCAAGGATGACTGGACGGACATTGCTGAACGGTAGCCACTATCAACACGTTCAACCTCGCGGGCAACCAAGCCATAGGAGACATAGTTTGCGCCAACGCCGCCAAATTCTTCTGGAATAGTTGCGCCGAGCAAACCAAGCTCGCCCATTTCGCTCATGATCTCGCGGTGGAAGATTTCATTGCGATTGGCCTCAATGACACGTGAAAGCAGTTTGCTCTGGCAATAATTTTCCGCTGTGTCGCGGATCATACGCTCTTCATCGGTCAACTGATTTTCAAGCAAAAATGGATCTTGCCAAGTCAGTGATGCAGGCTTGGCGCGTGCGCTTTCCGGTGTGGCTACTTCGTGTTCTTCCGAGTTGGTTTGCAACATGTTGAGTTCCTCGCACTGTTCTGGTGTGCATCATGGATGCGGATTTATTATATTTCAAGTAAAAATATTTTAAGCTTGAAATATAATAAATCTGTGTCTACGCTTTCAATTATTGGGAGCCTGCTCCCTGAAATGTCAACGTATCGGGAGACATTATGCGTATTGCATGCTTGGGAGGTGGACCGGCTGGTCTTTATTTTGCAATTTCTGCGAAGTTGCGTATGCCTGACGCTGAGGTCGTTGTTTTTGAACGTAATAAAGCAGACGATACTTTTGGCTGGGGCGTTGTCCTGTCCGATGAAACGCTCGGCAATTTGCATGCCAATGACCCTAAAAGCGCAGCGACGATTAAAGAACATTTTGCCTATTGGGATGATGTTGCACTGGTTCATCAGGGGCGTAAAACAGTATCTTCTGGTCACGGCTTCTGCGGCATAGGGCGCAAGCGCCTTCTTCTTATCTTGCATGAACGTGCAGCTGAACTTGGTATTGACCTGCGCTTTGAAACAGAAGTTGAGAGCGCCTCTAAATACGCCGATGAATTCGATGTTGTGGTCGCCTGCGATGGCTTGAACTCTAAAACCCGCAATGAATTTGCAGACGTTTTTGAACCTGATGTCGATACGCTGCAATGTCAGTTCGTTTGGCTAGGCACACACCAAAAATTTGATGATGCTTTCACATTCATTTTCGAGGACACGGATAAGGGCTGGGTTTGGGCGCACGCTTATCAATTTGATGATAAAACAGCGACATTCATCGTTGAGTGCAGTCAAGAAACCTATGATGCTTATGGATTCGCAAAGCTGAGCCAGCAGGAAAGCATCGCCATTTGCGAGAAAATCTTCGCAGACCATCTCGGTGGCCATTCGTTGATGACCAATGCCAACCATATTCGTGGTTCGGCGTGGATACGCTTTCCGCGTGTCATGTGCGAAAAATGGAGCCATAAAAATATGGTTCTATTGGGCGATGCTGCCGCAACAGCTCATTTTTCCATCGGGTCAGGCACCAAGCTTGCGCTAGAAAGTGCGATCAGTTTAGCAAAGCACGTAACGTCAGATGTGCCGCTTGAAACAGCCTTTGAGCGCTACGAAGAAGATCGTCGCTTGGAAGTTCTGCGCTTGCAATCAGCTGCCCGAAATTCCGTCAATTGGTTTGAGGATGTCGAGCGGTATCTGCATCTTGATCCTGTCCAATTGAACTATTCTTTGCTGACACGCTCACAGCGTATCAGTCATGAAAACTTGCGTGCACGCGATCCAAAATGGTTAAGCTCGGCAGAAAAGTGGTTTCAAGAGCAATCGGGCGTAGATGCGAATGCGCCTGTTCGTGCGCCCATGTTTACACCATTCAAGCTTCGCCAAATGCATCTTAAAAACCGCATCGTTGTATCGCCAATGGCGCAGTACAAAGCTGTTGATGGTGCGCCAACAGATTGGCATCTGATCCACTACGGCGAACGAGCCAAGGGCGGTGCAGGGCTGGTTTATACGGAAATGACATGTGTTTCAGCTGAAGGACGCATCACGCCGGGATGCCCTGGTCTTTATGCGCCTGAACATGAGGCCGCATGGAGACGCCTAACGGATTTCATCCACGCAGAAACAGATGCAAAAGCGTGTTGTCAGATCGGACATTCAGGCCGCAAAGGTTCAACCAATCTTGGTTGGGAAGGCATGGATTTGCCTCTTAAACAGGGCAATTGGCCACTACTTTCAGCATCGCCTATTGCTTGGTCTAGTAAAAATGCCACGCCGCAAGAAATGTCGCGTACGCAAATGGACGAAGTACGCGATCAATTTGTTGCAGCCGTTCAAATGGCGGATCGCGCTGGTTTCGATATGATCGAACTCCATGCAGCGCACGGCTATTTAATATCTTCCTTTATCTCGCCGCTCTCCAATATTCGCAGTGACGAATATGGCGGTTCGCTGGAAAACCGGATGCGCTATCCGCTGGAAGTTTTCAATGCAATGCGTGCTGCATGGCCTGAAAATAAACCGATGTCTGTGCGTATATCGGCCACGGATTGGGCGGGCGATGATGGCGTTACGCCAGAAGAGTCCGTAGAAATTGCAAAGCTTTTCCACGCCGCTGGCGCCGATATTATTGATGTATCGGCAGGTCAAACGTCGACTGAAGGCCAGCCTGTTTATGGTCGCATGTTTCAAACGCCGTTCTCTGATCGTATCCGCAATGATGCAGGCATCGCGACAATGGCTGTCGGCAATATTTTTGAGGCCGATCATGTCAATTCGATATTGATGGCTGGACGTGCGGATTTGGTATGTCTTGCGCGGCCGCATTTAAACGATCCATATTGGACGTTGCATGAAGCAACGAAACTTGGCGACCGTCACGAGGCTTGGCCAAAACCTTACGAAGCAGGCCGCGATCAGGCTTGGCGCTTGGCCGATAAACAGGCGCAAATGTCGGAGGATCAATCGTGACCAATCCGTCTAAACATGTTGTTGTGACTGGCGGTGGAACCGGCGTTGGTGCCGCGATTGCAGAGGCGTTTGCAGAGGCAGGTTTTAAGGTCAGCATAATAGGGCGGCGCGAAGAACCTCTTCAGCAAATCAGCGCTAAAACAGGTGCAGCCTATGCGGTTGGCGATGTGACGGATCGCGCTTCTATTGACTATGCTTTGGATAAACTTCGTGCGCAAAATGGCCCGATCACAATTGCGATTGCCAATGCAGGGGCTGCGTTAAGTAAACCTTTCGCAGCGATGTCACAGGCTGACATGTCAAGCATGCTCGATATCAATGTCACGGGTGTTTTTAATGTTTGGCAAGCTTGCTTTGCAGATATGCGTGATGAAAAATGGGGCCGTATGTTGGCCGTTGCGTCAACAGCAAGCTTGAAGGGCTATCCCTACGTTTCAGGTTACTGCGCAGCAAAACATGGCGTTTTAGGTTTAACGCGGGCCGTGTCGCTGGAAATGGCGAAAAACAACATAACGGTCAATGCTGTTTGTCCGGGCTTTGTTGAAACCCCAATGTTGGAGGCTTCAATTGAAAACATCGTTGAAAAAACGGGCATGTCTGCGCAGGCAGCACAAGACAGCCTTAAGGCTGGAAATCCAATGAAACGGTTTATTCAGCCAAGTGAAGTTGCCGATACCTTGTTGTGGCTCGCAAGCACTGGCGCTGCGTCTGTTAATGGGCAGGCGATTTCAATTAATGGCGGTGAGATATGAGCATGTCTTCAGCAGAAACGGCATACGCAATGTCGACAAAAACCAAACTTCGCCTTTGGTTGCGCCTGCTTAAAGTAACCCGAAGCGTCGAAAACGATATACGTGAGAAACTGCGTGTTGAATTTGATTCAACATTGCCGCGCTTTGATGTTTTAGCCGCGCTTTATCAGTTCCCAAAAGGTTTACGTATGAGTGAACTGTCCGGCCTTCTAAAGGTTTCCAATGGTAACGTGACGGGCATTGTCGATAGGCTTGTAAAAGATGGCCTCATCATAAGAACACCAGTCCCTGGCGACCGCCGTGCATTGCGCGTGAGGCTCACAAAGCGCGGCGAAGAAGAATTTGCACTTCAAGCCGCAGCACATGAGCAATGGATAGATGATCTCCTATCCGACGTGTCCATGAAAGAAGCTGAGAATATGATCAGTTCCTTCGACAGAATTTTGGTTGAAATGCACGGTACTAAAAGCGAGGAAGCATGACAGATTGCAAAACAGATGTGGTGCACTTTAATTGCCGTGTTGAAAACCGGATTGCACATATTTCACTCAACCGGCCCGAGCGCAAAAACCCGCTGACATTTGAAAGCTATGCAGAAATGCGGGATTGGTTCCGCGACCTTCATTACGCTGAAAATGTTGATGCTGTTATCATTGCGCCAAATGGCGGCAATTTTTCATCAGGCGGCGATGTCCATGAAATCATTGGGCCGCTGACTAAGATGAGCATGAAAGAGCTTTTGCAGTTCACACGAATGACAGGCGATCTTGTTAAAGCCATCATTAATTGCGGCAAGCCCGTCATATCGGCTGTCGATGGTATTTGCGTGGGCGCAGGTGCAATCATAGCGATGGCGTCGGATCTTCGTATTGCGACACCAGAGGCTAAGACCGCATTCCTGTTTGCCCGTGTGGGGCTTGCTGGATGCGATATGGGCGCATGCGCTATTCTGCCGCGCATTATCGGGCAAGGCCGCGCTGCTGAGCTGTTTTATACAGGTCGCTCAATGAGTGCCGATGAGGGTGAGCGCTGGGGTTTTTATAACAAGCTGACGAGTGCCGATACGCTAGAAGCTGAGGCACTTTCATTAGCGGAACGTATCATAGAAGGCCCAAACTTCGCACACATGATGACTAAAACTATGCTCCAGCAAGAATGGTCAATGTCTATAGACCAAGCCATTGAAGCTGAAGCGCAAGCGCAAGCGCTGTGCATGCAAACTGGGGATTTCAAACGAGCCTTTGAAGCATTTGCGAATAAGCAAAAACCAGTATTTGAGGGTAACTAATGGCAGACCGTAGCTTTCTTGATTGGCCATTTTTTGAAGACAAACACAGAGCTTTGTCGGCTGATTTAGAAGCTTGGGCAAGTAAGCATATTGATGCCATTGACCACACGGATACCGATGCTGCATGCCGCCAATTAGTCGGCGCATTAGGCGAGGCCGGTTGGGCAAATTATAGTGGTGTTGATCCATTAGATGAGAACGCAAAACTGGATGTGCGAAGCCTTTGTTTAATCCGTGAGACTTTGGCGCGGTATGATGGATTGGCCGATTTTGCATTCGCGATGCAGGGCTTGGGAACTGGCGCAATCTCGCTGTTTGGCAACAAGTCACAAAAAGAAAAATGGTTGCCCTTAACGCGGTGCGGTAAAGCAATTGCCGCTTTTGCGCTAACCGAGCCGCAATCAGGTTCCGATGTTGCAAATTCGGCAATGACCGCAACACCTGATGGTGATGATTATGTGTTGAACGGCGAAAAAACATGGATATCAAATGGCGGCATTGCTGACATTTATACTGTGTTTGCACGCACGGGCGATGCGCTCGGCGCAAAGGGGCTCTCGGCATTTATTGTGCCAGCAGAAACATTAGGGCTGAACATTGCAGAGCGGTTGGAAACAATTGCACCGCATCCTTTAGCGACATTGAAATTTGATGATTGCCGTATTCCAAAATCATCATTGCTTGGAAAATCAGGCGACGGTTTTAAGATCGCTATGTCTGTGCTTGATGTTTTCAGACCGACCGTTGCAGCAGCAGCGCTTGGCTTTGCGCGGCGTGCTTTAGATGAAGCTTTGGGCCGTGCGCAGTCGCGTGAAATTCAAGGGCAAAAATTATTCGATATGCAATTGGTGCAAGGCCATTTGGCCGATATGGCGCTCAATGTCGATGCGAGTGCCCTGCTGATCTATCGCGCCGCTTGGGCAAAAGATAGCGGCGCATCGCGCATCACGCGTGAGGCCGCTATGGCAAAATTATTCTCAACAGAACAAGCGCAAAAGATCATCGATCAAGCGGTGCAAATTCATGGCGGTGACGGTGTTAAATCCGGTCAAAAAGTCGAGCAGCTTTATCGAGAAATTCGCGCTTTGAGAATTTATGAAGGGGCGTCAGATGTGCAAAAAATCATCATCGCCCGTCAAACACTGGCACAGTTTCAGGGAGGAAACTAATGCTCGGACCTTCCAATCATATAGACAGTTTTGCGCGTGATAATCTGCCGCCACAAAATCAGTGGCCAGAATTTTTACTGAGCGGTTTTGAGTACCCTGATTATATCAATGTTGGTGTCGAACTAACAGACAAAATGGTTGAGCAGGGTTTTGGGGATAATACCGCTCTGATCGGAAATGGCCGCCGCCGCACCTATAAGGAATTGGCGGACTGGACAAACCGTATCGCGCATGTGCTGGTTGAAGACTTTGGATTGAAGGCGGGTAATCGCGTGATGATCCGCTCGGCCAATAACCCTGCAATGGTTGCGTGTTGGCTTGCTGCGACAAAGGCAGGTGCCGTTGTTATCAACACAATGCCCATGCTGCGTAGCGTCGAGCTTGAACCAATTGTCGATATGGCGCAGATCAGCCACATTTTGTGCGACACGCGGCTTATCGAAGAGGTTGCAGGCTTTGCGGCAGATAACAAACATGTAAAACATGTCATTGGCTTTGATGGCACATCAAACCATGAGGCAGAACTTGACCGACTTGCACTTGAAAAGCCGGTTAAATTTGATGCTGTGAAAACGGGCCGTGATGATGTTGCATTACTCGGCTTTACATCTGGCACGACAGGTAAGCCGAAAGCCACCATGCATTTTCACCGTGATTTGCTGATGATTGCTGATGGATATGCAAAAGAGATTTTAGGTGTTGTGCCAGATGATGTGTTTGTCGGCTCACCGCCATTGGCATTCACATTTGGTCTTGGCGGCCTTGCGATATTTCCGCTGCGTTTTGGCGCAACCGCAACGCTGCTCGAAAATGCCAGCCCGCCCAATATGATTGAGATTATTGAGAAATATAAGGCAACGGTCTGCTTCACCGCTCCAACGGCTTATCGGGCCATGTTGGCGGCGATGGCTGAGGGCGCAGATTTATCCAGTTTGCGCGCGGCTGTTTCTGCAGGCGAAACTTTGCCCGCACCTGTCTACGAGGAATGGATTGCTAAAACGGGCAAACCGATGCTTGACGGTATCGGGGCAACCGAGATGTTGCATATCTTTATATCGAACCGCTTTGACGATCATCGCCCCGCATGCACCGGTAAACCGGTCACAGGCTATGAAGCAAAAGTCGTCGATGATGAGGGTAATGAGGTAGCCGTCGGAACCGTGGGCCGCTTGGCGGTTCGGGGACCAACCGGATGTCGCTATATGGCCGATGATAGGCAGAGCAATTATGTTCAGAACGGCTGGAATATCACCGGCGATAGTTTCATGATGGATGCTGACGGATATTTGCACTTTGCCGCCCGCAATGACGATATGATTATTTCCAGCGGATACAATATTGCTGGTCCAGAAGTTGAGGCAGCATTGCTTGGGCACCCTGCGGTGCGTGAATGTGCTGTTATTGGCGTTCCGGATGAATCAAGAGGTGCGATCGTTCAAGCGCATATTGTTCTGAATGAAGGACAAAACGCAGATGATGCGCAAATCAAACACCTACAAGAGCATGTAAAACAAACAATTGCACCGTATAAGTATCCGCGATCTATTGTGTTTTGCACAGAACTGCCAAAAACTCAGACCGGAAAAATACAGCGATTTTTGCTGAAACAAACTGGTCAATAATTACCGCCTCAAGGAGACTTAAACATGCAGTGCGTATTCGTTCAAATTAGGTGCAAACCGGGGACTGGCTATGAAGTCGCCGATGAAATTGCCAAGCGCGAAATACATTCTGAACTTTATTCGACAAGCGGTGACTACGATTTATTGATGAAAATGTATCTGTCGGAGGACAAGGATATAGGCAAATTCATCAATGATCACGTGCTCGACATTAAGGGAATCGAGCGCACTTATACGACGTTAACGTTCAAAGCTTTTTAAGCGACTGAAACTGGGAGAGAGAAATGAAAATTAAATCGATATTACTGGCAGCAGCATCTGTTGCAGCATTGGCATCAAGCGCAATTGCGGAAGGTCATGGCAAATTAAAGGTTGGCATGATTACGACTTTGTCCGGCGGCGGTGCTGGACTTGGCATTGATGTGCGTGATGGCTTCATGCTTGCGATCAAAGAATCCGGCAATGATAATGTAGAAGTTGTGATCGAAGACGATCAACAAAAACCTGACATCGCCGTTCAGCTGGCCGACAAAATGATTCAGTCTGAAAAGGTTGATGTGATGACCGGTATCATCTGGTCAAACTTGGCAATGGCGGTGGTGCCGTCAGCTGTCGCACAGGGTAAATTCTATCTTTCGCCGAATGCGGGTCCATCTGCGCTTGCAGGTAAAGCCTGTAATCCGAACTACTTTAACATCGCTTGGCAGAACGACAACTTGCATGAAGCCGCAGGTGCCTATGCGACTGAAGCTGGCTTGAAAAATTCGTTTATTATGGCACCGAACTATCCTGCAGGCCAGGATGCGTTGAACGGCTATAAGCGCTTTTATAAAGGCGAGTTGGCAGGCGAAGTTTTCACCAAGCTTGGTCAAACAGACTACGCAGCTGAGATCGCGCAAATTCGTGCATCAGGCGCTGATAGCGTTTACTTCTTCCTGCCAGGCGGCATGGGCATTTCTTTCATGAAACAATATGCGGGCTCTGGCGTAGACATTCCATTGATCGGTCCAGCATTTTCCTTTGACCAAGGTATTTTGCAAGCTGTTGGCGATGCTGCGCTCGGTGTTAAAAACACATCGCAGTGGGGCAAAGACCTCGATAACGAAACCAATGTTGCATTCGTGAAAACCTTCCAAGCTGAGTATGGCCGTCTGCCATCACTTTATGCTTCTCAAGGTTTTGACACAGCAAATCTGCTTTTGAGTGCTATGGGCAAAGCAGACGTTAAGGATGCTGATGCGTTCCGTGCCGCGCTAAAAGAAGCTGATTTTAAATCAACACGTGGCAATTTCAGCTTTGGTAATAATCATCATCCAATTCAGGACATCTATGTTCGCGAAGTGATCAAAGAAGGTGATGTTTTCACCAACAAGATCATTGGCACAGCACTTAAAGATCATGCAGATGCTTTCGCAACTGAATGTGACATGTAATTAGTAAACTGATCAATCGGGCGCTTGCGTCCGGTTGATCCATTAGGCGCACATTATGTCCACCGTTCTCATTATCGAACAAATTTTAAACGGCCTGCAATTCGGCGTCATGCTATTTTTAATGGCGGCCGGCCTGACGTTGATTTTCGGCGTCATGGGTTTAATCAATCTCGCTCACGGCTCGCTTTATATGGTCGGCGCATTTGCTGCTGCTGCCGTTGCTGCATCCACAGGATCGTTTCTGTTAGCGCTTGCGGCCAGTCTTGCGGCAGCTGCTATTGTTGGTGCGGTGGTTGAGCTGGTTGTCATTCGCAGACTGTATGACCGCGATCATCTTGATCAGGTACTTGCGACTTTTGCTTTGATTTTGATCTTTTCTGAAAGCACGCGTTGGCTTTTCGGATCCTTTCCGCTTTTTCTTGATGTGCCTAAAGCTCTATCGGGCACGGTTACGTTGCCCGGCGGCATTGCCTATTCATCCTACCGCCTGATGATTATTTTGGTAGGCGTAGCAGTGGCAATCGGATTGTTCTTACTTATTTCAAAGACCCGCATTGGCATGCGTATTCGTGCGGGCGAAAATGACCGCGAAATGATTGGTGCACTGGGCGTTGATATTTCCAAGCTCTACACACTTGTCTTTGCGCTTGGCGCAGCGCTTGCAGGTTTGTCTGGGGCACTCGTCGGTGCCATTCAATCCGTACAAGTTGGCATGGGCGAGCCGGTGTTAATCCTTGCATTTGTCGTCATCGTTATTGGCGGCATTGGTTCAATCAAGGGCGCGCTTGTTGGCGCATTGCTCGTCGGTTTAACTGACACGCTTGGCCGCGTGATGCTGCCACTTTTCTTCGCAAATTTCATGGAGCAGTCATCGGCAACATCTGTTGGCTCGTCACTTGCTTCAATGTCGATTTACATTTTGATGGCTGCGGTTTTGGTTTTCAAACCAACCGGCCTATTTGGGAGAGCGTAAGTGATTAGCGAACGTTTTCTCAACTATACGGTGGCGCTTTTAATTCTTGGCATGGCTTTAGGCGCATGGGCCATGGATGAGCCATTTCTGATTACGCTGACCACGAAGGCCGTAATTTTGGCCCTTGCTGGCGTGGGCTTAAATTTAGCGCTAGGCCAAGGTGGATTGATCAGTCTTGGCCATGCTGCATTCTTCGGGCTTGGCGGCTATGCAATGGGTGTATTGGCGAGCCATACGCAGAATTTTACGCCCATCATGGAAACACCGTTCCTTATTGAAGGAACAAACTCAATGCCGATCATTTGGTTGGTTGCGATCGTTGTCAGCAGCTTCTTTGCATTCGTGATTGGTTTGTTCAGCTTGAGAACATCGGGCGTCTATTTTATTATGGTCACGCTCGCCTTTGGCCAGATGCTGTATTATTTCTCTATCAGCTGGCCTGCCTATGGCGGCGAAGACGGGTTGTCGATTTATGTGCGCAACAGTTTCCCGGGCTTAAACACGCTCGACCCAATCCAATTTTTTGGCATCTGCTTTGTTGTTTTGATGGTGGTCATCTACGGCGTGAACCGTTTGACCCATTCATCCTTTGGTTTAGCGCTTAATGGTGCACGTCAAAATGCGCAGCGTATTCGCACAGTCGGCCTTAATCCGTTTAAGATTCAACTCGTCGCTTTCACAATATCAGGGGCCATTACAGGCTTGGCTGGCGCGTTGTTTGCAGACCTCAATCGCTTCATCAGTCCGACAATGTTTAGCTGGCAAACAAGCGGCGAGATTATGGTGTTTATCATTCTTGGTGGTGTGGCCAGATTATATGGCCCCGTTGTAGGCGCAGCACTGTTCATCCTTCTGGAGCATTGGCTGGGGGGACTATCAGAATTCTGGCACATTTACCTTGGAATTATTTTGCTGTCTGTCGTTCTTTTCGCACGCGGCGGGTTGATTGGCGCTCTTTCTAAAAAGGAGAACACCAATGCCTGATATAGTGCTGAATATACAAAATATCTCAAAGTCATTCGGCGCACTAAAAGCCAGCGATGGTGTTTCACTTGATTTACGTGAAGGTGAAATCCATGCGCTTATTGGGCCCAATGGTGCAGGAAAATCCACGCTTATTTCTCAGATAGCCGGCAAACTAAAACCAGATACAGGCAAAATCGATTTACTTGGGTCTGACGTTACCAAGCTGTCTATTGCAGAGCGTGCGAAGCTGGGTTTAGGGCGCACTTTCCAAATCTCAGAACTGGCTATGGACTACACAGTTTTAGAAAATGTAATGCTGGGTGCGCTTGGCAAACGCGGCGGCGCTTTCCGCTTTTTTATGCCTGTTATGAAGGATGCAGAACTGCGTGAATGCGCCCAAAGTGCAATCGAGCGCGTAGGCCTAAGCCGTCACATGCATAAAGTTACTTCGGAGCTTTCTCACGGCCAGCGCCGGCAGTTAGAAGTGGCGGTTGCGCTGACGCTTGAACCGAAAGTGTTTTTGATGGACGAACCAATGGCTGGCATGGGCGCTGAAGGCTCAAAAATGCTCACAGGCTTTTTGGATGATTTGCGCCAACAGGCACCAATTCTTCTTGTGGAGCATGACATGGATGCGGTCTTTGCATTGGCTGATCGCATTAGCGTGCTTGTCTATGGCAAGGTGATCGCGACGGGCAATGTTGATTTTATCCGTAATCACGACGAAGTGCGCCGTGCTTATCTAGGCGAGGAGGCAGCGTAATGGCACTTCTCACGATCAGCGATATACAAGCTTCATACGGCGCGTCTCAAGCACTCTTCGGTGTTGATTTAGACATTGGAGACGGCGAAGTTGTGGCCTTGATGGGCCGCAACGGCATGGGAAAATCAACAACGATTAAAGTCATTTGTCGTTTGCTGAAAAATAGTAGCGGTACAATTGATTTTGCTGGAGTAAGCATCGCAAAACTACCCGCTCACCGCGTGGCGCGCATGGGCATCGGTCTGTGCCCAGAAGGTCGGCGCTGTTTTTCAAATCTTACAGTATATGAAAACTTAGTTGCTGCATCACGAAGCGGCGAATGGGATTTCGAGCGTGTAGTCGAATTATTCCCGCGCCTTGGTGAACGGCGTAATCAATATGCAAATTCCTTGTCAGGCGGAGAACAGCAAATGCTTGCAATTAGCCGCGCGCTTATGACCAACCCACGCTTGCTTATATTAGATGAAGCAACGGAGGGGCTTGCACCCGTGGTGCGCCAAGAGATTTGGGCCGCGATATCTAAGCTAAAGGCAGAGACAGGGCTTTCAATTTTGGTGGTTGATAAAACAATTGCGGAACTGGCTAATGTTGCAGACCGTGCGGTCATTTTAGAGCGCGGAAAAAGTGTGTGGTCAGGTGATTTCACCGCATTAACGCCAGAGATATCAGAACAATATTTGGGTGTTTGATGATGGTATTTAATTTTCCTCAAAAAGTTCTTTTCAAACATTGCGACCCTGCGGGGATTGTTTTTTATCCGCGATATTTTGAAATGATCAATGACGTCATTGAGGCGTTTTTTGCCGATGTTGTTAAAGCGCCTTTCGAGGAGATGCATCAGCATGCGGCAGTACCGACAGCAGAAATTCAATGCAAGTTTTTGAAGCCAAGCAGACATGGCGATCAACTAAATCTAAAACTTGAAGCACTCAGAGTTGGGCGTTCAAGTTTTGAATTGACTGTGGATGCTTATTGCGGTGATGAACATCGCTTTTCTTCAAGGTCTACAATTGTCTATGTGAATGAAAATGGACGGCCTACAGCATGGCCGGATGCTATGCGCATCGTATTAGAAAACAATATAAAAGGGGACGGTGCATGACACACCAAGTCATTCAACCTGAAGGTTGGCTAAAAGCGAGAGGCTACTCTAACGGTATCGTCGCATCAGGAAAAACTCTTTATGTGGGCGGCCAGATAGGCTGGAATGCCCAGCAAGAATTTGAAACCAATGATTTTATTGGGCAGATGGAACAAGCATTGCGCAATATCGTAGATGTTGTTGAAGCTGCAGGGGGCAAGGTGACGGACCTTGTGCGTTTAACGTGGTACGTAATCGACAAGAAAGAATATGTTGCACGCCAGCGCGAGGTTGGCGAGGCCTACCGCCGTGTGCTGGGCAAACACTTTCCTTCCATGACAATGGTTGTTGTGTCTGCATTGGTTGAAGACGCAGCGCTTATTGAAATTGAAGCAACGGCTGTACTGGCTGATTAATTTTGAAATCAATAATTACCGGCTCGTTTCACGTCTGAAATGAGCCGGTGTCATTGATGTCATTTTTTTGAACGAACGGCAAAAATAGGATGTGTCACTATATCCGAGTTCATGTGCGATTTCTGAAACAGATAGCCGGGTAAGCTTAAGCATGCGTTTGGCTTCAAGCACTCTTCTCTTTGAGATAAACCGCTGCGGCGACGAGCCTAAAATCGCGCGAGCGCGGCGGTTTAAAGAGGCTGGGGACATATCAACAGCGCTAGCATAACGTTCGGAAGTCCAATTTAAGCGGTAATTGTCTTCGACGAGTTGGCAAAATTGCCTCAATTGATCGTCTTTTTGCGATATTGGAAGTTCACGTGCAGAATATTTACTCGGTAAAGTTTGCCGGATAAGTGACACCAATATGGTCGTTATATCCGCTTTCAATGACTGCTTTCGTAAGGGATCAATATTTGAAAAATCTGTCACCAGATTCTGGTATGCGTTGAACGCAGCAGTAAATGAAGGGTCCGATTGCTTTAGGATACACCAGCTTTTTGTAAGAAAATGACTGTCAGGTAAATCCTCGAGCATGGCGTGCAAAACGGGGAACCGAATGCTGATTGCCCCACCAATGGCATTTTTTGGAAATTGAAATGCGTGCACGCAAAGCGGTGGGATAACGGCGAAGATAGGCTGTGAGGTGCAAATATCTGTTTCACCTAAACGTAATTTTGCACCTGGAGTTTCTACGTAAAATAATTGCCAAAGCGTATCATGTTTGTGCGGTTTTATTGACCAATTGTGCCCTGCGCTTCGGATACGAAGATGCTCAAAATGCAGTATATCATCGTAGCTATCTTCGAGATTTTCACCGTAAAGCGCATATGTTGGAATAGGTTGCATATTGGATGAAGCGTGCTCTTAAGTTGAATTAAGTGATCGAATAGTACTATTCTTTGTCCATTCTGTCACTTGAGAAGGCTTGTCGCTACTGCCTAAGTCTAAGCTAGGCAAATGGAAGATCGTTATGAAAAGTAAGAAGACGCAAGTTTGTATCATAGGTAGCGGACCTGCGGGCCTCTTGCTGTCGCAACTTCTGCACAATGAAGGCATTTCAAGCATAATTATTGACCGCCAGTCACGGGAACGCATTGAAGCGCGCGTGCGGGCAGGCGTGCTGGAATGGGGATCGGTCGAAGCGCTGGATGAAGCTGGTATTGGCGCGCGTATGCACAAAGAAGGCATTCCCCATGCAGGTTTTGACTTAGCATTTAACGGCGACAAGCACCGCATTGATATCAAAGGCCATACAGGCAAGGATGTCATGATCTATGGTCAAACCGAATTGACTATTGATCTCATTGCTAAGCGTTTGGAGCAGGGATGCGAGATTATCTTTTCAGCAGATGACGTGCAGCCTATCGATGTGAAATCAAGTTCACCTAAAGTGCGTTACTCACGCGGTGGAGAGAGTTACGAAATCGAATGCGATCATATTGCTGGATGCGATGGTTTTCACGGCGTTGCGAGAAGTGCGATTCCAGACGCTGTAATGAAAACTTTTGAGCGTGTTTATCCGTTTGGCTGGCTCGGACTGCTGGTTGAGAAACCGCCGGTTTCAGAAGAATTGATTTATGCAAATCACGAACGCGGCTTTGCGCTCAGTTCAATGCGCTCAGAAACCCGAAGCCGCTATTACATTCAATGTTCGCTCAATGACAAAGTTGAAGATTGGTCAGATCAGCGTTTCTGGGATGAATTTTCACTTCGCATGGGGCCGGAAATTGCAAGTAATCTGAAAACCGGTGCTAGCTTTGAAAAGTCGATTGCACCGCTGCGTAGCTTTGTTGCAGAGCCAATGCGTTACGGTAACTTATATCTAGCAGGGGACGCTGCACATATCGTGCCGCCAACAGGTGCAAAGGGTCTAAATCTTGCGATTGCCGATGTGCGTATTCTATCGCGCGCGCTTGTTGAGCACTATAAGAAAAACAACAATGATTATCTGGAACGCTACTCTGAGATTTGTTTGAAACGAGTTTGGAAAGTAGAACGGTTTTCATGGTTCATGTCGATGATGTTGCATCAATTTCCCGATATGAGTGCCTTTGAAAAACGTATGCAGCGCGCAGAGTTTGACCATATAGTGGGCTCCGAAACAGCATCGCGATCAGTCGCGGAAAACTATGTCGGCTTGCCGCTTGAAATGTGAGGATCGTGAAATGTCTGAAGCCAATAGTAAAGGAATGGAAACGCGCCGTGCTGTTTTAGGCGATGCACATGTTGATCGTGCCGAAGCTGCTAAGACAGATTTTGATGCTCCGTTCCAAACAATGATAACGGATGCTGCTTGGGGTAATGTCTGGTCGGGCGACCATTGGACAAAGCGCGAGCGCTCTATGGTGACGCTCGCGCTGCTGGCAGCGCTTGGACACTATGAAGAATTTGAAATGCATGTTCGGGCAACGGCGCGCACTGGCGCAACGATGGAAGATATTCGCGAGGCGTTGATGCATGTTGGTATTTATGCCGGTGTGCCCCATGCCAATCATGCGTTTAAAATAGCAAAAAAAGTGTTGGTCGAGATGAAGGATAGCTGATCATGAGTAGCTCCATTAAAGGCGTTTCACCGCGTCAGTATGATGCCCAGCCGGCGATGGATTACCCGGATTATCGCTCTACTATTTTGAGGCATCCCAAGCATAAGCTTGTCGCGGTTCCTCAAACACTTAGCGATGTAACAGGGCCCGCCTTTGGCGACATGGCTTTAGGTCAATATGATAGCGATCTGATCGTCAATTATGCGGAGGCAGGGCAAAGCGCCATTGGCGAACGCATTGTCGTTCATGGTCAAGTTCTTGATGAGGCCGCACGTCCAGTGCCGCATGCTCTGATTGAAGTGTGGCAGGCAAATGCCGGCGGCCGCTATCGCCATAAGAATGATGCCTATCTTGCGCCATTGGATCCTAACTTTGGTGGCTGTGGGCGCTGTGTAACCGATGCGGAAGGCCGCTATCAATTTCGCACGATCAAACCAGGGCCTTATCCTTGGCCCAATGGCGGCAATGATTGGCGCCCTGCCCATATACATTTTTCAATCTTTGGATCAGGTTTCGCGCAACGTCTTATTACACAAATGTATTTTGAGGGTGATCCGCATATAGCGATTTGCCCGATTGTGCAGTCGATTAACGATGCACGTGCTGTCGATCAGTTGACGGCGCGCTTGGATATGTCAAACAGCATCCCAATGGATTTGCGGGCTTATCGTTTTGATCTTGTCTTGCGCGGGCCAAGATCGACATTGTTTGAAAATAAATTGGAGGGCAATTAATATGGACCCTTTGGAAATCAGACGCACACGACCAGCAGAAACAAACACGCAAAATCCATTGCGGGAAACCGCGTCACAAACCGCTGGTCCTTACGTCCATATAGGTTGCCTTCCAAATTCCGTTGGCATCGATAAAATCTATGACAATGATCTAACGCATTATGGTGGGATCAATCATAAGGACCCCGTAACAATTCGCGGGCAGGTTTTTGACGGCGATGCGCAAATCTGCCGCGATGTTATGCTTGAGTTTTGGCAACCAGAGAATGAAGGCACTTGGCACCGTACAGGCATAGATTTTGAAACTGGATTTTATGAAATCCAAACATCTAAACCGGTTTCAATGCGTGATGAAAATGGTAACAAGATTGCGCCTTTCATTACAGTTTGGGTTACGGCACGCGGCATCAATATCGGCCTTGTGACACGCATCTATTTTTCGCAAGTTGAGGGAGATGCTCAACTTGAATTGGTGGATGAAAGCCGCAGGCACACGCTTATCGCTAAGCCACTAGACGAGGCAGGCGTCTACCAGTTTAACATTCACCTGCAGGGAGACCAAGAAACGGTCTTCTTCGACATATAATCAAAATCAACGGGATAATCGCATGAGCTATACATTTGGACCAAGTGCAATGCTCAATGCGTTTAACGACGATGCTGAGATTGAAGCGCTGTTTACGGCCAAGGCCGATATACGGGCAATGCTGGATTTTGAGTATGCTTTGATCTGTGCGCAGGCACAGATGGGCATCGTCGCTCAGGAACACGCAGAAATAATCAAGGTTGCAATCGAGAAATTTGAAATCGACGAGAATGCACTCGCCGCAGATTTCAAAAATGATGGCGTTGCACCGCCCTCGCTGGTTCGCCAACTGCGCGCAAAACTTGAAGAGAATGTGCGCCCTAGCCTCCATCTTGGCGTGACCAGTCAGGACCTCATTGATAGTAGCGTGATGGTGCGTTTGCGCCAATCGGTTGCAATTGTTGATGAGCGGCTTGCCGTCTTGGATCAGGCATTAGATGCTTTGGTTGCGCGTAGTGCAGACGGTCAGATTTTACAGGCCCGTACGCGCATGCAGAACGCGCTGCCAATTTCTGTGGCTGAGAAAGTTGGCAACTGGAAGTCTCAAATAGCAAATTTGAAACGTACAAAACCGGATTACTTTCCCGTTCAATTGGGAGGGCCGGAAGGCGCTGCGCGCAATTTAGGCAAGCCTTACGATGCGCTTTGCACATCGGTCGCAAATGCTCTGAATTTGGATGCGCCCAGCCACCACTGGCAAACGGATAGGCAGTCATTAGTCGCAATTGTTGTTTGGTTTTCAGCTGCTGCGAGTGCTATGGGCAAAATTGCACAAGACATCTTGATGATGGTGCAAACCGACATTGCGGAAATGACATTAGCCTCAGGTGGCAGCTCTTCTGCAATGGCACATAAGAAAAACCCTGTCCTTGCAGAGATCATCGTTGCGCAAGCCCGTTATTGCCATGCGCAGATGGCCGGACTTCATACGGCTTCTATTCATGAAAATGAGCGCTCTGGTGTCGCATGGACGTTGGAATGGATGCTTCTACCAGCCATTATAATCACGGCGTCTAAGAGCGTGTTGAATTTAAACGAGCTGATAGGCGGCGCGCAATTTCGAACGCCTTAGTGTAAATTAGAATTCCAGATATCTGTTTTGAGAAATATAAGCCGCATTTTAGCGGCCCGTTTCTTGTGTTTTTAACATCCGCACCCTATGAGAATTATAGCAAATAAGGGTGAATATATGTCGAAACCGACCATCCGTCTTCATAAGGGCGATCTATCCGATGAGGCTGTTGCCCTTTATACTGGTGACGTTGCCATAGATACAGAAACGCTGGGTCTAAACCCGCAGCGAGACCGATTATGTGTGGTTCAGCTTTCGCCTGGTGATGGGTCTGCTGACGTTGTGCAGATTGCACGTGGACAGAAAAAAGCACCTAATATTACGGCACTATTGAGGGACCGAAAGAAGACGAAGATTTTCCACTTTGGCCGTTTTGATATTGCGATCATGGAGCATGCCTTTGGTGTTCAGGCTAATCCTGTATTTTGCACAAAGATCGCATCCAAATTGACGCGCACTTATACAGATCGCCACGGGTTAAAAAATCTGACATCGGAAATGATCGGTGTTGATTTGTCCAAACAACAACAATCATCTGATTGGGCTGCTGAAAAGCTAACAGATGCGCAAATTGATTATGCGGCAAGCGATGTCTTGTACCTGCATAAATTGATGGACGCGTTAAAGCTTCGGCTTGAGCGTGATGGGCGCATGAAAGAGGCAGAAGCGTGCTTTAAGTTCTTGCCTACACGCGCAAAGCTCGATTTGATGGGCTGGCCGGAACAAGACATTTTCTCACATACATAAGCGACAATAATGTTCGATAAACCACTGATGATTTTCGACTGCGATGGCGTGCTCATCGATAGCGAAGTAATTTATCTCGAAGAAGAATTCCGGGTGCTAACATCCAAGGGCGTTGACGTGGATAAGGCTTGGTATGTCGGCGAGTTCATGGCACTGGCACAGCCGCTTTGGAAAGATAAGTTTGTAAATCTCATCAAAGAACGCGCAGGTGTTGATCTCACTGTTGATGAATTTGAGGCGATGAAAGCTCTGACAAGAGAACGTATAGCCGCTGAAATTAAAACGGTTAACGGCGTTGAAGATATGCTTTCCGCATTGCGCGTACCGGCCTGTGTTGCTTCAACAACGCAAATGCAGTTTTTGCCTAAGAAGTTAAACAGAACTAATCTTGCGCAATATTTTGGTGAAGGCGTTTATTCCGGTGATATGGTTCAAAACGGTAAGCCTGCACCCGATTTGTTTTTATATGCTGCGGATCAAATGGGCGGCACCGTAAAAAATGCTATCGTGATTGAAGACAGTGTAAATGGCGTGCGCGGCGGTAAAGCTGCAGGCATCTACACGATAGGCTTTACAGGCGGCTCGCACTGTTTTGATGGGCACGATGAGATATTGAAAGCTGCTGGCGCAGATGTGGTTTTACCATCGCATTCTGCATTGCTTGAATGGCTTTCTGTCAACACGAATGCACTCACCTAGTTTGTAATTATTTAGGTCGTTTGATCACGCCGACACGCGCCATAACATCTCTGGGAATGTCATAGGTGATGATCGGTGCGAAGGCCCAAATGGTCGCGCTGGATAAAGAGTGTCCATGCTGCATCAGCAGCTTCTTGAACAAGATCAGCGCGGTTGCGATTGGCACCGGATGTTGCATCATGGCGTCTTAAAGCCTCCAATGCCTTTTCTAACCTTTTGCCAATGCGCCCCAACGCAACGGCCGTTTCCTGTGCAGCCTCATAGGCCAGCGCATCCAGTGAATCGCTTCCCGTCTGTCCTTGAAATGCACGTGGCGGCTTTAGCATTTTTGTCCTCTTCAAAGCTCCAATATAGGCAAAGAAAAACCCGCCGCAACTTTTCAGCTACGGCGGGCTTGATCAACTAAAGATAGGACGACTTATTTGTCGTCGCCACCTTTCAAGGCTGCGCCAAGAATATCACCGAGTGATGCACCTGAATCGGATGAACCGAATTCAGCCACAGCGGCTTTTTCTTCTGCAATTTCAAGCGCCTTGATAGACACTGAAACCTTGTTGTCTTTTTTGATGTACTGCGTCACGCGAGCATCAACACGCTGACCAACAGAGAAACGCTCTGGGCGCTGCTCGTCGCGGTCACGTGAAAGGTCTGCACGGCGGATGAAGCTTGGTACGTCATGATCGACGAGTTTCACTTCAAGGCCACCATCAGTAACAGCTGTTACTTCACATGTGACAACTGCGTTTTTACGCAATGAACCATCTGAAGAAGGTGCGGCTGAACCTGAACCTTCACCGGAAAGCTGCTTGATGCCAAGTGAGATGCGTTCTTTTTCAACATCAACGTCAAGCACGATGGCTTTAACCATGTCGCCTTTGTTGTAGTCTTCGATTGCTTCTTCACCTGAACGGTTCCAGTCAAGATCAGACAAGTGAACCATGCCGTCTACATCGCCTTCAAGGCCAATGAAGAGACCGAATTCAGTCTTGTTCTTAACTTCACCTTCAACATGCTGGCCAACTGGGAATTGAGTAGCAAAGCTTTCCCATGGGTTGTCCAAAGTCTGTTTAAGGCCAAGAGAGATACGGCGCTTGTCCGGATCAACTTCCAATACAACCACTTCAACTTCCTGAGATGTTGAAAGGATTTTACCAGGATGTACGTTCTTCTTTGTCCATGACATTTCAGAAACGTGGATCAAGCCTTCAATGCCTGGCTCAACTTCAACAAATGCACCGTAGTCAGTGATGTTTGTTACGCGGCCAGTAATTTTTGCTTCAACTGGGTATTTAGCGTCGATGCCATCCCATGGATCGCTCTCAAGCTGCTTCATACCAAGTGAGATACGATGTGTATCTTGGTTGATGCGGATGATCTGTACTTTCACAGTCTGACCAATCGACAGGATTTCTGTCGGATGGTTCACACGGCGCCATGCCATGTCTGTGACGTGTAGAAGACCGTCGATACCGCCAAGGTCAACGAATGCACCGTAATCGGTGATGTTTTTAACCACACCTTCAACTGTCTGACCTTCTTCAAGGTTCTGAACAATCTCAGAGCGCTGTTCCGCACGGCTCTCTTCAAGCACTGTACGACGTGAAACAACGATGTTGCCACGGCGTTTGTCCATTTTCAAAATTTCAAATGGCTGCGGTGTGTTCATCAATGGTGTCACATCGCGGATCGGGCGAATATCAACCTGTGAGCGCGGCAAGAATGCAACTGCGCCATCAAGATCGACTGTAAAGCCGCCTTTAACCTGATTGAAAATTTGACCTTCAACGCGTTCACCAGCTTCAAACTTGGCTTCAAGTTTGATCCAGCTTTCTTCGCGGCGGG
Organism: Ahrensia sp. 13_GOM-1096m; assembly: GCF_000620605.1. NCBI lineage: Bacteria > Pseudomonadati > Pseudomonadota > Alphaproteobacteria > Hyphomicrobiales > Ahrensiaceae > Ahrensia > Ahrensia sp. 13_GOM-1096m. The sequence continues at coordinate 81,637 of NZ_JIAX01000006.1, forward strand.
CTTTGTCACGAGACAGAACAGCTTCGCCAAGTGCGTTTTCAACGCGCTCAACATAAACTTCAACTTGATCGCCAACTTTTAGCGTTCCGTCTTTGGCTTTTGCGCCGAATTCTTTAAGGGCGATACGGCCTTCAACTTTAAGACCGACATCCACAATCGCCATATCTTTTTCAATGGCTGTGATTGTGCCGACAACAACTTGGCCTTCTACGGCGTCGTGTGTCTGGTAAGATTCATTGAGAAGAGCTTCAAACTCTTCCATTGTTGGGTTCATTTCTGACATTTAGGCTCCAAAGTACCGGCATTATATGCGGGCACAGGCGTCGGGGTTAGTGTTTCAAATGCTCCAAACAACAATCCGGCCCATCATATTTGGGGCCTTCCGACGCAGAATTGCGGTTTGAAGGTCGTCAATTTTTGATAGCTACAACATCTATGATGTTTTTGGCAGCTTCAAACGCCGCCTCTATAGTCATTTTTGACGTATCGAGCAAGTGCGCGTCTTTCGCTGGTTTTAATGGGCTGTCGGAACGCCCCATATCGCGTTCATCACGGACTTTTATATCGGCCAATATCTGCGCTTCATCGGCCTCATTCCCGCGGGCTAAGATTTCGTGATAACGGCGTTTTGCACGCACTTCTGGTGAGGCAGAAACATAAAGCTTCACGGGTGCGTCAGGGCATACAACGGTGCCAATATCACGCCCGTCCAGCACCGCGCCACCAGCCAAGCTGGCAAATTCGCGCTGCTTTTCTACCAGTGCTTGGCGCACACGCGGCATAACCGCTATTTTTGACGCAGCTTCTCCAATTGCATGAACGGCCAGTTCTTCACGCTTCATCGCGCCCAGATCAACGGCTTTGGCTACTTGTGCGGCAATGTCTTCATCGTCAAGCGTCAGCCCTTTATCTAAAAGTGCTTTGGCAACCGCGCGATAAGAAAGGCCGGTATCAAGATGCTTAAGGCCGTAATGAGCTGCGATCTTTTGCGATAAAGTGCCTTTGCCCGATGCGGCTGGCCCGTCTATAGCAATTACCAATCGCATTAATTAGCAACCTGAATATCTGCGCCCAAGCCGCGCATTAAATCCATAAACTCAGGAAAGCTCGTGGCAATCATTGTCGCATCATCAATATGAACCGCTTTTTCAGATGCCATACCCATCACGAGGAACGCCATGGCAATCCGGTGATCAAGATGGGTTTCAACAACAGCCTGTGCGGACAGCGCACCAAGCCCTTTACCGCCCGGTGAGCCCTTTACGGTTAGTGACATTTCACCTTCATGACATTCAACGCCATTGGCTTCCAAGCCGCGTGCGACAGCCGCGAGCCTGTCAGATTCTTTGACACGCAATTCGTCTAGCCCGTCCATGAAGGTTTCACCTTCTGCAAAGGCTGCCGCGATAGCAAGAACCGGATATTCGTCAATCATGGATGGCGCACGTTCCGGTGGCACCACGACGCCCTTAAGGTTAGATGCTCTAACATGTAGATCGGCAACATCTTCGCCGCCCGCATCACGCATATTGATGATGTCAATTTGGCCGCCCATTTCCTGCAAAGTCGTAATAAGGCCTGTGCGCGTTGGGTTCATCAAAGCGTTTTCGATGATAATATCAGAGCCAGGCACAATCAGCGCGGCAACAAGCGGGAAGCCTGCAGATGAAGGGTCACCCGGCACTTCAATCGTCTGGCCACGCAATTCACCTTGTCCGTGAATGTGGATATGGCGTGTCCCATCGGCATCTTCTTCAATTTCAATTTTCGCGCCAAAGCCTGCAAGCATTTTTTCCGTGTGGTCACGCGTCATCACCGGCTCAATGACCGTTGTAATGCCGGGCGTATTCAGTCCTGCCAGTAAAACAGCAGACTTAACCTGCGCGGATGCCATTGGCACGCGGTAGCTGATTGGATTAGCGGTGCGCGGGCCATGCAGGGTGATCGGGCAGCGGTCACCATCAGCGGCTTCCACTTGAACGCCCATTTCACGCAATGGGTTGAGCACACGGCCCATAGGACGTTTTGACAAAGATGCATCACCGGTAAAGGTGGTTTTCATATTGTAAGTTCCGACAAGCCCCATGGTTAGCCGCGCGCCAGTGCCGGCATTGCCAAAATCAAATGGTTCTTCCGGTTCAAGCAAGCACCCATTGCCTGTGCCGTTGATAATCCATGTGTCGCCTTCCTTGCGGATTTGCGCGCCCATGGCCTGCATCGCACGGCCTGTTGCCAATACATCGTCACCTTCTAAAAGCCCTGTGACACGGGTTTCACCAGATGCGAGTCCACCAAACATGAATGAACGGTGAGATATCGATTTATCACCTGGTACACGTGCTTTACCTTTAAGCGGCGGAGACTTGTGAGCCGAAGCTGGCTTGGGTGTATGATTGTGCATTTTTGACTCTGAGCTAATAGGCGGTTTTAAAATGGAACTAGGTGCCGATTATCATGGCATTAAGCGAAAATCACGCCTAGATGCCGCCAAACCTTCAAATAGTTTGCATATCACCTATAAAGATGAGCGATGCGAGAAGCATTTGGGCTTTGACTTAAAGCGTCTTTATCGGTATGCACCCCCGATCATCACGAAAATAATTTACGATGGATCCGGCATTTCGCTGTGAATCATGCGATAAAAGCAAGCATAACCGAGGTTTACATTGGCTAAAGCTGAACTTGGAACAAAACGTACTTGTCCTGAAACGGATAAGAAATTTTACGATCTCAACAAAGATCCGGTAGTTTCACCTTACACAGGTAAATCTTATCCGTTGTCATTCTTCGACTTGCCGACAGGCCCAAGCCGCGCAAAACCTGCGCCGCCAATTAAGGCCGTTCAACCTGCATCTGTTGAAGACGATGATGAGGATGATCTAGAGTTGGAAGGCGCTGATGTCGTTTCATTGGAAGATGCCGATGATGACGAAACAAGTGCAGACGACGCAAAGAACATGCCTGATCTCGGTGATAACACTGACGACGACATCGAAGACGTTGACATCGATGACGATGATGACGACGACACATTCCTTGCGGCTGATGACGACGATGACGACGATGACGTTACCGGCATTGTGAATGTTTCTGGCGACGACGACGACGACAGCTAATTATTGAAATATTATTTCGATAAACACTTGATATCGCCCGCATTGGGCGGTATCGGAAATTCCAGAATTTGTTTGTTTGATTATCTTTTAAAATCCTAAGATCAGGCAAACCCGCAATAAGATTTATTGCACTTTGGGGCCTTAGCTCAGCTGGGAGAGCGCTTGCATGGCATGCAAGAGGTCAGCGGTTCGATCCCGCTAGGCTCCACCAATTTTCTATCATGTCGCAACTTTAAGCTGCTGATTTTAAATAGATTTTTATTCTTCTACATTCCGGCTATCTTCAAAAGTTTGCAACCGAGTAACTTACCTTACAACGTAGCGCCGAACTTGTGTTCTCGTTCGCTAATTTTCCTGTTCGAGCAATCAACCGACTGTCATATGCGTATTACAATTAGAGAACAAAAGAGGGGAGTTAAACGATGGAGACGAAAATGATACCCAGCGCATTCACAGCGAGCGGCCAATTTTGGCGGGGCAATTTACATACACATTCGACAAATTCAGATGGTGTATTAACGCCGGAGGAAGTTTGCCGCCGGTATCAAGCCGAGGGCTATGATTTTCTTGCCTTAACGGATCATTTTATAGGCCTTTATAACTACCCAATTACGGACACAGCTGCATTTAGAGGCGATGGCTTCACCACCATTTTGGGCGCGGAGCTACACTCTGGCGCGATGAAGAATGGCGAGTTGTGGCATATACTTGCCGTGGGTCTTCCTTCTGATTTCGCTGCGCCTAATTCTCCAGCCTTTAGTCCTGTGGACGGACAGGAAACAGGCCCAGAAATTGCACAGCGCGCGCGCGATGCTGGTGCCTATGTTGCTATTGCTCATCCACAATGGTCTGGTCTGACGATGGATGATGCGCGTTCGATAGACGCTGCTCATGCTGTTGAAGTATACAATCATGGCTGCGCGATGGGATGTGACCGTCCAGATGGTTTCCACACGCTGGATCTGCTTCTTAGCGAAGGCAAGCAGCTGAATTTATGCGCGACAGATGATGCGCATTTCTACGAGCCTGATCATTTTGGCGGATGGGTCATGGTCAAAGCTGAGAAGAATGAACCTGAGCAACTTTTAGCCGCATTAAAAAATGGCAACTACTATTCATCTCAGGGTCCAAATCTACATCATATTGAAATCAAAGATCGTCAACTTCACGTTGAATGCTCTTCAGTTTCAGCCATTATCATCCAAGGTCAAGGGTCTGCTGCCGTTGCAAAGCACGGCCATTCAATGACAAAAGGTCAAATCGGCCTTGGACGCTTTGACGCTTCACCTTGGATTCGCGTTACAATTATGGATGCGGCAGGCAAGAAGGCTTGGAGTAATCCGATATGGTGTGACGAATTCAAGTAAACGAATGTGAATGAAGGTTGCCCGTTTTCTGAGATGGAACGCGGGCAATTAACATCAACATTCGAAAATGATCGTGTCTGCTTTAAGCTGGTAGCGCGAGAATATCTGAGCTGGCGAAATAAACGGATGTTTTGTCACCAACATCTGGCAGCATCAGGCTAGGATTGTTGAACATATCAAATGATATTTCACGTCCTTCAACGTCCATTACGGCACGGATGACCGAGCCAAGAAAATTTATGCTGGTCACTGTACCATCGAGAGATACATCCTTTGCAGCATCAGGGACGATTGAAAATGCCTCAGGGCGCAGTGCTAAAGAAACCATGCCGTCTGATTTAACATGCTCGATAGGATCGTTCAGCTGTATTTTTTTACTGCCGATTAGGACGGTGCCGTCATCTCGATTGTGAACTTTCGCATCAATGATATTGAGAGTGCCGACAAAACCAGCAACAAAACGTGTCGCGGGCTTATTATAGATTTGATTGGGAGTGCCAATTTGGTCGGCGCGCCCCCCATTCATAACCACGATACGGTCAGAAATCGTCAATGCTTCTTCTTGGTCATGGGTTACAAATACTGTTGTGATGCCAAGCTTTTTTTGAATGTCTCTAATTTCTTCGCGCAGTGAAACACGAATTTTTGCGTCCAATGCAGAAAGCGGTTCATCAAGTAAAAGTACATCCGGCTTGGGCGCTAAAGCGCGTGCTAGAGCGACACGTTGCTGCTGGCCGCCAGACATTTCATAGGGGAAGCGGCTAGCTAGATGGGTAAGGCCAATAAGCTTGAGCATCTCTTCAACACGCGCTGAAACAGCCTGTTTTGTCATGCCTGATATTTTTAGACCGAAGGCAATATTGTCGAAAACACTCATATTTGGAAACAGCGCATAAGCCTGAAAGACCATGCCAATATTGCGCTTATTGGGGGCAACGTTTGTTACATCTTTGCCGCCGATTGTGATGCTGCCGCTTGAAGGTGTTTCAAACCCAACAATCATGCGCAAAACAGTCGTTTTCCCACAGCCTGACGGTCCAAGAAAAGAAACAAACTCACCTTTTTCAACTGCCAGATCAAAGCCTTTGACAACAGTGTTGGTGCCAAAGCTTTTGACGACATTGGAAATATTGACAAAGCTCATGCTTCAACTTTCTTATATAATTTAATGCTGAGCCTTGGAAACCAGCGCGACCCTGGTTTTTTGACCGCAAATAGTTGCATGAGCGCCATACAGGCCCATGTGAAGGCAAAGGCCATAATTGCAAGGGCGGCAGGTTCGTAGGCGCGGTCTTGACCAAGCTGAACAAGGTAAGGGCCAAAGGCGGGGCGGTTGAGCAGGCTTGCAAGGACGAACTCGCCCAATGAAATTGAGAAGGTTAAAAATGCGCCCGACATGATTGCGCCGCGTACATTTGGAAAGATAACAAAAGCAATAGTGCGGATGCGAGAAGCGCCAAGGCTTTCCGCAGCTTCGGTGAGCGTTTTAATGTCAATGACGGACATGCCATTGTCTATAGCTCTAAACATATAGGGCATCGACATAACCACATAGCCAAAAACTAACAATAAGTTGGTGCCCTGGTCGCTGCCTGCTAATGGCAACCAAGAGTTAGAGCCAAAAACACGAATATATCCGAAAACCAAAACTACAGGTGGTACAACTAGCGGCAGCAGGCTGATGAACTCGATGACCGGTCTAATGTGTGGGAGTTTCAATCGAACCCAATAGGCCGTTGGCACGATGATAACAGTGCCAATAACAATTGCGCAAAGCGATGCAATGGTTGAAAATGTAATTGTGTCTATAAATATCGAACTGTTGAGCACTGAGCGATAAGAGGCAAAACTATATTCGCCGCGTGTCATCTTCAATGAAAACAAGAACGTGGCATACAGCGGCACGAGAAAATATAGCGCTGACATAAGCGCAATTAATGTCGGCATAATTGGAAAAGGCTTTTTCATTTTTGCCATCTTTCCGCGCGTGCTCGCAAGATCAAATAAAGCGTATTTGAAACACCCATTATGACCACCATCCCGAGCGCAACTGCATAGCCAAGATTTGGATTATAAAGAACATTTCCGCGAATTTGCTGGAACAGAATAATTGGAACCGCATCAAAGCTGGATCCGGTCAAAGCGTAAATCGTGGCCAAGGTTCCAAAGGCGTTGGCGAAAAGTAATAAAAAGCAGCCAAGAATAGAAGGCATTAACACCGGAAGCGCCACCATTTGCCAATATTGCCGGCGCGTTGCGCCAAGAGTTTCTGCCGCCTCTCTCCATTCTGCCTTTAGACCATCAAGCGCAGGCGTGATCATGAGAAACATCAAGGGCAGTTGAAAATACAGATAGGCGAGAGCAAGGCCAAAGAAGGAAAAAAGCGTGAAGCCAAGATCATTATAAATATTGATGCCAAATAAATCACGCATCAGAATTGTGACTAAACCCAAACGGCCCAAAGTTGCAATGAAAGCAAAAGCAAGCGGAACGCCAGCAAAGTTTGATGCAACGCCGGAAAAAGTCATAAAGGCATGGCGCACCCATTTTGGCAGGCCGCCTAAGATAACAGCACAGCCTAATAAAAGGCCGGAAAGAGCACCAATAAAGGCTGACACAAAGCTAAGTTTTATTGAAAGCAAAAAGCTGGCAACTATATTATCGCTGCCCAGAGCGATGATATTTGCGAAGGTAAAATCACCGTCGGTATTTTGAAAAGCGCCAGTTACCAAATAAAGCACAGGGCCGATAAGAAACATCGCAGCAAAGAGGAAAAAAGGCACAACGCCAAGCCAATTCAAGTCCGGTTTGACAAGGTTCTTTTTCGGGGGCGGGGTATGGCCAGTTTGCACGGCCTCATAGGGCATTGTCGCGTTAAATGACATTTGGAACTCGCTTGCGTTATGCAGTCGTGCAAATGGACGCCGACGAGAAGTCGGCATCCAAGATTAACAAGGACGATTATTGAGCGCCCATTTCCGTTGCCCAAGTGTCAGCAACAACCGCTTTAGCGGCAGATTGCTCTTCGAGGCTTGGAAAAATCGCGTTTGCATAAGATGCAGCGTCGGGGAGTTTTTCCATGATGTCAGCTGGAATAACATTGCGAGCATTCATATCGTTGAAACGGATTGGGTGACAGTAACCTTTTAGATATTCAATCTGACCTTCGTCAGAGTAAAGGAACTCCATCCAAAGTTTGGCTGCATTTGGGTGTGGTGCATAGGCTGAAATTGCCTGAACATAAACACCTGCAATGACAGCGTCAGTTGGGATCGTTACTTCAACGGGTGGGTTGCCAGCTAATTTGTCACGCATTGCAAGAATGTTGTAGTCCCAGTCTGCAATGACGGGGGTTGCGCCTTGTGTTAAGTTTTGTGCGTTGCCGTTTGCTGCAACAAGATTACCGCTTTCTTTTAGATCTTTAAAGTAAGCGATGCCAGCAGTAGCTGCGTCACCGCCAGCAGTTGCACCTGTTGATATGCCAGCGGCATAAACAGTCATCATTGTACTATTGCCAGTACGTGGATCACCTTGAATAGATATTGAATTTTTGAATTTAGGGTCTTTCAAATCTGCAAAGCTTGTTGGTGCTTCAGACACAAAGTCTTTGTTTGAACCAAGCGCAAGAACGCCGTAATAATCGCCATACCAAAAACCATCAGCATCTTTGACTGAATCTGGAATAGAGTCCCAAGTTGAGACTTTGTAAGCTTGGATCAAGCCGTCTTTTTTCGCGGCAGGGCCAAATGATAGACCAACATCGATAACATCTGGAGCCTGAGGCCCAGTATTGTCTTTATTTGCTTTGATTGCTTCGATTTCGTCACCCGAACTTGCGTTGGGGTTTAGCTCGTTTACTTCTAAACCATATTTGGCTTTGAATGCAGCGATAACGCCGGCATAGTTACACCAAGAGTGCGGTAGAGCGATTGTTGTTAATGTGCCTTCAGCTTTTGCTGCAGCAATAAGATCTTCCATGGTGTCAGCATGTGCAACGCCTGATGCTAAGATTGCCAGCGAGGTAGTTAGAGATAAAAGTTTTGAAAACTTAAGAACCATTTTCTGCTCCAATGGATGTCAGCGATGTTAATCCTCACAGGTATGCCTGCTACATGACATCTATATGAACGCGTGGATTCAAACAGCCTTGTTGCAAGCTGGACGTGTCACGGCATGAGCAATGCAAGCTTCTATAATTGACGTGCGAAATATGGCGGGATGGATGCACCCTTGATTTCACGCATGAAAGCGATGGATGACGAGAATAAGCGGCTCAAGAAGATGTGCGTTAAATCTCTGGCGGCTAAATGACAAAGAAAAAGCCCGCCACGGTTTGAACTGTGTGCGGGCTTGAATAATTTTACCGATTTGAAGTGAACCTTGCAGGCTCGATTTGAAATCGTTTCGCTCGGTCAGATTAGAATTTATATCCAAGGCGGAACGTATATGTGTTCATTGATGCATTGATGTCGACGGGCAAAGGTAGATCCGCAAAGTCATCGAATTCATGACGTTGATACTGTACGCCAGCATAGAGGTTTTCCGTCAAACCAACATCCAAGCCTGCGCCATAGACAAGCCCAATGTCACGGCCCTCTAATATCGTATTTGGAGATGTTGTATTGCCCATTGCGCCGCCAATAAATGCATAGCCGTGAAACCTGTCGATTGCATAACCTAAACGTGCTGTAACCGACCACATATCTTCAATTGTAACTCGATCATTGTCTCTAAACATCGTGTCGTATTTTTGGTACGAACCTTCAATGCCGGCAACAAAGTTTCCCATTTGGTGGCTATAACCGATAAAGGCGCCATATACGTCGCCTTCACCTTCTGCAGCCGCATAAACCGTGCCGCCTGGCAAAACCTGTTCGTCAGATTGTGTGCCATAGCCCGCAATGACACCGACATTAAAGCCGGACCAAGACCAGCGCTGGTCAAAATTAGCATCTGCTAGAGCAGATTGGCTATCTGCGGCAGATGCTGAACCTGTAGATAAAGCGGCGATGAGAAGGCCATATTTTAAAATATGCATAATCTTGTTCCAAATAAAATTTCTTGGACACAAAATGAATGAATATGGTTTCCAAACTATTAATTACGACACCTAAGAATTAGATAACGCATTTAATATTACGCAGCGGTAGTGCCTTTTATAGTTGCTGGAGGGCGTGTTGAAATTGCTTCGGAGAACGTGCGCAACAAAAATGCGGGAACTTCATCAACTGGAATAGGCTTGGAATAGTAATAACCTTGCGCCTGATCGCAGTGGATCGTTTTCAAAAACTCAACATGTTCTCGTGTTTCGACACCTTCAACAGTGATGTCGATGTGAAGATTTTCGCCGAGCGCAGAAATGGCATAAACAATTGCTTTTCGATTTTCGTTCTCTTCCATTCCCATAAGAAATGATTTGTCGATCTTCAATCTGTCAAATTTGAAGCGAGTCAAATATCCTAAGCTTGAATAGCCAGTTCCAAAATCATCCATTGCGATACTGACGCCCAGCGCCCGTAATCCGCTAAGTTTGGTGACCGTTTCACCGTTATTATCAATCAGAATGCTTTCGGTTATTTCAACCTCAAGCCTTGATGGCGTGATGCCTGATTCTTCAAGGGCGTGTCTTACATCGCCAACAATATCCGAGCGCATGAAGTGCATGCCTGAGATGTTGACCGCGACTTTCACATCTTCTGGCCAAGTAAGTGCAGTGTTACAAGCTGATTTTATTGACCAGCGTCCAACATCGACGATCAAGTTTGATTGTTCGGCAATAGAAATAAATTCATCTGGTGGCAGCGGCCCGCGAATTGAGTGGTTCCAGCGGATCAAGGCTTCCATACAGGTAACGCGCCCGCTTTGCGTGCTGATCATCGGCTGGAACTTCATCTCAAATTCATTGTCAGTTAAAGCCTGACGCATTTCTTGTTCGAGCATTCTGCGTTCGCGCTGTTCGAAATCCATCTGGGCTTCAAAATAGCGGAAGACACCGCGTCCATCATCTTTAGCGCGATACAATGCCAAGTCGGCATTGCGCAATAATTGTTCACGTTGCGTGCCATGTATCGGCGCCATCGCAATGCCAATACTCAGGCCAATATAAAGGGTCTCGTTTTCAACTTCATAAGGTTCAGAAACAATTTGAATGATGCGCGCCGCCAATTTGGCAACGAAAACGGGGTCATTGGTTTCCTGCACGAGTATTGCAAATTCATCGCCGCCTAGACGGCCAACAACATCTTTGTCCCGCAATACAGAGCGAATACGACTTGAAGCTTCTTTCAACAACGCATCGCCGACATGATGGCCATAGGAATCGTTGACGAGTTTAAATTTATCAAGATCAAGAAACAACAAAGTAAATGGTGTCGCGTATCGCTCAAGGCGGCGCACCATCGCGTCGATATCTTTATAAAAGCTTGTCCGATTGTGCAGTCCAGTCAAACCGTCAATAATCGCCATCTCGACAATTTTTTCTTCAGCCAATCTTGCCTTTGTGACATCTGCGCAAACACCTGCAAAGCCGCCAAATGAGCCATCATCTCGTGTGATCGTTCGCCCAGAAAATGAAACCCAATGTTTGCCATCTTCAAGGTCTATTCTTAATCCTAAGTCTTCAAAATCTTGGCGAGCGGTCAGTGCTGAAGATAAGCTGCCGCTATTGTCTGGATCAAAATCGGCAAGCTGTATGCTTGTGCTTGTGTCAGAGAATGCGCTATTTACGGTGCTAAGGAAACCGCGCAAATTATCAGAAGCACGTTCCAAATATCCATTTTCATCTGTTGCCCAGAACCAATCATGTCCGGTTTCTTCAAAGCGGTTTAAAAGCGCGTTGGATATTTCAGCTTCTTCATTGCTGTTAAGCTCATTTATGCAGCGTGTAAAAAACTCTTTCGATTGCTGCAAAACCATTGCTGGAACAAGCGTGTAATAGGCAAGGATAAGGCCGACGATATGAGCAATGCCAATGACTTCAGGGCGGCTAAAAAGGCCTAAAGCTAAGAAAACTCCGCTAACGGCAATGAAGGTTAAACTCGCCTGAGGAACGGATCGATAGCAAAATGACGTGATAAGCAGTGTGCCACCTAAAATCATGCCGCTAACAAAAAGATCCGCATTGTCGGCACTAGAAATTACGAGGTAGCACAAGCCGCCCCAGAGGACACCGTGCACGCCAGCACGCAACACGAGACGCTTAATGATTTTTACGCTGGCTTCTCTACGCGCTTCTTGTTGTCGCGCGACAAGGTAAGCGCGCAGCGCCATAAACTGATAAACAAAAATGAATGCAGATACGATTAAAGCAACTTTTACGACCGATGTTCCTTGCATCATATTCGTCAGCAAAAACACTGATAAAACTGCGCCTGCCGTTCCAATTGGCACCATTTCCAATAGGCCGTTTAACTGGCTAGCCATGAGTTGGCGCCGACGCTTACGGTCAATGCAATAGGGTGCAATCATACTATGCAGCCTTGACTTATAGTCATTGTATTTATTCATCGTGTCACCATCATATTCAGAGCGACAATATATTCGTGTCGTTAACCCAGCGTTTCTTTTGGGCTGACGTTAAGTCATAATTTTATACATTTCTGGATTATGATTAACGAATGGTTGCAAGTAACTGCTCGTTTTTATCTAACGGAGTGAATTTCAGTTTACCTCAATTTTTATCATTGTTTTCAGACGTTTACCCTATGTTTTAGCAATATAATAAAAGTGGGCAAATAAAGTTGGGCAAAATGATGGAAAATAATTCTAAAAAAATAACAAGTGAAGCGCTGCAGGGAAGCTTACGTGATTATCGCGCTTTCACAGGCACTGACATAATTCACCGTACGGATGGATTTTTTGATTGGCAGGAAATTCGCCGCGCTTCGGACCTTTGGCCTTATGCTAAATCGACAGCGACAGCACCAAAAACACATTGTGAAGCAAAAAATGACGATGGCTCATTGGTCAAAGGCGTCAATTTCGCTTCTCAAGATTATTTGAGCTTAGCGTCGCATCCTGATGTAAAAGAAGCTGCAATCGAAGCGATTAAAGAGTACGGCGTACATAGCGCTGGTTCAGCGGCTCTTCTTGGAAATACACGTCATTCATTGGCTCTTGAAAAACGTATTTCTGAATTTCTTTATGACCGCGAAACTGTTCTTTACCCAACAGGCTGGTCAGCGGGCTATGCTGCCATTCAGGGTTTTGTTCGCCCTGATGATCATGTTGTTCTTGATATTCTCGCGCATTCTTGCCTCCAGGAAGGTGCGCGTGCATCAACACGGAACATCCATTTCCATGGTCATTTGAACTTGCGCGCTTTGGAACGCCGTCTTCAAAAAATCCGTGCAGTCGATAAAGACAATGGCATTTTGATTGTCACTGAAAGCTTGTTCTCAATGCATTCAGATACACCGGATATCGGTTCAATCCGTGCATTGTGCGACGAATATGAAGCAACTCTTTTGGTTGATTGTGCACATGACTTCGGTTCAATGGGCGATGATGGCCGCGGCCATATGGGTCTTCAGAATGTATTGCAAGAAGTCGATATCATTATCGGAAGCTTCTCGAAAACATTTGCATCTAATGGCGGGTTTATTTCTGTCAAAGATCGCGCCACCGCTGAGTACTTAAAATATTATTCAGCAACACAGACATTCTCAAACGCCTTGTCTCCAGTGCAGGCCGCAACAGTGATGACTGCACTGAATATTGTTGATAGCGCCGAGGGGACAGCCCGTCGCCGCAAACTGATGGACAACATTCTCTATATGCGTGCTGAAATGGGCAAGGTAGGTTTGGAAACACTTGGTGATCCATCTGCTATCGTGCCAGTACTCGTTGGTGCTGAAGGCCTTGCTCGTATTGCATCACGCGATTTGAGCAATCTTGGTGCCATTGCAAACTTGGTGGAGTACCCAGCTGTACCGCAGGGCGGCGCACGCTTCCGTGTGCAGGTAATGTCTGACCACTCATTCTCTGATGTTGATGAGTTGGTACAACTTATGCTCAAAGCAATGCGTAGCGGCGAAAAAGAATACTTGATGCTTTGTGATCAACATCCATCACTTATCAAATCACGCTTTAGCATTACGAAAGATGCTGACGCTAGCGTACGGAACGCAGCATGATTGGGATTCGCCAACCAAGACTTCTAGCAATTGACGATGATGTGTCATCGGCTGAATTGATCGTTCGCGTTGCCGAACGCTGTCGATACGAAGCCTTTGCCACATCTGACTCTCGCGGGGTTTTGAATTTGGCGAGTGCATTAGCACCGGATGTTCTTTCAATTGACATTCGCATGCCAAATCTTGATGCAAATGACTTATTAATTCTATTGGCAAATGCAAAATACGCTGGGAAAATACTCATCATCTCGGGGCAAGACCCCGAGATACTTGAGGAAACGCGGGTTAAAGCAATTTCACTGGGATTAAATGCTCCTTTTGCATTGCAGAAGCCGATTGAGATTGCACAATTGCGCATGACTTTATTGTCGGATGAGGTGAATGCCGCAGCTTAGTTACGGTGTGATTGATCCATCAGGCAGACAGCCAATATTACAACAATGAAAAAGGCATGATAAAATTTATCAGGCCTTTTGTTTGATGCTTATTAGAAAAGATAAGTTGGCTTTTATTGAACCAAAAGTGCGCGGTTCATTTTAATGAGCAATCTTGGCAGATCGACCGGCTTTGTATCAAAGTCAATACAGCCAGCTTCTAATGCGCGCGTCCGGTCTGTTTCAAACGCACTCGCGGTCAAAGCGATGATCGGAATGTTTGTCGTAGTTGGGTTGGCTTTAATCCTACGTGTGGCCTCACAGCCATCCATTTCGCCAAGCCCTATGTCCATCAGTATGATGTCAGGGTTAAACTCTACAGCACCTTCCACGCCGGACGGACCGTCGACTGCGTAACGAATTGTGTAGCCCCGTTTTGAAAGGCGCCGTCCGATAATATCTCGGTTAACCGGATGGTCCTCTACAATTAGTACTGTTGTGCTCATAAAATTACCCTGTCTGGATGTTGCTTATGCAGCATCTCTCTTAAGCAAACTGTTAATACTTTTGATCAATTGCTTGCTGTCTATTGGTTTAGGAATAAATGCGTCTACGAGATTGCTGCTGCCAGTTTGCGGGCCATCGATCACACTTACCATCAAAAGTGGAATTGATGCTGTGTCAGGCGATGATTTCAATATTTCGACAACTGCCCAACCATCGATTTCAGGCATGAGGACATCAAGCATAATAAGTTGAGGCTTGACGGCTCTTGCAAGCTGCATAGCACTGGCTGGTTGATCGCTCAGAACAGGGCTGTACCCTTCTTTGCGCAATATACGATCAACGAGGTTCAAATATCCCTTATCGTCATCAATGACCAAAACTCTTGGCGCACTGTGTGGCGTTGCACTTGCCGATAAGCCCGCATCGCCTTCTTGGAATGCACGCAAATCAGAGGCAGCATTCGTCAAGGCCGCATCAGTCTGGCTGTGGTCTTCGTTTTCTTCTTCTTCGCTTCCTGCGTTATCAGCGACTTCAAGTGGAACGGTGATTGTAAAGACCGATCCTTCACCGATTGTACTGGTTGCGGTGATATCGCCGCCCATGAGGCGGCATAGATTTCGGCTTAGCGATAGGCCAAGGCCAGTGCCACCAAATTTGGCATTAACAGCTGCGTTGGCTTGGCTGAAATTCTGAAACAAGGTTGCCAGTGACTCTTCTGTGATGCCAACACCGGTATCTGATACCGCAATTTTCAACATCGGAACGTCGCCAGTAAAATCCTTCGTTGCGGTCAATATAATTTTACCATTCTGACAGAACTTAGAAGCATTAGACAAAAGGTTGAAAATGGCTTGGCGCGTTTTGGTCAAGTCAATTTTGGCAGCGCCTAATTGTTCGCTTTTCTCAATGACAAAAGTGTTGGTGTTTTTAGCTGCAAGCGGTCGAGCAGTCATCTCGATTTCGCTTATCATCTGATCGATGTCGACCTCTTCGATATACAGGTCGGTTTTGCCCGCTTCAATTTTTGAAATATCCAAGATGTCATTGACCATCGCAAGCAAATGCTTGCCAGCTGCACTAATCTTCTGCAAATCAGCAATTTGCTCACCATTGCCATCCAACTCGGCATCTTCCAGCAATATCTCAGAATAGCCCAATACTGCGTTGAGCGGCGTGCGTAGCTCATGGCTCATTTTAGCTAGGAAATCAGACTTTGCACTGTTGGCGCGTTCGGCTTCTTCTTTTGCAAACTTTAGATCATCGAGCGTTGCTTGGTGACGGGCGATTTCGCGTAGCAATCCTGATTGTGAGTCGACAACAGATGCATAATAGCTCGACATAAAGAAGATATACATCGAAGCACAAATCAACGATAGCATGGTCACGCCAACCATATCTTCAAGAGGAATGTGCTGCGGAAAAGAACCATCAAGCAAGTAGACCGTGTAGAAAACGCCGACGCCGCCAAAGATCTGTAAAAGCGTTGCCACGCTGGTTTTTATGCCGGAGCCTAAGTAGAAAAAGGCGAGCAGTGGTGTCAGCAAGAACCACATCAAGAACGGTGAGCTCGCACCGCCATATTGATATGCTGTAAACAGAATGATGAAGTTTAAGTTCACGGTCGAGGCGAGCGCAAGCGTGCTGTACCAATTAGGAAACAGTTTTAGTGCGATTATAAAAGCCCAGAACATAGCAAGTGCTGCTGTTGGGATGTGAACATGCGGCCATGGGGCCGGGTCATTTACAAATAAGAACAGGAAAATAGGGAAGCCTAAAAATGGGCCGAGCAAATGCGAGATAATAAACATTCGAACGCGTTTGAGCTCATTGATGTCGCCTCGCATCTCATCGGGAACAAGACGGTCTGCAAGATTAGCGAAGTGGTTCATCAAATTTGTCATTAGATAGGCCCTTGTTTTGCCGCAGCTGCGACTTCCTACTTCGCTTAATTTTTCATAAAATTGTAAATAACAGCTTAGCATTTGGTTGTTGCGAAGCTTTGCACCATTGTCGGCCAACGTCTCACAGGCCGTAGCATGCCGAAACATGTAGGGTGCGGGTCCAATGTGCACGTCCAATGTGCACGTCCAATGCGCGCGTCTATGCAGCGCTTCAAGACGGGATGCTTGGAAACGATTTCTGATTAGTTTCAGACGTTATGCGTATAGTTTGGTCGCATGATTGAAAAACGTTGACAATGGAGCAGGTTTACCAAGCAAGTAGCCTTGTGCATGTGTGCAGCCCGAAGCACGCAAAATATCATATTGCTCTTGCGTCTCGACACCTTCAGCCGTTGTTTCCATGCCAATATTGCGTGCTAATGCTGCAACGGCGCTAATGATGGCGCCTGATTGCTGATCCCGAAGCAGTTTCAGAACAAAAGAGCGATCAATTTTCAAGCGATCAAACGGGAACATATTAAGATAATCAAGCGTTGCAAAACCGGTGCCGAAATCGTCAATAGCGATGGTAATGCCAAGCTTCTTGAGCTCGATAAGCTCTTCCATCGCGCCGTTGACATCTAGCAAGACTGAGCTTTCCGTTAGCTCTAATTCTAATTGTGCCGGATTAACACCTGTGCGTTTTATTGCAGCTTTAACATGCGCCAAAAGTTCACCTTTACCCAATTGGAGCGGTGATACGTTGACGGAAATTTTTTCGGTTAACCCATAAGCCTTAATGTTGCTCAAGGCGCAGCTAATTGCATATTTGCCCAATAGATCAATGAGGCGGTGTTCCTCTGCAACGCTGATAATGCGGTCTGCAGGGAACCAAAGGCCGCTTTTCTCAGGCCAGCGCACAAGCATTTCAAACCCAATTCGGGCGCCTGTTTGAAAAGAACAGATAGGCTGAAAATGAAATTCTAATTGGTTATTGCGGCAGGCTTCAATAATCGCATGGTTTTCTTCATCTCTAAGCTTAAGTTCTGCGGCCATACGTTCATCAAAGATTTCAAACGAATTACCACCGCGCGCTTTGGCACGATACATAGCCATATCCGCCTGATGAAAAAGCTCTTCGCGTGTAATCTTGCCGCCTTGCCCAAATGCGCAGCCAATACTGGCCGCAGGCTTGATTGTTTGCCCGCGAATGAGCGCTTCACGCATGAGGCTGGCTTTTAGCTTTGTCAGATCAGCTTTTATTTTCTCAACATCTATGTGTTTCGTGACATAGGCTACGGCAAATTCATCACCGCCAAGCCGCGCAACAATAGCCAATTCACCGTAATGTTCACTCATTCTAAAGGCGAAGAGTTTGAGCAATTGGTCACCAGATGCGTGTCCATATTGATCGTTAACGGGCTTAAAATCATCAAGGTCAATGATCACCATGACAACATTAAGATGAGATTCTATCAGCTCTTTAAATTCGTTTTCGAACGCATGTCTGTTGAGCAATGATGTCAAAGAATCATGATGCGCAGCATAAGCTAGCTTTGTTTCTGCCTGCTTTGCTTCTGAAATGTCATGGTGTGTGCAAACCCAACCACCTTCCGGAAGTGGGCGGTTGATTGTTTGAATTGTGCGAAAGCCATTGATCGTCCCAGTTTGTACTGTGCCGTGATTGGCCGCCATGTCTTCAAGCAAGGCTTCACTAAATATTTTTGGATCGCCAACGAAATCGCCACGTTCAAACTCGCAACTAAGAATCTCTAGAAGGGTCATGCCCTCATAGATTTCGCCTTCGGGCTTGTTGAAAAGATCAAGATATTGCTGATTCCAGAACCGCAACCGGCCTTGGGCGTCAAACACGTTAAGTCCATGATCAACATTATCAAAGATTGATTGAAGCTTATTCAGCTCTTGTTCTGTGTCTTCAATGCTCTGAACTGTGCCGAAGATACGTAGATTATTCTGTGTATCAGTCTTAACTTCGCCAAGAGTACGGATGCGAATTTGTTCGCCGTCTGCTCTGATTATTCGCAGCTTTAAATCCCACGAAGATTGCTCCTCAATCGCGGTGGCGACAGCTTTTGCTATGATCACGCGATCATCGGGATGATAGAACTCGATTGCTGCTTCTATATTTGGTTCATAATCCAACGGCACGCCGTGTATTCTTTTGGTTTGGCTAGTCCACTCAAGTTTATTGTTCTTAAGATCCAATTGCCAGCCACCAACGCCGGACACTTCCATGATACGTTCGATTGTGAATTCTTCGATCAAGTCGTTTCACCAATAAAAAGCCGCACCAGAACAGTGACGGCAAAGTCCGAATTACATTTTGCCTTCTAGCGATCTTCTGTTCATGAAGAATCGCAGGCTTATTAAGCTGGACGCCAACCAGTTAGATAAGCGTTACCGCAACGGAATATTCCCGATGGGTGGCAAATAGAATTGTCATTTAAACCTTAAGATTAGGTCAACTGTAACGCAGAGTTCGGCTATAAAGTGCACATATCAACTGATATGGCACGCGACATGGTCTTGTACTGGTCATGCAGAACCATGCCGCGTTGTGCGTTTTGATATTTTACCGACCTGTAATTCCAGGGAATATGATCAGCATTGCCAGTGCCAAGATTTGCAATGCAATGAACGGCAGAAGCGATTTGAAAATTGTCGCCAGTGAAATGTCTGGCGGTGCAACGCTTTTCAAATAAAACGCAGCAGGTCCAAATGGCGGTGACAAGAATGATACCTGCATGTTCATACAGAACACCACACCAAACCAAACAGGATCGTACCCTAACTCTGAAATGATGGGCACGAATATTGGCATTGTCAAAAGCGCGATGCCGACCCAATCAAGGAACATGCCCAAGACGAACAAGATAAGCATCATGAAGAGCAAGATGATAACGCGGTTATCAGATATGCCTGTGATTAAATCAGACACGAAATTGATGCCGCCCATCAGGTTAAAGACGCCAACAAGGGCACTTGCACCGATACCGATCCAAACGATCATGCCGACCGTCTGAAGCGTTTGCAGCGCAGCACCCTTCAAAAGGTCTAGCGTGAATTCACCGCGAATGATGGTTGAAAGTAATACGCCAGCAACACCGACCGCCGATGCCTCTGTAACACTGGCAATGCCGCCATAGATCGAGCCTAAGACGCAGGCCACAACGAGAAGCGGTAGAATAAGCCCTTTTAAAAGACGAAGCTTCTCGCTCATAGGCGTTTCATCGTCTTGCTCAGGAATGGGGGCCATAGCCGGGTTTAAATGAGCCCGCACAAGGATATAAATTACATAGAAGCCCGCAAGCATAAGCGCTGGCAAAAATGATGCGGTGAATAGATCGCCGATGGAAACATTGGCTGTTAAGCCGTAGATGATCAGAACAATAGAGGGGGGTAGCATCGTGCCAAGTGCACCGCCTGCGCAAACCACGCCAATTGCCAGATGTTTGTCATAGCCAAGGCGCAGCATTTGGGGCAGGGCCACAAGCCCAAGCAGAACAACTTCGCCGCCAATAATGCCGCTCATGGCGGCCAAAATAACAGCAACGAAAATGGTTTGAATAGCAATGCCGCCGCGAAGACGGCCGCCAACAAGACGCATAGCATCAAACAGATCACGTGCGATGCCAGAGCGATCAAGTATTGCTGCCATAAGCACGAACATTGGCACTGAAACAAACACAAATGATGAAACAAACGAGTAAACGCGGCTTGTTATCAGGGGCACAGCCATAGGGCCAAACCAGCCGAGTGCGAAGATAAGTGCAACGAGGAGAGTAACATAGGCCAATGGAATGCCGGTTACGAGTAAACCCAGCAGCATGGCGAACATTAAAAATGTGCCGCCTCCAATACCGAGTTCTTGAAATGAGCCAAAGAATTCCACTAGTTGCGACCCCGCGCGTAATTATAGGCAAGAATAATAAATTGAACGGCCATCACAGCCATAATAACGAGTAGAAAAATCTTTACGGTTCCCGGAAAGATAGGGTCCCAAGCGCTTCCAGAGCGCTCTAGTCTTATGCTGCCGTCTGGTCGAAAAGCTGCACGCAAAACCATTGTATAGGCTGCCCAAGCAAACATGGCGCTAGCGGCGGCGCAAACAATAGAAATGATGATGTCAAAGATGCGCCGAATGCGCGGCGGTATGACATCGTAAATTAAAACGACACGGATGTGGCTGTTACGCGCGGTGCAATATAGCCCGCCATAGATGAAGGCCATCCCGCAAAGAAAAATCGTGGTCTCATGCGCCCAAATGGTCGGTGCATTGAATACATAGCGCAAGATAACTTCGTTCATCAGGATCAGTACGGATAGAACGATGCCAGTAGCAAAGATAATACCAATACGATCAATCCAGCGACCCAGCCAACCTGCTTGCTGAATGGCGCCCGGATCAACATTGTCATGAACCGTTTTTTCTGTTTTGGGCATTTTAGCCTCCCCGCATAAGAGAATCGGGCAAAATGCCCGATTCCTTGTTAGCCAACGCTTATTGCATTAGGCCGTTTTCTTTCAGGTATTTAGTCAAAACGTCATAGACTTTTTGGGAGTTTTCAGAGCGCTCTGCAACTTTCGCCCATTCGCCTGTGGCGATAGTACGGAATTTCGCACGTTCTTCCGCTGACCAGTTTGAAATGGTAACTTTGCCACCGGCTTTGGCAGCCTCAACAGCTTCCATGTCTTTAGCAGCAAGTGCCGCAACTTGGTTTTGCGCAAATTCGCGTACGCTTTCTTCAAGCATGGCTTTCGTTTCATCCGGCAAGGCGTCCCATTTTGCCTTGTTCATTGAAATTTCAACCAGTGGCATGGAGTGGAAGCCCGGATATACAGGGTTTGTTGCAACGTCATGCATGCCCTGCGCTTGGTTTGTTGAAAATACAGAATAATCTGCCGCGTCGATCACGCCCTTATCAAGCGAAGTAAACACTTCAGAGCCAGGTAAGTTCACCGGTGAAGCACCTGCGGCTGCAAATACTTGTTGAACAAGTCCTTCTGGTGCGCGGAGTTTTAAGCCTTTAAGGTCATCAACGCCGTTAAGTGGCACCTTGGAAACAAATGCTTCCAGACCTGGAGTTGTTGCGCCAATGAAATGAAGGCCATATGGCTCCAACAATTCATTCATTAGCTCCTTGCCGCCGCCTTCGTTCATGAATGTGAACATTTCTTCAGGCGCTGACCATGCGCCAACTGGGTTTGCAACTAGGCCAAAAGCTGGGTCTTTACCTGCGAAGTAAGATGTATCGGTAATATGGCCATCCAAAATACCTGCGGCTATGGCGTCTTGAGTTTCATTATGCGCGACGATCGATTCAACGGGCAATAATTCAATAGCAATCTTGCCGCCTGACTTTTCAGCAACAATCTCAGCCCACCCTTGTTGAAGGATGAAGTTCGGGTTGCCAGCAGGGTCTGAAGATTGGAACTTCAATGTCATTTCCTGCGCATAGGCAGAAACTGACATTGCTGCGCTTACTAAGCCGACAAGTGCGAGTTTTGAAATTTTGTTTATCATGCGGTTTTCCTCCGTTGCATGTGTTTTCGTTCTCAGCCAGTAAATTGTTGGCTGACATTGACCCTCAAGCCGTTTTTATGGGCATTATCGAGGTATGTGACGATCTGTTCTATGATCGTCGTCAAAGGCTGGTTGCAGTCGAGCGTTATGCCATTTTCCTCTTTTGCCAATGGTTCAAGAGAGGCCAGCTGGCTTTCAAGTAACGCCACGCCGACGAAATGAGATTTTCGCGCCTGTAGTCGCTCGGCTAAAATGTTACGGTCAGCGCTCAAATGTATGAATAGCGCGCCAGAAAGCTGAGTGCTGAGTAGCTCTCGGTATGAGCGCTTGAGAGCTGAGCATGCAATCACAGGATTGATGCCGTCATTCGCTGCAAGTGCAGTTTTAGCAACGGCTTCAAGCCACGGGGTGCGGTCTGCATCTGTGAGTGCGATACCGTTCGTCATTTTTGTGCGGTTTGAGGTTGAATGAAAGTCGTCCGCTTCAACAAATGGGCGATTTATATGTTTCGCCAAAGCTGCGCCGATAGCAGATTTACCTGCGCCGCAGACACCCATAATGATGATTGATGGCGATGTCGCGCTCGCATTCATTGTAAAATTTCCTCCATAGGCAATAAAATGGTAGCGCTAACATTTGTCAAGTGATAAATTACATACTAGATGTTGCCAACTGCGAGTTTCGAGCGCCGATTGGATTAGAAGTATAATGAAATCAACGGGGGTAACTATTGCAGATGTTGCGCGTGAGGCTGGTGTTAGCCCCATGACCGTATCAAGGTCGCTGCGTGAGCCAGAACGCGTATCAGCTAAATCACGTGAACAGATTGCCGCCGTTATAGAGCGTTTGGGTTATGTGCCCGATCCAGCAGCGCGGGCTCTTGCTGCTGGCCGCACAAACGTCATTGGTGTCATCATTCCGTCTGTGACCAATAATGTTTTTGCAGATGTGATGCGCGGTATTTACGGCGTGATTGAAGATAGCCAATGGCAGGTGCAATTGGGTAATTCACGCTATGTGGCAGAAACGGAAGAGGCGTTGACACGCACTTTTTTAAGCCAGCGACCTGCCGGATTAATTGTTTCAGGAATCGATCAAACCAACAAAACACGCGAACTCTTAAAAAATGCACCGTGCCGCATCGTTCAAATTATGGAAATTGGTGCATCGCCTATCGATATGATGGTGGGGTTTTCCCATAGCGACGGTGCACGCGCAGCAACACGGCATTTGATTGATCGCGGATATAAGCGTCCTGGGTTTTTGGCAGCACGAATTGATCCACGGACGCAGCGGCGCATGGAAGGGTTTGAAGATGTCACGCGGGCTGCTGGCATTTTTGACCCGAACCGCATTTTGACGACGCCTGCGCCATCTTCGGCTGCGCTTGGCCGAGATTTAATGGCTCGGTTGCTGGAGCATACGCCTGATACAGATGCCGTGCTGTGTAACAATGATGACTTGGCGCTCGGAGCAGTATTTGAATGTCTGCACAGAGGCATAGATGTTCCAAACAATATGGGAATTTGTGGTTTTAACGACCTAGAGATGATGGCCGCCGCTTACCCAGCGATTACCAGCGTCAAAACCTACCGCGAAGAAATGGGCCGCATGGCTGCAACAATGTTGCTGCAAACTCTGCAAGGTGATGAACCTGAAATGCCCGTTGTTGATTTAGGATATTCTGTGATGGTGCGTGAGAGCACAGCTCGAAAACCAAAGAGCTAACACGCGCCTAAATGAGGTCAGGGCTATGAGCGGTTATGCCATATAGCGAGATGTCCCAGATATTTGAATTGAGCTGCCTTTTTCGCCCGACAGAACCGCTTTAATGTGCGAGCGAGCGCCCATGTCCTCACCTTGGATGATGTTGATTTCCCTGCCCGACAATTTTCCGCTATCTCGCAAATATCCTGCAAAAGCAGCAGCTGCGGCTCCTGTTGCAGGATCTTCTAATACACCGCCAGAAGCGAAAGCGTTTCGAACATGAAAGAGCCTTTCACTTTCTTGCCAAACAAGCATGATGGTGGTGAGGCCCATCGCATTCATTAAAGTGCGTCCAGCATCAAGATCATACTGCATAGCGGCAAGCTTTTCGCGGCTATTTAAGCTAAGGACAATATGGTTGGCGCCAGCACTGATTGACATTGGGGGTATGTCCTTATCGAGGTCGTCAGCACCATATCCCAAAAGTTCTAGGATCGCGCCCAATGTCTCCGCCGCAATCTTGCTGTGTGATGTTGGCGGTGACTTTAGGGATGCGCTGTAGACCTTTCCGTTTTGGCTGCCTTCAATCGTGATTTCAGTATGACGTAAAGATAATGTCCAAACGTTAGGGCCAAATTGATCAGCCAAGGCGGCTCCCAAAGCGATTGTCGCATGCCCACAAAAAGGCACTTCGCTTTCAGGCGAAAAGTACCGCGTCATCCATTTCCCATCAGTTAGACGAGCTGCAAAAACTGTTTCTGAATACCCAACTTCAGCAGCAATCTTCTGCATCTGTGCTTCGCTTGGTAATGCGTCGGTTATCATAACGCCCGCTGGGTTGCCGCCAGTTTCCCCATCGCTGAATGCTGCCACTCTTAAAATCGTCATGTCATTGTTCCTGATTGATGAAGTCTGGCGTTAAGATAACAAATTGATGGAGCTTGTGGCCTGCATATTTCAAGGTATAATTCCAAAACTCTGTTTAAAATGTAGGTAGATTAAAGAAATGCCCTCTCAACATAAGGTTGTTGATAGCGTCGACTTAAAAATTCTTGATGAATTGGATAAGGCTGGGCGCATTTCTTATTCTGAGCTTGCCTCAAAGGTGGGCATGTCTAGCCCAAGCGTTGCCGAGCGCGTTAAGCGAATGGAAAGTGCTGGAATAATCAGGAATTTCACCGTTGATATCGATTATGGAGCGCTTGGTCAGGCGCTCGAAGCGATCGTTAGAATTAAGCCAAGGCCGGGCAATTTGCACATTATCAAGAACATGATCATCGAGGAGGCACGCTTCACAGCCTGTGATGCGGTGACAGGGGATGATTGCTTTGTATGTCGTTTGGTTTTCGGTGAGATGAAAGACCTAGACGCTATTCTTGAGCCATTTCACGAAAAAGCAGAAACAAATACCGCAATAATAAAGTCGTCGCCGGTGCGCCGTCGCCTACCGAAAATTAAAGCTTCATAGCTGCGCTAGGTATTTTAGTAAGCAATTTGTCGATGGTGTAAAAAGCACATTTATCGAACAGTGATTTGGTGCCCAGAAGAGGACTCGAACCTCCACACCCTTGCGAGTACCAGCACCTGAAGCTGGCGCGTCTACCAATTCCGCCATCTGGGCACGTTATTGGTGGGCCGATTTACGGTTTGGGATTTTGCAAGTCAATAAGCCAATTGCATCAAGCTCGCAAAAATCCTCTTGCTTGATGTGATTGATGCCTGACAATGAAAATGCATTCTGATAGCACGAGTGAGCATCATTTTAGATGGTTCTAAGAAGCTTCGTGAATGCTAAGTATGAAGGCAGAGGGATATTTATGATAATCGTTGTTGGCTCAATTAATCTTGATTTAATCGCCCGTGTTAAAAAAATACCTTTGCCAGGTGAAACAGTCTCAGGGTCAAGTTTTGCAAGTGCCCCCGGCGGGAAAGGTGCCAATCAGGCATTGGCCGTAAGGCGTGCAGGTGCAGATGTCGCAATGATCGGTGCCGTTGGCGAAGACGCAAATGCAGAACCTGCCTTGGCATTGCTTGAAAGCGCAGGCGTGGATTTGGGCGGTGTCGCGGCGATCACAGAGGGCGATATTTCTACTGGCGTTGCGATGATTTTGGTTGATGAAACCTCTGGGGAAAATCAGATTGCAGTCATCGCTGGAGCTAATGCTTGTGTCGGTGGTGACAGCTTAAAGGGCGCTTCGATTAAAGCGGATGATATTGTCGTGTTGCAGATGGAGGTGCCTGATGCGGCAAATCTTGCAGCCATCAAGGCTGCACAGGAAGCTGGCGCACGCTCCATTCTTAATATTGCACCTTACGGTGAAGGTGCCGTTGAACTTGCCAAGCACGCCGATATCACCATTGCCAATGAAACAGAATTTGACGATCTGAGCCAAGCTTTGAGCTTGAGCGGAAATGACCGCCGTGAAAAAGCGCACGCCTTTTGCCAAACCTTTGGTAAGGGCCTCATCATAACGTTGGGCGCAGATGGTGCCTTGGCGATCATTGATGGCAAAGAATATTCTGCAAAATCGCCAAAGATTGAAGCTGTTGATACAGTTGGTGCAGGAGATACTTTTTGTGGTGCGCTTGCTGTTGCATTGAGCGAGGGACAACCGGTTGAAGCCGCACTTAAATTTGCATGTGCTGCGGGAGCTTTGGCTTGTTTGCAGGCCGGAGCGCAGCCAGCGATACCGCTGCGCACCGACATTGATAAAATGATTGCTTAAAGTGTAGCAACGCGTTCGGTAATCAAATCAAAGAAGCCTTGTGCGTCAATTTGATTGAGAACCATCGCGTTCTTTTTGCGATCCGTCACACCCCACCAGTCAATCACAGTCATGCCCATTGTGAGTTCGGACTGAGTTTCGATCTCCACATTACACATCCGGCCAGAGAAAAGTTCAGGCTTGATAAGGTAAGCTGTCACACAAGGGTCGTGAAGTGGGCCGCCGTCGGTTCCGTATTTTTCTTCATCAAAACGTTCGAAGAAATCAACGAGATCAGCCGTGGCGTCGCATACTTTTGTGCCTTTAGCGCGAAGGGCATCAATACGCTCTTTTGTTGTCAAAGCTTTGTGCGTGCAATCAAGCGGCGCCATGACAATGGGTATGCCCGATTTGAAAACAATGTCGGCAGCTTGTGGGTCGACATATATATTAAACTCAGCCGCAGGGGTTATGTTGCCACCTTCAAAAAAACCGCCCCCCATCAAAACGATCTCACGTATTTTAGGGGCGATATCGGGCGCTTTTTGCAACGCGGTTGCGATATTTGTAAGCGGTCCAAGCGGACAGAGCGTTATGTGGCCTGCGTCATGTGCGCGAACCTGTTCGATAATGAAGTCAACGCCGTGTTTATCTTGAGGCTGCATTGTTGGTTCAGGTAAATCAGGGCCATTTAAGCCTGTATCACCATGAACATGCTCAGCCGTTAGCAGCGGTCTGCCAAGCGGACCTGCAGCACCGGGAAAGACTTTGGTATCTGTTTTGCCAGCCAACTCACAAACTTTGAGGGCGTTTTTAACGGTCAAATCAAGCGGAACATTGCCCGCGACGATTGTAAGCCCAAGCACATCAAGCTCAGGGCTCGCAAGAGCGAGTAAAATTGCAATTGCATCATCTTGGCCAGGATCTGTATCAATAATGATGGCGCGCGGATCATTGTTTGCCATTTGTCGTCCGTATCTTTCTTGAAAATGTGATTCTAAGTGACCATACTTAAGGTTGAAGCAAATGCCAGTAGGGTTTGTTTCTTATGTCGCTTAAAATGAGGGCATGGCCAGCGAAATCTGGTCTGATAGATTATGACACGTATGACCACTTTTTCCAGTCCGCTTCTTGTCGGGTTTGAAGCTATAGAAAAATCACTTGAGCGGGTTGCGAAATCTGCGGACGGCTATCCACCTTATAATATTGAGCGCATGCGCCATGAGGAAATGGATATCTTGCGGATCACGCTTGCCGTAGCGGGCTTTGCCATCGATGATCTTGATATCACGACCGAAGACAGCCAGTTGGTTGTGCGCGGCAAACAACGCGATGATAGCGATCGCGATTTCCTTCACCGCGGCATTGCTGCGCGCCAGTTTCAAAAAGCATTTGTATTGGCCGATGGTATGCGGGTTTTGGCAGCTGAGTTAAAAAATGGCTTGCTCATGATCGATCTTGATCGTCCACGGCCTGAAAAGCTTGTAAAAAAGATTGCGATTTCTCAGACAGATTAACCACAGCTGTTTGTATATCACTACTTTGTGAGTTGAGCGCTCTATTGGTGAATTGACCTTCGAGCGTTCTACATGTTCAAGATGTCTCATAATTAATTGGGGCATCGAAATGATCAAGAAAATTAGTCTATGGACCGCACTGGGCGCAGCGTCACTTTCTTTGACGAATTATGCCTTTGCAGGCACTGATTCCAAAATCTGGGATATGGTGGTTAAAGAAGCCGAAGGCCAGACGGTCTATTGGAATGCTTGGGGCGGATCGACCCAAATCAATGACTATATCGATTGGGTCGGGCAGAACCTTAAAGACACCTATGGCATTGAAGTTGTTCACGTTAAATTAGACGACACTGCAAATGCAGTTTCCGCAGTCGTTGCTGAAAAAGCTGCTGGCAAAGATGAAGATGGTTCTATTGATCTGATTTGGATTAACGGAGAGAACTTCGCATCCATGAAGAACCAAGACCTGCTCTATGGTCCCGATTGGGCGCAAAACCTTCCAAATTGGCAATATGTAGACGTTGAAAATAAACCAACGATTACAACTGATTTCACCATTCCAACAGATGGCATGGAATCGCCCTGGGGAATGGCAAAACTTGTCTTTTTCCACGATAGCGCCCGTACCAAGGCGGATGAAATGCCAGACAACTCTGATGATTTGCTTAAATGGGCAGAAAAGAATCCCGGACGTTTTTCCTATCCGCAGCCACCGGATTTTATTGGCTCAAGCTTCCTCAAGCAGATTTTAATTGAGCAGGTTGAGGACGTATCCTTGCTTCAGCAACCGGCCGAGGATGTGGACTTTGAAGCCGTCTCCAAACCGCTGTTTGATTATCTTGATAAGCTGCACCCAAATCTTTGGCGTGGAGCAAAGGCTTTTCCGCGTGACTATCCGTCAATGAGCCAATTATTGGCTGATGGCGAATTGGAAATAACATTTGCCTTCAATCCAGCAACCGCTTCAAGTGCGATTGCGAACGACGAGTTGCCCGATACCGTGCGGTCCTTCACATTTTCAGGCGGCACATTAGGTAATACTCATTTTGTTGCCATTCCGTATAATGCCAATGCAAAGGCAGGCGCTCTGATCTTAGCGAACTTTCTGATTTCACCAGAGGCACAATTGCGTAAGCAAGACCCTGCATTTTGGGGTGATCCAACCGTTTTGGCGATGAGTAAGTTGCCAGAAGATAAAGCCGCAGAATTCAGCGCACTTGATCTTGGCGTGGCAACACTTCGTCCTGATGAGCTTGGGCCAGCATTTGACGAGCCGCACCCAAGCTGGATGGCTATAATCGAAGAAAAATGGGCATCTCGATACGGTGTTGCCAATTAATTTCTTTTTGGTTGAGCAAGGGCGGGTAGGTTAATGCTGCGATATTCACCGCTCATTGCATTGCTGGTTCTGGCTGTGCCCGTTTTATGCGGGTTAGCTGGAACCGTGCTACCAGCATTTGGCTATTTGCCAGCTTTAGGGGGCGAAGATTTTTCGCTGCTTCCTTTTGAAGAGTTGTTTTCGCAAACGGGTATTTGGCGCTCTATTTCTCAATCGTTTTTTATTGGCGTAATCTCAACCGCTCTATCTGTTATGCTTGTCGCAGGCTTTGTGTCCGCATGGTATGGCACGCGCCTTTTTAAAAAAGTTCAATATCTTGTCTCGCCACTATTATCCGTGCCCCATGCTGCTGCGGCATTTGGCTTTGCATTTATGATTGCGCCTTCGGGGTTTTTCGCACGCCTGTTTTCACCATGGCTAACAGGGTGGGAGCGACCGCTAGATTTATTGATCGTCAATGATCAGCTTGGCCTTGCGCTGATTGCCGGATTGGTCGTGAAGGAAGTGCCATTTTTATTGTTGGTAACGCTTGCTGCCTTGCCGCAAATTGCAGCAATTAAATCGTCTCACCTTACGCAGTCTTTAGGGTATGGCCGCATGGCAGGTTTCCTGCTTTCGACATGGCCGTCGGTTTACAGGCAGATAAGACTGCCGATATTTGCTGTTATTGCCTATGCAAGCGCCAATGTGGATATGGCAATCATTCTAGGACCAGCAACGCCATATACTTTGCCGGTGCGGCTTGTCGGCTGGATGAATGATCCTGATTTAAAGATGCGCTTTATGGCTTGTGCCGGTGCGTGTGTGCAAATTGCAGTCACAGCTTTTGCATTATTGGTTTGGATACTCATCGAACGCTTTACCGGCGCTGCATCTCGAAGCTTGGCCGCAAAAGGAAACCGCTACACGCATGATTGGGGCTTTCGCGTTACGGCATCCGTTTTGATGACAGCATCAGCATTGATCGTTTTTGGCGGTTTGCTCGTTCTTGCCCTTTGGTCTGTATCGGGTCTGTGGCAGTTTCCAAACACATTGCCCAATACACTTTCGTTTAAAAACTGGATGCGAGCGCTTCCAGGCCTTTCGCAGCCATTGATAACAACGGTCATTATCGGTGCAGCGTCGGTCGCAATTTCCATAATAATCAGTTTGGCCTGTTTGGCACGCGAACAACAAACGGGGCGTAATGGTGGCAATCGTGCTTTGTTATTGCTTTATCTACCTTTGCTGGTTCCTCAAATTGGCTTTCTTTTCGGCCTTCAACTTTTGCTCCTCAGTGTGAATGCGATAGCCAGTTGGACAGCGTTGATACTGGTCCATGTGGTGTTTGTTTTGCCCTATGTGTTTTTATCGCTTTCTGCGCCTTGGCGCGCATTTGACAAGCGCTATGATTCAATCGGTGCAGCGCTTGGTTCCTCAAATTGGCGAATTTTCTGGCGCATTCGCACGCCCATGTTGCTACGCGCGATATTGGCTGCATGTGCCGTTGGTTTTGCAGTTTCAATCGGGCAATATTTACCCACTTTGTTGATTGGCGCAGGGCGCTTTCCGACAATTACAACCGAAGCTGTTGCACTTGGATCGGGCGGCAATCGGCGTATTATTGGTATTTATGCTTTCATGCAGATGATGCTGCCATTTATCGGGTTCTTACTTGCATCAACACTGCCTGCTTTGATTTTCCGAAACCGCCGCGGCATTACGGGTCTATAGAAAGAACATTGGTTTTCTTATGAGTTACGCTTCAACAGGTCTTAAAATCGATGGTGTGCGTATTAGCCTTAATGGGCGCGAGCTTTTGGCTGTTGATCATCTTATCAACCCAAAGGAAGTGTTGACGATCATGGGGCCATCCGGCTCCGGTAAATCCACATTGCTTGCTTATATTGGTGGTTTCCTCGATCCCGCATTCGAAGCGGAGGGCGATGTATATTGCAGCGACATGAATATTACATTGGTCAAGCCGCAGCAGCGTCGCGCAGGTTTGCTGTTTCAAGATCCGCTATTGTTTCCGCATATGTCGGTGGGGGGCAATCTGGTTTTTGCAATGCCAGCAGATATTCAGCCAAAGGCAGAGCGGCGAAGCCAAGCTGAACAAGCCTTAACCGATGTTGGATTGGACGGCTTTTTTGAGCGTGATCCCGATACATTATCAGGTGGCCAGAAGGCACGTGTCGCACTGGCCCGCGTGCTTATCTCACGCCCAGCCTTTTTATTATTGGATGAACCATTTTCAAAGTTAGACGCTGATCGCCGCGCACAAATGCGAGAATTAGTATTCGAAAATGCTAAGCGCCGCTCACTCCCTGTATTGCTGGTGACACATGACCGCGAAGATGCACTTGCAGCAAATGGAACCATCATAGAAGTCGGTTCCCAAACCGCAGGTCAGTAGGCTAAAAGCCCCTATGATGAAGTTTGATGACCTTCCGGTTTTGGATGTATTGCCCGAGATAAAAAATGCTTTGGGCAATCAGCGCAGTGCAATCTTAATTGCACCGCCAGGTGCAGGTAAAACAACAGCCGTGCCGCTTCAGCTTTTGGGTGAAGAATGGCTGGCGAATAACAAGATTATCATGTTGGAGCCACGGCGTTTGGCCGCGCGTACTGCTGCGCGCCGTATGGCGGCCAGCTTGGACGAACCGGTTGGCAAGACGGTCGGCTATCGCATGCGTTTTGATACAAAGGTCAGCGCCAAGACAAAAATCGAGATTGTCACCGAAGGCGTGTTTCAGCGCATGATTGTGGATGATCCTGAACTGGACGGCATTGGCTGCGTTATATTTGATGAATTCCATGAGCGCAGCCTTGATGCCGATTTCGGTCTGGCTCTGACGCTCGATGTGATGGAAGCGCTGCGCGACGACCTGCGCTTACTGATCATGTCTGCCACACTTGATGGCGCCCGTGTTTCTACCTTTCTCAAAGGTGCGTCTGTCATTGAGAGCAAAGGTCGTATGCATCCGGTGGATATACAATATCTGCCGCGCCGTGCCGATCAACGCATTGAAGATGCTATGGCGGCTGCGATACGCAAAATGCTGATGGAGGAAGAGGGAAGTATTCTAGCCTTTTTGCCAGGGCAGGCGGAGATAAGAAGAACGGCCGAGCGCCTAGAAGGAAAGCTGCTTGCAAACGCGTTCGTAGCGCCGCTTTATGGCGCGATGGACATACGAGATCAGGACTTGGCCGTTGAACCACCGCCCGCTGGAAAACGTAAGGTCGTGCTGGCAACATCATTGGCTGAATCGTCCATCACTATTGATGGCGTTCGTATCGTCGTTGACAGCGGCCTTGCGCGGCTACCATCCTTTGAAGCCAATCTTGGCATTTCACGCCTAGAGACAAAGCGTGCATCAAAGGCCAGCGTGACACAGCGTGCAGGTAGGGCGGGCCGTACAGCGCCGGGTGTATCTGTTCGGTTATGGCAAGAAGAACAAACCGCAGCTTTGCCGGATTTTGAATCGCCAGAAATTATGCAGGCAGACCTGTCTTCTCTGTTGCTTGATTGCGCAAGCTGGGGGGCAAGTGGGCCTAGTGCGTTACAATTTCTTGATCAGCCACCTCAAGCGCACATAAACGAAGCGCGAAAATTATTGTTTGAACTTGGCGCGCTTGATTCTAGCGGTGGGATTACACCAAAGGGCAAAATAATTGGCGCATTGGGCCTTCAGCCCCGTTTGGCCGCCATGATTGCCGCAGGAACATCGCAGAAAGATTGCGAACGCCGTGCAATGCTGGGCCTTCTGATCAGCGAACGTGGTCTTGGCGGGAACCATGTTGATCTTGCCAACCGTTTTGAGCGTATATGGCATGATGGATCGCCGCGTGCGCGTAGTGCAAAGCACATGGCCATGAATATGGCTAAGCAGGTCAAAGTGATTGCGAAGGGCGATGAGGTGTCTGTTGGCCTTATGCTTTGCGATGCTTTTCCAGACCGCTTGGCACGGCAACGTGATAATCAGGCTGGCAGCTATATTCTTGCCAATGGTCGCGGCGTCATGATTGAGGAAACAGAAGCCTTAGCAAGCCATAGATTCTTAGTGGTATCCGACATGATCGGATCGGCGACCAATGCACGTATTGTTTCGGGCGCTGCGATTGAAGAAAGCGATGTGCTTGAGCGTTTCGCAGATCAAATCATTGAGCGCGATAGTTTCACATTCGACAAGTCATCTTTGCGCTTAAAAGGACAGCGCACGCGCCAATTAGGAGCCATTACGCTGAGCGCAGCACAAGTTGCTGTTCAGCCAAGCGATGCGGCAACCGATGCTCTTATCGCTGCTATACGGCGCTATGGTTTGAATATCCTTCCTTGGAACAAGGCTTCCACCATGTTGCGCGCGCGGCTTGCCTGGCTTCATGTTCATCAAAATGATTGGCCGAATGTATCAGACGATGCATTATGCGATGCGCTGGAAGAGTGGCTTGCACCATTTCTAGTGGGCAAAACAAAACTAACGGAACTGTCCGATAATGATATTGTAAATGGACTGATGAGCCTTGTGCCATATCAATTGCATGCGCAGTTAGATCAACTTGCACCAACGCATTATGTGGTGCCGACGGGGTCGAAAATACCGCTGACATATAATGCCGATGGTGCTGCGCCGATTTTGTCCGTGCGGATGCAGGAGCTGTTTGGTTTGGCATCCCACCCTTCAATTTGTGATCGTAAAGTGCCGCTGACAATCGAAATGTTATCGCCAGCGCACAGGCCAATTCAATTAACACAAGACTTGCCCGGTTTCTGGTCGGGCAGTTGGCGTGATATGCGTGCTGATATGCGTGGTCGATACCCGCGCCATGAATGGCCAGAAGACCCTGCACAGGCTGCGCCAACACGCCGCGCCAAGCCTCGTAAATAATACGCTATGAGATGGCTGTTTATTTGGATGATTTAGCGCGACAATACGTGGATGGTAATGGATATTGATCTTGATGAAATAGACGGCTTTACAATCCGCCGTTTGCGACTTGCAACACTCACCGCCACGCGTTGGCTGGCTGTGCTTGGGCAAAGCTTGGTCTTGGCAATTGTTGCGGGCTATCTTGAGTTCCCGCTTCCGATAATGCCTTCCATTGCACTTATTGCGGCCTCGGCAATCTTAAATATCTTTGTTACTTGGATGTATCCAGCAAACCAGCGCTTGGAACCATATCAAGCGATGGCAATCTTGCTGTTTGACATTGTTCAACTTGCCGCACTGCTATATTTGACGGGCGGGCTAACAAACCCATTTTCGATTTTGCTCATTGTTCCGGCCATTATTTCGGCGGCAACATTGCCTGTTAGGTACACGTTCCTGCTGACTTTGATCGTCGCGGTTGCCGCTTCAATTTTAGGATTGTTTCATTTGCCGCTCCCGTGGGAGGCAGGTAGCTCTCTCATTATTCCGTTTGTATTTGTTGTTGGGCTTTGGGGCGCTTTAATCTCCTGTCTGTTGTTTGCAGTGCTTTATGTTTACCGCGTTGCAGCTGAAGCACGACGGCTATCAGATGCACTTGCAGCAACAGAGCTGGTCATTCAGCGAGAACAACATTTGTCAGCCCTTGATGGCATGGCCGCCGCCGCCGCCCATGAACTCGGAACGCCCCTTGCGACGATCAGCCTTGTTTCAAAGGAAATGGACCGCGCAACATTTGAAGACGATCCACTTAAAGAAGATATTACATTGCTGCGCACGCAGGCCGACCGTTGCCGTGAGATTTTAAGCCGCTTATCAACGCTTGGAACTGACGACGAAGACCCGATCACCCGTATGCCGATCATGGTGATGATTGAGGAAATCGTTGCCCCACACCGTGAATTCGGTGTTGAGATTTCAACGATTGTCACAACCAAAGATACACCAGAGCCAACAGTGCTGCGCAATACAGGGCTGATTTATGGTCTTGGGAATATCGTTGAGAACGCAGTCGATTTTGCTAAATCAAAAGTATTGGTTTTTGTAAGTTGGGAAAATCAGCGCATCACGGTTCATGTGCAAGACGATGGTCCGGGCTATGCGAGCGAGCAATTGACCAATTTGGGTGAGCCAGACATAAGAAATTTGCGCGGAGCAGAGCGCAGCCGTGAAGGTAGCGAAGGATTGGGGCTCGGCATATTTATTGCTAAAACGCTTATTGAGCGTGCCGGTGCCGATATAGTATTTGCCAATGGGTCTATCCCCGGCGTTGGCGCAGATGTAAAAGTGTCGTGGCCTCTTACATCCAAAAGCCGATTGAGCGCGTAGTATTTATGAAAGAAGATGCATGATGACAGATAATGAAAATACTGCGAATACAGATATTGGTCCTGATCCGACATTATTGCTTGTCGATGATGATGCGCCATTTTTGCGCCGTCTGGCACGCGCAATGGAAACGCGTGGCTTTATAGTCGATATGTCTGAAAGTGTTGCAGATGGTTTGGCGAAAGTGAAAAACCAGCCTCCTGCATATGCCGTTGTCGATCTGCGCTTAGAAGATGGTAATGGCTTGGATGTTGTGAGCGCACTGCACGAAAAACGCCCCGATGCGAAAGTCGTCGTTTTGACAGGCTATGGCAATATCGCCACGGCTGTAACGGCCGTAAAGCTGGGTGCGATTGATTATTTGTCAAAGCCTGCAGATGCAGATGATGTTTTCAATGCACTGTTAAACACTTCAAACGGCAAAGCACCGCCGCCAGAAAACCCAATGTCGGCAGACCGCGTGCGCTGGGAGCATATTCAGCGTGTTTATGAAGCCTGTGATCGCAATGTTTCTGAAACCGCACGCCGATTGAACATGCACCGCCGAACATTGCAGCGCATATTGGCAAAGCGCGCGCCGCGCTAATTTTGCTCTGGCAAAACATTGTAGCCAGCAAGTTCAGCCAAATGCAGCCGCTTAGCAGCAAATTGTGCAAAGCGAAGGGTAATCGCTTTGCGGCGCGCTGCATTAAGTTTTTGAATTGGGCAATCTTCAATAATGGCGGCACCGCGTGCGTCTGCAAGCATGAAACCTGCATCATCTGGAAACAGTGATTGGGGAACATCATCGAGCGTTGCAAAGAAGAGTTGATCACAATAGTCAAAATAATCGGGCCATTTATGGTCTGATTTGATGTCTTCTACGGATGATTTAATCTCGATAATCCATATCGTTCCATCTCTAAAGATCGCGGCTAAATCAGCGCGGCGTCCATTCGCGAGCGTTAACTCAGGCACATGTGCTGCTCCCATTTGAGATAGCAGTTTTTGCACGCCGCGCCTTACTGCAAGCGCACGGTCTGATTGCCGCCCGTCAATGAGAGGGTTCGTTTTATGAGGAGAAATTATCGGCATCTAAGCTCTTGTTTTCTAACTATGGGTTTACAAATCGCGCTGCTTGCCGCCAACTTAACATGATTGTGGCTATTGCAAGGCAAGCGTTAAATGACGTAACACTACGTAAGCTTATAGTCGGGCATTCGTCAGATAGGAAATCCACGGGGAAAAATATGCGGTCTAACAAGAAACTTCTTCTTGCGGCGATGATTGGTGCTTTAGCACTTTCAGGTTGCTCTACTATTTCAAATTCTACTTTATTTGCAAATGCTTACGCGTCAAAATCTGATGGTGCATACCGTTTGCCTGCTATCCCTGTATCGAAAGTTTCTCGTGAATTTCGCCGTCAGGAAGTTAATTATACTGGTGGTGAAAAGGTTGGTACGATCATTGTCGATACCGGTTCACGTCACCTGTTTTTGGTTCAACCCAATGGCAAAGCGATTCGTTATGGCATTGGTGTAGGCCGTGAAGGCTTTGAATGGTCAGGCACAGCCAAAGTAGGCTGGAAGCGCGAATGGCCAGTTTGGACCCCGCCTGCAGCAATGATTAAGCGCCAGCCTGAACTTGCCAAACACCGCGGTGGTATGAAGCCGGGTCTTTCAAATCCACTTGGTGCACGCGCACTTTATTTAACAAAGGGCGGCGGCGATACGGGATATCGTCTTCATGGCACACCTGAATGGTGGTCAATTGGTAAGGCGATGTCATCTGGCTGTATTCGCCTAATGAACCAAGATATTGTTGATCTTTACGAGCGGGCGAAACCCGGCGCGAAGGTTATCGTGCGTTAAACCTAGAATATTTCAGATATAAAAAGGCCGGTCGCAGCGATGCAGACCGGCCTTTTTAATAATAATTAGATGTTTTTAAACAGGCTCAACTTGCTGAACTTCAGGAATGAAGTGGTGCAGCAGGTTTTGAATGCCATGTTTTAAGGTTGCCGTTGACGAAGGACATCCAGCGCAAGCACCCTTCATGTGAAGGTAAACGGTACCTTCTTTATAACCACGGAATGTAATGTCGCCGCCATCTTGAGCAACAGCAGGGCGCACGCGCGTTTCAAGTAATTCCTTGATTGTTTCCACGATGCTTTCATCGCCTTCATCAAAGAATTCTTCTTTCGGCAGATCATCAACATCGCCCGAATTTCCTTCAGCCATAACAGGCTGACCAGCCATGAAATGTTCCATGATTGCAGCCAAAATAGCTGGCTTAAGATGTGCCCACTCAAGCGCATCTTCTTTCGTCACAGTCACAAAATCATAACCAAAGAATACACCGGTTACGCCATTTACATTGAAAAGCTTGGCAGCCAATGGCGACTTTCCTGTTGCTGTATCAGCATCACGAAAATCTGCGGTACCTGCATCCATAACCACTTGGCCAGGCAAAAACTTCAAGGTTGCCGGATTCGGCGTGGCTTCTGTTTGAATAAACATGATCGGCTCCAGTCAGCGCCATAGCGCTATGTCGATTGTCGACTTTAGAATACTTCCAAACTAAGCATTTGGTATGGCGCATTCAAGTCAAATCTGTTGCGAGCCGTTCAATTATATGAACAGCTCGCTTGATTATTTTATAAGGCCAACAATCTGGCGCACATCTGCCAGCGTTTCTGCGGCCATTGCGCTCGCACGTTCACCGCCATTTGCCAGCACCTGATCGATATAAGAAGGATCAGCCATTAAGCGTCTCATTTCGCTTGTGATTGGGCTAACAATCTCAATCGCAACTTCGGCCAAATGTGGTTTGAACTCAGAAAAAGCCTTGCCGCCATGATCGTTCAACACTTGCTCGGGTGTTGTGTCGGTAAGTGCTGCTAATATGCCGACAAGATTCGCAGCTTCCGCACGACCAGCAAGGCCTTCTACGTCAGAAGGTAGCGGCTCAGTATCCGTTTTTGCTTTGCGTATCTTTTTGGCAATATCATCTTCCGTGTCCGTTAAATTAATGCGGGACATGTCAGACGGATCTGATTTTGACATTTTCTTCGTACCGTCACGCAAGCTCATGATGCGTGTTGCTGCGCCGCCAATGAGAGGCTCTGTTAACGGAAAATAGCCGTTCACAACCTCGCGGCCCATTTCCATTTCGACGCCGAGACCAAGTTCTTTAATGCGGCTGGAATAATCATTATTAAATTTTTGGGCGATATCGCGTGTGAGCTCCAAATGTTGCTTTTGGTCATCACCCACAGGCACATGTGTTGCGCGGTAGACAAGAATATCAGCAGCCATTAACGATGGATAAGCAAACAGGCCAACAGAAGCATTCTCGCGGTCCTTGCCCGCTTTTTCTTTAAACTGGGTCATGCGGCTCAACCACCCCATACGGGCGATACAGTTAAACACCCATGCAAGCTCGGCGTGTTCATGCACGCGGCTCTGATTGAACACGATATGTTTTTTAACATCGATACCAGCAGCAATATAGGCCGCAGCAACAGCGCGTGTTGCGTTCATAAGATCTTTTGGGTCCGGAGCAATCGTCAATGCATGCAAATCAACAACGCAATAGATACAATCATGCGTATCTTGCAGCGCTACAAACTTACGGATTGCCCCCAGATAATTGCCGAGTGTCAAATTACCGGTTGGTTGAACGCCGGAAAAAACCCGCTCTGGAATCGTATTGGTCATAATGATGATACCTGGCCATAAATGCTATTTCTGTGCGCTTATGGCAGGGCCACTCATTCCATTCAAGACCTTCTACGGACAAGACTGCGCTTCAAAGCCTCACGGTCCAGCGCATCGGTAAAAATTGCCATTGGGAAATAAACAAAAATCGCGATCAGGATGAGCGAAAGTAGCAATAGAACGCGCAGCAAAATACCGGATTCTGCAAACAATACCCATCCATAATCTGCTGCAAAATATATGCAGATGCCCATCACGGCGCTGGATAATGCCATCATTAAACAACGCTTGAGTGTTTTCGGGGATGGCCTGAAATCATTGCGCCACCATAATGTGCCGCCAAGCAGAAGCGCTGTTGTCCATGCCGATACACTGGTTGCAACGGCAATGCCCACATGGCCGTAAGTTGGAAACAATAGGAGGCTAAGGCCAGCATTGATGATCAGTGAAACGAGCGAAAACCAAAGCGGTGTACGCATATCTTCGCGTGCAAAATATGCCGGTTGAAATACTTTGATGAGGACAAAAGAAGGGAGCCCGATTGAAAACGCAGCGAGTGCGGCTGCTGTTGCCTCGGTTGTTTCAGGCGTGAATTTACCGCGCTCGAAAAGAACCGCAACAATTGGTTCTGGTACAATCGCTAAAGCGACAGATGCAGGTAGGATGAGGGCAAGGGCAAATTCCATGCTGCTGTTTTGCAGCTTTAATGCTTCTGGCTGGTCGCCAGCCCTTAAAGCTCGCGAAAGCTCCGGCAGCAGGACCACACCGATTGCTATGCCGATGATACCAAGTGGCAGCTGATAAATCCGGTCGGCGTAAGATAAAAGCGCAATCGCACCGTCCTGTTGCGAGGCGATAATTTGACCAACCACAAGATTGATCTGAATTAAACCGCCGGTAAGCGCTGCTGGCGCTGCAAGCGCTAAAAGCCGTTTTATGGCCGGAGACATACGCGGTTTGCGCGGCTTGAAGCTAAAGCCAACTTTCTTCATGCCCAGAACCAAGATGCCAAGCTGCAACACGCCTGAAAGCAGAACGCCGATAGCAAGAGCGATGCCAACAGATGCTGCATCAAACTCTAAATAAAGGCTTGAGACCAAAACACAAATCAAGGTGATGTTCAGCAGGACGGGTGCAATCGCGGCTATAAAATAATCACGCAGTGAGTTCAAAATACCCGACAGCATAGCCATAAGTGACATGGCGATGAGGTAAGGAAACATGATGCGTGCAAGCTGTGTCGTTAGCTCAAACTTGGATGGTGTATCGGCAAATGCAGGGGCAATCACTGTCGAAACCAGAAAAGGCATGAATGCAATTGCAAGTACCGTGAGTACAAGCAAAATAATAAAGAGAACGGAGAATACCTCACCAGCAAATTTGGCAGCGCTTTCCTCGCCGTTTCCTTCCAACTCTTTAGCAAACAATGGAACAAACGCTGAGTTAAATGCCCCTTCTGCAAAAAGCCTGCGAAATAGATTTGGAAATCTAAACGCAGCGTAAAAGGCATCCGCAACGGGGCCAGCACCCAAAACAGATGCAATCAATGCTTCACGCACAAAGCCAAGCACGCGGCTGGCAGATGTTGCTCCACCAACGCTGGCAAACTTGCGAATCAAACTCATGCGCTAGGCATCCTTCGTTTCTTTTTTATTTGTTATGGCGGACGCATGCTGCGGCATCAATTTTTGGCGAAGGCTCTTTTTAATGCGTGTTTGGCGTGCTGTGTCGACAACCTTATGGCCGATTAAATCGGTTACATAAAAACTATCAATCACTTTTTCGCCAAAGGTCGTAATGTGTGCTGAGCGAATGTCGAGCTTTAAGTCAGACAATGTTTCGCAAAGTTCAGATAGCAGGGCAGGACGATCAAGACCTTCCACCTGAACAACGGAGAACCTGTTCGAAAGTGTGTTGTCGATTGTCACAACAGGTTCAATGACAAATGCCTTTGGCGTGCGGCCCAAGCGCGGCCGTGTTGCTTGCACCTCAGGTAAATAGCTCTTACCGGACAGAACATCTTCGATAAGTTTGCCGATACGCTTTGCGCGGCGAAGCTCGTCTTCATCCGCATCAAATTCACGCTCTAATAAAATTGTATCAAGCGCACGGCCATCGCCGGTCGTAAAAATATGCGCGCCATCAATTGATGCGCCTGCACTTGAACAAGCTGCCGCAATTACCGCCAACAGGCGTGGATGATCCTGCGCAAGAATTGTAATTTCTGTAATGGCTTGAAACGCGTCCGTTTTAACCATCGTATCGAGGTGGCGATCCGCAAGGTCAGCATCACGCACAAAATGAGCATGGCGAATTTGGTCGTTTAGAGAAACAGTGAGAATATAATTATCATAGTGCAGGTTCGTGTATTTTGCGCGGTCGGCATCATTCCATTCGCTGAGTGCATCATACAGCCGTTCGCGCTCACCTTCGGCGCGGCTTTGGCGATTGGTTTCTGAAAACCCGCCTGTAATCCAAAGTTCAGATTCTTGATAAAGTGTGCGCAGTAACTGGCCTTTCCAGCCGTTCCAAACACCGGGTCCAACCGCTCGGATATCACAGATGGTAAGCACCAAAAGCAGTTTCAGGCGGCGCATTGTCTGAACGGTTGCGGAAAAATCTTCGATGGTTTTGCGGTCTGATAAATCTCGTGACTGCGCCACCATGCTCATCGTCAAATGCTCTTGAATAAGCCAAGCAATGAGCGCTGTATCTTCTTTTGAAAAACCAAGCCGCGGACACAATTTGCGGGCAACTTCTGCACCTGCAATGGAATGATCTTGCGGCCGCCCCTTGGCAACATCATGCAACAGCAAGGTGATATAAAGGATTTTGCGCTCATGCTTCATTGAAGGCAGAAGCTTGGATGTAAGCGGATGCTCTTTAGCTATTTCGCCACTTTCAATGCGCTGCAATACGCCGACAGTGCGGATCAAATGTTCGTCCACCGTATAGTGGTGATACATATTGAACTGCATCATCGCGACGACCTTGCCAAAATCACGCAAGAAACGACCAAGAACCCCAGCCTCATTCATGCGGCGTAGATTAAGTTCAGGATTGTTGCCCGACGTCAAAATGTTCATGAACAATTTGTTGGCGTTCACATCTTGGCGTAATTTGCGATCAATCAGCTTTAGTGACTTGCGGATCAATTGCATGGCTTGGGGGTGATATTCGAGGCTGTAACGGTCAGCCAGATGGAATATCCTTATCAGATTGACCGGATCTTTTTTAAATACATCCGCATCGGCAACATTGATGCGCTGATTATCGATGACAAAATCTGTGATCCCCGCAATCTTTCGAACACTGCGCGTAAATGGCAAGGTTTGGAAAAACTTAGTAAGAGACGGGGCTTGCTTTAAATCCTGTTCTTCAAGCGCTGCGCAGAAGATGCGCGTTAGGTCGCCGACATCTTTCGCAATCAGGAAATAGTGCTTCATAAAGCGCTCAACATCCTGCAAGCCTGGATGCGACTGATAGCTCATGCGGGCCGCTAACTCGCGCTGAACATCAAATGAAAGGCGCTCTTCTGCCTTGCCCGTTAGAAAATGCAGATGGCAGCGCACAGCCCACAGGAAGTCTTCACATTTAACGAAAAGATTAAATTCCGAGCGCGTGAAAACGCCCTTTTTAATCAATTCTTTTCGGCGCAAAACTTGATATTGAAATTTACCGATCCAAAACAATGTTTGAAGATCGCGCAGACCACCTTTGCCGTCCTTGACGTTAGGTTCTACCACATAGCGTGTTTCGCCCATTCTTTTGTGTCGGTCGTCGCGCTCTTGCAATTTGTCTTGGATAAACTGTGAGCCAATTTTTTGAACAACGTCGCTTTGATAAGCTTTAACGAGCTCATCAAAAAGGTCTTTGTTACCGGTCAAGTATCGCACTTCGAGAATGGAGGTGCAGATTGTGTTATCGGTTTTTGAAAGCTTGATACATTCGTCTACGGTGCGTGTCGCATGGCCAACTTTTAGGCCTAAATCCCACAGCATATAGAGAATGTATTCGGCGATTTGTTCGCCCAAGGGTGTTTGCTTGTAAGGCAGAATAAAAAGAAGATCGACGTCCGATCCAGGTGCAAGCGTACCACGCCCATAACCACCAACCGCCGTCAGGGCCAATTTTTCTGCATTGGAAAGATTGCTCACTTTGAAAACATGGGTGAGTGCAAAATCATAGGTCGCACAAATGATTTGGTCTTGAAGGTGTGAAAGCCGCGCCGCGCAACCGCGCCCAAGACCATCTTCATAGAGCATCTTTTCTGCGCGATCACGGCCGTCTTGCAGAACTTTCTTTAAGTGCGTCACGACTTTTGCGCGCACATCATTGCCGTCAGCAGAACTGCCACTTGCAAGTGCAAAACCGTTAAGCGCTTCGTCTAAAGCCGTCCGGTCAACAATCTCATCGAGTTTAAGGTCTTGTTTCGCCAACAGGCTTTATTCCTTCTTAGCTGCAATCGATTTTAGCTTATATAGTGCTTCCATGGCCTGCATAGGAGTCATTTCATCAGGTGTCATATCGTCAAGCGCGGTATTGAGCGCATTGTTTGTCAGAACAGGCTTTGATGATTTGCTTTCAACAGCACGTGCGATCTCAGTTGAAAAGAGCGGCAAATCATCAATGAGCGTTGCTGTTTTGCTCTCGCGCCCTTGTGTTTCCAACTCTTCCAAGACGTGCTTTGCACGCGCAACAACCGCATCAGGCAGGCCTGCAAGCCGTGCGACCTGTACACCGTAAGAACGGTCTGCCGCTCCATGAATAACTTCGTGCAAAAAGATCACATCGCCATTCCATTCTTTGACCTTGATCGTAACATTCGCAAGGCGATTGTGGCGTTCACTCAAAGCGGTCAATTCATGGAAATGCGTTGCAAAAAGCGTGCGGCATTTGTTTTGCTCATGCAGATATTCGATGGTCGCCCAAGCAATTGAAAGTCC
This sequence comes from Ahrensia sp. 13_GOM-1096m, assembly GCF_000620605.1. NCBI lineage: Bacteria > Pseudomonadati > Pseudomonadota > Alphaproteobacteria > Hyphomicrobiales > Ahrensiaceae > Ahrensia > Ahrensia sp. 13_GOM-1096m. The sequence goes on from NZ_JIAX01000006.1 coordinate 125,708, forward strand.
ATCAAAGGTTGCTGTGCCGCGGCCAATTTCATCCAAAATAACCAGCGAGTTGGGGCCTGCCTGATTGAGAATAGCGGCAGTTTCCACCATCTCCACCATAAATGTCGAGCGGCCGCGCGCCAAATCATCAGACGCACCAACACGGCTAAACAGGCGGTCAATTGCGCCGATATGAGCTGCACCAGCAGGAACAAAAGAGCCGATTTGAGCCATGATTGCGATAAGGGCGTTTTGGCGCAGGAATGTTGATTTACCGCCCATGTTGGGGCCGGTCAGAACCCATATTGCGCCATGCTCATTATCGCCATCAGTGCGCGGTGATAAATCACAATCATTGGCAACGAAAGGCGCGCCCGCCTGTTTGCGAAGCGCCTGCTCAACAACGGGGTGCCTGCCGGCGGTAATGTTAAATACACGGCTATCGTCAACGATTGGTCGGCAATAACCTTGTCCACCTGCAAGCTCTGCAAGCGCAATGGTAACATCTAAGACAGAAGCTGCCTGTGCGCAGGCGCGCAAACCATCAGCTTCTGCAACAGTTGCATCGCGCAATTGATCAAACACACCAAGTTCGATGGCGAGGGCTCTACCTGCAGCACTTGCAATCTTGCTTTCAAGATCAGCAAGCTCTGTTGTTGTAAAGCGCATCGCATTTGCCAAGCTTTGGCGATGGATATATTTGCCTTTGGCTTCATCTGTTTGGGTCAGCGGACCTGCATTTAAAGCGGTAACTTCGATGAAATAACCAAGCACATTATTGTGCTTGATCTTGAGCGATTTAACGCCCGTGTCATCTGCATATTTTGCTTGTAACTCAGCGATAATGCGGCGGGACTGGTCGCGAAGGCCGCGCATTTCGTCCAACTCGTCATTATAGCCATTGGCCACGAAACCACCGTCACGTTTAAGCAATGGCAATTCATCGCCAAGAGCCCGTTCCAGCAATTGATGAATGTCGGCGGGAGCCATCGCTAAATTATCGGATGCCGATTGAATTTCCTGCGGCAGCATTTCGCACGCAGATAGAACGTCAAAAATTGAACGTGTAACCTTTAATCCGTTTGAAATTGCAGCCAGATCGCGAGGCCCACCGCGATTAAGCGACAAGCGCGAAATCGCGCGCGGCATATCCGGCATGGACTTTAGAAGCGTGCGTAACTTTTGGCCAAGGTCGTCTTCACTTAGAAAAAAGCTAACAGCATCAAGACGCTGATTGATGTCGCCGCAATCTGTGAGCGGTGCGCGCAAACGCTCAGCCAAAAGCCTAGCGCCGCCGCCGGTGACGGTGCGGTCTATCGATTTGAGTAATGATCCGTCACGTGAGCCGTTTAATGTTTTTTCAAGTTCGAGGTTGAGCCGTGTCGCAGGGTCGATGAATAAAAGTGAGCTTTCGCTTTCACGCTCAGGTCTTTGCAGTGAGGGGCGCTCAGCGATCTGCGTTTTCTCAATATAGGCAAGCGCACCTGCTGCAGCTGAAAGTTCAGCACGTGAAAAATCACCAAAGCTTTCTGTAGTTTGAACGCCGTAGAATTTAGCAAGCTTTTGCGCAGCCGTTGCGCTGTCAAATAGAACGGCAGGCTGCAATGAAACAGCGCGGCCAAAATGTTCAAAAGACGGTTTTAAAATTTCATCATGATAGACGGGCTCTGCCACAACAATTTCTTTAGGGCCAATGCGCATTAAATCTGGAAGCAGGCGCCGCGCATCTGTTTCCATCAACCTGAATTGTCCGGTTGTGATATCAATCCACGCAAGCGCCAGCACATCACCATTTGCTTTTACGCGGCCAACAGCAACGAGATAGGATGTGTCGCTCGGATCGAGTAGTTTTTCCTCGGTGATTGTCGCAGGCGTAACAAGGCGTGTTACATCGCGCCGAACCACGGATTTTGATCCGCGTTTTTTGGCTTCAGCAGGATCTTCCAATTGTTCGCAGACCGCGACACGGTAACCTTTTGAAATGAGCTTTTGTAAGTAGTCATCCGCGGCATGAACAGGGACACCGCACATTGGTATATCTTGATCAAGATGCTTGCCGCGCTTGGTCAATGCAATGCCAAGTGCTTTGGATGCTATCTCGGCATCTGAAAAGAAAAGCTCATAGAAATCTCCCATACGATAAAAGAGCAGCGAATCTGAATTCGCGGCTTTAATTTCGAGAAATTGAGCGATCATAGGCGTTGGCGCGCTGACGGGCTTTGCCGCATCTGGCGTTGATGTCTGTGGTGTTGACGTTTCTGCACTCATGATGACTTGCTGAACTGTTCGATTTAAATTCGCGCCTAAGCGCCGGATTAATCCGTTTATGCGTCTTTAAACGTCATCGAAACAGGGCAATTTAATGAAATCCCCTGCAAAGGTTGCAGAGGGTTCAGTGTAACGGGCTATATTAGAGCCTAAGCGGCAAACCGTTCGGCATTTTCGCCATAATAAGCTTTGTATCTGCCGGAGATATTTTCAACCGGCAAAACGACCATCACATCGATCGTGTTGAACTCATGGTCAATCACAGCGCCTTCGCCAAATTTAGCACCAAGACGAAGATAGCCCTTAATCAGCGGCGGCAGCGTGTTCAAAGCCGTTTTCATATTGATGGCTTCTTCAGGCATTAAATCCATCGAAACATGTCTGCCCGGTACTGGCGCAATATGCCATGAAACATCGGTGCGGGCGTGGTGATGCAAGAAGCTCAATGCTTCGGCATGTCTGGCAGGAACGGTTCCAAAAAAGGATGCGCAGCCAAGCATGACGTCAATTTTGTACTGTTGAGAATAAGCCCAAATACCCTGCCAAAGTAACTCAATAGTGCGTTTGGAGCGGTATTTTGGCAGAACGCATGAGCGGCCTAGCTCTAAAAAATTACGATCCTTGTGGCGCGTCATCAGGCTCGCAATGGCAAATTCACCTGCCGAATAATAGCCACCAGCAGATTGTGCATGTTCTTTTCGCATCAATCTGTAAGTGCCGACAATTTGCTCTTCACTTGAGCCGACAATTTCAGTGTCGAGCACAATGAGGTGATCGCAATGATCATCAAATAAATCTTGATCAAGGCCAGATGCGCTGCAAGACGGCGAAGCATGCGCACCAAATTCGCGGTAAAAAACATCGTATCGAATAGACTGAGCTTTCTTAATCTCAGCCTTTGATTCGGCTAGCCTAACGTGAAGCATGCCAATTTGACCGAGTAGTTTCCCGGTCTTATGTTCTTCAAATATTTGTGTTTTTTGCTTTGGCAAATTGCGTATGATCTGGTTCATATCACGCTTTCAAGTTTACTCTTGAACGTGAAATATCAATCTTTCACAACAAAATGGTGACAGCTGCGACTAAAGTCAAACCAAGTTTATCCCATCGATGCTGTTTTCGCCTCCAAAGCTATTTTTAAGGCATCAATATTAAATGGCTTTTCAAGAATGCCGGACGCGCCCGCTGCCATAATAGCATTATTGGTTGAAATTTGATTGTCGGCAGTAACGGCCAAAATGGTGGCCGATTTCTCACCGCGCTCTTCTTCATTTTGGCGGATCGCTTTGATTGCCGTTAGCCCATCCATAACAGGCATGTGAAGATCCATGAGGACAATGTCATAGTCATGTTGAGCGTTAAGCTTCTCAACAGCTTGTGCGCCATCGGTAACATGTGTGACGTGGCATGACGCCCGTTCAAGGAGCTTGCAGGCAAGCAATGCGTTAATTGGATTGTCTTCTGCAAGTAGCACTTTGTAGTTTTTCGGTTCGCTATTTTCAGTAACCGTTAGCGCAGCATTGTTTGTGTATTTGGCCATTGGAATTTCATTGGCAAACACTTGTAATGCAGTTGAAGGGCGCACAGGACGTGTCAGAAAACCATGTTCTGCTGCTTTAAAAGCTGCTCCAATTGTGCCGCGCTGTTCAGGTGTTATCAGTGCGATAATTTGGCAGTTGGGCAAAGCAAATTCGATTTGTTCTAAAGGCGCCATATCCGTCAGGCGTTGATCAATGATGATTTTAGATGGGTAGGGCCATTGATTTGCAATCTCACGCATCTCTGAAATGCTCGTCGTATGTAAGACATGCATGCCTGAACGTGCTGCGAGCTCACAAATGAGATCTGCTTCAAAGCCTTTGCGTGCACAAATCAGCACTGTTTCGTTCAGAAATTCTTTCTTTTTTGCTTCTATCAGCGGCGTTGCACGCACGCCCAATGTAAAGACAGAACCTTCGCCGACTTTACTTTCGAGAAAAATGTCACCGCCCATCGCATTTGCCATTTTTTTAGCGATGGAAAGCCCAAGACCAGCACCATCATGTGTGCGGCTAAAGGTGTTTTCAACCTGCTCAAATGGCTCAAAAACACTGGCCTGATGTTCCAATGCAATGCCTGGGCCTGTGTCCTCTACCCGAATCCTCAAGTGTTCATCACAAAAAGAAACATCAATGCGAACACCGCCTTTGCTGGTGAATTTGAGGGCATTGCCGATAATATTAAATAAAATCTGGCGCAGGCGACCTGCATCGATATTGAGCTTTTCCGGAAGGTCTGCGCTCAAGCCATAACCAAGATCAATGTCTTTTTTATGTGCTTTGTCCGCAAGTAGCTCTACAACACCTGCAATAAGCGGGGCAATAAAGGTAGGTTCGGGGTTGATGCGATTTGCCGCTATGTCCTCACGCCCGAATTGCAAAAGATCATTCACGAGAAGAAGAAGCGCTTCGCTGGAGCTAATCATCGATTCGGTATAGTTGCGTTGTTCGGCAGTCAGATTAGTATCGGCCAGCAAACGTCCCATGCCCATAATACCGTTCAATGGGGTGCGAATTTCGTGGCTGACCATCGCCAGAAAGCGCGACTTGGCTGCGTTGGCTTCTTCTGCTTGATGACGCGCTTCAATTAATGCCGCTTCGGTGTGCTTTTGCTGGGTAATATCGCGGCCAATGACCCTAATAAATATATCGCCATTTTTCGGCTCGCGCATGGAAAGTTGCAAACGGTCAAACCAAATTTCAGTGCCGCTTTGGGATGTTATTTTCTTTTCGCAGCGCGGGATTTCATTGTTGCGCAGAAAATCGAACTGTTCACATGGCTGACCAATTATTTGTTCAAGCGGCAGGCCAACGAGATCACCGAAAATTATATTGGCGCGTAGGATTTTTCCATCATATGTGCAGTCAACAACGACATCGCTCAACGCTTCAAATGCGGTATCACCAAGCGCGCTAACCTCAACGCTTTCCCATAGCTGGTCAGCATAAGCTTCCAACTCTTTATTGCTCTTCGGTTTTGCGCGCGCATTATCCATGCTCACGGCATAATCCTTTTGGGTTATTATGCCGTAAAACTAGAAGAAACAATTTTAGCGTTTGTACGCCTTATAAGGTCATATCAACGACAACGCGTCCCCGCACTTTGCCATCCAATATTCCTGTCGCCGTTTCAATGATTTCATTGAAGCTAATTGTCGTTGCGATGCTGGCAAGCTTTTCTGCATCCAAATCAGTGGAAAGACGAGCCCACGCTTCTTCACGCAGTGCTATTGGTGCCATGACACTGTCGATGCCGAGCAGTGAAACGCCGCGCAGAATAAACGGTGCAACGCTTGTGGGCAGATCCATGCCTTGCGCCAATCCGCAAGCGGTTACAGCGCCGCCATATTGGGTTTGAGAAAGAACATTGGCCAGTGTTGTTGAGCCAACAGAATCAATGGCGCCTGCCCAACGTTCTTTTCCCAGCGGGCGGCCAGGTTCAGACAATTCAGCACGGTCGATAATTTCAGATGCGCCTAGGTTCTTTAAAAACGCTTCTTCAGATGTGCGCCCTGTTGAGGCGATGACACGATAGCCAAGCTTAGCAAGTAGGGAAACGCTTACAGAACCAACACCGCCATTGGCCCCTGTTACGAGAATCGGACCGCTACCGGGTGTAATGCCAGCTTTTTCGAGTGCCAAAATGCAAAGCATCGCGGTGTAGCCGGCTGTTCCAATTGCCATTGCATCGGTGGGTTTCATGCTTTTAGGCAAAGCAATGAGCCAGTCGCCGTTAACGCGCGCTTGCTGTGCATAGGCACCGTAATGCGTTTCGCCAACACCCCAGCCATTTAAAATAATTTTGTCGCCAGCTTTCCATTTCGCATGGCTTGAAGAAACAACAGTGCCAGAAAAATCAACGCCGGGAATCATCGGCCAGCGGCGCACAACCGGTGACTTGCCTGTAATAGCCAAGCCATCTTTGTAATTGACGGTCGTTGCTTCAACGCGCACGACAACATCGCCGTCCATCAAGTCATCAAGCGTAATGTCTTCGATAGTGACGCTTTGTTTTTTATCTTCGTCGCGCGACACCATAATCGCTTTAAAAGTATCAGCCATTTTTATCTCCCATTTAGATAAGAACGTGGTGTTACTCTGGATTCCTGTCAATCATTTTAGTTTTGCGCCATGTTATCAATTCGTCCAAAATGACGAGGCCAGCGCCAACGCTTATGGCAACATCGGCAATGTTGAAAACGGCAAATGACCAGTTTTCCAAGTAGAACAAAAACATATCGACGACATAGCCATACATGACACGGTCAATAATATTGCCGATCGCGCCGCCTATGATGAGGCCAAATGCAAGGTGTGATAACCAGCGATATGAAGGGTTGGAACGCCAAAGCCACGCCACGAAACAGACGACCGCAACTGCGATCAAAACCAAAGGCCAAGGGCCAAGGCCCCGCAACATTGAAAATGCGATACCTTCATTATGGGTGCGAAACAGCGAAAAGAATGGAAGTAGTTCGATTTGCTGTTGGTATGCCATTTGGGCTTCCACCCAATATTTTGTTATTTGATCGATCACCACAACCAAAGTCACGATGAGAAAGCCACTCGCATATTTGTTCATATACGGCTTTCCCGCTCTTCAAGTGCAAGGGCATGGCGGCGCACTTCATAAAGACAAACACCAGTTGCAATCGCAAGGTTCAAGCTATCAGCTCGGCCAACTTGTGGAATGCGGATGAGCTGTTCGCACACGTCAACAAGCGGCGGCGGCATACCAGATTGCTCATTGCCCATAATCAATAATGTCGGACGGCCTGAATATTGTGGCGCGCGATAATCCACTGAGCCCGCAAGATGTGTGCCGACAACAAAACCGTTCCAGTTCTTGGCAAAATCAATGAATTCTGCTTCGCCTAAGCGGGCAACTGGTATCGCAAAGATGGAGCCCATCGTCGCGCGCACGGTTTCTGTGGCAAAGGGGTCTGTGGTTTCCCCAACCAAAATAATGCCTTTTGCGCCCACAGCGTCAGCCGTGCGCATAATCGTGCCAAGATTGCCCGGGTCGCGAATGCGGTCGAGAGCAATCCAAACATCTTCGGCTTCTGGTTTTATATCAGAGGCATCAAGCAATTGGCGCTCAAAAATGCCGACGACCATTTGCGGGTTGTCTCGGCGTGTGATGGTGCCAAGTACTTTTTCCGGCACAATCAAAACATCCGCGCCACCTGTCACAGCGCGTGTGGCAAGGTTTTTAACATTGTCATTTTCGCGGTGAGATGCTGCAAAAAGAAGTGTTTTCAACGTCCAGCCGCTATCAATGGCATCAATGATTAATTTCATGCCTTCTGCAATGAAGGAATTGGTTTCTTCGCGGTGACGCTTTTTTTCCAGCAGACGAATGTCTTTTATGATCGGGTTAGAGACGCTGGTGATCTCTTTTATGCGCCCGCCATTTGTGTGTTCGTCACTCATTAGAAGTCTCCGGCAACCAACGTGAGAACATGGAGGTGGAAAGCGCCCGCCCACGTAATTTTTCACGAATGATTAGTTCTCCTGATTCAACGCAGCCCTGTGTTTTGTAACCAGTAAAGCTGTCCATCATTGCTTCATGCATCGCAAAAAATGACGCACGTATGGCATAGGCCGTTAAAATCAGCATTTCAGGTTCATCGCTTAAAAGATCGCGGCAACCATCCAGCATGTCGGGGAGGTGATCAAATAACTGCCAGACTTCACCATTGGGTCCGCGCCCATAGGCGGGCGGATCAAGCAGGATGATGTCATATGTGTTGCCGCGGCGCACTTCGCGTTGCACAAACTTCATTGCGTCTTCGCAAATCCAGCGAACCGGCATCTCATCAAGACCGGCAAAGCTTTGGTTTTCGCGTGCCCATCCTATCGCTTTTTTAGAGGCGTCAACATGTGTGACATGGGCGCCAGCATCGGCAGCGACCAGTGATGCTACGCCAGTATAACCAAACAGGTTGAGAACCCGCAATTGCTTATCAGAGCGTTTAATTGTTTCGCGCATGGCGCGCCAATGGGCGGCTTGTTCTGGAAAGACACCAACGTGACGAAATGACGTAAAACGTCCCAAATAGCCAACACCGTCGAAAGCCATTGGCCATGTTTCGCCAAGTTGCGTGCCCGGAAAACGCCAGCGGCCCATGCCTTCTTCGTCGGTATCTCCTGTAAAGATCGCGTTTGCGCTATCCCAAAGCGCATCATCTTGGCTTCTGCCCCAAATAGCTTGCTGCTCAGGGCGTATAATTTTTATATCGCCATATTGCTCAAGCTTTAGCCCATCACCCGTATCAAGCAATGCGTGATTCTTGTCAGGCGCGGTTTCTAAAATGACAGGCAGTTTTTCCGACGGACGCTTGGCGGTCTTGCGTGGGCGAACAACCGGAGCACGGTTTTCTACATGATTGCCCGTTTTTGAGGGCGTTGCAGGTTTTGCTGCATGTTTAGGTTTTGGGCGAAATCCAGCTTCCGGTGCGGTGTTTTCAACCCTTGGGCCGCGCTGCGATTTGTTCTTATTGTTTTTGGATCGCGGTGGGCGCACATCTAATTCCAATTTGATAGACTGAATGGGTCAAAGGCTGCATAAGCAGCCTCTTCCTTTATTCATATGGAGGATTGAACGCGAAAAGCCAAGAACCACGGGCTTCACGGAATCTCTATGTTAGTTATTGCTCAATGCCAGAGCGGATGAAGCTGTTTTCTTTTCGCCTACACCGGCTTCTTTCATTTCATAACGCAAATGCTGAACTTCTTTTTTATAAGCGCGTTCTTTTTTGCGGTGTTTGCTTTGTGCAAGCCAGCTACCAATGCCGCCAACAATAACGCCAACAGCGCTGGCCGCGTACAACCATACGAAGAAGGGAGCATCAAAACTTAAAGCGCCATTGGATGGATTGAACACATCAAGATTAAGCGCAACCGTTTGCCGATTTGCAACCGTGAGTGCAATCAAGGCGATTGCAAGCGGAATGAGGATAAGCACAAAAACAATTTTGCGGATCATGGTTCTTTCCTAGAAAGTCTAAAGACTTTTTTATTTGTTTAGACGTTCGCGAAGTTCTTTGCCGGTCTTGAAAAATGGCACCCATTTTTCTTCAACCTGTACTGTTTCGCCTGTACGTGGGTTGCGGCCTTCGCGCGGTGGCCTGTTCTTGACCGAGAAAGCGCCAAAACCACGAAGCTCAACGCGATTTCCTGAGGCGAGCGTTTCTGTAATTTCATCGAGGATCGCATTTACAATATTCTCGACGTCTCTTTGATATAAATGCGGATTTCGATCTGCAATTACCTGCACAAGCTCAGACTTTATCATAACGTCCCCATGTACTATTCATCTAGTATTCTACTAATTCTTCTCAGCGCTTTGAACGTGCCAAATCGAGAGCATACCGTCAAGCGCAAGCCGTTTACCAAATTGCTCTGCAATTGGAAGAGATAGACTTTCGAGCCCAACTTGTTTCATGAACCATGCCATTGCAGCATTCGGCAATAAGAAATTGTTACGCTCTGGCTTCTTTTTCCAAAGTTTTGTGTCCAAATCTTGGTCAACGTCTTGTTCTATAAGCCAATCGCGAGCGACATCTTCGCCGCCCAATTGATCGATCAGGCCGTTTTCTAAAGCTTGACGTCCTGTAAACACGGAACCATCAGCAAGCTGGGCTGTTTTTTCCGGCTCAAAACCGCGGCGCTCTGTAACGATGCCTTTAAACCAATCATAACTATCCACAATCATGCGCTCAATCATTGCTTCTGCTTCTGGCGGCGTGTCGCCGTAGAAATTGGGCTCGGCTTTCATAGGCGATGATTTTATGGAACGCATATCAACGCCGAGATTATCTAAAAGACCTTCAAAATTCGGATATTGAAAAATAACACCAATAGAGCCGACTATCGACGATTTGCGTGCGACAATTTGGTCCGTGGCAGAGGCAATCATATATCCAGCAGAAGCGGCCAGAGTGCCAACTTGTGCAACAACAGGCTTTTTCTCGGCAATTTTGCGCACAGCTTCAAAAATAGCTTCGCCGCCGACTGTCGTGCCGCCAGGAGAATCAATGGAAAGAATAACGCCTTTAACAAAGTCGTCGTCTTCGATTTTTTCTAAGCGCTCAAGCAATTCTTCATCTTCGAATATGGTGCCATCAATTTTCACTTTTGCGATGTGATCATAGGCAAAGCCACTAGTCTCATCATCATTTGCATAGTAACTGGCAGCCCATATAACGCCGATCGCGGCAATGAGAATAGCTGCAATGCGCCAGAAAGTTACCTTTCGGCGAAGGCGTTGACGGTCAATAATGTCGTCTGCTTGCAATGCTCAATCCTCTTAAGTGGCGTATAAATGCGTTTTGATTGTAAAGTTTAAGTCAACGCGCATAGTTTTCAAGCAACAGCTAATATAGACCTGAAAGTGCTTTTCCAGTAAAATCGGAAGCATCCCATTAAAACCACATTAACCGCTTACCTGACCATTACTTCATTAAGCACAATCGGTAATTAAGAATATCATGTCCAAGGTCGTAGCCAAAGCCGCTTCAAATGACGCTTTTGAGCGGGCGCGCAGGCACTCTACAAAAGTGAGAGTCTTCAAGCGGCTTCTGCCGATCATTGCGCTTGTTGGTGTTGTGTTCGTGGGCGGCGTATTATTCATTTCTCGTATTGTACCAGATGGGTCCGTTGATCTTGCATCCAGCACGATCAGTGACGGAAAGCTCGTCATGGCCAGCCCAAAACTTAATGGTATGACAAAAGACAAGCGCCCATATCGCGTTACAGCGTCCCGGGCCATTCAGGACCTTTCTGGCGAAACAGCGATGCAGCTTGAAAAACTTGTTGCGAAAGTTGAATTGGAAAATGGCGCAGAAGCAGAGCTTAGTGCGCCCACCGGCAGTTTTGATGACCAAAAAAGCACTTTGTTGCTTGATCAGCAGGCTGTTTTGACCACAAGTGATGGTATGCGGGCCGTTTTAGGACGCGCTGATATTGATCTAGCGTCTGGAAATGTGTCCGCCAAAGACAAAGTTACAATCACACAAGAACTGACAACGATATATTCTGATAAGATGGACGTTTATGACGGTGGCAAGCGGATTGTCTTTTCAGACAATATCACGCTTGTTATGCAGCCAAGTGTGGTGTCTAAGGACAGTCAGAATATGGCAACCGCCCAAGAAGATGTATCCGCTATTGATACGAACTGAAGTTATGCTCTGGAAATATAAATGACCAAAATTCTGAAAGCTGTGTTCATTGCCTCTCTTTTGAGCTTGCCGATTACTGCCGCAGCTCAAGACAACTCAAGTTTGGCTCTTTCGTCAGACAAGCCGGTTCAAATTGATGGCGATAAGCTGGAAATTTTTGAAAATGACGGCAAGGCAATTTTCAGCGGTTCAGTCAGCGTTGTGCAGGATGACACGATTTTGCGCACATCCATTTTGACGATTTACTATGCGAAGGGCGGCGAAGGCTCTATTGCGACAGGCGCAGCTGATATTGATCGCCTATTGGCAACAGGCGGCGTTAACATTCAAAGCGGCAAGCAAGTGGCAACCGGTGAAACCGGCACTTATGATATGAAAACGGAAACCTTTGTGCTTTCTGGCAAGCGGGTCACATTATCAGAAGATGGCAATGTTGCGACCGGTTGTAAATTAACCATTACGCAGTCGACCGGACGGGCTAAACTGGAAGGCTGCGGTGGCACATCGCGTCCTACAGTGCTTATCCAGCCCAAAAACAAGAACTAAGAGAGCTCCCTTTGTTTTTCAGCAAAAAGAAACCTGAGCCCGACATTCACGTCGCTGATTTGGGCCTTTCTAATCCTGAAAGCCTTGATGGCACGCTTATCGCACGTGGTTTGAGCAAATCTTATCGTGGGCGACGGGTTGTGAACAATGCTGCTATGGCGGTTCGGCGCGGAGAAGCCGTCGGCCTGCTTGGTCCCAATGGTGCAGGAAAAACGACTTGTTTCTATATGGTAACAGGCTTGGTGCCTGTCGATACGGGCCAAATTTTAATCGATGGCAATGATGTGACCATGATGCCGATGTACCAGCGTGCGCGTTTGGGCATTGGGTATCTGCCGCAAGAAGCGTCTATTTTTCGCGGGCTAAGCGTTGAAAAAAATATTATGGCAGTGCTTGAGGTTGTCGAAAAGAGCAGTAAAGAGCGAAACCGAAAGCTCGATCAGCTATTGGAAGAGTTTTCGATTAGCCATTTGAGAAAAGCGCCTTCTATTGCGCTTTCTGGCGGTGAACGCAGGCGCTGTGAAATTGCGCGAGCACTGGCTTCCGACCCTCAATTTATGTTGCTTGATGAACCATTTGCTGGTGTTGATCCCATCGCGGTTTCAGATATTCAGCAGCTCGTTCGGCACCTGACAAAGCGCGGCTTAGGCGTCTTGATTACCGATCACAATGTACGCGAAACTCTAGGGCTCATTGATCGCGCATACATTATTCATGCGGGCAGTGTTTTAACCCATGGAACGCCTGCCGAGATCATAGCCAATAAGGATGTTCGCCGGTTCTATCTTGGTGATGAGTTCCGACTGTAATTTCCAAATTTTTAAGCGTTTTTACAACTTGCCGCGTCAGGATGGACTCGCTTAACTATTCTCCCCTAAAGTGGACCAAGCAAATTTCAGGCCAGTTTAGGGAATGGTGATTGTTGCATGGCTTTGAATGCTAGACTTAATTTGCGTCAAACGCAGTCATTGAAAATGACACCGCAACTGCTTCAGTCCATCAAACTGTTGCAGTTTACGCAGCTTGAGCTTGAGCAATTCATTGAAAGCCAAGTCGAAAGTAACCCGCTTTTAAGGCAGACTAGTACCAGTGATGATAGCTACACTGATCGTGATAATGGTGCCGCAGACAGTCAAAGCAATGCATCAGCCGAACGGAATACGGATTGGGACAATGCTGATCTGGAAGTGAGCGCAGCGGCAATTTCCGATAAGCTGGATAGCTCGCTTGAAAATATATTCCCAGATGATCCGGGTAACGGGGATGGCGCGCTGCCAGTTCAAATGCAGCATGATAATAATATTACGAGTTCGCTTCCTGGGCTGCCCTCATCATCAGCGCCCGATGATGATTTTCTGCTCGAAAATGTGGCTCAATCTCAGTTGACTTTGCGCGATGTCATTGAACAGCAGACGCCGTTTATTTTCAGAACAATTCCCGACCACGCTATTGCAAACGAGCTGATTGACGCGCTTGATGAGCGCGGTTACGCGGATTTTGATTTAGCCGGTATTTGCGAACGATTATCATGCGATCCAGAAGATGTTTTGGCTGTGCTAGAAAGTCTTCAAACCTGTGATCCAGCGGGCGTTTTTGCGCGTGATCTATCTGAGTGTCTACGTTTGCAATGCGCACGCAATGAGCGCCTTGATCCCGCAATGAGTACGCTGCTTGATAATTTGGATTTGTTAGCAAAACGCGATTTTAAGACACTGAGCCAAATCTGCGGCGTTGATGATAGCGATTTGCTGGATATGCTTGCTGAAATCAAACGACTCGATCCGCGCCCCGGTTTGCAATTTGAGTTAAGCGGAACACAGGCGATTGTTCATGATGTCGAGGTTACGCAAACTCCCGATGGCAATTGGCGCATAGAATTGAATTCTGATGCGCTGCCCAAGGTGATTGTTGATCGGCAATATTATAATGAAATCTCAGGGGCAAAGCTCAAAAAAGATGAGAAATCATTTATTGCTGATTGCTTAGCAAGCGCGACATGGCTAGAGCGCAGCTTAGATCAACGTGCGATCACTATTTTGAAAGTGACGACCGAGATCGTAAAGCAACAAGATGGTTTTTTCCTGAACGGGGTTTCCAGTTTGAAACCCATGACCATGAAAATGGTCGCAGATGCAATAGAAATGCACGAATCAACCGTCAGTCGTGTGGCTTCCAATAAATATATGATGACGCCGCGTGGTTTATTTGAACTGCGATATTTCTTTACTGTCGCCATTTCAGGTGTCGCTGGTGGAAGCGATGACCACTCCTCTGAATCGGTTAAGCAGCGGATTCGTGATCTAATTAAAGACGAATCTGTACAAAAAGTGCTTTCCGACGACGCATTAGTGGATGCTTTGCGTGAAGAAGGCATAGAAATCGCTAGGCGCACCGTCGCCAAATATCGCGAGGCAATGAATATCGCGTCCTCCGTGCAGCGCCGCCGTGAGAAAAAAGCCCAGCACACGTCAGATAAAAAACAACATTAAGCGCTTATTATTCGTGAAATAAATTTTGTCGTTTTGCTCTTCACAGCGGCGCGAAACTGGCACAAGCTGTTGTTACTGGGTCGCTGTTAGGTGATTCAGAATAATAATGAAAGAATGAGGTAAATCATGAGCTTACGTATTTCTGGGAAACATATGGAAATCGGCGATGCATTCAAAACTCGCATTGAGGATCGCATTGAAGACGCGCTTACGAAATACTTTGATAAAGGAGCGCAAGGTCATGTTACCGTCGAAAAATATGGCAATCGTTTTACCGCAGATTGCGTAATACATCTTGATACTGGAACCATGTTGCAGGCGAGCGGCGATGGTCAGGACCCCGACGCCAGCTTTGATTCTGCAGCTGAACGCCTAGAAAAGCGTTTGCGTCGTTACAAGCGTCGTTTGAAAAATCATCATACTCAAGAAGCTGCTGCGCGTACGGAAAATTACGCATACAAGGTATTAGAAGCGCTGCCGGAAGATGATGAAGAAGATCTGCCTGTCGATTACGCACCGGTTATTGTTGCTGAAACACAAATGAAGTTAACGACTTTGCCTGTGGCTTCTGCTGTTTTGCAACTGGACCTTCAGGACAACCCAGTCTATGTGTTCCGAAACGCGGGCAGCGGTGACGTGAATCTTGTCTATCGCCGTCCGGATGGAAACATCGGTTGGATCGACCCAGGCGCATTGAAGTGACGCCAAAGCCAACCGTCAAGCGTGCCTCTGGGTGGGCCGCCAAAAAACAATAGGGTAAGTGACATGGATCTTGGCGAATTTCTCGGCAAGGACGCAGTTGTTATCGACTTGAAAGCAAGCTCGAAGAAGCAGTTGCTTCAAGCAATGTCAGAGCGGGCCGCAGAGCTGACAAATCTGTCGGCCCGTGAAATCTTTGACACGATTTTACAACGCGAAAAGTTAGGCTCAACCGGGGTTGGCAACGGCATTGCGATTCCGCACGGCAAGTTTAACAATTTCGACAAGATATTTGGCATTTTTGCCAGACTTGAAACGCCGATTGCTTTTGATTCTTTGGATGAAAAAGATGTCGATATTGCATTTTTGCTGCTCGCGCCTGAAAGCGCTGGCGCAGATCACCTCAAAGCACTTTCACGTATTGCACGGGTGCTGCGCGACACGGACCGCCTCGCTGCGCTTCGATCTGCTTCAAGTGAAGATGCAATTTATGAACTCTTGACCAAGCCTGCTCATTCAAACGCAGCTTGAGTGATCTTCAAATTTAAAAAGCGGCCTTGATAATTTCAGGGCCGCTTTTGTTTGTATGATTTAGCGAATACGTTCCTGTGTATCCGCATCAAACAAGAATGCGCGCGCAGGATCGAATGACGCGCTCGTTGGTTTTCCTTGTTTGACGGAATGCCCTTCGGGTAGCTGTATTGTGAGAGGGGCAGCGCTGTCCGCGCCTGAATACGCAAAAGATGCGCCGCCTAAATCTTCAATCACATCAATCTGAAGGTCCAGTTTTGCCTTGCCTGCTGCGGTAAAGTGCTCTGGCCGAATGCCAAGTGTTACTTTTCGGTCCTTCTCAAGTTTCGTCGATATTGGCACGGCCGCTTTTGCGCCGTTGTAACCGTCGATCTCAACCGTTGCTTTACCTTTAGCATAAGCTGTGACTGTACCGCTCAAATGGTTCATTTTAGGTGAGCCAATAAACCCGCTAACAAACTGATTGTCTGGATCATTATAAAGGTGGAGAGGGGAGCCATATTGTTCAACACGGCCCGCCCGAAGTACAACGATCTTGTCAGCCAAGGTCATCGCCTCAATTTGATCATGCGTTACGTAAATCATGGTCGCGCCAAGATCGTTATGAAGCTTTGCGATCTCAAGCCGCATTTGTACGCGCAGTTCTGCATCTAGGTTTGAGAGCGGCTCATCAAACAAAAACACTTTAGGCTCGCGCACGATGGATCGCCCAATCGCAACACGCTGGCGCTGGCCGCCAGAAAGCTGTTTTGGTTTGCGATCCAGCAAAGCGTCGAGTTTCAAAATTTCAGCTGCTTTATTGACGCGCTCATCAATAAACGCGGTGTCATGGCCTGTCATTTTAAGGCCAAAACCCATATTTTCGCGAACCGTCATATGCGGGTAAAGCGCGTAGGATTGAAACACCATAGCAACGCCGCGTTCAGCTGGCTCGACATAAGTAACGTCTTGTTCGCCGATGGAAATTTTTCCAGAGCTCGCTTCTTCAAGACCTGCAATTAGGCGCAAGAGAGTGGACTTTCCGCAACCTGATGGACCAACAAAAACGACAAATTCACCAGATTTTATATCGAGATCAACGCCGTGAATCACATCAATCGGGCCGAACGATTTTTTAAGTTTATTGAGTACGACGTCTGTCATTAAAGTCTCCCTTGATCGCGAGGTTTTGCTAAGCTCGCGGCCCCAGTTTTATTGGTAATTCTTCCATGATGGCTTTAGCGACACTGCGAACATCCTCAGCCCATGATTCTAATTTTTCGATTGGCACGCGGTAGCAAGGTGCCGTCACCGACAGGCCGCCAATCACGCTGAAATTATTTGTAAAGATCGGCGCTGCGACACAGTGGATGCCCGGCTCATGTTCTTCGCGGTCATATGCGTTGCCAGAGGCACGAATCTGGTCAAGCTCGCTCATGAGTGCTTGCTCGCTCATCAATGTGGTTTCGGTGAACTGCTTGAATGATATGTTCGCTATGCGCGTTTCAATTTCTGCGTTTGGCAGAACAGAGAGTCCGGCTTTGCCAACGCCAGTGCAGTAGCACGGTGACGAATTGCCCACTTGGCTATGCATTCGCACGGCCTGTCGGGATTCAACCTTGTCGAGATAGATAACCTCGATGCCTTTGAGAATGCCAAGGTGGACAGTTTCGCCAGTTCGCTCGTGCAGTGCTTTGAGGTGGGGTTCTGCAATTTCACGAAAACCGCTGCCACTCCATGCGCGCGCAGCAAATTTCAAAAGACGGAAGCCTAAAGAATAAGACTGGTCAGCATTTACCTCTAATAAGCCTTCTTCAATAAGGTTGGAAACTTGGCGGTGCAGGGTCCCACGGGGCTGATCAATATGTGCTGCAAGATCGCGAAACCGCATAGGTGTATTGGATGCAGCGACAGCATCAAGAACGGCAACTGCTTTTCCAAGCGTGCCGGTATCATGATCAGGTTTCTCGCTAGCCATGTGCCCTCCAAATTCAGTCAGTGCTGTTCTGCGCAACACTGAAGTCTTGACATTATGGCAGGTTTACTACATCAATTCAACATAGTCAAATAGAGTTCCATTATGTGGAATGAGTGACTAATGCGAAATATCTTGCTTGTGATTTTTGAGCGAGATGAAACTGGGGCCTGATGGCCGAAACGACATGCGTGATGGTCGCGCTCATTATTCTTTTGGGAGGAAGTGTGAAATGAAATCTCTTTTTAAGTCCACAATCATAGGAGCAGCTGCAGCCGTTCTTATGGCGGGAACAGCATCCGCTGGCGATCTCGTGATCAACTTTGATGATCCGAATCCAGCGCCGAAAGCTGGCTTTGAAGCCGCTGTAGAAGCGTTCAAAAAAGCTAATCCAGATATCAATGTGACGGTCAATATCAATGACCGCGAAGCGCACAAAACGGCGATTCGGAACTTCTTATCTGCTGACGCTCCAGACGTAACATCATGGTATCCTGGTAACAGAATGGGCCCGTTTGTTGATGCTGGTCAGTTCGAAGATATTTCGGAGCTTTGGGCATCTGACGCAAATCTTTCAACTTCATTTGAGGCGATCAAGCCAACAATGACACGTGATGGCAAGCAGTGGGGCGTTCCTTACTCTTATTATCAATGGGGTATTTATTACCGCAAAGATATTTTTGAAACGAATAACGTTTCCGAGCCAAAAACATGGGACGAACTCCTAACCGCCTGTGATACGCTTAAAGAAGCTGGTGTTACTCCATTCACAATCGGCACAAAGTTCCTTTGGACAGCTGCTGGCGTGTTTGACTATTTGAACCTTCGCACGAACGGATATGACGTTCACAACGACCTGACTGCCGGTAAAGTGAAGTATACAGATCCGCGCATCAAAGAAACATTTGCAAACTGGCAGACAATGCTAGAGCGCTGTTCATTCGTTGATAATCACGCGACGATGTCATGGCAGGATGCTGTTGCACCATTCGCTAAGGGTGAAGCTGCAATGTATGTGGTGGGCAACTTTGCGGTTGCAGCGTTTAAAGATGCGGGCCTCACAGATGATCAGATCGACTATTTCCAGTTTCCGGAAATCACTCCCGGTCTTGCTCGTGCCGAAGAAGCGCCAGCGGATGCTTTCTTTATTCCTGCAAATGCGAAGAACAAAGAAGATGCAAAGAAATTCCTATCCTTCATAGCACAGCCTGAGATTCAAGCCGAGTGGAACAAGACAATCGGTCAATTGCCACCGAACTCTAAATCAGCGATTGCTGATGATAAGTTCATCCAAAAAGGCTTTGAAACAGTGTCAACAGCCTCTGGTCTTGCGCAGTTCTTTGACCGTGATGCGCCAGCTGAAATGGCGAAAGTCGGCATGGAAGGCTTCCAGGAATTCATGGTTAAGCCAGACCGTTTGGACGCAATTCTCGAGCGTCTCGATAAAACTCAAGAGCGCGTTTATAAATAACCGTAATTCAAACTTTAAGGCGGGTCCCATTTGGAGCCCGCCTTTATTGCCAAAAGACTAAACGATACAGCGCAGTCATAATGCGCGCAAAATATTTGGCCGAAGAACGGATCATGTGGGAGGGTTCATGTCTACTGTTGAAAGCTTAGACGATGCGAGCGTAGTTACCGCAGTCGATAATCGCAGTTGGTATAAAAAGAACCGTTTGGCGATTGCGCCTTGGTTGTTTCTGACCCCTGCAATTTTGTTTTTTCTTGTTTATGTGATCCTGCCAATTTTCCAATCTATTTGGATTTCATTTCATGACTGGGATGGTCTTGGCGAGGCGACTTGGGTTGGCCTTGCTAACTATGTCGAGCTGCTCGATGATGACCGTTTTTATACGTCGTTGTGGAACAACCTTTTATGGCTTTTCCTCTTTTTGTTAGCCGTACCTGCCGGTCTGTTCATCGCTTTATTCTTAAACCAAACTGTGTTTGGTATGCGGCTCTATAAGTCGTTATTCTTTTTCCCATTCGTAATATCGCAAGTTGTTGTAGGCCTCATTTTCACATGGTTCTACAATCCTAACTTCGGCATCATTGCTGAAATTTGGAATTGGTTTGGCGCATCACCGCCCTCTATATTGGGTGATGAGCGATATGTGACTTATGGCATTATTGTTGCAGGCCTCTGGCCGCAAATCGCCTATTGTATGATCTTGTATTTAACCGGTCTCAATAATGTTTCGCCAGATCAGGTCGAAGCTGGAAGGCTTGATGGTGCCAAAGGTTTGAAGATGCTTTGGTATGTGATTCTACCGCAGCTTTGGCCCGCGACCTTTCTTGCAATTGTCGTGACGGTTATCGGTGCGCTTCGCTCCTTCGACATGATTGCAATCATGACGCAGGGCGGTCCCTACGGCTCATCCAATGTTTTGTCTTACTTTATGTATGAGCAGGCATTATCAGAATATGGCTTCCGCATGGGCTATGGCTCAGCGATCGCCGTCGTGTTGTTCCTCATCATGCTTGTGTTCATTAGTTACTTCCTCTGGTCGATGTACCAAGAAGAAAAGGGAGGTCACTAAGATGTTCCCACGCCCTATAGAAAAATCATCTGTCGGTGTTCGAACTGCCTATAAAATATTTCTGCCAATTGCTCTATTCATATGGTTGTTGCCGCTTTTGGCAATTTTCATGACATCGGTGCGCTCGGCTGCGGATATCAATTCAGGCAACGTGTTTGGTTGGCCGTCTAGTTTCCAGATTATAGATAATTATACTGCGGTCTTCACGCAGTCCGATGCATTCACCTATTTTCTAAACTCGATCAAAATTACATTGCCGACTGTTGCGATTTCCGTCGCGCTGGCATGTTTGGCTGGCTATGCTTTGGCAATATATCGCTTCAAAGCTGCTCTGCCGTTGTTCTTCATATTTATTGCAGGCAACTTTGTGCCGTTTCAAATTTTGATGGTGCCGGTGCGCCAGCTTTCTGTTGAAACAGGGCTTTACAATACGGTCACTGGGCTCGTGCTTTTCCATGCAGCGTTTCAAACGGGTTTTTGTACGCTCTTTATGCGTAACTTTATCAGAGCGCTGCCAATGGAGCTAATTGAGTCCGCGCGTATTGATGGTGTTGGTGAATTTAGAATTTTCTGGCACCTCGTCTTACCACTTGTTCGTCCAGCGATTGCAGCATTATCTGTTCTCGTTTTCACGTTTATCTGGAACGATTTTTTCTGGGCAACAGTGCTGACAAACGGCGAGGCATCAAAGCCTATTACCGCTGGTGTGAGGGCGTTGAACGGCCAATTTGTGAGCCAATGGCACTTGGTATCTGCGGCATCATTGCTTGCAGCCGTGCCGCCAGTTCTCATGTTTTTCTTGATGCAGAAACACTTTATCGCCGGCCTTACGCTCGGCGCGACAAAAGGCTAAATAAAATTGTCTAACTACGAGAATACACTGCGACTTGATGGCTGGTCTACGACGCTTGTTTTTGCATGGAATGATGGCATTCCTGTCGTTATTTACCACGGTGAAAAGCTGCAATCCGGCATCGATCTTGGTGTTTTGGCGGACATTCATGCGCGTCCTTTCACGCAAGCATCGCTCGATGATAATTCTCCAATCAGCCTTCATCCAGAATTAGGCCGCGGCTTTCTTGGCCATCCGGGGTTAATCGGGCACCGGGTCAAAAGTGATAAGCCAGGCTGGGCAGGACAGTTTGTTTTTGCGCGCCGTATTGACCGTGAACATGGCGTTACCTTTGGCATGATTGATGCCGTGCGCGGCATGGAAATGGAGATCGTTTGCGATCTTGATCCGGAAACCGATGTCGCTGTTTTTGCCACAGAACTATTCAATGTTGGCGATTCTCCCGTGTCTGTTGATTGGTTATCCGCTCCGGTTGTTGTGCCAGCGCAGCAATATTCGCAGCACCTATCCTTTCATGGGCGCTGGTGTGCTGAATTTCAGATTGAGCGCCAGCCGATTCCAATGGGATTAACAAAGCGCGAAAACAGGCGCGGGCGCACATCGCACGAAGCATTTCCAGGCTTAATACTTCTCAATGCAAAAACGGATGATGAGTCTGGCCCATGTTTGGGCATGCATCTTGGTTGGAGTGGTAACCACCGCATTGTGCTTGAGCGCTTATCGACAGGCGATGTTCAGGTTCAAATGGGTGCATTATTGTTTTCTGGCGAAGGCATGATTAAACCCAAGCAATCAATGAAAACGCCGAGCATTTATGTTGCGCATTCTTCAAACGGACTAAATGCTCTCAGTCAGAAATTCCACCATCATGTACGCAAGAACATTTTAAAATTTCCAGTGCCGGACAAGCCAAGACCGGTCACTGTGAACACGTGGGAAGCCCTTTACTTTGACCATGATCACAGCCGACTATGTGCATTGGTTGATGCTGCCGCCGATATTGGCGCAGAGCGTTTTGTCTTGGATGATGGCTGGTTCCGTGGCCGTAATGATGACACTTCAAGCCTTGGAGATTGGTATCCGGATGAAACCAAATATCCAAATGGTCTTGGTCCTTTAGCCGAATATGTCCAATCTAAAGGCTTGGATTTCGGCCTTTGGATTGAGCCGGAGATGATCAACGAAAAGTCTGAACTGTTTCAAAAACACCCAGATTGGGTGCTGGGCTTAAACTCATATCCAAACATGACAGGCCGCAACCAGCTGGTGTTGGATATCGCTAACCCGCTGGTGAGCGATTATATCTTTGAAACCATCGCGCCATTGATCGAAAATCATCAAATTAAATATCTCAAATGGGATATGAACCGCGATCTAGTTTTACCGGGCGATCAATCAGGGCGCGCCAATGTCTATAATCAGACAGGGGCATTATATGCTCTTATGGATCGTTTCTTAAAGGCTTTCCCAACGCTGGAAATCGAAAGCTGTGCTTCGGGGGGCGGCCGTGTTGATTACGGTGTTTTGGCGCATACGCATAGATTTTGGACATCGGACTCTAATGATTCTGTCGAACGCGCACGCATTCAGACAGGCTTTTCTCATTTCTTCCCGCCAGAGCTAATGGGCGCCCATATTGGTCCTGCGTGGAGCCATACATCAGGGCGCGGGCTGCATGCTGGTTTTCGCGCACTTGTTGCAAGCTATGGTCACATGGGGATTGAGGCCGACCTTACCAAAATGTCGGACGAAGATCGCGAAATTATGCGTGATGCCGTGACGCGGCACAAACAAGATCGTGCGATTTGGCACACAGGAAAATTCTACCGTGTTCGCACCGTTGATTACGGGCTCATTGGCGCGCTGTCCGTGTCGGTTGCGCTCGATCAGGCACGAATGGTTTTGATGCAATTGGAGCGTCCACGTTCAACAATTCCGCCAAGAATACGTGTTCCAGGCCTCAATAAAAGCGCGGTATATAAAGTCCGTATTCAAACAATGACCGAGCAAGTGAAAAAAGCCAACCGGTCATTTCCAAATCCGATTTTCAATGGTGGTTTTGAGTTAACAGGCGCTGCACTTGAAACTGTAGGCTTGGGTTTGCCGTCGCTTTATGCTCAGACAGGCCTAGCAATATCAATTGAGCAAGTCGGAGAGCAATAATGTCCAATTTCCCTATATTCCCAGACTTGAAAGACGCTTCCGTTCTGATCACAGGCGGTGGTTCCGGTATTGGTGCGGCTTTAACAGAAGGCTTTGTTGCGCAAGGCGCTAAAGTAGCTTTCGTCGATATAGCGGATACCGCAAGCCAAGCTCTATGTGCCAAACTTGAAGCGGCCTACGGTGCTAAACCGTTATACATTAAAGCTGATCTTTCTGATGAACTTGCAATCACGGATGCTGTGAACAAAGCGGTGAGCGAAAACGGTCCAATTACAGTGTTGGTCAATAACGCTGCTTGGGATGATCGCCATAAAATCGCAGATGTGGACGCGGCGTATTGGGATAAAAATATTGCTATTAATTTGCGCCACCAGTTCTTCGTTATTCAGGCGGTCGTTGAAGGAATGAAATTTGCTGGCGGCGGTGCAATCGTCAATTTCACATCCACATCCTATATGCTCAACATTGGCGATATGCCTGTTTATACCGCTGCAAAAGGCGGCGTTGTGGGGCTGACCAAAGGTCTTGCTGGCAAGCTTGGTCCTGACAATATACGCGTCAACGCTATAGCACCTGGCTGGGTGATGACTGAACGCCAAAAAGAGCTATGGGCAACACCCGAAAGTGTCGCTGAGAATACGGCTCAACAAAGCCTAAAGCACGAATTGCAACCCCTTGAGATGGCTGGTCCTTGCTTGTTCTTGGCTTCAAAATCAGCAAGCGCGATTACCGCACAGGTACTTATTGCTGATGGCGGTATTTTGTGATGCAAAACCAAGCAGCCGTCATCGCTGTAGATTGGGGAACGTCGCATTTGCGAATGTGGCCGCTTGACCCATCTGGTAAAGCGCTTGATTGCCGTAAATCTGCTGATGGTATGCGCACGGTTGCAAAGAGCGACTTTGCTTCCGTGATGAATGGACATCTCAAAGAAATGGGATTGCCCGATGATGTGCCTGCGATCATGTGCGGGATGGTTGGCTCACGACAAGGCTGGCAGGAAGCGCCTTATGTAACCGTTCCCTGCCACATTGGTGATCCAGCATTAGGTGCTGTGAAGATCAACAATACATCGCGCGACATGCGTATTTTGCCCGGCATCGCAAATCGCAGCTTGGACAAGGCTGACGTGATGCGGTCTGAAGAAACGCAGCTGCTTGGCCTTAAAGAAAAAATGGGCAAGGCGCTGACCGGTCTGGTTTGTATGCCGGGAACACATGCCAAATGGGTGCACGTTGAAGACGAACGCGTGTTGGACTTTTTCACATCATTAAGCGGCGAGTTATTTGCGGCGCTAGGCGCTGCCTCTGTTCTCAAACACGCACTCGACGGTGCAAGTGGTCCTGTGGATGTGAATGGAGCAGCATTTATTGACGGTGTTCGGCAAAGTCTTGATGAGCCTGCAACGATACTCAATCGTTTGTTCTCGGTGCGCCCAAAAAGTCTATTACATGACTTAAATAATAATGAGGCTGCAGCGTTCATATCAGGAACAATTATTGGTCAAGATATTGCTGGCGCAAAAGCGCGATTTGGTGACGCCAGTTCGGTGATACTTGTTGGGAGCGGCCATCTAGGAACGCTTTACGCATCTGCACTCAACATTGCTGGATTGCCTTCACAGATGGTCGATGGGGATGAGCTCGCCGTTGCAGGGCTAGCGCATGCTGCTCGGCTGATTTGGCCAGATCGCTTTAACTTGAAATAACGGAGTGAATTGAAATGAGCGCGAACGTAACTGCCCAATGGCCGGACATGAAGCGTGGTTTGGTTGCCATTTTGCGCGGTGTCAAACCCGATGAAATAGAGCCGATTGCTGATGCACTCATTGATGCTGGTTTTGCTTGTTTGGAAATCCCGCTGAACTCTCCTGATCCATTCAAATCCATTGAGAAGGTTGTCGCTAAACATGGCGATAAATGCCTCATTGGCGCAGGTACTGTGTTAACCGCTGAAAATGTGGACCAATTAGCAGGTGCTGGCGGAAAGCTGATGGTGTCTCCTAATATTGATGAAGCTGTCATGGAACGGTGTGCACATCATAAGATGGTAACAATGCCCGGCGTTTTTACGCCAACAGAAGCATTCAAAGCGATTAAACTTGGCGCTTCAGGACTTAAGTTTTTCCCAGCCAGCGTCATCGGTGCAAGCGGGATAAAAGCCATGATGGCCGTGCTTCCTAAAGATTTGGCCATTGGCGCCGTTGGCGGCGTATCTGAGGTTGATTTTGCAGATTATGGCAATAATGGCATTTCAGTATTTGGCCTTGGTTCTTCAATATATAAGCCGGGTCTATCTGCAGATGAAATTAGCGCGCGCGCGATCAAAACCGTTGCAGCTTATGATGCGGTGTTTGGTTGATCATGGCTAATATCTCAATCCTATCTGAATATCGCTGTGACTTAGGTGAAGGTCCATTTTATTGCACGCGTCGCAACACGCTTTTCTGGTTCGATATTCTTGGCAAAACGCGTCATCAACATGACTTTTCAACAGGTGAAAACAGTGCGGTTGCCTTGCCTGAAATGACAAGCGCAATGGCTGTGCTTGATGATGAAAACGATCTGATTTTTACAGAAACTGGCCTTTGGAAGCGCAATAATGAAAGTGGTTCGTTAACGTCTATAGCGCCGATTGAAGCCGATAACAGTCAGACACGTTCTAACGATGCACGTGTGCATCCATCCGGTGCATTTTGGCTGGGCACAATGGGCAAACAAGCGCAAAATAAAGCTGGTGCAATTTACCACTATAGAAATGGCGTGCTGACAAAGCTTTATGCCGATATCACTATTCCTAATGCGATTTGTTTTTCGCCAGATGGTAGCAAAGCCTATTATACCGATACAATTTTAGCCAAACTGATGAGCGTTAGTGTCGATCCAGAAACAGGATTGCCAAATGCCGAGCCCTCAATTTTCCTCGATCATGGTGATAATGAGGGCGGGCTTGATGGTGCAATTGTTGATGCCGACGGCAATATTTGGATCGCGCTTTGGGGCGCAAGCGTCATCAATTGCTATTCTTCTGATGGTGTTTTGAAAGCTTCGCAAACTGTAAATGCAACACAGCCAAGCTGTCCTGCATTTATTAGCGGCGGAAAAATTGCTGTAACAACTGCAATGGAAGGCATGGATGAAGCCGCAAAACAAAGCGATCCAAATGCGGGCAAAACATTCGTGCTAGATGTTGCCGCCGTGCCTAAATTCGAACCCCTTGTTACCATTTAGATTTCAGGAAACTGATCATGATGAACCCAGCCAAACAAACCATTGGCGTTTGCTATTATCCCGAACATTGGCCTGAAAGCCGATGGGAGGAGGATGCGCGCCTTATGGTTGCCGCGGGGATCACACATGTGCGGATAGGTGAATTTGCGTGGAGTAAGTTAGAGCCAAATCCCTGCGCTTATAATTTTGATTGGCTGGATAAGAGCTTTGACGTTTTGCACCGTCACGGTCTCAAGGTTGTTCTCGGTACACCAACGGCAACACCGCCTAAATGGCTGGTTGACCGTATGCCTGATATGTTGGCGGTAGATGCTGATGGACAGATACGTGGGTTTGGTTCTCGCCGTCACTATTGTTTTTCGCATGAAGAATACCGCAAAGAATGCGCGCGCATAACAACCGAATTTGCAAAGCGTTATGGAAAACATCCAGCCCTGATCGCGTGGCAAACCGATAATGAATATGGCTGTCACGATACGGTCCTCAGTTATTCTGATGCCGCGCTTAATGGTTTTCGCAACTGGCTGGCACAGAAATACCAATCGCCTGATGCGATGAACCGCGCTTGGGGCAATATTTTCTGGTCCATGGAATATCGTAGCTTCGACGAGGTTGAGCTGCCAAATCTCACGGTTACCGAACCGAACCCTGCTCATGTGATGGATTTTAGGCGTTATTCGTCAGACCAAGTAAAATCATTCAACAGACTGCAAACGGATATCATCCGCAAACATTCTAATGCGCCTATCGGCCACAACTTCATGGGCTCCTACACTGATTTTGACCACTATGCCGTAAGTGAAGATTTGGATATCGCCACATGGGATAGCTACCCAATTGGATTTCTGGACCGTGATAGTTCTGATGATGAGAACAAAGCGCGCTACTTAGGCGTTGGTGATCCTGATTTGCAGGCGTTTCACCATGATCTTTATCGTGCTTGCGGTGAAGTTCGTAATGGCGCTGTTGATGGCCGTTGGTGGGTGATGGAGCAGCAGCCCGGTCCGGTAAATTGGGCACCCTATAATCCAGCGCCTTTTCCGGGCGCTGTAGAGCTTTGGGCATGGGAAGCATTTGCAGCTGGAGCCGAGCTTGTAAGTCATTTCCGCTGGCGTCAGCCATCCTTTGCGCAAGAGCAAATGCATGAAGCGCTTTTGTTGCCCAATGGCGAGTTCAATGAAGGCTACCATGTTTGCGAAAAAGTATCCAAACTGCTCAAGCAAATGGATTCCAAAGCGCAGGTAGTCCGTGCCGACGTCGCACTGGTGTTTGATTATGAAAGCCAGTGGGCTTGGGAAATTCAGCCGCAGGGCAAAGACTTTTCTTATATTGAATTGGTCATGCGCTATTATCGTGCTTTGCGCAGGCAGGGTATCAATGTCGATGTTATTCCGCCGACGAAAGAAGCGGTCACGGGCCGCAAACTCATCGCCATGCCCGGCATGTTCAATGTTTCAGAGGATTTCGCAGCAGCGCTCGAAAGCAGCAAGGCCGTAATTTTGGCGGGGCCGCGTTCAGGCTCTAAGGACGAGAACTTTCAAATCGTTCAAGATTTGCCACCGGGCGCTCTACGCAAATTGATCAACATCAAAATTACCCGCGTCGAAAGCCGCCCGCCTCATTCTCCAGTATTATTGCAAGATGATCTGGCCTTTGAAGGATGGCGCGAATTTGTCGTGCCCGAGGCAGGCGTTTCTGCTTCTATGAAGTCCGAAGATGGTCATGATGCCATCTTTGAAAATGATCGAATGATATATCTGGCAGGCCGCCCGAACGCTCCATTAGCCGATTATATTGTTACTGCCGCGTTGGATAAGGCAGGTGTTGCGGCAACGCGTCTTCATAGAGATATAAGGATGCGTGATAATAATAATGTTCGTTATATTTTTAACTATGGGCCTGAAACAGTAAATTGCAGTGAGCTTATCGGCGATGCGCAGCTTGTTTTTGGCGCAGCATCTTTGGCACCGCGCAGTGTGACGGCTTATAAATTATAATTCCTATTTAGAGCCTCACAACTATTGTTGAGTTGGCAAAAGCGCTTTAATTAGGGCTATGACCATTCTTGCCATTGATACTTCTGCTCATATTTGTGCTGCTTGTCTGTATGACCCGCAGAGTCAAAAGATACTTGCGCAAAAAAGCGAAGATCTGGGGCGTGGTCATGCCGAACGCCTGCTTAGTCTTATCGATGAGTGCTTTACACAAGCAGGGCTCACCCCAAGCGATTTGACGAAGATTGCAGTCAGTGTCGGGCCGGGGTCGTTCACCGGTATCAGGGTTGGTGTTGCCGCTGCGCGCGGATTGGCACTTGCTATTGATGTGCCAGTGGTCGGTGTTTCGACGTTCAAATCCATTGCATATGACTATGTTGAGGGCGGCGCTTCGGGTGATTTTGCTGTTCTTATCAAAGGGGGCAGGAGCCAGATATTTGCGCAGAAATTTGTAGCATCCGGCGCTGAAGATGAAGCGCCTTTCATTATTGCAGATGCTAGTGATCTTGAAGAATGCGCACCGCTAGAGCATTTGCAAAACCTTATTGGAAATGCCGCGGCAGAGTTTGATGCGGGCCGTGCTGTGGCTGGTTTTGATGCCGCAACAGGCTCTATTCAGGCCTATGCCCGATTGGGTGCTAAAAGCAATTTGCCACCTAAACCAATTTATTTGCGTTCTGCAGATGCCAAAATAAATGCAAATTTTGCACTGCCCCATGCTGCGGTATCTTGATTATGGCTTGGCCATTTACGAATCGTGATGTCGGGCGGCTTGGTGAAGAATCACTGAACTATGAACATGCACAAGCGCTGGCAGAAATTCATGCCTTAACCTTTCCCCACGCTTGGACAGATGGTGATTTCCTCGCATTGCTAAATAACAGGAATGTAAGCGGTCTATTGTTGCGCGAACCTTTATCTGATGGTGGACGCAATGTTGGGTTCGTTTTGGTGCGTACAGCGGCAGATGAAGCTGAAATTTTGACGGTGGCCGTGACGCCAAAATGGCAAAATTTTGGGGTAGGGCGCAGATTGCTCAACCGCATTATCGAGCGTTTGAATGCCGATAAGATTGCTTCTTTATTCTTAGAGGTGGACGAAAATAATAAAAGCGCCATCGCGCTTTATAAACGTTTGCGTTTTGAGCAGGTGGCAATTCGCGAAAATTATTATACTAAGGCTGGGGGACGCAAAGCCAATGCACTGGTGATGCGCCGCGAGAATGTTTGACTTATAATCCAATTCTATAGGTGCGAGTTGTCGGGAAAGCCGGAAACATCATTGGAAACTATGTTCGCTGATCGCGGCATGCGCATGACCGGACAACGGCGTGTTATTGCGCAAGTTATCGAAAATGCGAGCGATCACCCCGATGTGGAAGAGCTGTATAAGCGTGCATCGGCGATTGATCCTAATATTTCAATTTCGACGGTTTACCGCACGGTTCGTTTGTTCGAAGAGCTGCAGATCGTTGAAAAACACGAGTTTCGTGATGGGCGCGCGCGCTATGAGGCAATCCCCGAGGAGCATCATGACCATCTGATTGATGTGCGCTCCGGCAAGGTGATCGAGTTCAAAAATGATCGTATTGAGCGTCTGCAAGAAGAGATCGCGCGCGAATTGGGGTATGAGCTTGTTGAACACCGGTTAGAACTTTATGCTGTGCCCATCAATAAAGATGAAGAGTGCGATAAAAGTTGATGCTCTTTTTTCGTTTTGCGTGGGTCGCAACAGCGGCACTGATCGTGACGGCTGTTTTACTGCCCGCTCATATGATCGCCCGATGGTTGCGGCATCCGATACGCAAAAATATTGAACGGCGCTGGCACCGCGCAATTTGCAAAATTCTTGGTATTAAAGTTGAAGTGCGCGGCTCTATGGTTCAGCCTTCAGGCCACGGCGTTCTCATCGCTGCTAATCATATATCTTGGCTTGATATTATTGTCCTTGGCTCGGTTGCTCCTATTTCTTTTGTCGCAAAAGACGAAGTCAAAGATTGGGCTATATTTGGAACACTTGCTGTATGGCAAGAAAGCGTTTTTATTGATCGCACAACAAGACTTGGAGCCAAAGCTCAGGCGGAAATTATCAATAAGCGTCTACTTGATGGCGATAATATCGTTTTATTTCCTGAAGGGACGACATCAGACGGTAATTTTATCTATCCTTTTAAATCGTCGCTTTTTGGGGCGCTCGGTGTTGGCGCAGCAGCGATTAGCTCGCCAATTCAACCTGTTTCGGTTGCTTACAATAAATTGTGCGGACTGCCGATGGGGCGTTTTAAACGTCCTTTAGCCGCATGGCCAGGTGACATCGAAATTGTGCCACATTTGATAGGTGTTATCAGTGAACCGCATCTAGGCGTGGTTGTCTCTTTTGGAGAACCCGTGGAGCAATGTGAAGGCATGAACCGAAAAGAAATTACGCAAATCGTACAGGAACGTGTTGCAGAAATGACATCACTTGCCTTGCGTGGCAGATAGCCCACTTCTCAAGAGCTAGAAAAGCGACTAAAAGCCGAATTATGAGCGCACCAATTATTGAAAAACTACCATCTGCTGACACCAACACGGACACGAAGAAAGTCTTCGTGAAAACCTATGGCTGTCAAATGAATGTTTATGACAGCCAGCGTATGGCCGACGCCTTGGCAAAAGACGGCTATGTCGAGACATCCAGTATGGATGATGCCGATATGGTGCTGTTGAACACGTGCCACATCCGCGAAAAGGCTGCAGAGAAAGTCTATTCCGAGATTGGTCGTATCCGCATGGTGCGCGAAGAAAAACGCGCCAATGGCGGCGATTTAATGATCGGCGTTGCAGGCTGCGTGGCGCAGGCCGAGGGAAAAGAAATTATCAAACGTGCGCCAGCCGTTGATTTTGTGATTGGACCAACAACCTATCACCGCCTCGGCGAAGTGGTAGCAAAAGCGAAAACCGGCAAAAAAGTCGTTGAGACAGAATATGCCGTTGAAGATAAATTCGAGCATTTGCCCGCACCAGCTAAGAAAGTCATGACGAGCCGCGGTGTGACGTCTTTTCTGACGGTGCAGGAAGGCTGCGATAAGTTCTGCACCTTCTGTGTTGTGCCTTACACGCGTGGCTCTGAGGTTTCTCGCCCTGTATCTCAAATTATGGATGAGGCAAAACGCCTTGTCGACGCAGGTGTGCGCGAGATCACTTTATTGGGCCAAAACGTTAATGCTTGGCATGGCGCAGGCGGTGATGACCGTGAATGGGGCTTGGGCGAACTACTCTATAAACTCGCAGAAATTGATGGGCTAAAGCGCCTTCGTTATGTCACCAGCCATCCACGTGATATGGATGATGCGCTGATTGAAGCGCACCGTGATCTATCAATGTTGATGCCTTATCTGCATTTGCCGGTTCAATCGGGTTCGGATAAAATTTTAAAGGCGATGAACCGTAAACATACGGGCGATGATTATCGCAAACTCATCGACCGAATTCGCAGCGCACGACCTGATATCGCGCTTTCAGGCGACTTTATCGTCGGGTTTCCGGGTGAAACAGACCAAGATTTTGAAGATACGATGCAGATTGTGCGCGATGTCACACATGCTGCGGCCTATTCTTTCAAATATTCGACACGCCCTGGAACGCCGGGCGCAGACATGCCAAATCAAGTGCCTGAGGATGTTAAATCTGAGCGCTTGCAGCGCCTTCAGGCCTTGTTGACCCAGCAGCAGAAAGACTTCATGCAAAGTCTGGTTGGCAAGAATATGGATGTGTTGATTGAGAAGCCAGGCCGTGAAGCTGGCCAGATCGTTGGCCGCTCTCCGTGGCTTCAACCGGTCATCTGTCATGAAAGTGTCGGTGAAGTCGGCGATATTGTGAATGTAAAAATCAGCCAAGTGATGGTGAACTCCTTGGTTTCTGACACCATTGCCACTAAGTTAGGGCAGTAACAGAAAATAGGAAACGCGTTTGACCGCTAAATCAAATGTAAAGTCTGCAGCTGATGCTGCGCCACAACAGGCAAGCATCGTCCTTACCTTCGACAATAATAGCCATGCGCGTGCTCTTTTTGGTCAGTTTGAGCAAAATCTCACATTGATAGAAAATCGGCTTGGGCTTGATGTGCGTTCGCGTGGCAATCAGGTCTCAATCAAGGGCGATCCTACGGCTGCTGAACAGGCGCGCCGTGCGCTTGATTCGCTTTATGATCAATTGCAAAAAACAGGCAAAGATCCCGAAGCTGCAGATGTTCAGGGCGCATTGCGAATGGCAATCGCAGCCGATGATCAATTGCAGCTGCCCACAATGAACGGCAAGGAAAATATTGCGGCGGCACAAATTGCAACGCGTAAAAAAACCATTTTTGCACGCACGCCCAACCAAGATAAATATATGCGCGCGCTGGATCGCTGCGAACTTGTGTTCGGCGTAGGGCCTGCTGGTACAGGTAAAACATATCTTGCTGTCGCACATGCCGCGATGCTGCTCGAACGCGGCCATGTTGAACGTATTATTTTGTCGCGCCCTGCTGTTGAAGCCGGTGAACGATTAGGTTTTTTGCCTGGCGACATGAAAGAGAAAGTCGACCCATATCTGCGTCCACTTTACGATGCGCTCTATGATATGATGCCGGGCGAGCAAGTGGAACGTGCCTTAACAGCGGGCCTCATCGAAATTGCGCCATTGGCATTCATGCGCGGCCGCACTTTGGCAAATGCGGCGGTCATCTTGGATGAAGCGCAAAATACGACCTCCATGCAAATGAAGATGTTTTTGACACGGCTTGGCGAAAATGGTCGCATGATGGTGACGGGCGACCCAAGTCAGGTGGATTTACCACGCGGCGAGAAGTCAGGTTTGATCGAAGCATTGCAGGTTTTAGACGGTGTCGACGGTATTACCGAAGTGCGCTTTAAAGACGTTGATGTTGTCAGGCACCCACTCGTTGCTAAAATTGTAAGTGCCTACGATTCAGCTCATGGTGCTTATGAAGCTGCAGGGCGCGGCACCTATCCGCGCCGCCGAGATAAAGAAAGCGGCGATGCTAGTTGAAATTGATATAGCTGAAAATGCCGGTGATTGGCCTAATGTTAAAGACCTTGTTCAGCGCGCCATCACCCATGTTTTTGATATGCTTGAAATGGCAGATGTGGAGAGCGAGTTAAGTCTTGTGCTTACCGATGATACTGAGGTGCAAGGGTTAAATGCTGCTTGGCGCAAAAAAGACAAACCAACAAATGTATTGTCTTTTCCTGCATTTGAGATTGAAGCAGGCCAAAAACCTGGTCCAATGCTTGGTGATATCGTGCTTGCCTATGAGACGGTGAAGCGTGAAGCTGAGCAGGAATCAAAGAGTTTTGAAGATCATACAAGCCACTTGATCGTACATGGACTATTGCATCTTTTAGGCTATGACCATGAAAATGACACCGAAGCAGAACATATGGAAGGTTTAGAAACAACGATTCTTGGTAAAATGGGTATTGATGACCCTTATGCGCCAGATGATGTTGCTCGTTGAAAGTTGATGGAACAATCTGAAAGCGGCCATAGTCGCACACCTGACAAAGAACAAAGCACAGCACTCGTTGTTGTTGATCAGCCGATAGATAAATCTGAAACGCGTGGGCAACCCGGTTTCTTGCAGCGCCTTGTCTATCTGTTCCGGCCGCAATCGGGTTCGGTACGTGAAAGCCTGCACGATGCGCTGAATGCGCAAAGCGATAATGATGAAACAATCTCGCTCGATGAACGCGCAATGCTCAGCAATATTTTGCGTTTGCAAGGAATGCGGGTTGACGATGTTATGGTGCCACGTGCCGACATTGAATCATGTGAGATTAAAACGACACTGGGCGAACTTTTAAAGGTGTTTAAGACATCTGGTCACAGCCGTATGCCTGTATTCGCAGAGATTTTGGATGATCCGCGCGGGATGGTTCATATTCGTGATGTTGTAACGCATTTGATTACAACTGCAGAGAAAAAGCCACGCCGTCGCCGCAATAAGGCCGGGAGCGCAGATACTGCCAAAAACACAAAAAACGATACCTCGTTAGCCGCGCTAGCTGACATTGATTTGGGGCGCGTTGATCTTAGCAAGACCATAGAAGAACTAAAATTAATGCGCGACGTTCTTTTTGTTCCAGGCTCTATGCATGCATCGGATCTTATGGGCCGCATGCAGACGCAGCGTATTCAGATGGCGCTTGTCATCGATGAATATGGCGGAACAGACGGACTTGTATCGCTAGAAGATATTGTTGAGATCGTGGTCGGCAATATTGAAGACGAACATGATGATGTCGATGTTTTGATCGAAACTGTTTCAGACGGTGTTTATATTGTTGATGCGCGTCTTGAGTTGGAAGAAGCGTCAGCACTTTTGGGCCGAGAGTTTTTAACCAAAGCACAAGAAGAAGATGAGGATGTCGATACGATTGGCGGACTGATCTTCTCAATTCTAGGCCATGTTCCTGTGCGCGGAGAAGTTATTCCTTCATTTTGTGGGTATGAACTCGAAGTGCTCGATGCTGATCCACGCCGTATTCGCCGTGTTAAAATATCGATTTCGCGCCAATTGGCACGCAAGCGTCAGACGCGCCGCGAGGTCAATGCTGTCCACGAAGATACAGCGGCATCGGCAGAATAAATTACAATGTTCGCGCAAGTGTGCGAACACTGTTAATTCTATTGATGACGTGATTCGAATGAGGTGGACGTGCAGCGTCTTTCGCAAAAAATATTACTGCTTTCAGGCTGGAAGCGTGCGCTAATCGCGTTCATGATTGGCGCATTGACGGCGCTTGCGCTTGCGCCATTCCATTTTTTCTTCATCGGGTTTCTCACATTCCCTATATTGGTCTGGTTACTCGATGGCGCGGTAGGCCGTATTGAAGCTGGTCGCATTGCCCGCCATTTTCCGGCGTTTTGGACCGGTTGGTTCTTCGGTTTCGGCTACTTTGTTGCGGGCCTTTGGTGGATTTCAAATGCGCTTTTAGTCGAAGCCCCTGAGTTTGCTTGGGCTATTCCTCTTGCCGTTCTTGGGCTGCCTGCTTTGCTTGCAATTTTTTACGGCGCCGCAACGGTTTTAGCCCGAAGTTTTTGGTCCTCCAGTGTCGCGCGGATATTTGTGCTCGCAGCTTCATTTGGTGTCGCAGAATGGTTGCGCACCTTTGTTTTGACCGGTTTTCCTTGGAATGCATTGTCCAATACTATTCAGCCATCACCGCTCATGATGCAAAGCTCGGCCTTTGTTGGTGCCGACGCGATGAATGTTTTAGCGGTTGCCTGTTTTGCGCTTCCGGCAGCTTTTTTCACAAAGGGCCGTGAGCGTATTCTGGCACTTTTATGCTTTATGATCCTTCTTGGTGGGCATTTAGGCATTGGTGTATGGCGGTTGAACTACAGCCCAGAACCTGATGCAGAAGGCAGTATTGTGCGTATTGTTCAGCCAGCGGTTGATCAATCCACGAAGCTTGAACCCGGCGATGGCAAAGAGGTCTTTGATGCCCTTCTTGAGCTTTCTTCGCAGCCAATTGTCGATGAGACCTTGGCACGGCCGCGTTATATTATTTGGCCAGAAACATCAGTGCCATTCATTTTAACGCGTGAGCCTCAGGCTGTGGCGGCAATTGCCGACATGCTAAAGGTTGGACAAAGCTTGGTCGCTGGTGTGGTGCGCGAAGAAGTTGATGAAGACAGTGATGGCAGTCAGCGCCGTTATTATAATTCAATGCTGCTCATCAATGATGAAGGCATCATTACAAGCGCCGCAGATAAAACGCATTTGGTGCCATTTGGTGAATATTTGCCCTTTTCGGAACAACTGAAACAATGGGGCTTTAAAGCCGTAGCGGCGGCGGATCGTGGTTATTTTGCTGGCGCGCAAAGACGAAGCTTGCCTATCTCTACAGGGCTTACAGCAATTCCGTTGATCTGTTACGAGGTGATTTTTGGCGGCGAAATCAATCGTTTAGAAAAAACCGACGGGCTTATGATTAATGTAACCAATGATGCTTGGTATGGACATACACCGGGGCCATATCAGCATTTTCATCAAAGCCAAATACGTGCTGTCGAAATGGGTATGCCAATGGTTCGTGCCGCCAATAATGGTATTTCTGGCTTTATTGACGCGAAGGGGCGCATTAAAGCGAAGTTAGATTATGGGCAGGCAGGTGCAATCGATGCAGAATTGCCTGGTAGCCTTGCCGTTCCTTTTGGCAAGCAGTTCCAATCACAAATATTTTGGTTGCTGGTCGTTTTGTTTA
The DNA here is from genome assembly GCF_000620605.1 of Ahrensia sp. 13_GOM-1096m. Classification (NCBI taxonomy): domain Bacteria; kingdom Pseudomonadati; phylum Pseudomonadota; class Alphaproteobacteria; order Hyphomicrobiales; family Ahrensiaceae; genus Ahrensia; species Ahrensia sp. 13_GOM-1096m. The sequence continues at coordinate 162,431 of NZ_JIAX01000006.1, forward strand.
CAACTATTGGCATTATTTCACGAACAAGAGGCTGAGTTTGCATTTCTATACCAATACAGTCGTTTGACTCATCTGGTTAAAAATGGAAATTACTTGCCTTAGCGTTTTGCTAACATGCAAAGCCAACGAAATAATACCGCCTGAGCGGAGCAAATAATGCCGCCTGAGCGGAGTGAGGACGATGATGGCCGATACAAAGAAGGTCCCCAACCCTATTGATATTCATGTCGGGAGCAGAATTCGTCTGCGCCGTACAATGATCGGTATGAGCCAAGAAAAACTAGGCGATTCACTGGGTATTACATTCCAACAAATCCAGAAATACGAAAAAGGTTCCAATCGTGTGGGCGCGAGCCGACTTCAGAATCTTGCAGGTATTTTAAATGTACCGGTCTCGTTCTTTTTTGAAGATGCCCCCGGCAGTGATGCTGTTGTGCCCGGCGGACTTGAGGAGACATCGACAAGTTATGTCGTGAACTTTCTCTCCAGTTCTGAAGGTCTTCAGCTCAACCGTGCGTTCGTTAAGATTTCTGATCCAAAGATACGTCGCCGCCTTATTGATCTTGTAAAGACGCTGGCGGATGCCGCTGATGGGGATGAAGGTACAGTTTAACGTATAGATAAAACATATGCACTTATGTTTATATCTTTCTATTATGCTGTCTTGCCCTTGACCTTTATGCCTCAAACCAATATCCAAACGGCCAATATTCGGTGGCAATTGCCGCTATTACCCTATTTGCAGGATTACCGATATGAGCCGCCAAAATTACCTCTTCACCAGTGAATCTGTCTCCGAAGGTCACCCAGATAAGGTATGTGATAGGATCTCTGACGAAATCGTAGACATGATCTACAAAGAGGCCCGCAAAAACGGTGATGATGCATTGTGGAATGTGCGCGTGGCCTGCGAAACTCTAACGACGACCAATCGCGTGGTTATTGCTGGCGAAGTGCGTGTACCGGAAATTTTCTTCAAGAAAGACAAGTCTGGTAACGTGCTCAAAGACGCAGCGGGAAATCCAGTAATTGCACCGGGACGTTTTCGCTCTGCGGCGCGCCGTGCCATTAAAGATATTGGTTATGAGCAGGACGGCTTCCATTGGAAGACTGCGAAAATCGATGTTTTGCTTCATGCTCAATCAGCGGACATTGCGCAGGGCGTTGATAATTCTGCCGACCGTCAAGGTGAAGAAGGCGCAGGCGATCAGGGCATCATGTTTGGCTATGCGTGTGAGGAAACGCCAGAGCTTATGCCCGCTCCAATTTACTATGCGCATAAAATTCTTGAACTGCTGGCGACCGCACGAAAAACAGGTGAAGGCGATGTTTCCAAGCTTGGTCCAGACGCAAAGTCTCAGGTTACCGTGCGCTATGAAGATGGCTTGCCAAAAGAAGTAACATCGATCGTGCTTTCAACACAGCACCTTGATGCGTCATGGGATTCCAAAAAAGTACGCGCCGTATGCGAGCCATATATTCGTGAAGCGTTGACAGATTTGCCAATTGCTGATGACTGCATCTGGTACATTAATCCGACGGGTAAATTTGTGATCGGCGGCCCTGATGGTGATGCTGGCCTAACTGGCCGCAAGATTATTGTTGATACTTACGGCGGTGCAGCCCCCCACGGCGGCGGTGCATTCTCTGGTAAAGACACAACCAAAGTTGACCGCTCGGCTGCTTATGCATCGCGTTATTTGGCGAAAAATATTGTTGCTGCCAAACTTGCAAGTCGCTGCACAATTCAGCTTTCTTATGCAATTGGCGTGGCTCAACCTTTGTCAATTTACGTTGATACGCATGGCACAGGAAAAGTGCACGAAAACAAAATTGAAGCTGCAATCCGCGAAACTATGGATTTGTCGCCGGGCGGTATTCGTCGTCACTTGAACTTGAACAAGCCAATCTATGCGAAAACGGCAGCTTATGGTCATTTTGGCCGCAAGGCTGGGCGCGACGGTTCGTTCTCATGGGAAAAAACGGACATCGTTAAAGCGCTTAAAGCCGCTGTTGCTGCTGCCTGATCGGCGCATAGGTGATGAGCGAAGATAGACGAAGCCGTTCTACAGAGGCATTTTTTGGCAGAAGGCGCGGTAAGGCAATGAAGCCGCGCCAATCAGGCCAATATGAGTCGCAATTACCCAAATTGCGCATTGCTATCGATACAGACACAGCTCCCGCATCGATGTCGGCATTATTTGAACATGCACCAGCGAAGGTGCGCCTTGAAATAGGCTTCGGCGGCGGCGAGCATCTCGTTCATGAAGCGACACGCTTCCCTGATATTGGTTTTATTGGTGTAGAGCCGTTCGTGAATTCAATGGCGAAATTTCTTGCCAATGCTAGCGAAGCAGGTTTGGAAAATCTTCGCGTCTATGATGATGATGCCACCCAGCTTCTTGATTGGATGCCAGCAAATTCGATTGATGGCATTGATCTTCTTTATCCAGACCCTTGGCCAAAAAAGAAGCATTGGAAGCGCCGTTTTGTGAACCCGCAAAACTTGTCTCGTTTTGCTCGCGTTTTGAAATCGGGAAGCTTGTTCCGCTTCGCTTCAGATATCGACACATATGTTAATTGGACACTCAACCATTGTGATGAGCATCCAGATTTTGAGTGGCTGGCGCAAACCGCTGATGATTGGCATACGCCCTATGAGGCATGGCCTGGCACGCGCTATGAGGCAAAAGCCTTTAGGGAAGGCCGCACGCCTGCCTATCTAACATTCCTGCGAAAGTAGATTTGGCTGAATGTGTTTGAAGCACCCGCAATTGCAGGCGCTTCTCGTTGGTTGTTATTGTTTAATTATCAAGTAAGGCAACGGCCCCACCGGCACCGCGAGAAGGCTGTAAGTTGACGACTTTATAGCCATCTGCTTTCAATCGGCGAAGTAATGTCGGTAACATCGTGGCTGTGCGATTGTGAAGATCATGCAACAATATGATGCCGCTACCTTTGGCGTGTAAACGCTTCATCGTTTGCTCCACGACATGCGCAGGACTGACTTTAAAATAGTCTTTGCTATCAATATCAACGTCGAGAACGACTGTTCCGCGTGATGCGAGGTGGTCACGTAGTTTTGACGTGTTGCTTAAATATGGAAAGCGGAAGAAAGCAACTTCGCTCCCCGTGGCGGCTCTTACAGCGCGCTCGCCTCGGCGAATATTATCAATCGCGGAAGAGAAGCTTTGTTTGGCAAGGTTGTCGTGATTGTAGGTATGGCTACCTATAGCATGTCCTTGTTGTGCAACGCGCTTTGCTAGGGCTGGATTTGCCTTTGCCATCTGGCCTACCATAAGAAATGTTGCTTTGATGCCGTGCTGATCAAGCGCATTTAAAACACGTTCAGTTTTCCCGGGCGCAGGGCCATCATCAAACGTCAGGATAACCTCTTTATTCTGCAGTTTTATATCGCGTATTGATGAAGCGTAGATCGTCCGTCCGGCAAGGCCGTGGTTTGAGCTATAGTTGTTTTCATAGTCTGCTTTGGGTTCTTTTGGGCGGAAGATGAGAGGTTCATCTGCTTGGTATGACGATGCAGTGATTGGCCGATCTGTACTAAGGCTCGTAACTGGTTTGGGTTTGGATGCACAGCCCGCAACGATAAGCCCGGCAAGAACGCTGACAAAAACACTCGAAAAACGCATAATCAATTTACCTGTACAAAATAAATGAGCCGTAAGCGAAGCCCTTAATAAACATGGTAAATGCTCTTGGTTAATCAGCTGCGAACAAACGTGGTTAGCAAAAAGTAAACCGCAGACTTTGGCTGAATACCGAGAATTTCAACAGCGTCCTTGCAAATCCGTCAGTGTGGGCGTATATCAAATGAAAATCTTGATCGAACGAGCAAGAGTGGGCCCAACGGACCCGCTCTTTTTTATTACTTAAAGGGCCTATGACCGAACAAAACGCTTTACCTCCGGTGGAAAACTATGAGCCGCGCCTCATCACAGAGACGGGTGTTGATGCTCGTATTGCTTCCATTGTTGAGCCAGTCATTAATAGTGCGGGTTATGTTTTATGCCGCGTCCGACTAAGTGGTTTGAATGGCCTTACCTTGCAAATTATGGTAGAGCGGCCAGACGGCACAATGACGGTTTCTGACTGCGAAGAAGTCAGCCGCATAGTGTCACCGCTACTTGATGTCGAAGACCCTGTTGAACGCCAGTATTACTTGGAAATTTCGACGCCAGGTATTGATAGGCCGCTTGTGCGCAAATCAGATTTTGCAAAATGGGACGGGCATATCGTTAAGTTGGAAACATCGCGCTTGGTGGATAACCGCAAGCGGTTCCGTGGTACTATTACAGCGGTTACCGAGAGCGAATTCACACTGGTGCCGGACAAGGCAACTTACGGTGAAAACAGTTCAGTGGTGATCCCTCTCGATGCCATAAACGATGCTCGATTGATTTTGACAGATGAATTGATCCGCGATTCTTTGAAGGCGGAAAAAGCTGCGCGCATAGCGCGTGGTGAAACGATAGACGACGACACAGATAATAACGACAACTCTTAAAGTGAAATGCTGATGGCTTGGCGCCATCAAGGAGAACTTTCATGGCCGTAAGTGCAAACAAACTAGAGCTTCTTCAAATAGCGGATGCTGTTGCGCGTGAAAAACTGATCGACAAGGAAATTGTCATCGGTGCGATGGCGGATGCCATCCAGAAGGCAGCGAAGTCCCGCTATGGTCAAGAAACCAATGTGCATGCGGACATTAATGCCAAAACTGGTGAAATCCGGCTTGAGCGCTTGATGGAAGTTGTCGACGAAGTCGAAAACTATGACAACCAAATCCATATTGATTTGGCGCGGGCTGATAATCCTGAAATCGAAGTTGGCCAGTTCACGCGCGAAACATTGCCGCCGCTCGATTTTGGCCGCATTGCAGCGCAATCTGCAAAGCAGGTTATCGTGCAAAAAGTGCGCGAAGCTGAGCGTGATAAGCAATATGATGAATACAAAGACCGTGTTGGTGAAATCATCAACGGCACTGTTAAGCGTGTTGAATATGGCAATGTGATTGTTGATCTGGGCCGCGGCGAAGGTATTATTCGCCGTGACGAACTGATCCCGCGTGAGACTTACCGTTATGGTGAGCGCGTGCGTGCCATTGTTTATGATGTGCGCCGTGAACAGCGCGGCCCGCAAATATTCTTGAGCCGTACGCATCCGCAATTCATGGCGAAACTCTTCCAGATGGAAGTGCCGGAAATCTATGACGGTATCATCGAGATCAAATCCGTTGCTCGTGACCCTGGTTCACGTGCAAAAATCGCCGTTATTTCTTCAGATTCTTCAATCGATCCTGTTGGCGCATGTGTTGGTATGCGCGGTTCACGTGTGCAGGCCGTTGTCGCCGAACTTCAGGGCGAAAAAATCGATATCATTCCTTGGCAGCCAGATGCGGCTTCCTTTATCGTGAACGCATTGCAGCCTGCTGAGGTTGCTAAAGTGGTTCTTGATGAAGATGCTGAGCGTATTGAAGTTGTTGTACCAGACGAGCAATTGTCATTGGCAATTGGTCGCCGCGGACAGAACGTGCGTTTGGCATCGCAGCTAACAGGCTGGGATATTGACATTCTGACAGAGGAAGAAGAATCTTCTCGTCGTCAGAAAGAGTTTGCCGAACGCTCTGAATTGTTTATGCATGCGCTAGACGTTGATGAAATGGTTGGTCAGCTACTGGCATCTGAAGGTTTCTCTTCAATTGAAGAAGTCGCCTATGTTGATGCTGATGAAGTTGCGGCAATCGACGGTTTTGACGCAGATACTGCTGGTGAGATACAAACACGAGCAAATGAGTATCTAGAACGTATCGAAACAGAAAATGACGAAAAACGTAAAGCACTTGGCGTTGAAGACCTTCTGATCGAAATTCCTGGTATGACAACAGCAATGTTGGTCACGCTTGGTGAAGATGGTATCAAAACCATGGATGACTTTGCTGGCTGTGCCGTTGACGATCTGTGCGGATGGCGTGAACGTAAAGATGGTGAGACAAAAACATTTGATGGTCTCTTTACACTTTACGGAACAACACGTGCCGAAGCAGAAGAGATGATTGTTACTGCGCGCCTTGCAGAAGGCTGGATTAAGCAGGAAGATTTGGATGCAGACGTTGAGGCTGAAGCAACTGAAACTGATGAAGCAGAGGTATCGAACGCGATTTAACGATTTGCGTGACAATTATGACCAAGGGCAATGCATCTGATATGAATGACCGCAAATGTATTGTCACAGGTGAAAGTGGTGACGCGGACGTTTTGATGCGTTTTGTCATTGGGCCAGGTGATCAGGTTGTGCCTGATTTAAAGCGAAATTTACCTGGTCGTGGTTGTTGGGTGCGCGCTGAGCGCACATATATAGAGAAGGCCGTTGCAAAAGGGCTGTTTGCGCGTGGGTTTAAACAAAATGTTGCCGCGCACGCCGATCTGCCCGATCTGGTTGATCAGCTGCTTCAGCGCGCTGCCCTTGGTAGCTTGGGTTTGGCACGAAAAGCTGGAGCTGCAATTTTCGGTTCGGCGCAGGTCGATAAAGCGGTTCGCGCAGGCAAAGCATTGGCAGTTTTGCACTCTACGGCGGCAGCGCCTGACGGCGTAAGAAAGATAACGCAAGCCAGACGCGCAACAGTGCATCTGGGTGGTCCAAGAATAGAGTCGTTTACTTTATTTGGACGTGACGAAATGGATTTGGCTTTTGGCGGCGGAAATGTGATACATGCCGCAATAATGAATGCTGGACCGGGTGCAGCAGCGCTGAAAAGACTTAATGCGCTGAAAATGTATCGGCAGATAGCAGATGAACATGACATGCCAGAAGGACAAAGCTTCTGGGATGAGGAAGAAACGGACGAAGAATGAGCGATATGAATTCTGACGACAATAAAAAAGGCGGCTCTGGGCGCACTCTCTCTTTAAAGGGTAGTGGTTCAGGTACTGTGCGTCAAAATTTGAGCCATGGCCGCTCTAAGCAGGTTGTGGTTGAAACGCGCAAACGCAAGTTTCTAACGCCTAAAGAAAAAGCGGCTCAGGCTAAAGCCGAAGCCGATGCGATGGCAGCAGCAGCAGCGGCTGTTGCAGCCCGCATTAAAGAAACGGAAACGCGTGTGGAAACACCGCCGCCACCAGGTAAAGTGGTGCGCGAGACACCTGCTGTTGTTGAAGAAGTAGCACCAGTTGCGGAAGAAGTTGTTGCGCCGCAGGAACCTGAGGTTGCACCAGTTAAAGAGGTTGCTCCTGTTAAAGAGGTGCCAGAAGAAAAACCGGCGCCTGTTGAAGCTAAAGAGCCTGTAAAACCAACGCCGCCGCCAGTACAGATACCTGCTAGGGCGCCAGCGCCAAAGGCTGCGAAACCTGTTATCAATAAAACACGTGGACGCAACCTATCGAAGAATGAGATGGACGCTCGTATGCGTGCGCTCGAAAGTGCAAAAGAACGTGCTGCTGAAGATGAAGCACGCGCGGCTGAAATGACACGCCGACGTGCGGCAGAAGAAGATTTCCGCCGTAAGCAGGACGAAGAAGCTGCAAAACGCGCAGCTGATGAACAGCGCCGCGCTGAAGAAAAAGTACGCGCTGAAGAAAAAGCAGCAAAAGCGGCACAAATGTCTCCAGCTGATGCGGAAGCAGCTGCTGCACGTAGCGAAAGCAAACGTGGTAGCGCTATGCCAACGCCAGTGCGCCGTCCTGAAAAGGAAGATGCTAAACCAGCGCGTAATACACGCGGCACAGATCAGCGTCGTCGTGGTAAGCTAACGCTCGCCAATGCGACAGGTGATGGCGAAGGCCGATCACGTTCAATGGCAGCGATGCGTCGTCGCCAAGAGAAAATCAAGCGCGCGCAAAGCGGTCAATCTGGCCCGCGCGAGAAAGTAGCGCGTGAAGTGCAGCTACCTGAAACAATCACTATTCAGGAACTAGCTCAGCGTATGGCAGAGCGTTCGGTGGATGTCGTCAAGTACCTCATGAAAGAGGGACAGATGATGAAACCAGGCGATTTGATTGATGCCGATTTGGCGCAATTGATTGCTGAAGAATTTGGCCACACTGTTAAGCGTGTTACCGAAGCGGATGTTGAAGAAGGTATCTTTGACGTTCAGGACAAGGTCGAAGATCTTGAAACCCGTGCACCGGTTGTCACTATTATGGGCCATGTTGACCACGGTAAAACATCATTGCTCGATGCTATTCGTAATGCGCGTGTAACTGCAGGCGAAGCCGGCGGTATCACACAGCACATTGGTGCCTATCAGGTTGAGCAAAACGGTCAAAAGATCACATTCCTTGATACACCTGGCCACGCTGCGTTTACTGCAATGCGTGCCCGTGGTGCGCAGGCTACAGATATTGCGATCCTCGTGGTTGCAGCTGATGATTCGGTTATGCCGCAAACGATTGAGTCTATTGCTCATATCAAAGCGTCAGGCGTTCCGATGATCGTCGCAATCAACAAAATCGACAAACCATCTGCTGATCCGCAAAAAGTTCGCACAGAGCTCTTGCAGCATGAAGTGTTTGTAGAATCGATGGGTGGTGACACGCAGGAAGTTGAAGTTTCGGCTCTTAAGGGCACAAACTTGGACGGCCTTTTGGAAGCGATTTTGTTGCAGTCCGAAGTTCTTGAGTTGAAAGCCAACCCGAACCGTTCTGCAGAAGGTACAGTTGTTGAAGCCAAATTGGATAAGGGACGCGGTGCTGTTGCAACCGTACTCATCCAAACCGGTACATTGAAAACGGGCGACATCATTGTTGCTGGTTCGCAATGGGGCAAGGTTCGCGCATTGATCAACGATCAAGGCGAACAGATTGCAGCAGGTCTGCCATCAATGCCGGTCGAAATTCTTGGCCTCAGCGGCACGCCGCAAGCTGGTGACCGTATGGCGGTTGTTGATAGCGAAGCGCGGGCACGTGAAATCACAGATTACCGTCAACGTTTAGACCGTGAGAAAGCTGTTGCGCGTCAAACAGGTGCGCGTGGCTCACTTGAACAGATGATGGCTTTGGCTGCCGATAAGGATCGTGCCGAATTCCCACTTCTTATTAAAGGCGATGTACAGGGTTCTGTAGAAGCCATTAATGGTGCGCTTGATAAAATGAGCACGGAAGAAGTGATCGCACGTGTCATCCATTCGGGTGCCGGCGGTATTACAGAAACCGATGTTTCGCTTGCAGAATCAACGGGTGCTGCAATCATGGGCTTCAACGTTCGTGCCAATAAACAGGCACGTGAGGCTGCGGAAGCAGCTGGCGTAGAAATCCGCTACTACAACATCATCTATAACCTACTTGATGACGTAAGAGCTGCGATGGAAGGTCTTCTATCTCCAGAACGCCGTGAAACATTCCTTGGTAACGCGGAAATGCTCGAAATCTTCAACATCACGAAAGTCGGCAAAATTGCTGGTTGCCGTGTCACTGAGGGTAAAGTTGAGCGCGGTGCTGGTGTTCGCCTTATCCGTGACAACGTTGTTATCCATGAAGGTAAACTGAAAACACTCAAACGCTTCAAAGACGAAGTTGCTGAAGTGCCTTCTGGTCAAGAATGCGGTATGGCATTTGAAAACTACGAAGACATTCGCGAAGGCGATGTTGTTGAATGTTTCCGTGTCGAAGAGATCGCACGTAAGCTTGAAGCTTAATTAAAACTCACACCGGACGGTCCAATCCCGTCCGGTAGGGGAGCAATATGACGCTTGAATTCAAGCATAATTCCACGGCACATAAAGCGCCCAGCAAGACAAAGCTTGGCTATGCTTCACGTTTTTTAACGGGCGTAGCAAACGCTGCCGAAATACGAATTTCAAAACTCAACCTCAAGCTATGTTCTCATTATCAATGGAAGAGCGCAAATAACCTATGAGTAAAACAAACGAACCAAATCAGCGCCAGCTACGTGTTGGGGAAAATGTACGCCATGCATTAACGCAGCTTATTCAGCGCGGCGATCTGCAAGATCCAGCCCTTGATGGCGTGGTTCTATCCATTACCGAAGTGCGCATGTCGTCGGACTTAAAAATTGCAACAGCTTTTATCACGGCATTTGGCCAGCAGGATATGCAGCCCATTGTTAAGGCGCTCGCAGCAAATGCAAAATTTATACGCGGCCGTGTTAGCCCGCAATTGCGTGAAATGAAATATATGCCGTCATTTCGTTTTAGGCCCGATACGAGTTTTGACAATTTCTCGAAAATTGATGCTTTGCTGAAAAGCCCAGAAGTTGCACGCGATCTTAATGACGATGAGGGCGAAGACTAATGGCACGTCAACGCAAGAAAAAAGGCCGTCCTGTTTCCGGCTGGATTATTTTAGATAAGCCACTGGAAATGGGTTCAACCGAAGCTGTTGGCAAAATCAAATGGTTGTTTGGCGCGCAAAAGGCAGGCCATGGCGGCACATTAGATCCGCTCGCGACAGGTGTCTTGCCAATTGCATTGGGTGAAGCAACCAAAACGATGCCATATGTAACTGACGGAACCAAAGCATATCGGTTCAAAGTTGCATGGGGCGCGCAAACATCGACGGACGACCTTGAAGGCGAACAAATCAAAACTTCGGACAAGCGGCCAGAACGTGCTGAAGTAGAAGCCATTCTTGCCAATTACACAGGTGTGATTAGCCAGATACCACCGCAGTTTTCGGCCATCAAAATTGATGGTGCACGCGCTTATGATCTTGCTCGCGGTGGTGAGCAGGTGGACATTAAAGCCCGTGAAGTTGAAATTGATGAGATCAAGATCACTGAGCACGCAGCAGATGAAACCACTTTCGAAGTTGAATGCGGCAAGGGCACTTATGTGCGCTCCTTGGCGCGCGATTTGGGTATTGAGCTTGGCTGTTATGGCCATGTAACCGAGCTGCGCCGCACACTTGTTGAGCCATTTGACGAGGCTGATCTTGTGTCGCTGTCTGATTTGGAAGCTGCAAAGCCAGAAATAGTTGATGATGAAGCGGTCGATTATGGCGCGCTCGATGCGTTGCTACTCGATACAGGTGAAGCGATGGGTGGTTTGCCGCGTGTTGAACTTTCCGATGAACAGGCCCAGCGTATTCGTATGGGTAATCCTGCTTTGTTGATTGGCCGAGATGCGCCAATTGCAGAAGATGAGGCATGTGCTTTCATCAAAGGAAAACTGCTGGCTATTGGTGAAATCGGCAAAGGGACATTTCAGCCCAAGCGCGTATTTAATCTTTGATCATAGGGCTTTTTGTTTAGCGGCATTTAACCTACATTAGGGCTTCAAGACATGGAGCCCAAAATGATCGATAAGCGCAATTTTTATATCAATGGCAGCTGGGTAAAACCGCTCGTTGAAAATGATTTGGAAGTGATTGATCCTGCGACGGAAGAAGCGTGCGCGATCATCTCTTTGGGAGCTAAAGCTGATCTCGATCTAGCGGTAAAAGCTGCAAAAGACAGTTTCGATAGCTGGGCAGCAACGCCCGTTGATGAGCGCCGCGCACTTATCGTCAAGCTTGGCGAAATCATGAAAGAGCGCTTGAGCGAATTGGGCGAAGCCATCAGCCTAGAAATGGGTGCGCCGATTGACCTTGCCGCAAATGATCAGGCAGGTGTCGGGCCTTGGCATCTAAAAGGTTTCCTCAAAGCGCTTGATGATTTCGAGTGGGAAAAACCATTCCAAGACGGGCAGACAATTATACGCGAGCCTATCGGTGTCTGTGGTCTCATCACTCCTTGGAACTGGCCAATCAATCAAATCACCTTAAAGGTTATTCCGGCGCTTGCGACCGGTTGCACATGCGTTCTCAAGCCTTCGGAAATAGCACCCCTATCTGCCATGCTCTTTGCTGAGTTTGTTGATCAGGCAGGTTTTCCAAAAGGTGTCTTTAACCTTGTAAATGGCGATGGTGCAGGCGTTGGCGAAGCCATGTCAACGCATCCAGATATTGATATGATGAGCTTTACCGGTTCAACCCGCGCCGGAGCGCTGGTCACGAAAGGGGCGGCTGACACGGTTAAGCGTGTAACGCTTGAACTTGGCGGTAAATCACCGAATATCATTTTTGCCGATTGTGATCTGGAGAAAATGGTAACCGGCGGCGTTGAGCATTGCATGGAAAATACTGGCCAATCATGTAACTCGCCAACACGTATGCTGGTTGAAGAAAGCGTTTATGAGCAGGCGGTATCTATTGCGAAAGTTGCTGCTGAAAACGTGAAAGTAGGCTCTCCAAGAGAAAAGGGCAGCCACATCGGCCCGCTCGTCAGTCAGATGCAATATGACAAGGTTCAGGCGCTGATTGAAATCGGCATCAAAGAAGGTGCGCGGCTCGTGACAGGCGGCTTGGGTCGTCCTGAAGGCTTTAATCGCGGATATTTTGTCCGTCCGACCGTATTTGCGGACGTAACGCCGGATATGACGATCTACAAAGAAGAAATTTTCGGTCCGGTTCTATCCATGATCGCGTTTGACGGTTCAGAAGATGAGGCTGTGCGCCTCGGTAATGATACCCCATACGGTTTGGCTGCGTACTTAAGCACGGATGATAAAGAAAAAGGTGATCGTGTTGGGCGCCGCCTGCGTGCAGGTATGGTGCGCGTGAACCGTAAAGGACTAGGCATGGGCCATCCTTTTGGTGGCTATAAACAGTCTGGTAATGGCCGCGAGGGCGGCGCTTGGGGATTGGAAGACTTCACGGAAGTGAAAATTCTTTCGCAATAAAATGACCACACTAACGATCAAAGAAGATGATCTTATGGGATCAGAGATTGCCGCTCTCCTGCAGCGGCATCTCGACCATATGTTTGCGATTACACCGGCTGAAAGCGTTTTTGCGCTGGATATAGCTGCGCTTCGTGTACCTGAAATAAGCTTTTGGTCTGCATATTTAGATGGTGAACTGGTTGGGTGTGTTGCGCTCAAGGATCACGGCAATGGCTTGGGTGAGATTAAATCCATGCACACACTGGAAAAACATCGCGGAAAGCGCATCGCTTATCATCTGGTTAAACATCTCATTGATGAAGCGCAGAACCGTGGCTTGAAACGGTTGAGCTTGGAAACGGGTAAGACTGAGCACTTTATGCCCGCACAAAAGCTCTATGAACGCTTTGGGTTTACCGCCTCTGGCCCATTTGCGGATTATGGTCCGGATCCGCACAGCTATTTTATGACATTGGCGCTTGCTTAGTTTAAACAAAGCTCCCTCTTTCATTTCATGCCAAAATAGACTATGTGCAGCGCAATACAGCAAATATTTGCAGTATATGGCCCTTGCTGGACGACATCCCGGTCTGGGCGACCGATTAACCCTTCATATTAAGAAAGGACATCCGATGTCGATTACACCTGAGCGTAAAGCTGAGTTAATCCAGAAATTTGCCACAAAAGCTGGCGATACTGGTTCACCGGAAGTGCAAGTAGCGATCCTTACAGACCGCATCAACACACTCACAGGTCACTTCAAAGACCACAAAAAGGATAACCATTCCCGCCGTGGACTTTTGAAAATGGTTTCTTCGCGCCGTAGTCTTCTGGACTATTTGAAGCGCAAGGACGAAGCACGCTATTCAAAGCTCATTTCTGAGCTTGGTCTACGTCGCTAACTGAATTGAGAGCGGGCTTTGGCCCGCTCTTTTTCCAGTGGATTTAATTTCATTGGAAAGAAGAACGGGTTTGAATATGTTCGAGAAAGAAAGAACATATTCTATGGGGCAGGATTGCCGGTTACTTGTATTCAAGTGCCCAGTCGTCTTGCCCAAGCTCATAATGAAGAAAAAGCGCACGCGAAATGTAGCAGTGCGCATGCATGAACTTGAAAGGACAAGACATGTTCGATCACCATAAGGTGGAAGTTGAGTGGGGCGGTCGCACGCTAACACTCGAAACAGGTAAAATCGCCCGTCAGGCTGACGGTGCAGTATTGGCAACATACGGCGAAACAGTCGTTCTTGCGACAGTTGTATCTGCAAAAACAGCTAAGCCAGGCCAAGACTTTTTCCCGCTAACAGTAAACTATCAGGAAAAGACATTTGCTGCGGGTAAGATTCCAGGTGGTTTCTTTAAGCGCGAAGGCCGTCCTTCTGAAAAAGAAACACTAACATCGCGTCTAATCGACCGTCCAATCCGTCCGCTTTTCGCGGAAGGCTATAAGAATGAAACACAAGTTGTTTTGACCGTTCTTCAGCACGATCTGGAAAACGATCCAGATATGGTTGCAATGGTTGCTGGTTCTGCCGCGCTAACAATTTCTGGCGTGCCATTCATGGGCCCACTTGGTGCTGCACGTGTTGGCTACATCAATGGCGAATATGTTTTGAACCCACATATCGACGAGATGGAAGAGAGCAATCTTGACCTTGTTGTTGCTGGTACACAAGACGCTGTTTTGATGGTTGAATCAGAAGCTAAAGAGCTAGACGAAGAAACAATGCTCGGCGCTGTCATGTTCGGTCACAGAGGCTTCCAGCCTGTTATTAAAGCCATCATTTCACTTGCTGAAGTTGCTGCGAAAGACCCACGCGATTATACGCCTGAAGATTTGTCTGCACTTGAAGCTGAAATGGCTAAGATTGCAGCTTCTGATCTGTCTGCAGCATATAAAATCACAGACAAACAAGAGCGTTACAAAGCTATTGATGCGGCGAAAGCTAAAGTCAAAGAAGCAATGTTGCCGGAAGATGGTGAAGGCGAACATACGCCTGAACAAATCGGCGCTGTATTCAAATCATTGCAGGCGAACGTTGTTCGCGGTGACATTTTGAAAACAAAGAAACGTATTGATGGCCGTGATCTGGAAACAGTTCGCCCAATCATTTCTGAAGTTGGTGTATTCCCGCGTACACACGGTTCTGCAATCTTTACCCGTGGTGAAACACAGGCAATGGTTGTTGCAACTTTGGGTACTGGTGATGATGAGCAGTTCATCGACTCGCTCACAGGCACTTACAAAGAAAGCTTTATGCTGCACTACAACTTCCCACCATATTCTGTTGGTGAAGCTGGCCGCATGGGCTCACCGGGCCGCCGCGAAATTGGTCACGGCAAATTGGCTTGGCGCGCGGTTCATCCGATGCTCCCAGCACCGGAAGACTTCCCATACACTATCCGCGTTGTTTCAGAGATTACTGAATCAAACGGTTCATCTTCTATGGCTTCTGTTTGTGGTGCGTCATTGGCAATGATGGACGCTGGCGTTCCGATCAAAGCACCTGTTGCTGGTATCGCGATGGGCCTTATCAAAGAAGGCGATGATTTCGCTGTTCTTTCCGATATCCTTGGCGATGAAGATCACCTCGGCGATATGGACTTTAAAGTTGCTGGTTCTGAAAATGGTATCACTGCATTGCAGATGGACATCAAAATTCAGGGTATCACTGAAGACATCATGAAGATCGCATTGGAGCAGGCTAAAGGCGGCCGTATCCATATTCTCGGTGAAATGGCAAATGCATTGTCAGAGAGCCGCGGCGAGCTTGGTGAGTTTGCACCGCGTATCGAAGTGATGCAGGTTCCAGTTGATAAAATCCGGGATGTTATCGGCGCAGGCGGTAAAGTTATCCGCGAAATCGTTGAAAAAACAGGCGCGAAAATCAACATCGAAGACGATGGTACTGTGAAGATCGCATCTTCATCTGGCAAAGAAATCGAAGCTGCGAAAAAGTGGATTCACTCAATCACAGCTGAGCCGGAAGTTGGCGAAATCTATGAAGGTACAGTCGTTAAGGTTGCTGACTTTGGCGCATTCGTGAACTTCTTTGGACCTAAAGACGGTCTCGTTCATATTTCTCAGCTTGCCAGTGAGCGTGTTGCGAAAACAGCGGACGTTGTAAAAGAAGGCCAGAAGGTTTGGGTTAAACTGATGGGCTTTGATGACCGTGGTAAAGTTCGCCTTTCCATGAAAGTTGTCGATCAAGAAACTGGAAAAGAATTTCCAAAAGAAGAAAGCGAAGACTGATCTAACAGTCTCACTTGAAACTTGATACATAAGCGCGGCCCTGATTCAGTCAGGGCCGCGTTTTTTAATTATAGGAATAGATATGGCCGGCAGCGCTGATACACTCTTTATGCCCATTGAAAATGGTGAAGTGCCACTTGGTGATGGTAAATGGCTCTATCTTGGAGCCAAGTCCATTGAGGGTGGGTTTTCAGACGATTTACGCGCGGCACTCGTGTGCGAGCAATCAATGCGCGGCCCTTATATGGATTTGCAAATGCGCGGCATGGATGTCCATCCGAGCGTTGAAAGCAGTACTCTTTTCTCTGGTGCACTCATCCTTATCGGTAAGCACCGTGCAGAAAATGAAGCGATGATCGCGCGCGCATCGACAATGGTTGCAAGTGGCGCGCCGATATTGATTGCTGGTGATAAAACCAGCGGCGGTGTGCCTTTGCGCAAGCGCATGTCAAATTTTGTGGGCGTAGATGGCTCTCTTGCCAAGTACCACGCGACGGTGTTTTGGCTGCGCAATAGCGCTGAAATCGCGACCAATTTGAACTCAAATAAAGCCTCACCTGAGGGTTTTAAAACATCGGGCGGTATGTTCAGCGCTGGAAAAATTGACAAAGGTTCAGCGCTCCTTGCTGAGCATCTTGATGATAGCATACGCGGCGATATCGCAGATTTTGGTGCAGGCTGGGGCTATCTTAGTGCGGAGCTTCTTAGCCGTTTTAATCCTCGGACCGTGCATCTTTATGAAGCACACTGGGCATCATTAGAAGCTGCAAAAGAAAATCTAAGCAGTTATGATCAGGGGCAAATTAGTTATTATTGGCATGATCTTGCCAGAGAGCCTGTTGGCAAAAAGTTTGATTGGATCATCATGAATCCGCCCTTTCACACGGCTCGTAAAACAGAGCCGCAGCTGGGGATACAATTCATTGAGACAGCCGCTAAATCTTTAAAGCCAAAAGGCGCATTGCTTATGGTCGCCAATGTGGCGCTGCCTTATGAGAAAGCTCTGCAGCAACACTTTACCAAAGTAACGCAGTTGGACCGTAGAGATGGTTTTAAACTGCTCAAAGCAATGAGATAATTACGCTGCCTGCTGAGTATCAAAGGTACGCTCTTCAAGAGCAAGCACTTCCTCAAATGGGAGTGGTTTGCCGAAGTGATATCCTTGAACAAGGTTACACCCAGCAGCTTTCAAGAGGATTGCCTGTGCTTCATTCTCGATGCCTTCTGCGATAACGCGCGCACCAAGCGAGTGGCCGAGATTGACAATCGTTGCAATCATCAGATTTCGCTCCTTGCTTTGATCAAGGCGGTCAATGAATGACTTGTCGATTTTAATTTTATCAAAGCAGAGTTCAGACAAATTGGTAAGGTTGGAATAGCCCGTACCAAAATCATCAATCGCGATTGCGACTTCCATTTGGTTGAGCTTTTTGAACAGACGACGCATGCGCATATGGTCTTTGATCAAAATATTTTCGGTTATTTCCAGCTCAAGGCGCGATGCAGGTAGACCAGTTTCAGCTAAAATCGCGTTCAAAGTTTCAATGAATTTCGGGTGTTCCAACTGAACCGTAGAAACGTTGACGGCCATTCTCAAGTCTGGTTGAAGCTGAACAGCATCAAGGCAAGCGCGGCGAAGCACCCATGTGCCTATTTCTTGGATTAAACCGCAATTCTCAGCAACAGAGATAAAGTCCGCAGGGGAAATCGCGCCCTTTTCGTGATGCGTCCAGCGTAATAGCGCTTCATACCCCTTCAAAGCACCGCTGTTGAGATCGTATTGTGGTTGATAGACAAGACGGAATTCTTCGCGTTGCAAAGCGTATGAAAGTTCACTTTCAAGCCATTGATTGTACGAGGCCTGATGGCTCATCTCTGGATGATAAATTGTGTATGATCCGCGCCCAGATTGTTTGGCATTTGTACGCGCAAGATTGGCATGGCGCAGAACTTTTTCAAATGACGTTCCACTACCTGTGTTGAGCTCAGCAATGCCGCCATTGGCATAAACAGGGTACGAGATAGTGCCAATGCGTACCGGCTTTGATAGAGCGCTCAATAGCGCTTCAACAGCCGCTTGAAGTTCAAGCTTATCATGGCCGACTTTTAACGCCACAACATACTCA
The DNA here is from genome assembly GCF_000620605.1 of Ahrensia sp. 13_GOM-1096m. Classification (NCBI taxonomy): domain Bacteria; kingdom Pseudomonadati; phylum Pseudomonadota; class Alphaproteobacteria; order Hyphomicrobiales; family Ahrensiaceae; genus Ahrensia; species Ahrensia sp. 13_GOM-1096m. The sequence goes on from NZ_JIAX01000006.1 coordinate 180,483, forward strand.
CTGCCATTTGTGCGCGCCAAAGGCCCTGCGTCCCCTACAAGTGAAGAAAGTCGGTTTGCAAGTATTTTTAAAACAGCATTGCCAGTCTCGGTTCCATAGACATTGTTGATGAGCTTTAGCTCATCAAAATCCATGCTGATGACATAATAATGATCCAGAGACTTGGATTTGTCGGATTTATCGACGAGTTCTTTTAGCGCTAATTCTAAACCAGTGCGTGAAAGCAGGCCTGTTACGACATCTGTACGCAGAGCTTTTTCAAAGTGGAGCGTTTTTTCATCGCCGCCTGCAAAATAGGCGTGCGCACAGCCAGCGCCAGCAAGTGCGGCTAGGCCAGCGATAATGGAGCCGGTGCTCGCAAAAGCTATCTGTGGGTCAATGCCTGAAAATGACATGCGTGTAGACCACAGCGCTAACGATGCAGCGCCAAAGCCACTCGAAAATACCGTGCATGCGCGAAAGAATAGATTTTTGCTCATATGACCTTACCTAGATGAATAAGGGTACTTATGAGCTCCTAACAAGGTATTTATATTCCGCGTTGGATTCAATCGATCGCAGGAATTCCAGCGTTATGGTTTATTTATCGTCAACGCTTTTTAATTGCTCTGGGCGCGGCATGGATGTGATGTTGTAGCCAGAATCAACGAAATGTATTTCGCCAGTAACACCGCCAGAAAGATCGGAAAGCAAATAAAGGCCAGATCCACCGACCTCTTCTTGCGTAACGGTTCGCTGGAGGGGAGCATTACGCTGTTGATGCGCAAACATAGCGCGTGCATCACCAATGCCTGCGCCTGCTAATGTGCGCATTGGGCCAGCGGAAATCGCATTAACGCGAATGCCGTCAGGACCAAGATCATTGGCCAAATAACGCACGCTGGCTTCAAGCGCCGCTTTTGCAACGCCCATAACATTGTAATTTGGCATCACACGTGTTGAGCCACCATAGGTAAGTGTCAGCAAAGAACCGCCATTCGTCATCAAAGGCGCAGCAAACTGGGCAACTTCTGTGAATGAATAGGCAGAAATTACCATTGTTTGGACGAAGTTTTCGCGCGTGGTTGCATCCACATAGCGGCCTTTTAATTCGTTCTTGTCCGAAAAGCCGATAGCATGAACAACAAAATCAAGCGTTCCCCACTCGTCTTTCAATGTGTCGAATGCAGATTTCACTGTTGCAACGTCAGAAACATCACATGGTAAAATGAGCGAAGCACCAACGCTTTCAGCGAGTGGTTTTACACGTTTTCCGAGCGCATCACCTTGATAGGTAAAGGCAAGTTCTGCGCCATGGTCATGTAAGGTTTTTGCAATACCCCATGCGATAGAGTTGCTATTGGCGACACCCATAATGAGGCCGCGTTTTCCGCTCATAATACCTTGCATGTTTTTTGAACTCATTCCTATCAACCGTTATAAAGCTGGAAAGCCAGCGTTGCATTCGTACCGCCAAAGCCGAACGAGTTCGTAATTGCCGCTTCAAGTTCGATATTATCAATGCGCTTTAATGCTATTGGCATGTCAGCAAACAGTGGATCGAGCTCTGTGATATGGGCACTTTCACACACAAAACGGTTCTTCATCATCAAGAGAGTGTAAATGCTTTCTTGAACGCCCGTCGCGCCTAATGAGTGACCTGTCAGCGATTTTGTTGAAGAAATATGCGGAATGTCATTGCCGAAAACAGCTCTGATGGCTTCCATTTCGCGCTCATCGCCAACCGGCGTTGATGTGCCATGGGTGTTAATATAGCCGATTTTTCCGTTTACGGTTGATATCGCCATATTCATGCAACGTGTAGCGCCTTCACCTGAAGGGGCCACCATGTCGTAGCCGTCAGATGTTGCGCCATAGCCAACGATTTCGCCATAAATTTTTGCGCCGCGCGCTTTTGCATGTTCTAATTCTTCAAGAACCAGCACACCAGCACCGCCAGCAATAACAAAACCGTCGCGGGTTTTATCATAAGCGCGTGAAGCTGTTGAAGGCGTATCATTATGTTTGGAAGACATAGCGCCCATTGCGTCGAACATGTTGGACATTGTCCAATCCAGATCTTCGCTGCCGCCAGCAAACACAATATCCTGCTTGCCCATTTGAATCACTTCATAGGCATTACCAATGCAGTGGTTTGATGTCGCGCATGCCGACGATATCGAATAATTGATACCTTTAATTTCAAACGGCGTTGCCAGCGTAGCAGAAGCTGTTGATGACATTGTTTTTGGCACAGCAAACGGGCCAATACGCTTTGGCGAATTGTTTTTCTCAGTCAACAAAGCTGCCTGATAGACAGTCTGAGTAGACGGACCACCGGACCCCATCACAATGCCTGTGCGGATGTTGGAAACATCTGATTTTTCTAAACCAGAATCATCAATCGCCTGCTGCATTGCCAAATAGTTCCAAGCAGAACCTTTTGCCAAAAAGCGTGTTTGACGGCGATCAAGAACTTCAAACGGATCGACTTTTGGTGCGCCATAAACATGGCTACGGAAGCCATGCTCGACCATGTCGGGTGAAGTTGTGATGCCTGATTTTGCATTGAGCAATGAATCAAGTACTTCCTCGGTGTTATCACCGATTGAAGAGACGATACCCATTCCTGTAACGACAACGCGTTTCATAAAATCTTCCCGTTTTTATCTGGTTGTGTAACCAATATAGTAAAGTTCGTGGCTAATTACGAAGCCTGATCTTGGAAAAGCGCAACACGCAAATCTTTTGCAGTGAATACGGTTTCTCCGTCAGCTTTGACAATACCATCAGCAATTCCAAGAACAAGACGTCCACGCATAACACGTTTAAAGTCAATTTCGAACTCAACCAACTTCGTTTCAGGTGTTACCATGCCGGTAAACTTCACTTCGCCAGTGGAAATTGCACGGCCTTTGCCAAGCTCACCAAGCCAACCAAGATAGAACCCTGTTAGCTGCCATAGCGCATCAAGGCCAAGACAACCGGGCATAACTGGATCGCCAATAAAATGGCAAGGAAAGAACCAAAGATCAGGATTGATGTCGAAAGCGGCGCGAATACACCCTTTACCGTGCTCACCACCTGTTTCGGAAATTTCAGTGATCCGATTAACCATCAACATCGGCGGTGCAGGTAACTGGGCATTGCCCGGACCAAACATTTCACCGCTTGAACAGGTTAGAATTTCTTCATAAGTGTAGCTGGATTTTTGTTCAGCCATCAATTTGCCCTCTTTTTCGTCTGCATAGCGTGCATAAAGTATCAATGCCATTACTATTGTTGTTACCGCAATGCCATCCCATCTATTGATTGGCGTTGATTATGCGAATATACCGGAAAATGTAAGGGCAATACGAATTTTTCCCTACTTCAACAGGTTTGAGTGATGATTAAGACGAACAAAGACGTCAAAATCAATGAGCGAAACGTCCGCGGGATGCTAAATGCCGCAGGATTGCGTCCAACGCGCCAGCGTTTGGCTTTGGCTGAAATGTTGTTTTTGGAAGATGATCGTCACGTCGCAGCAGAAGATTTGCATAAGCAGGCGGTTGAAAATGGCGTTCCGGTTTCATTAGCAACCGTTTACAACACGCTGCATCAGTTCACAGAGGCAGGTTTGCTTCGTATTCTGGCGATAGAAGGTCAGCGCACCTATTTTGATACCAATACAAGCGATCACCATCATTATTTTGTGCAAGATTCAAATGATGTGATGGACGTGCCTGATGGCGTGATCACTGTTGACAATCTTCCAATTCCTCCAGAGGGCATGGAAATTGCGAATGTCGATATCGTCATCCGCTTGAGGAAAAAAACAAGCTAATACAGGCTTTTGATAGCCTTAATCCTTAGTTTTCGAATTTTTCATCTGGGTACGCACCCCAAAGATCAGCTTGATCCGTAAAGCCGTGGATTTTTTTGCCATCGTTTAAGATTTCTAATTCGCACCAAGCACCGTCGCATTTTTGAACATTAGCCAGAACACCTGGCTCAACAAAAGCGACTTCTTTTGCACCAGATTTAGGGCTTTCATACACATTGATCGTCTCGTCTGATGCGCCTGCGCGCCACGGCGTCGTGATGACTGTTCTGTTGCCAGAAAGTAAAGAGCCGTGAATCCAGCCCATCGTTCCTTCTGAATCGCGCACACGGCGCCAATTGTCATATTCTTGAATGATTTCGAATGGTAAGCCCGATTTGAGATACATCCATGAAACAGCATAGTCTTTGCCTGGGCCGACCCGCATGTTCACGCGCTCTGATTTTAAGCTAACAAAACGCGGCAGCGGAAGCCCACTTGGCCCTCGATTAATAGAGGATGTTTGTTGTGCATGGGCATTAGGCACCGTTAACAAAGAACCGGATGCCAATAACGAAATTGCTGACAACACATTTAGTAACTTTATAAACTTGAACTCAACCATTTTTACCCCAACACTGTTTCAACACCGACTAAAAATGTGGCGTATCTAATTCATTGCCAATTGTGACTGTTTTTGGTTAATGGGTACTCAACAAATGATTACCAAACTGATATTGTTTGCATCTGTTGAGCGATCTACGCGAAAATAATTAACTGAATAATGGAAGCGCTCTTGAATAAAACACCTATTGTAATCGTGACACGCAAACTGCCGGAGACGGTAGAAACGCGTATGGGTGAGTTATTTAACGTCAAACTTAATGACGCAGATCAGCCCATGGATAGAGAAGCCTTAGCGCAAGCCATGCAAGAGGCTGATGTTTTGGTGCCCACTGTAACAGACAGAATAAATGCTGATCTCATTGATCGCGCGGGCCCTAAACTGAAACTGATCGCTAACTTTGGTAATGGCGTTGATAATATTGACGTAACCGCAGCCCATGCAAAAGGCATTGTCGTTACAAATACACCGAACGTTCTCAACGAAGACACGGCCGATATGACGATGGCGCTTATATTGGCAACGCCGCGCCGTCTTGTCGAAGGTGCATCGCATTTGCTTGGTGAGAACGAATGGTCGGGCTGGTCACCAACATGGATGCTTGGCCGCCGTATCTGGGGCAAGCGCCTTGGCATTATCGGCATGGGGCGTATTGGCGTTGCAGTTGCCCGCCGCGCCAAAGCTTTCGGCCTCTCAATTCACTATCATAACCGTGAACCGATTGATGATAGTACGCATAAAGAGCTTGATGCGACCCATTGGGATAGTTTGGACCAAATGCTGGCACACATGGATATTGTATCGGTAAATTGCCCTTATACGCCTGCCACATACCACTTGCTGTCTGAGCGCCGCCTTGAATTGCTTCAGCCCCATGCGTTTGTTGTGAACACGGCGCGCGGCGAAATCATTGATGAAAATGCTCTGATCCGTCTGCTTGAAGAAAACAAGATCGCCGGTGCAGGGCTTGATGTTTTTGAAGGTGAGCCAAAAGTTAATCCGCGCCTGAGTAAACTTGCCAAAGACGGGCGGGTGGTTCTGCTGCCACATATGAGTTCAGCAACCATCGAAGGCCGCATCGAAATGGGCGAAAAGATCATTATCAATATCCGGATGATGGCAAGTGGCGACCGCCCACCTGACCGGGTTCTTCCATCCATGATTTAGACAATAAAAAAGGCACCATAAGGTGCCTTTTTTGTTCTGAACTTATGCGCTTTAGCGCGGTTTTTTACCGAACACTTTGATGTATTCAGCTTCGCCGCCCTTAGCCAAGGCTTTTGCCTGTTTAATCCAATCGTCACGCTCAATACGGCCCTTGAAGGAAAGCTCATCATCAACGATAGCGATGTCGGCTTTTTTCCATTTAGCGATTTGACTGAAATGCCAGAAGCCAAGACCATTGAGCGTTTGCTCTAGTTTTGGGCCAACACCAGCAATCAACTTCAAGTCGTCAGCTTGGCCGTTAGGCTTGCTTAAGCGTTCTGGTCCTGCTGATGTTGATTTAGCCGCCGCAGGTTTAGATGCTGCAGCCTTTTTAGGTGCTGCTTTTTTGGCTGCTGTGCTTGATTTGGTCGTTGCTGACTTCGTCGTCGCAGATTTTGCAGCAGCAGGCTTAGTAGCCTTGCTTGTTGTTGCCGCTGCTGTCGCAGCAGCTTTGCTAGCAGCAGGCTTCTTTGTGGTTGCGGCTTTTTTAGGTGCAGCAGATGCAGTCGCCGTTTTAGGAGAAGCTGCCTTCGTTGCGGCAGCTTTGCCAGTTGTTTTTGGCGCTGCAGTCGATTTCGCTTTAGGCGTTGTCGTTTTTGCAGTGGTGGTTTTTGCGGCTGCCTTAGGCTTTGTTGTTTTGGCTGAAGACGCTGTCTTCGCAGCTGTCGTCTTTTTAGCTGTCGCCGGCTTCTTCGCAGGCGCTTTGCTCTTAGCCGTGTTTGATGTGCCCGCCATCAAACCAACAGCTTCCGCTGGTGGTAATTTAACGTCTGGTTCTGATGTTGCTTGTTCTTTTTCTACTGGTTTAGAAGTGATCGCGCCGGTCGTAGATTGAGCCGCAGGTTTCGCTGCTGCTGCGGATGATTGTGATCCGCCAGTCGAGTTTCCAGATGAATCTTTACCAAAATAGAAGTAGAGAAGAATTAGAATGAGAATAATCAGAATGATAAGACTGATTGCCATTAAGCTCATTACGATGCCCTTTAATATATACAAATGGCGCCGCCCCTCGACACCTTGGCCGTAACATGTAGCGAAACATTGCTGTGCGTCAAGTTTTACGCTTAAAACGCATTTTTTCGAACCGGCATTCTAGGGCGTCGTAAAGTAAAAGCTGCCCAATAAGTGGTGTCCCGATATGTGTAATGAGCTTGATTACTTCGGTTGCTTGCAAGGTTCCAATAACACCAGCTACTACACCAAGAATACCCGCCTCGGCACATGTTGGCACAACACCATCAGGCGGTGCTTTAGGGAATATGTCCCGATAACGCGGGTTATTTCCTTCAAAAGGCGTTAAAACGGTCAGTGAAGCATCAAATCGTCCAAGCGCCGCTGCAACCAATGGCAGGCCTAAAGCTTCGGCTTGATCGGCAACGAGGTAGCGCGTTTCAAAATTGTCTGAACCATCGACGATGATGTCATAGTCTTTGAAAATGCGCTGAGCATTGTCTGCATCTAAGCGCTCATTATGAGCGATAACTTTAACGTGCGGGTTGATGTTCGCGATTGTTTTTGTTGCGCTGTGCGTCTTTTTCTCTGAAATCTGATCTGTTGCGTGAATGATTTGGCGTTGGAGATTGGAAAGCGAAACCACATCATCATCGATGATGCCGAGCGTGCCAACACCTGCCGCAGCCAAATACATCGCAACTGGACTGCCAAGACCGCCTGCGCCGATAATGCAAACACGCGCGGCTTTCAGCTTTTGTTGGCCCGCTCCGCCAATTTCAGGCAATATAATATGGCGTGCATAACGCTCAATTTCTTCACCCGTCAATTTAGCATCTTTAGCCATCTTGTTCTCTGTTCAGGGTTCCGTTGTCGACGGTGAAATATTGCGCGCGATTACCAAGAGCGTCAAAGAGATTGCGGTCCGTTCCGGTCATAAATGCTTGTCCGCCGATAGCATGAATACGGTCAAATAGAGCTGCGCGCCTATCAATATCTAAATGAGCAGCAACCTCATCAAGCAGCATGATGGGGGCAAGTTTTGAAACTGTTTTTGTGAGCATCCCATGAGCAAGAACAAGGCCGATAAGTAGCGCCTTTTGTTCGCCGGTTGAGCAAAGGCCTGCTTCCATATCTTTTTCGCCGTGCCGCACAATTAAATCGGCGCGGTGTGGACCGGTGAGGGTTCGCTTTGCTGCACGGTCGCGGTAGCGCAAATCACGAAGCTTCTTTTTAAAGGTTTCTTCCAGATCAAAACCGTTTAAGCCTTCAGCTGCCATTGCCTCCAATGGGCCTTCGAGCGCTAAATGAGCCGTCGGGAAAACGCTTTGTTGGTTCGTGCTCAATTGCTGTATTAAGCCCGTCAATAAAGAGACAAGTTCATAGCGCGCAGAAATCATGGCAACGCCAAGCGAAGCAAGTTGATCTTCTGCCGCATCAAGCCATTGATCCGTTTGCTGGTTCGGCACTTCATCAAGCAGTCGGTTGCGATTACGCATCGCTTTTTCATAGTTGCTGGCACGGCGCCCATGGGCAGGATCAATCGCCAGCACCATGCGATCCAAGAATCGGCGCCGATCTGATGCTGCTCCCGTAAACAGCCCATCCATAGACGGCGTGACCCATATCACACGGCATAGATCAAGCAGCTCATCGGCGTTCTTCATCGGCGTGCCGTTGATGCGCACGCGGCGAACTGGCGTTGCGTATGGATCTAGCCCAGCCGTGCCCGTGCCAATCGCATAATCTTCATCGTCTTTGTTTAAAGTTGCAAAGACTGAAAAGCCGTCAGGTGCCGTTTTATGCCGCATCGAGGAAAGTGGCGCGCGGCGCAAGCCACGTCCAGGCGACATCAGAGAAACAGCTTCCATGAGATTTGTCTTTCCAGCACCGTTCGCGCCGGTTAGAACAACATGATGATCTGACAGATCAACACTGAGCTTTTCGTAATTGCGAAATGTTGTCAGCTTGATCTGGGATAGCCAAATTTGAGGGCGGTCGCCGACCATTTAGGATTTACCTTTATAATTCCAGCGACCAGCGCAGCGTTCTAAACGCGCATAGGCATTAAGACATAAAGTGCCAGCGCGTCGTTCGTATCCTCAATCAGCGTCGGTGAGCCTGCATCAGCGAGCAAAAACTTCACATCACTGCCAGATAGCTGATTGGCAATATCCAAGAGGTAGCGAGCATTAAAGCCAATTTCCATTGGCTCAGCATCATAGCTAACGGCCAATTCTTCTGTCGCTGATCCAGAATCAGGGTTGTTCACGGAAAGTGTTAGCAATCCTTCAGACAAAGCTAGCTTAACGGCGCGGCCCCGTTCACTGGATACGGTAGAAACACGGTCAACAGCATCTGTGAAGCTTTTGCGCTCAACCTGCATGGCCTTGTCGTTGCCTTGAGGAATAACCCGCTGGTAATCAGGAAATGTTCCGTCAATTAACTTGGATGTTAAAACCACAGCGCCAATTGTCATGCGGATTTTGCTGTCAGATAATTCGACAATCACTGCCACGTCAGGGTTGTCGACGAGCTTTTGTAATTCGCCAACTGTTTTGCGCGGAATAATAATGCCGGGCATGTTTTCAGCGCCGTCAGGTGCTTCTGTTTCACAGCGCGCCAATCGATGCCCGTCTGTCGCCACTGCGCGCAGTACGATCTTGCCGTCACTTTCAGCGCTGTGAATGAATATACCGTTCAAATAATAGCGGGTTTCTTCTGTTGAGATCGCAAATTGTGTGCGCTCAATCAGGCGGCGCATCGTTGCGCTATCAAGACGGAATGTGTGGCTAAACTCACCCGCAGCCAGCTGCGGAAAATCTGATTGCGGCAAACACTGCAATTTGAAGTGAGAACGACCAGACGCAACCGTCATCGTTGAGCCTTCAGGGTCAACCGATAGCATGACTTCCGAACCATCAGGCAGCTTGCGCACGATGTCATAAAGAAGATGCGCAGGAACTGTTGTGGCACCCGCTTGCTCAATCTGCGCTGGCGTTGCCTCTGTGATCTCGAGATCAAGGTCGGTGGCCTTAAGTTCAAGGCTGGCACCTTCAGCGTTCAAAAGCACGTTAGATAGAATCGGTATCGTGTTCCGGCGCTCTACAACACGGTGAACATGATTAAGTGATTTGAGAAGATTAGCTCGCTCGAGTGTCACACGCATGGCGTTCGTCCATTGGTCTATTCTGAATAATTATCGCCCACAGCTATGAAATCGCGCAGGCGTTTGGACGCCGAATGTGGCGCTTTAATAGGCTAATTGCAAGCTCAAGCGGGGCTGCAGGCGCACGATTAAAGCAAAGCTTGGGGAAAAACTGGGCGAAACCCCAAAATAGCAAAAGCCGCCCATGACAGGCGGCTTTCAAAAAGCAAAAAAGCTTATTCTTCAATTAGGCGGCGCAACAATTCCAACTCTTTGGAAAGATTGGTGTCAGCTGTTTTCATCTGCTCAACTTTGCGCACAGCGTGAAGCACTGTGGTGTGATCGCGGCCGCCAAATCGGCGTCCAATTTCAGGCAAAGAGCGCGGTGTCATGATCTTCGACAGATACATTGCAATCTGGCGAGGACGCACAACGGTACGCGTGCGGCGATTAGAGAGCATCTCATTGCGCGGCACATTAAAGTGTTGAGCAACGACCCGCTGAATATCTTCAATACGGATTTTCTTGCGCTCTTCGGCGCGGGTTAGGTGCCCAAGAATATCATCAACACGATCAAGTGAAATGTTCTGTTCAAATGATTGGCGGAAAATCAGCTGATTGAATGCACCTTCCAGCTCGCGGAAACTTGATGAAACTGTTTTTGCAACATGCTGCAAAACATCTTCTGCAATGTGCAGCGTAGCATCATCTTTGCGTGCATCATCCAAACGTTTTTGAAGCATCGCATGGCGCATCTCATAGTCTGGCGCTTCGATTTCTAGTGCGACGCCACCTTTAAGGCGCGAGCGCACGCGTGGATCAAGTGATTCAAGTTCAGAAGGTGGACGGTCAGCAGCTACAACGACTTGTTTTGCACTATCGAGCAATGTGTTGATGAGGTGACAGAACTCAGATTGAATTTTCTCGCCTTGAAGAAATTGCATGTCATCAATGATCAGAAGGTCAATTTCATTCAGTGCATCTTTGAAAACCAACGCTTTGCTGTCGCGTATCGCACTGGCAAAACGCCACATGAAATATTCAGCCGTTAGATAAACAACGCGCTGGTTCGGGTTTTTAGCTTTGGCAGCATTTGCGATTGCTTGAAGAAGGTGTGTTTTGCCAAGGCCAACAGAAGAATAGAAGAAAAGCGGGTTAAAGCGGGCAGCATTGGCACCTTTATCAACGGCTGTACGCGCAGCTGCAAGGCAGACATTGTTCGACGGGCCTTCAATGAAATTGTCAAATGAGTAGCGGCTATCAATTGGTGAACCTAGAACCGTGCCACGTGCGGCTTGTTCCTGAGCTGAGCCAATAATGGCTGTCTTGCTAACCGTCGAGCCTGGCATTGCCGGATGTCTGCTGGTTGTTGATGCAGCTTTAGCGGCCTGTTCTTTTTGGGCGAGAGCCTTGCTGGCATCTGCGCGCGCAGCGCTGCGCACAACGATATCAAGTTTTAAAACACTTGGTTCTTCTTTCTGCCAAAGAGCGAGCATGTCATCAAGGTAATGGCTGTTGATCCAAGTGCGCAGGAACGGTGTTGGAACAGATAGTGTAACGACACTGCTGCTGGATTGTTCAAGTTGCGCGCGGCCAAACCAGCTTTGGTAAACCTCTGCGCCAATCTTGGCTTTAAGTAGCTGACATACGCGATCAAAAATCCGCGTCTGCTCTTTTTTAGAAGTTTCGGTTGTCGCTGCCCCTGCAACTGATGCATCTGTCATTAAGCCAGTTTCCTCTATCGCATCGCATTCTTTCGGTTGCGCAATGCGGACATGCTTGGAGACGAGTGCTCCAATATTCATAGTGTCCACTTTATCTGATTTTTTTGCGCCGTTTAAATGCATTGTGCGAAGTTCCTTTGTTAATTTTATGTGCCGCTATTAGGCGTTTCTTATTATTCTTGCCGAACCCCGTCGGCATTCTTTCTCCAAATTTTGGGCGCAGAAACCCTACCGTGAAATTGTGGATTTCACGTTTTGTATCGTCTTAATTTAATGGCAATGATCGAAGAAAATCGATCCAGACTGAGAAGTGCTTATTGTTTGTACCAGCCTTGTTTTGCTGGCCTCATCCAAGATCCCCATCTTGAATGCCCCGTTAAGTTTTCTCGTTCTGTGGATAAGGATATACCGCCAAGAACGCGCTGTGATCAAGTCGCGTTTACTCAAATTTAACGAATCAAAACGCTTGATAATTGAGTTGAAATAGGACTCACCAAGCCCAAATGCGGCTAAACGTTTGGGATTCCACAGTTTCTTTTTTTGAGGTTGATTTTGAGCGAAGTAGAAAAAAATTTATAAAAATTTGCTTGACTCAGCCAGAGGCGGAGAGACTCACTTCGTGTTTAATGAGTGTTAAAATGTGAATGGCTAAGTTGTTGAAATATAACGATAAAATATTTCCGGCAAGATTCAGCGTGACATTTCAATGACATAGAAAAAAACGGCTGCTGACGTCAGAAAAACAAGCGATGAGCGTGACCGCAGTGCCGCAAAATTAATGCGTTGCAACAAAAAAGCCCGACCAAATGGCCGGGCTTTTTTAAAAATATATATAGTCAGTATTAAGCAGAGATTGCTTTTACACGTGATGCGAGACGGGACACTTTACGTGATGCTGTGTTCTTGTGGTAAATACCTTTACCAGCAGCGCGCATCAATTCAGGCTGAGCCGCTTTGAGTGCTTCTGCAGCAGCGCTTTGGTCGCCTGAAGAAATTGCTTCTTCAACTTTACGTAGGAATGAACGAACGCGTGAGCGGCGAGCTGAATTAACTTCAGTGCGGCGAGCGATTTTGCGTGTCGCTTTTTTAGCGGATGGTGTGTTTGCCATAGTTGCCTCAAATTGTCGTTCTTATGAACGAATAAACCTTAGCCAGCTTGCGTAACTTTAATGAAACGATTGTGGCACAAAAAAACATTATGGCGACCAAAGGCCGCCAAGTTGGTGTTGCTATAATACCAATGTTCTTGCACGTCAACGGTTTTTGCACATTGAGGTCGTACAGGATAGAAATTGTTAGTCTAGCGGTTTTTAAATGAAGGGGAGCGTTTCTCTATAAACGCTGTCATACCTTCTTTTTGGTCTTCTAACGCAAATGTTGAATGAAATGCTCGCCGCTCAAACCGAAGCCCTTCTTCAAGGCTCGTTTCATAAGCGCGATTAACGGCCTCTTTGGCAAGCATAACAGAAGGAAGCGAGTAATCGGCAATCTTTTGTGCCGCACGAATGGCTTCTTCCAATAATTCTCCATCAGCAACAATACGAGAGACCAGCCCGCAACTTTCAGCTTCCTCTGCGCTCATCATGCGTCCGGTGAGAATCATATCCATTGCTTTTGCTTTGCCGACAAAGCGTGCGAGGCGCTGCGTACCGCCAATACCCGGTAAAATTCCAAGTGTTATTTCTGGTTGGCCAAATTTAGCGCTCTGGCTGGCAATAATGAAGTCGCACATCATGGCAAGTTCACACCCGCCGCCAAGGGCATAGCCAGATACTGCTGCAATGATTGGTTTGCGAATGGCTGGAATATCGAGCCAGCCCGCCATGCTATCTGACATAAAGGCACCGGCGAAATCTAAATCCTGCATCTCTTTGATGTCAGCACCTGCCGCAAATGCTTTCTCAGATCCTGTAATGACGATTGCGCCAACTTTGGCATCGCTATCAAAGTCTTTCAGTGCCAAGCTTAGTTCTTCAAGCAGGGCAGCGTTGAGTGCATTCAGTGCCTTTGGGCGATCAAGCGTGATGAGACCGGCACGGCCACGTTTTTCAACTATTAAATTCTGATACGCCATAGGGTTCCTTTTTGGTGGGCTTTATTAGAGTAAAGGGCCAAGTCGTCTTATCTTTGACATGTAGGACAATAAAAAGTCGAGCGGCCACTTTGGACAATACGATTTATGGTGCCCCCACAATCCTGTTTTCTGCAAGGCATTCCTTCTTGGTCATAAACGGCAAAACTGTGTTGGAAATAACCGAGCGTACCGTCGGTCTGCGTATGATCGCGCAAGGATGATCCACCGGCTTGAATGGCATCGGCAATGACAGTGCGGATATGGCCCGCCAGCTCATTGCATCGCGCCGTAGGTTTGCCGTCCTTACGCACCAATGTGCCTGCTTTCCGTTTGGGGGATAGGCCAGAACGCCAAAGCGCTTCACACACATATATATTGCCCAGCCCTGCAATAAGCTTTTGGTCAAGTAGCGCAGCTTTCAAAGGGGCTGCTTTTCCCGCAAACATTGGGGCAAGGGCCTCTCCGCTCAATTGGTTGCCTGTTGGCTCTAAGCCAAGACCGCTCAAATGCGGGTTCTCATGAATAAGGTGCGCCTTATCCATGAACATAAAGCCAAATCGGCGCGGGTCATTATAGATAACCTGCGCTTGCTCGTCATTGCTTTGCTTTAGATGGAAAATGACATGGTCATGCGCTTCAATCTTTGCATGCTCATGATGACGTTCCCCAATATCGCTGTTTTGTGTTCGAAATGACCCTGACATGCCCAAATGACAGACGAGAACGAAGCCGTTGTCGAAATGGATCATAAGATATTTGGCGCGGCGCGACAGGCTGGTTATTTTTACGCCTTGAAGGCGAACTGCCATATTATCGGGAAACGGAAACCGTAGATTGGGACGGCGCAATTCCAAACGCTCGAGCATCGCGCCTTGCATCACCGGCTCAAGCCCGCGCCTTACCGTTTCAACTTCAGGAAGTTCAGGCATCGGTTTTTATCTTATCTATAAAGGACGTTCCATATTTGCCGGCCGGTACACCGAGATGAGCAGCAATCGTCTCGCCAATATCAGCAAAGCTTTTGCGAATGCCAAGTTGCGCGCCCTTGGCGTTAGAGCCTTTTAATAGGCCAACAATAGGAATGCGCTCACGTGTGTGATCAGAGCCAGTCCATGTTGGGTCACAGCCGTGGTCCGCTGTAATAATCATTAAGTCATCATGTTTAAGGGCGGCAATGAATTCAGGTAATCGTTTGTCAAAATGTTCAAGTGCAGATGCATAACCAGCAACGTCACGGCGATGGCCATATAGCTGATCGAAGTCAATAAAATTTGTGAATACCAGATCACCGTCATCCGCATGCGCCATAGCTTCTAATGTCGCATCGGCAAGGGCATCATTGCCGTTGGCTTTTGTAACTTCGCTAATGCCTTGGTGGGCAAAGATATCGCCAATTTTACCAACAGCAATCACGCGTTTTCCCGTTGATGTTAGTCTGTCCAGTAATGTTGGTTCTGGCGGCAGAACAGAATAATCACGGCGATTACCCGTTCGTACAAAATTGTCCGGCGCCTCTCCAAGAAAAGGCCGCGCGATCACACGTCCAATATTGTAAGGGTCAACAAGTTTGCGCACGGTTTCGCATAAAGCATAAAGTCTTTCTAAGCCGAAATGCGTTTCATGCGCAGCAATCTGAAAAACAGAATCAGATGACGTATAAAAAATCGGCTGCCCAGATTGAATGTGTTCATCGCCGAAATTGGTCAGAGCTTCTGTGCCTGAAGAATGGCAATTGGCCAGCGAGCCTTCAATGCGTGCTTCTTTATAAATGCTATCGAGAAGGACTTGCGGAAAAGTTTGTGCTTTGTGGGGAAAATATCCCCAGTCGAACGTAACCGGCAGCCCTGCAATTTCCCAATGCCCCGATGGCGTGTCCTTGCCGTTTGAAACCTCATCGCTAACGCCCCAGAAGCCGTATGGAGAAAGGGCCTGTTTTGTCTTGGCCAAAGGGTGATTGCTGGCAAGTTCAAGGGCGTGGAAAAAACCAAGGTCAGCAAGATTAGGACATTGAAGCGGCCCTTCACGGAGACCTGTTTTGTCAGCCTTACCGTCTTCTGTGTGTTCAAGAATGTGACCGACGGTATTTGAGCCTTCATCATTAAACTGCGCAGCATCATTTGCGCCGCCTAAACCGACGGAATCCATGACAAAAAGAAAGGCTCGGGCCATTTTAAATCCTAGTTATTATTATGTAGGGCTTTAAGTGTTTGTTGATTGCCCATAGTAAACAATTGATTATACAGGTTTGAAATGGGTCCGGTCCACAAATGTTTAAAGCCCCAATATCATGGTCACTGAGAAAATTCTCAAAAGCGGTTTCTTTAGGTTTGGTTATAGCGGCGTTGTCGTCCTCCCCCGTCTTAGCTGATTGGCGCAGTGACATGGGTGTTTTCCGTGTTGGTATTTCGTCAATTGAAGGTGAAGCATTGCGTGCCGGCACGTTTGATGAATTCAGAAAGCTGCTTGCAGACACATTAAATATGCCTGTTGAGATATTTCAGGCCAACGATGCGTCGACATTAATCGATGCGATGGCGTCTTCACGCATAGAATATGCGATATTGCCTGCTGCAGGCTATGCTACGCTTGATATTTTTTGCTCATGCGTTTTGCCTATTGCTGCTCCTATTGCAGAAAATGGCAGCGATGCGGTCCGTTCCGTTTTTATCACAGACCAGAACCGCATTGCTACTTTAGCAGATGTCAGCGGGCGTAGAATTGCTGTTGGGCCACCTGCGTCCTTGTCTGGTTTTATGCTGCCTTACGCTTTTTTCCAAGCATCAGGTAAATCGCTCGAAAATAGCGGCGCTATAATTGTTGAAACGACGAGCCAAACAGAAGCGGTAAAGCTTTTTCATGACGGAGAGGTCGATGGTTTTTTCGCGTGGGAAAGTACAACGCTTGGATCTGAAAAATCATATAAGAATGAATTTTTAAACACTGCAGATGAAAACAGTGAGCTGCGGCCAGTAATTTTATGGCGCTCTGAACCTGTACGTTACGGACCGCATGTTGTGCGCAATAATCTACCCAAAGAGGCCGTTGATGCATTATCAAGCGCACTTTTGTCGATGAATGAAAAAGCACCACTTGCTTATGATGCCGTTTCGCCTGAACTCGCAGGCGGTATGCAAACCGTGTCGAGAGATGACTATAATGTGGTTAGCACTATGGTGCGTGCGTTAGCAGAAAAGTAGTCAGCTGGGCTGGGTAAATAGAACTTAGCAATCCGTGCATTTGACGATATCGGCGATACGTGGACGCAACCAATATTCTTCGGACATATCCAGCGCCGTGTAAGTGTTACCGCTCGCATCTGTTTTTGACCCAAGTACCCATGTGACAATCGGGCGATACTCAATTTCAGTAATGACTTTGACAAGAAAAGTGCCGTCTATGCGCAGCCGTTCAGGCACAGCGATCTTTATGCCTTTACCTGAGCCAAAACCGCCGTCAAATTTACCTTTATCATAACGCCGTGACCAGATGATCTCGCCGCCATCGGGGTGCTTATCACGAACATCAACGCCAACAATCGTAATTCTCGGTTTGTCTGCCGTATATGGATACATAATCGCCGCACCGATTTCTAACATTGAATCGAGCGTCTTTTTGTCAACTTCTTGTTGCTGCGTAACCAAGTCAGCAACAGTACTGGCCACGCGCGCAGCCCGCTTGTTGACCGTTATGCCCGTCGAGATTTCAACTGTGCCAAGATACAACGCTAAAAGAAGCGGGACGATGAGTGCGAATTCAACCGCAGCAATACCGCCTTTATCCTTGCGAAATCTGCTTAAAACGCCGCTGAATCTATTTTGCTTGAATGCTTTTGTCATGCTCAATGTACTCAAATCGCGGAATTAAAAGGGTTCGTTCTGCCAAGTGGATGACGAATATAGGAGCGTTTTTCCGTTCTCCAACCCAGAAAGGTGTGACTTCATAATGTCCGTGATGACAGGCCAGCGGTAAAACACACGCAGATGGTTGATTGTGCCTGCACCGCCTGGTTCATAGCTGAAGCCGGACGTGTCTAGTTTTTTCGGATTCTCCATCGGAATTGTCGTCGGTACATCCGAAAATTTCTTGTACGATTTCAAATCGAATTCAAGCTCAGGGCAACCGCTTGAAACTAGGAGCTCTAAATCATGGCATATCATTGCCCGGAATTGATCTTTATTTGTGGTTTTCGGGTCAATTTGACCTGTGCGTACTTTGCGCGCTGCTTGGTCAACAGAATTGGCCATAACTTGCTGTGCTGTAAATGACAGTGATGTTTCGAGAACGGCAAAAACAATTAAAATAAAGGGAATAGCGAGAATACCGAACTCGATCGCCGTTGCGCCATCTTTATTATGCTTAAATCGGCTTAAAGCTCTACGGAGCTTGCCGATTTTTCCAAACCTATGCACTTTGTTTTTCTCCCGATACGCAGATCAAAAAGAGCGTAGTAGAAAAACCTTTAAAACTTCTTGCGCAAACCGCTAGAATGTTAGGCACGCATCAAATTGATACGTGCCTGTAATTTAGTAATTTAAAGCAATGTTTATTTGTCGTCATCATCAGTTTTGTTTGCTTCAGCCGTGGCAGCAATTGCTTGAAGTTCGGCTTCAGTAAGATACGCGCCTTCGCATTCAGGTTCACAGGACAGATTTTCAATTTCAGCGCGGCGGTACACCCGTACGATTGATGCGGTGTTCCGGCTAACAGCAATGCTTTCATCCAAGATAGGCGTGCCCGCTTCATCGAGAATAACAAGATTTGTTCGGCCAAAGCCGCGGCCCGTCAGAACAAGTGTTTGTGAATCCTGTATTGTTACGTCTGCAATTTCGGGGTTGCCGACAATAACGGTCGTTGCAGCGCGCGATAATTTTATAATTTTTGCATTGTTCAACTCAACTTTGATTCCAGCAGCGTTGGAATGTTTTTCGACCTGAGCTTCAGGGGCAGAATCTGCTGCATGAACAGTCGTAATGCCGTTCGTGCCAGCAATAAATGTTGCTAAACAAAGTAGTTTAATACGCGAGACCATGACCTAACTCCAAACATATCTGATGTCTAAAATTGCGCAGAAAGCTGAAGGAAGCATTAACCATAGAAATTTTGACTGATTTTTTGCAAACTGTTTACCACATTTGCGCGGAACGGGCATTAAGGTTTGAGCAACCTTGTTCGTTAAGTCGGTGGCAAGAGGCAATGGATAGGTTGGCTGCAATCGATCAGAAAATAATATCTGACGGTGTGCTGTTTAATTTAACGAATAAGAATCGCAGAGTATTCACACGTCCCATTAAAGACGAAACTGATGCAACTGCTATCTAATACGACCCGCTCTTCATTCGAGAGCGGGTCGTTTGTGTTTAGTTTACGCTTAGGTCGTATTGTCGGATTTAATTACAGTTTTGGCATCTAACAATTCGAGCATTCTATGAACGAGCTTTCCATCACACCTGTTATATTATGTGGCGGTGCCGGTTCACGTCTTTGGCCAATGTCGCGGGACGAAAAGCCCAAGCAGTTTCACGCATTGTTTAATGAGCGCTCTCTACTGACCAATACTGCCTCTCGCATTCCTGTCGGCATTTATAAGGGCCTTGCGATTGCGCCGCCCATCGTGCTTGGCAGCGCACAGCTTGAGCAAATGTTTCATGCGGCAATCAAAGAATTTGAAACGCAGCCAAGCGAGGTTTTGCTTGAGCCTTCTGTGCGTGATACCGCAGCTGCCATCGCAGCCGTCACAGCTTTTGTTTCAGCCCGAGATCCAGAACAATTAGTTGTCGTGTTACCATCGGATGCACGAATCGATAATCACGAAGTTTTCCTCGATACAATCGCAAAAGCCGCCCGTACCGCAGCAATAACAGATGCGATCATGACGTTGGGCATTTCGCCATCACGGCCAGAAACACAATATGGGTATATTCAGCAAGGCGAGCCATTTGAAGAAGGCTTTCGTGTGGAGAAATTCCGCGAAAAACCTGACTATGAAACAGCCCAAAAATACTTGGCTGATGGTAATTTTTTATGGAATGCGGGCATGTTTTTGTTCCGAGCCGGACGCATGGTTGAAGAGTTTGAGAAACTCCAACCTGAAATTTGGGACAAAGCAAAAAGAGCTGTGGAGTTAGCGCAAACGGATGGCTCGTTTATTTTCCTAGATAATGACAGCTTCAATGCGGCGCCCAAGCTTTCTATGGATTACGCTATCATGGAAAAAGCCGATAATATCGGCGTGGTTCCTGCAAGTTTTGACTGGGATGATCTTGGCTCATGGACCCAGCTTTATGATGCTGCGCATAAAGATGAAGCGGGTAATGCTCTTTATGGAGACGTTATCAACATTGATGCAAAGAATAATTATGTCCGAGCTGATGACGCACTTGTCGCTATAGCCGGTGTTGAGGGGCTGACTGTCATTGCAGAGGATAACAAAGTCCTCGTTGCGCGCACGGACATGGCACATCTCGTCAAGGACGTGACGACCGTTTTCAAGGCTGATTATGCCTATACGCGCAAACGCCATTGGCCGAAAAAAGAAATACAGCAATGGTTGTTTGAAAAAGCGCTGCCTCTATGGGCTGAAAAAGGAATTGATTATGAGCACGGCGGTGTTCATGAAGCGCTGACATTTGATGGCGAACCAGCGCCGCACCCACATAAGCGTTTGCGCGTAATCGCAAGGCAAATTTATTGTTTTTCTCATGCCTCATTGATCGGCTGGAAGGGCGATTCAGATAAAATTTTACGCCATTGCCTCGACACTTTGATCGAGACGGGATGGCATCCAGAAGGCGGCTTTATCCATCTATATAATCCTGACGGATCTGTTCTGGATGATTCCCGAGATACATATGATCAGTGCTTCGTCTTGCTTGGTCTTTCATGGCTTTATCGCGCCAAGGCTTGGCCAGAAGCGCGTGAATGGGCAGACAAAACGCTGGCCTATATGGATGAGCATCTCGCGGACACTGTAAATGGTGGTTATCTCGAAGATTCAAAAGGCTCTACACCGCGGCGTGCCAACCCGCATATGCATTTCTTAGAAGCAATGCTTGGCTGGTATGAAGCAACGCAAGACAAGCGATTTTTGGATCGCGCGCAAACGATGGTTCAACTCTTTGAGAAACATTTCTTTGATCGCATAACTGGATCAGTCATAGAGCGGTTTAATAATGATTGGTCGCTAATGGCGAGGGGAAAAGCTGATAATTCTGTCGAGCCTGGGCACAGCTATGAATGGGCATGGCTTTTGATGCGCTACAATACGCATCGATCAACGCCGCGACTTGAGGCTAAAGCCCGAGCAATTTACGCATCAAGCCGTGCATTTGCTTATCATGAAAAAACGGGCGCTGTCGCAGATTATATGCAGCCGGATGGAACCAATTTAAGTGACAATGCGCGGTGCTGGCCGCAAACAGAAGCGCTCAAAGCGGCCATTGTTTTTGAGAAAAATGGACTGTCAGTAGCCGCAAATCATCGCAAGAAAATGCTCGATGTTCTGTTTACGCGCTATCTCAATGGGCCGATTGACGGTGGGTGGTATGATGCAATCAACACCGAGGGAAAAGTGACGGCACCAGATATGCCGTCAAGTACCTTTTATCATGTCTTCTGTGCGCTCGCTGAGCATATAGAAGGCTAGCGCGACGCTGAAACTCTTAATCAGGCCGCTTGAATAATCAAGCGGTCTGTTTGTTTTCATCACTCAGCAGAGGATCGATCGCTGACGGGTGGAAAAGCACCGTTTCCGGATTTGTCCGAGCGATCTGGCGTTGAAGATTGGCTTCGGCGTCTGTGCCGAATGTCTGCTCCCATTGGCGCAGCGTATGCTGATATGTTTCCAATACATGCATAATGGCTGTTTTCTGTTCACGGCTCGCATGCGCAACCATATCAACTGCGATACAGAGAACATGATCAATTTCTGCGCTGTGCAGCCCAGTAACAGGGACGGCAACAACAGCCTCTTTATTGATGTAGCCACATGTTAATTTACGTGTATCAAGCGCCGCGCCTACAACACCTATTGGTGCTTTTCCGTCCTGATAAGCAGCTATGGCTTGTGGCAACTCGGCGCCCTTTGGTGCCTTTACGATCATGCCGTCATTTTTTTGCGTAAGGTCCATCAAGGCAACCCATCTAACGCTATCAATAACCCGTGAAACAGACGCGAGCGTCTTACGGTTGTCAAAAGACAAGCGGCTGTCTGCCAGTGCCAGCGAGCCAAGCGCATCACGTACCGCTGGAGACAGCGCGTCTTCAGGACGGCTTGTGCCAACGGTCACGGTTTTTGCTTGGTGGCGAATTGTGTCGATTGGCCGTGATGTTTCTTCAAATGCCTTGCGAATAGGTTCGCTTGCAGCTTCTGCAATGGCTTTCAAAGCGGCTTCATCACCTTTGTTTGCCATCAACTTACGTGCAATATTTGCAATTGTCGCCGTGTGGCTCGCACCAAGGCCGGAGTTGAATGCGCCTTTGATTGCCTCTTCTGTAAATGCATCAATCATATCAATGATTTTATCGACATTAGCATTGGCATCGCCCATGGCGAGAAACTCAAGCTCAACCATGATAAGTTTTAGTTTCTGGGCGCCAACATCAATCGCGCGGGCCGCATGAAATCCGAATAGGTGCCCCGCAACTGTCGCCAAAACAAAAGCAAGATCAGCACCAATTTTAGGCAGCGCAATGACGCGTTCGGCATAGTCGCCAAAAGCTTCAGCGTCAGCACCTTCGGTCGCAAAAACAATAGGGCGGCCATTATGTGCTTTGAAAATCGCAGCTTCTTTCACAACGTCGCCAACAAGATCGCCCGGTAGGTCATTGGCAATAACCAATGTTAACGGCTCTGTTGAAAGGTCGATGTGTTTTTTATCTTCTGTGTAGTCGACAGGAATGGATTTGTAGCAAAGCTCAGATAATTTAATGCGAATTTCGAGCGCGGCAACGTGGTTTACACCAGAGCCGGTAACCGCCCAATAGCGCGCATAAGGTGCAAGGCTTTGGGCGCATTCAGCAATATGTGCCTCATTGGCCAGAACAGAAGCAACATGGGCGGGCAGTTTTTCTAACTCGCCAATTTCATAGGCAAGTTCTACATCCGTCATTGTTTGCAATTGATCGGCCAAGAACATGGCTGTCAATTTACCGGCAGTGATCTGACTGTAAAACGCCTTTGTGGAGGCAACAGACATTTCCACATCGCGGCCATCAGACGTAAACAAAGCAGAATCTGCTTTGCGCACCAGATCGGAATTGCGACGGTTTACAATCGCATGAACAAATGCGCCTCGTTCTCTGGCAAGATCGACTGCACGGTTTGTATCGGTCGTGGTGCCCGATTGAGAAACGGCAATCACCAAGGCGCGGTCAAAATTATAAGCTTCAATATCAGCCGATAGTTCAGATGAGCGGATTGCCATAACCGGAACCTTGCGACGCGCATCGCGTCCAAGAGCCTTTTCGATCAAATGGCCAATGCCCACAGCTGCAACACCAGCAGTACCCTGACCAATAACATAAACGCGAGAAAGGCCGCCTTTTAGGTTCTCGCGAAGTGCTTGCCAGATATCTGTCGGTAAATCATTGAAGGCTACAAAAGAGCCTTCGCGGCGGTAACGGCCACGCAAAGTTTTTGCGACACTTGAAGGACCGTCATTGATTTCTTTTTCAAGGAAGTGGTCATATGCGCCGCGATAAATGTCGCGTGCGAAAATCTGGTTGCTTTCAGACTTTACTTCGACCGACTTGCCATCGGAAACCGTGCGCATATCGATAGTGTCGCTGCCGCCGACGAGCTTAATAACCGAGCCACCAGCAACAGATCGTGCAAGATTGTAACTTGTCAGCGCTGCGTTGCACAGGCCGTAAACCTCCGATGCAAATATCCAGCCATCATTCAGTCGGGCAGCGTGCAATCCTTGGCCAGAACCCTTTTGTGCCAGAAACACAGTGCTTGGGTGGAAGGGATCGATACAGCCTATCGCGACAGACCCATCAAGCCTGCGCGTGGCCGCACGGAATTGTTCCAAACGGTCATTGCCCATATTGGCGGATACGCGGTCAGTGATCGGAATGATTTTTGCATCCGTCGTAATCGCTGTATCAACGGCCAGATCGCGTTTCGTAACAAACTCTTCCAGCAGCTCCATGTGATTGTCGACATCACCATTAAGTGCGTACATCGCACCAAGTTGGGTGTCGGTGCTATCTTGCAAATCGCTCGTCAAAGAAGGGTTATGCGGGTGGCAATTGGCGACAGAAATAACACCATGCGAAGCCCATCGTGTGTGTGACAATATGCTGGCGCTCTTGGCATTGGCGGCGATTGACCAGAAAACGGCATCACCGGCAATGGATGCACGAAGGGCGGCGCCATTATCACCAAGACGTCCGACAAGATTTGCTGTCTTGTAAACAAAAGTCAGGCTGATGCCGCCATCATTGCGAACTTCCTGATAAATAGACATGTCTCCGGCATGCGTGTCTTTGCGCCGCTTATCAAAGTTCGTTTTCAAATCAGCGCTCATTGATGAGACACTATTTTCATCAACGTCAATTTGGATCGCAATGCCTGCTGAATCGCGTCCGCGCACTTCAAGCCGGTCTATAGAGCGCAACACATATTCGGCGGCAATGGCAACGTGTAGAGCCGTGCTGGATTGCAGTTCTGCTTTTGACACTAATTTTTCAGCCGCTTTTGCATGATCTGCCAATTCTGCATGAAGCTGCCAACCATAATCGCGAAGGCTCTCAATGAGTGGATCAAGGTCGGTGCGGCCAGCTTGTGATAATGCCGTCAGCGCTTTCTCATGGGTGGACAATATTTCGGATAATGTACGAACACTATCTTCAATATCCGCGTTAAGTGCGACTGCGCGCAGCGTTGCAATCGACATTAGATCGCTAAAGCGTTGTTCCAAAATTGTAACGATGGCAGACAGGCCGCCTGCGGCATCAACACCATCTGGCAAAGCTTTGCCGTTTTGAGTAAGGTCGAGTAACCACTTGAGATCAGCAGTTTCTGTAGAAAATTCATTGCTAATAAAGCCGGCAATTCCGCACATTTAAGTAGCGCCTTATGACTAAGAGTTGATGAGTGTAAATGATAACTCGTTACAGTGGTGCTTATAGCTATAAATATGTAGCTGACAAACCTCTCAATTGAAATCTGAGTGAAGCTCATCACTTGATATTACAATAATGTATTTTTGATGCAGGAAAAAAGTAAAGAAGATAGAGCGGTCAATAGCTGGAATTATGCTTAAACGCCCTTATTCTGCCATTTTTAGGCGCTTTTCTATCAATATAGCGGCCCTAAAGGTCGAATCTGGATCGATATCTCCCCAATATCGAACGCAGATTGGATGACGCCCACCCCATTTCTGTCATTCCAAAACATTAATAATACTGCCATCGTGCATATCTTTGCATGGTGGCTTTTCTTTATTGAGCCGTAGCTTTCTGACTTTGACAAATCTCAATGTCCGGCCCATGTATGCTGAAGATAATAGTCAGCTAAATGGAGCCCCTCATGTCCGCACCAAATTCAGTTCTAGAACATCTCGATGCTCAACTAGATGCCAGCGTCACGCATCTGTTTGAACTGTTGCGGATTAAATCCATTTCAACGGACCCTGCTTTTGCTCAAGACTGCCGTAAGGCGGCCGAATGGTTGGTCGAAGACCTCAAATCCATTGGTTTTGATGCAAGTGTACGTGACACTCCAGGCCATCCAATGGTGGTTGCTCATCATGATGGGCCTTCGCCGGATGCTCCGCATGTGTTGTTTTACGGACATTATGACGTTCAACCGGTTGACCCATTAAATCTATGGACCGATGCGCCGTTTGAGCCGAAAATCAAAGAACTTGATGGACAAAAAGTTATCACGGGGCGTGGGTCGTCCGATGATAAAGGCCAGCTAATGACCTTTGTGGAAGCATGCCGCGCGTTCAAAGCCGTTGAAGGTTCTTTGCCTTGCCGCGTCACAATCTTATTTGAGGGCGAAGAAGAAAGCGGCTCGCCTTCACTTGTGCCGTTTTTGAAGGAGAACGCCGAGGAGCTGAAGTCTGATTATGCTTTGGTTTGCGACACGAATATGTGGGATGTTGATACACCTGCGATTTCTGCTGGCTTGCGCGGACTGCTTGGAGAAGAAATCACGATCAAGGCTGCGGACCGCGACCTTCATTCGGGTTATTTTGGCGGTGCCGCTGCAAACCCTATTCATATTCTAACAAGGATTTTGGCTGACCTGCATGATGATAAAGGTCGTGTCACAGTCGATGGTTTTTATGATGGTGTTGAAGAAACACCAACGCAAATTCTGGAAAGCTGGAAAACGCTTGGTCGCACAGATGAGAGCTTTTTAGGGGCAATTGGCCTATCTAAGCCATCTGGCGAAGAAGGCCGCTCCGTATTGGAGCTAACTTGGGCGCGTCCGACAGCAGAGGTAAACGGTATAACAGGTGGTTACACAGGCGAAGGCTTTAAAACAGTTATCGCCGCCGAAGCATCTGCAAAAGTCTCTTTCCGTCTCGTTGGAGATCAAGACCCGCATGCCATTCGCAAAAGCTTCCGCAAATTTGTTCAAGACCGTGTGCCAGAAGATTGCTCGGTGGAATTTGAAGAACACGGTGCATCGCCAGGTATTCAGTTGCCGTATGATTCTGAATTGCTGAACAAAGCCAAAGAGGTTTTGTCTGATGAATGGCCAAATCCAGCGGTGATGATTGGCATGGGCGGCTCAATACCGGTTGTTGGCGATTTCCAATCTTTGCTGGGTATGGATTCGCTTCTTGTAGGTTTTGCACAATCCGATGACCGTATTCACTCGCCCAATGAGAAATACAACTTGAAGTCGTTCCATAAAGGTCAGCGTTCATGGGCACGTATCTTGGCGGCACTTGCCTAAAATAGCTCGCTTATAGATCGTTAAAATACGGCAGGTTGCATCAACTTGCCGTTAACGACCCCTTAAACGCCATATTCTATAGTCACACAAATACCGATTATGTGTTGAGTACGGTGAATCTGGCCTGATGATATTTCGAAAAAAACCGAAGCAACGTGTCGAGCCACGTTTTGCCGACCGCCCTTCAAAAAAAGCGGCGGCAGATTTCGCTGTGACGGAAGATGATCGCGCGGCACCGCCACCTAAAAAGCGTGCAAAGAAAACGACGGCACGCAAAGCACCGGCAAAATCTGGCCCTCAGCGCAGAAGCAACAAGAGGACTTCCAAAAGCAAAAAACAAAACCGTGGGCGGGGGCTCATTGGCGGGCTGTTTTATTGGTCATTCATTTTGTGCATTTGGGGCGGAATCGGCGTTGCCGGTATTTTTGCGTATTATGGCGCGCAGATGCCATCTGCTTCGACATGGGAAATCCCAGATCGCCCACCAAATGTTAAAATCGTTTCTGTAAACGGAAAACTGGTTGCCAATCGCGGCACAACTGGCGGTGCAGCCGTTGGGCTGCACGATATGTCGCCTTATATTCCTCAGGCCATTATCGCGATCGAAGACCGCCGTTATTACTCACACTTTGGATTTGACCATATTGGCTTTGGCCGCGCGATGATGCGCAATGTCATGTCCGGCCGTTTGGTGCAGGGCGGCTCTACGATAACCCAGCAGCTTGCTAAAAACCTTTTCCTATCACCTGAACGTACAATGGGCAGAAAAGTCCAAGAGCTAGTGCTGGCGCTATGGTTGGAGCAAAAATACTCCAAAAGCCAGATTTTGGAAATGTATCTCAACCGTGTTTATTTTGGCTCTGGTTCCTACGGTGTGGAAGCTGCAAGTCGTCGTTATTTTAGCAAAACAGCGCGCGATGTATCTCTTCCAGAGGCAGCCCTTCTTGCTGGTCTTGTGAAAGCACCTTCTCGATTGTCTCCTGCTAAAAACCCGCAAGCTGCCGAAGAACGAGCGCAAGTAGTGCTCAGCGCGATGCGCGCGCAAGGCATGGTTTCTGACTCTGAAATGACCGCTGCGCTTTCTGGTCCAACCACCAAGGCTGCGGCCTATTGGACGGGGTCTGAAAACTATGTTGCTGACCATGTCATGGATCAGGTGCAGGCTCTTGTTGGCGAAATCAAGCAAGACGTCATTGTTGATACAACGGTGGATCTGTCGCTGCAAAAATTTGGCGAAGAGGCCATCCGTGAGTTGATTGCGCAAAATGGTGAGGAATCAAAAGTCAGCCAAGGCGCGCTTGTTTCGATTGATGGAACAGGTGCCGTGCGCGCGATGATTGGCGGCTATGATTATGCCAACTCACAGTTTGACCGTGCATCGGAAGCGAAAAGGCAGCCAGGGTCCAGCTTTAAGCCATTTGTATTTTTGGCTGCGCTTGAAAATGGCATGACACCCAATTCGATCCGTAATGATGCGCCGATTAAGATCGGCAAGTGGACGCCAGAAAATTATAATGGAAAATATTATGGCGAGGTCACGCTAACGACGGCCCTGTCTAAGTCGTTAAATTCGGTTGCGGCTCAGTTAATCATGGAAAATGGTGCTGGTAATGTTGCCAAAACGGCGCACCGTATGGGCATTACATCGAAGTTAGAGGCCAACGCTTCGCTGTCTTTGGGAACTTCTGAGGTCACGCTGCTTGAACTAACAAGCGCATATACGCCATTTGCAACAGGCGGTTACCGCGCAAAGCCGCACATGGTTCAGCGTATCACGACGATGGATAGCAAAGTTTTATATGAACATATTCCCCAGTCAGCGCGTGTAATTTCCGCTGATGTTGCAGGCATGATGAATGCCATGATGTCACAAACCGTTGAAAAGGGCACAGCGCGCGGTGCGAAATTCGATCATCCAGCTGCGGGCAAAACTGGCACAAGCCAAAGCAATCGCGATGCATGGTTTATTGGTTACACACGCAATCTGACAACTGGCGTGTGGTTCGGCAATGATGATGGCGCACCAATGAAGGGCATTACAGGTGGTGGGCTACCAGTAAAAGCATGGCATTCATTCATGGTCAAAGCGCATGAAGGTGTACCAGTTTCAGATTTGCCAGGCTATCAACCGATATCAATTGTACCGCAGCAACGTCCTAATGATTTGCTGGTTCAGCGCCCAACGGCACCTGTTGGTAACAGCAGTGCCGCGAGTTTAGAGCAAGAGGTTCTGGACAACAGCGTAACAGCTTCCAATCCGCGACCAAAAGTCGGCGTGGGCGAAAATGGCACAAGCAACGGTAAATCGCGCTCTCTCGTTGATATTATATTGGGGCGCTGAGCGCCTCTTTAAGCGGCTCCAGCTTGGCTTCATAATTCAGCCACGCCTTTGAACTGGCTTGGTACATGCGTTTTCGCACTTGATGGGTACTTGCTGTGCGGACTGATCGATCATTCTCATGAAAATTGAGACAATTGTCTTGCCATTCTAGGTCGCAAGCTTGGATGAGTTTGAGGGTTTCTGCTTCCTGATCTTCCGTTAGTTTTTCATAGTCTACAGTGTAGATCTGATCTGGGAATTTCTTTTCCCAAAAATCCATCAAGTCAACATAATGATTATAATAATGCCCAAGTGCGTCCAATGACCATTGGTAATCAATGCCCTTTGATGGAAAGAGGTGGCGATAGATAGACCAGCACACGGCCATAGCATCACGTTTCGTATGGATGATTTTGGCTTCAGGTATCGCGCTCAAAATAAAGCCGATGAAACGAAAATTCATAGGCATTTTGTCTGTGAAAACAGGCTGTTCCAACTCCTTATCTAGTCGCTGGAAAAAAGAGTTACGTACTTGCTGCCAAGTTTCAGTTTCTGGGTACTCGCCATTTGTCAAAGAGGTGAAAACTGGTGCGGTTGCATGGGCAAGGTGAGGGAGTTCACCGCCACCATATACATTCGAATGGCTCGATATAATCTGTTCGACAAGCGATGTGCCAGAACGCGGCATGCCTAAAATAAAGATTGGACGAGATGGTAAAGTCTCGGTCTCAGCGTCGCTTAAAACCGTAACTTTATCGAAGCTTTGCTTAATATCTGCAAATGCTTTGTCGTGGCGTTCTTTTGAATAAAGAGACTGCTCTAAACCAATGTCGTTTGCTGCTTTGAATTCTTCGAACGCAGCATCATAATCGTTGATATCATCTTTTGCTTTGGCGAGAGCAAAGCGAATATGCATTTGTTCATGAGCATTATCAGCGTGGTGTTCGAGCGCAGCTTCCAAGTCCGCAAAAAGCGGATCTTCATGCTTTGACGGGTTGAGCATTGCCAAACTGCGTAAAATTTCACCAGAATGAGGCGCGACTTTGAGTGCAGCTTTATAATATTGTTTCGCCGCAGGCTTGTCCCCAATCTCACGCAATACATTCGCGATATTGGAAAGGGGCTGCGGAGCTTTTGGGGTTAATTCTGCCGTTTTCTTAAAACACTCAATTGCACGCTCAGTTTCTCCCATTTCACGCAGCACATTGCCAAGGTTATTGTGTGCTTGAGCAGAGTTGGGATCATAAGTGAGTGCGCGTTCAAGTATTTCCTTTGCAAGATCATACTGCCCTGCCACGCGAAGGCATTGACCATAATTGCCCAATATCTCGGGATCGTCAGGACGTAATTTTATAGCGATTTCATAATGCGCTGCGGCACGTTTTTGATCTCCTGTACGATCAAAAATTACGCCCAGAATATTGTAGATGAATACACTCGGACCGGCACTCTGAATGCACTTTTGAACGAGTGCGTGTGCATCGTTAAACCGGCGTTCATTGATGGCTTTAAATATAGTGTTTTTTTCATCGGCAGTAAGGCCGCGCTTTTGGCCGATAAACGGACCTTCTACCGAGCGGAAACCTTCGCGTGCACGCTGATTATTAGGGTACTTCTGCATAACAGCAGCATATACTGCACGTGCTTCGGCAAACTTGCCTGCTTTGGTCAAAGCCTTGGCTTTTTTAAAAGAACTTTCCACAAAGGTCACTGCTGCACTCCGGTCATTTATAACCGTTCTAAAAAAATAACCTTGTCCGTAGGTGTTTAATCCTCATCACTTCGTGTAAACGGAGGTGCTAAAGTCGGAAAAGACATGTTTTTTATGTCAAAACTGCAAAAAATCACGGATGATCAGCCTTGCGCCGCAAAAAAGGCTTTCTTATATACGCCGCAACGGTGTTCAGGGGGTCTGAGCATCAATAATATTTAAGCCAACTAGGGATTGTGCCAAGGGACGCCGTAACGGGTCCGCGCAGTCTGCTGAAAAAGAGGTCTAATAATGGCAAAAGTAATCGGTATCGATTTGGGTACAACAAACTCTTGTGTTGCCGTCATGGATGGCAAGGACGCAAAAGTTATCGAAAACGCAGAAGGTGCGCGTACAACGCCTTCAATGGTCGCATTTACTGACGATGGCGAACGCCTTGTTGGTCAGCCAGCAAAACGTCAGGCTGTTACCAACCCGGAAAACACTCTATTCGCGGTCAAGCGCCTAATCGGTCGCCGGTTTAATGACCCGACTGTGAAAAAAGACCAGAAAATGGTGCCGTTCAACATTGTTGAAGGTACAAATGGCGATGCTTGGGTTGAAGCTGGCGGTGAGAAACATTCACCAGCACAGATTTCTGCGATGATTCTGAACAAGATGAAAGAAACTGCAGAAGCTTACCTTGGTGAAAAAGTTGAGCAGGCCGTTATTACTGTTCCTGCGTACTTTAATGACGCACAGCGCCAGGCGACAAAAGACGCTGGTAAAATTTCCGGTCTTGAAGTGCTTCGTATTATCAACGAGCCAACAGCTGCTGCGCTTGCTTACGGCCTTGATAAAACAAATGGCGGTACAATCGCGGTTTATGACCTTGGTGGCGGTACATTCGACGTATCAATCCTTGAGATTGGTGATGGCGTATTTGAAGTTAAATCAACCAATGGTGATACATTCCTTGGTGGTGAAGACTTCGATATGCGTCTTGTTGAGTACTTCGCAGAAGAATTCAAAAAAGATCAGGGTATTGACCTGAAAGGCGACAAGCTAGCGCTTCAACGTTTGAAAGAAGCAGCTGAAAAAGCAAAAATCGAGCTTTCATCATCATCACAAACAGAAGTGAACCTTCCGTTCATTACAGCTGACGCATCTGGTCCAAAACACTTGACCATGAAGCTGTCACGTTCGAAGTTTGAAAACCTCGTTGATGATTTGGTGAAACGTACTGTTGATCCAATGAAAGCCGCACTTAAAGACGCTGGTCTTAAAGCTGGTGACATTGACGAAGTCGTTCTTGTTGGCGGTATGACCCGTATGCCTAAAGTTCAGGAAACGGTTAAAGGCTTCTTCGGCAAAGAGCCGCACAAGGGTGTGAACCCAGATGAAGTTGTTGCTATGGGTGCAGCAATTCAGGGCGGCGTTCTTCAGGGCGACGTTAAAGACGTTCTTCTTCTTGACGTGACACCATTGTCACTTGGTATTGAGACGCTTGGCGGTGTGTTCACACGCTTGATCGATCGTAACACAACAATCCCAACTAAGAAGTCACAAACATTCTCGACAGCTGAAGATAATCAGTCTGCTGTGACTATTCGCGTTTCTCAAGGTGAGCGTGAAATGGCGGCTGACAACAAAATGCTTGGTCAGTTTGATTTGATTGGTATTCCGCCAGCACCGCGCGGTATTCCGCAGATCGAAGTAACATTCGACATTGATGCCAACGGTATCGTGAATGTTAAAGCTGCCGATAAAGGTACTGGTAAAGAGCACGAAATTCGCATTCAGGCATCGGGCGGTCTTTCTGATGAAGAGATCGAACAGATGGTTAAGGATGCCGAAGCAAATGCTGAAAGCGATAAGAAACGTCGCGAAGGTGTGGAAGCTAAAAACCAGGCAGAATCGCTTGTTGATTCAACAGAGAAATCTATGAAAGAGCATGGCGATAAAATCGGTGATGAAGATAGAACTGATATCGAAGATGCTATTAAGGATCTAAAAGAAGAAATCGCCAAAGACGAGCTTGATGGCGACGCTTTGACTGCAAAAACGCAGACATTGGCTGAAGCATCAATGAAACTTGGTCAGGCAATTTATGAAGCTACGCAGGCTGAAGAATCTGCTGCTGCTGAAGCTGATGCCGCTGCCGATGCAGCTGGTGATGATGTAATGGATGCAGATTTCGAAGACATCAGCGATGATGATGACGATAGCAAAAAATCTGCCTAATCATCTCAGATAGAAGATTTAAAACCCCGGTGCTCGCGCCGGGGTTTTTGTTTGCGTACGCATTATGGTATTTACTATACCCGCAAAACCAAGCTAAGCGTAACTTATTTGTGATGGCTTGAGTGTAATGACGATGCCTTTAAGGGTGCGGTATTATGTTTAGGGGCGGGGGCGAATGGAAGAAAGCAGTTTAAGAAAAACGGCTTTGCCGGTTTTTCACAGCTTTGCGATGTGGCGTTTTATAGCTGCACTGTTGATTATGACTTACCATTTTATGCATTATTCTGAAAATAGTGAGGTATGGGTACGCTGGTTTGAGAACATGTTACCGTTGCTGGATATGTTTTTCATGATGTCAGGTTATTTGATCTATGATCGTTACCGAGAAAAGCTCACCGACACAGGTGAATTCGGTTCGTTTTTATTTAAACGTTTAGCAAAGCTATACCCGTTGCATATGATTACAACGGGCTTTTTTGTGTTTGTGGGGCTGGCTTGGCAATTGGGGTTTATAACCTCAAATGCAGGCGTGTTACGTTATGATTGGACATCTCTACCGAGCAATATACTGTTGCTACAAGCGTGGGGCACTCTTGATACTCTCACCTTCAATTATGTGTCTTGGTCGCTTTCAGCTGAATGGTTCTGTTATTTAATGATGCCGTTGATTTTGTTTGTTGCACTTCGCAGCGGCATTGTCGGTCTCTTGGTTGTTGCAGCTATATTTTATATGGGAACGGAATACGCAATCAGCCAAGATTGGCCCCTTGGAAAAACGATTGCTGACACAAAGACGTGGGGCGCATATCGTGCTTTTGCCTCCTTTGCGATTGGTGCTGCAGTGGTGCAATTGGTTGATATGCGTATCGTCCTCGTTCGCTCTCACTGTTGGGGCTGGGCTGTGATGGGTATAACGATTATTGCGATGTTTTTATCGGTCAATTTTTATCTGATTATTGCAATGATGGCCTTGGCACTTGTCTTGTCGGCGATTGCAGAACATGAAAATCCCCAAGGCCTTGCATGGATGAGACCTATATTGCCTGTGCTGGCAGTATCCTTTGGTATCTATCTTTGGCACCCAGTGGTTGAGACGGTGATGTTGTCTTTTATTTGGCGTCATTACCTTGGCGATATCGCGCCATTTGCAATAGAATGGTTCATGCTTTTGGCGGGCGTTATGAGTATTGCCGTTGCGCTCGCTTCGCATCATTTTTATGAAAAGCCGCTTGGGAATTGGTTGGTGGGGCATTTTGAGCGAAAAACAGCTTTAAAAATGCAAAATAAATCAGCTTAAGCGGTGTAATTGCAGCATTTTTTTTCATTGCTTATGGAAACCGAGCTTGACGACGTCTATATCGTGCAGGACATGTGCGGATGTCTGTTATGACATGATTGCGAATTATCGCGCGCCGCCTTAAATGCGAATTGCTCTGCGCAGCATGCTGACGCAGAATTAAACGGAAAGCTGGACGTATTATTTATGGCTAAGGCTGATTTCTACGAAACACTGGGCGTTGTTAAGAGCGCTGACGATAAAGAATTAAAAAGCGCTTATCGTAAAATGGCAATGAAGTATCATCCGGATAAAAATCCGGGTGATGCTTCTGCTGAAGCAAAATTCAAAGAATGTAACGAAGCATACGAAACGCTTAAAGATCCACAAAAACGCGCTGCTTATGACCGCTTCGGTCATGCAGCTTTCGAACAAGGCGGCATGGGCGGCGGTGGCGGCCCATTTGGCGGTGCCGCAGCGGGTGGTTTCTCCGACATATTCGAAGACATCTTTGGCGAAATGATGGGCGGCGGACGCCGTCAATCTTCAGGTGGCCGCGCACGCGGTGCCGATCTTCGCTATAATCTTGAGATTTCACTCGAAGAAGCATTTGCAGGAAAAACGGCTTCTATTCGGGTTCCGACCAATAAATCATGCGATACATGCTCTGGCACAGGTGCAAAACCGGGCTCTAGCCCGACGACGTGTACCACGTGTTCCGGCACTGGCCGTGTGCGCGCAAGCCAAGGGTTTTTCTCCGTAGAGAGAACATGTCCGACGTGTAACGGACGCGGCGAAGTTATTTCAGACCCTTGTACAGACTGTTCGGGCCAAGGCCGGGTTAATGAAGAGCGCACGCTGTCTGTCAATATTCCAGCGGGTATTGAAGACGGAACACGTATTCGTTTGTCCGGTGAAGGTGAGGCCGGCTTCCGCGGCGGCCCAACGGGTGATCTATACATATTCATTTCAGTGCGCCCACATGAGTTTTTCCAACGCGATGGCGCGGACCTTTATTGTAAGGTTCCGATCTCCATGACGACAGCATCGCTTGGCGGGCAGTTTGATGTCGGCACGCTTGATGTCTCCAATACGCGGGTTAAAGTGCCTGAAGGTACGCAGCCAGGCCGTCAGTTCCGCTTGAAGGGTAAAGGCATGCCTGTCATGCGCCATTCTGCGATGGGCGATCTATACATTCAAATTGCAGTGGAAACTCCGCAAAATCTTTCCAAGCGTCAACGAGAGTTGCTACAGGAGTTCGAAGAAATATCCGCTAAAGAGACCAGCCCTCAATCTTCTGGTTTCTTTTCGCGCATGAAGGATTTCTTCGATCTTGGTGAATAAGCGAAACACCGCGCCCTGTAAAAAAAGCCAATCGTCACGGTTGATGGAGCAGGTGCGTTTTTTCGGTGCTTGGGCAAGATCGCCAAAAACTGTAGGCGCAGTTGCGCCAACATCGTCGGAAACCGCCGACCTTATGGCGTCTTATATTACTTCGCCAAATGACTTACCTGTACTGGAACTTGGTCCTGGTACGGGCGCAATTACCAAAGCTATTTTTAGAAGCGGTATTGCTGAGCGCGATCTATATGCGGTGGAATATGACGTAAAATTTTGCCGCGATTTGAACCAGCGTTTTCCGCAAGCTTCGATCATTCAAGGCGATGCGTTTAATCTGGACGAAACGCTTGCTCATTTGGAAGGTCAGAAATTCGATTGCGTTATATCTGGGCTGCCACTTTTGAACTTTACGCCAGCAATGCGCTTAAAGTTTCTGCAAGGTGCGCTTGGTAACATTCCGCATGGTCGTCCGCTCGTGCAGTTTTCATATGGCATACGTAATCCAATAGAAGTTGATGACGCATCGATCTCTATTAATCGGAGCCGGTGGGTTTTTAACAATCTGCCGCCTGCGCGCGTGTGGACTTACAGCTATAAAATATAGAGTGGGTTTGAGCTTTAAGAGAGGAATTTCTTTTGATGTTGAAAAATCAGTTTAGAGCGCAAGTGCTAAAGCGCCACAGCGCGGGAATGTAATAAGCGGATGCAAAATTCTTCTTCGGGTATTTTGAAACAACTGCATTTCATTGGCGGCGTCATTCGTTCTCCTCAACGTTTAAGTGCGATTGCGCCGACTTCAAGTGTTGTCTCAGATGTTATTGCTTCTCATATTTCCAGCAATAGTGATTTGCCTGTTCTGGAGCTTGGACCCGGTACGGGGCCAATAACCGACGCGATATTAAGGCGCGGCGTTGCTGAACGAGACATTGTTGCCATCGAATATGATGAGACGTTTTGCAATGAGTGGCATATGCGTTATCCGGATGCGACGATCGTGCAAGGGGATGCGCTTAATCTTGATGAGGCATTGGCACATTTGGGGGAGCAGCAGTTTGACTGCATTATTTCAGCTATCCCGATGCTGAACTTTTCACAGGCAGATCAAGAAGTTTTTCTTAAAACGGCTTTCAAGCGCATTGCGCGGGGGCGTCCTATCGTTCAGATAACTTATGGGCGCCGCTCTCCGATCATTGTCAATGATAGCGATGTAGAGATCTCATCTAGTCGCCGCATATTGCGCAATTTGCCGCCTGCAAAAATCTGGACCTACCGTAAATACTGAAACTATCATCGAATGTTTGAAATTTAAGGCTCTCTTGGGGCTTAATGAACGGCAAGTGGAGCCATAATATGAACGCAAAAATTCTCGTCTTTTCAGGTTCGCTTCGAACCGGATCATATAATACTCAACTGGCAAAAGCCGCGATTAAGATTTTGAGCGCTGAAGGCGCAGAAGTTACCGAGATCACGCTTGCTGATTATCCACTGCCAATACTTGATGCAGATCTATTGGAAAGCGATGGAGCGCCCGAAAACGCGGTCAAGCTTGCTCAATTGTTTCAGGTTCATGATGGCCTCTTTATCGCGTGCCCTGAATATAATTCCTCCATTCCGCCTCTTTTGAAGAATGTGCTGGATTGGGTATCTGTAACCAAATCCGATGGAACGCATGATTTAAAACCCTATGCCGGATTGACGGTTGCTCTTGGTTCAGCATCGCCTGGCGCGTTGGGCGGTATTCGCGGTCTTTACCATGTACGTTCGGTATTAATGAATGTGGGCACGCAAATTATCACAGAGCAGTGTTCTGTGGCGAATGCAGGCAAGAGTTTTGCAGAAGATGGTATGCCGAGCGATGAGCGAACTTTATCATTATTGAAAAAGACATGCCGCTCGTTGCTTGAGCGCGTAACCGTGGGACGCGGCAGGGTTTAATTTCTGCCTTTGATTTTGAGACATGATTGCTGCTATGCGATTGAACGGTAGCAGAATTCAAAAAGGATTTTCCCATGCCAAACAATGCAAAAGACAGACTGATTGTTGCGCTGGATGTGCCAACAATGCTTGAAGCCGCTGGGATTGTTGAAAGCCTTGGCGATGACGTCTCATTTTATAAAATAGGGCACCAATTAGCATTTGTCGGCGGGTTGGATTTAGCACGTGAGCTTAAAGCCGCAGGCAAGTCTGTTTTCCTTGATATGAAATTGCTCGATATCGATAATACTGTCGCTAAGGGCGTTGAGAGCATCGCGCGGCTGGGTGTCGATATGTTGACGCTTCACGCTTATCCCAAAGCGATGGCTGCAGCTGTTGAGGCTGCAAAAGGTACGAACCTTACTTTGCTCGGCGTTACAGTTTTAACCTCAATGGATGACAGGGATTTGTCCGAAGCTGGTTATCATGATGATGCCGTTACATTGGTACTCAAACGTGCGCGGCAAGCGGCTCGAATTGGTATGGGCGGTATTGTTTGTTCAGCAGAAGAGGCTGAATCCGTGCGCGAGATTGTCGGCAATGATATGGCAGTTGTGACGCCAGGCATTCGTTTGGCTGATGGTGAAGCAGGCGATCAAAAACGTGTTGTAACACCCGATGTCGCTATTCGCTCTGGTGCAAGCCATCTTGTCGTTGGCCGGCCTATTATTGCCGCACCAGACCGCCGTGAAGCGGCACGACAGTTCCTTGAACAAATTGAAACAGCGCAAAGCGCATAATCAAAGGAAATACAATCATGGCAAAAGGCTATTGGATTGGACGTATGACTGTTCACGATGCAGAACGCTATAAAGACTATGTAGCAACAGCGACACCTGCTTACGAAGAATTTGGTGCAAAGTTTCTTGTTCGCGGCGGGGACATTCACGCCGAAGAAGGTGAGAGCAGATCACGCAATGTTGTCGTAGAATTTGACAGCGTAGAGACTGCCCTTGCTTGCTATAATTCTGAAACTTACAGCCGCGCCCGCGCTATTCGCCAAGAGGTTGCTGACGGCGAGATTATTGTCGTTGAGGGATTTGCTGGCTGATATCAGTTGGAGTAATTAAGTGATTTAAAAGCCCGTTTTGTAATGAAACGGGCTTTTTTTGTGTTTTTAACAGGCGTTGAGCTTGCTCGGTAAGGTTTAGACAAGGCGCTTTCAAATGAAATCATTAGGGTAAGTTCAATAGCTCTGGGTGATGGCAGTATGTCGCCGAATTATTTTAGAACGCCTCTAATGGCATGTTTTCAAATATTTTTTCGGATTGAGAGAAACGCCGTAATCTAGGCGATTTAAATGTAATAGCTGTGAATCTGCCCCAAACGCGGGGATGTTTTGAGTAAATGCACGACAAAGTTGAGACTAATAGACTTGAAATAATGCGTTTCGTTGCTTGATTTTGCAGTGCAACAAAGCAATTGTGCAGACCCACTCGCTGTATA
This sequence comes from Ahrensia sp. 13_GOM-1096m, assembly GCF_000620605.1. Lineage (NCBI taxonomy): Bacteria > Pseudomonadati > Pseudomonadota > Alphaproteobacteria > Hyphomicrobiales > Ahrensiaceae > Ahrensia > Ahrensia sp. 13_GOM-1096m. The sequence continues at coordinate 219,199 of NZ_JIAX01000006.1, forward strand.
ATCGATTTAGTCGTCTGCTTGAGTGTTTTAAGGAGCGTAAGAAATGTTCTATAAGTTTTACGAAATGAATCATGCGCTAATGCAGCCTTGGCGTACGATGGCCGAAGCTACGGGCATGTTCTACCGCAATCCTGCCAATCCATTTTCGCAAACGAAGTACGGCCGCACAATGGCTGCTTGGGCGGAAGTGTTTGAACGCACAACCCGTCGTTACGGCAAGCCTGCATTTGGTCTCAACGAGACTATTATCGATGACAAGGAAGTTGCTGTTGTTGAAAAAAATGTATGGGAAAAGCCATTCTGTAAGCTCTTGCACTTTTCCCGTGCGCTGAAAAAGCCACGCGGAAACGATCCTAAAATTTTGCTTGTTGCGCCCATGTCCGGCCACTACGCAACTTTGTTGCGCGGTACGGTGGAGCGCCTGCTTCCTGAAGCTGAAGTGTATATAACGGACTGGGTTGATGCACGTGATGTGCCGCTATCCAAAGGCTCTTTTGATCTTTCAGATTATATTGATTACCTGATCGAAATGGTTGATCACTTAGGCCCAGACACGCACATTATTGGTGTGTGTCAGCCTTCAGTGCCTGTGCTTGCAGCGGTTGCTATGATGGAGAAGCGAAAAGACGCCGTGTCTCCCTTGTCTATGACCTTGATGGGCGGGCCAATTGATACGCGCCGCAATCCAACCGCGGTCAATGATCTGGCAGAAGAAAAAGATATCGAGTGGTTCCGCGATAACGTCATCATGGATGTGCCATTCCCAAATCCGGGATTAGGCCGCCAAGTCTATCCAGGGTTTTTGCAGCTTACTGGCTTCATGTCGATGAACCTTGATCGCCATATGATCGCGCAAAAAGATTTCTTCATGCATCTTGTGCGTGATGATGGCGATAGCGCAGAAAAGCACCGCGATTTTTATGATGAATATTTGGCTGTTATGGATTTGACCGCTGAATTCTATCTGCAAACAATCGAAGTTGTCTTTATTGAGCACTCTTTGGCCAAAGGCACGATGATGCATCGCGGCGAGAAAGTTGATCTTTCAGCGATTAAGAATGTTGCCCTCTTTACGATTGAGGGAGAAAACGACGATATTACGGGCCGCGGGCAAACCGAAGCTGCGCATGATTTATGTCCAAATATACCCGATGCTTTTAAACAACATTATGAACAACCCTCTGTTGGGCATTATGGCGTCTTTAACGGCTCACGCTTCCGCAATGAAGTTGCGCCGCGTATCCTCGACTTCATGTCAGAAACAAAAACGCGCAAAAGCCGCCAAAAGCCTGCCTTGCGTGCTGTGTCGTGATTTTCAGGTGATTGAGCCTAACTTTATCCACATGGTTTAAAATTATTGTGAATTGACTTTTAAAGCACCGCCGAAAGGCGGTGTTTTCACATGTGCCGAACTGCCACGCTTTAACCATATTTTAACCTTGCTCTTCGTGTCCATTGCGTTCGATGAATAGTCTGGTTAATCATTTGTTAATAAATAAAAGAGCCCGGCGGTCACACCATGAGACTAACGAAGATAAAAGTTGGACTATGCGCGACCGCGATTAGCATGGTGGCCTTATCCGCTGTCGTGGCCAATGCGTCTTCTATGATCACTGGAAAACTGACCTCGCAGCCAATCGGTCATTATGAATTTTGTTTGGCTTATTCAGAAGAGTGTCAGCAAGACCGCAAAGCGTCGTTGAAGCCTGTGCATTTAACACGCGAACTTTGGAAGAATATCGTCAATATTAATTCCGCCATCAATATGGTGATTGAGCCGCGTAGCGACCTAGAAATCTATGGCCGCGAAGAAGTTTGGGCTTATCCGGATATTGCAGGCGATTGTGAAGATTATGTTTTGTTAAAGCGCAAAATGTTGATCAAACAAGGCATTTCCCCGTCTGCACTATTGATAACAGTTGTGCGCAAGCCAGACGGCGAGGGCCATGCCGTTTTAACTGTTCGCACCGACCGTGGTGATTTTGTGCTGGATAATTTGAACAGCCAAGTCCGCGTGTGGGACCAGACACCCTATGAATATCTAAAGCGTCAGTCTGAGCGCCATGCAGGTCATTGGGTGACGATTGAAAGCCCAGACATGACAGTCGTTGGGTCGGTTAAGAAAAGCGACTAATTCGACGGTTTGAGCTGCCTAAGAAACCTTAAGCATTACCAATCAGCATGCCCGCTGCAAATACCAATGCGCCGCCCAGAACCACTTGGAATATTGCGCGGCCCCATGGGGTTTCCATATATTTGTTTTGTATCCACGTGATCGCAAAAAGCTCAATAATGACGACAGCGAAGGCGATAGCTGTTGCGGTCCAAAAATGTGGAATCAAATAGGGTAGGGCATGACCAAGTCCGCCGACCGTTGTCATGATACCTGTCGCTAAGCCGCGTTTGATCGGAGATCCACGGCCTGAAATGACGCCGTCGTCAGATGCGACCTCAGTAAAGCCCATCGATATGCCAGCACCAACGGATGCGGCAAGGCCGACAAGAAATGTGGTCCATGTATCATGTGTTGCAAAGGCGACAGCAAAAATGGGGGCCAGCGTTGATACTGAACCATCCATTAATCCAGCAAGGCCAGGCTGCACATAGGTTAAGATGAATTGCTTATGTTCTGCTTGGCTCTCAATTTCGCGAACATAGTCTGGGGTGTGTTCGGTTTCGAGTTGAATCGCCGTCGTGTGATGGCTGTTTTCAGCAATCGCCAACTCGCCAAGCAATAGGCGTGTATCGGCGTCTTTGGTTTGTTGCGCAGCACGTAAATAGAACCGATGTGCTTGTTCTTCCATTTGAGAGGCCATTGCGCGCACTTTTTCAATGCCGAGCGGTCGCACAAGCCAATCCGGTTTGCGCTCATAATAACCTTTTACATGCTCGCGGCGGATCAAAGGAATAGTGTCGCCAAACCGCTTCTTATGCATTTTGATAAGCATTTCGCGGTGCGTTTCTTCTTCCAAAGCCATTTCTTCGAAGATTTTTGCCGATGCAGGATATTCTTCTCTGAGGCCGTCCGCATAGGCTAGGTAAATGCGCGCATCGTCTTCCTCTGATGAAATGGCGAGTGCAAGAATTTCTTGCTCGCTAAGGGAGGAGAAATCACGACGAGAGGTCGGCCAGAAGCGGTTTAGCATACTATTATCTCTTTAGAATAATTCTAAACTAGAGATATGCGCTCTGCTTGTGAAGGTCAACCTTTTTGGCGTGAGATGAATTGAATTTGATTGTAGTTTATTTGTCGTGCATTGACCCCATATAGCAGTCGTGACTAATCATTAGACCGCAAGGAGTGACGCGGTGACACAAATAAAAGAGTCAATATTGGCACGTATAGGCACATGGATCGCGCAGCGGCTTGAGCGCGAAACATCCGGATACCAACCTTACACGCCATCTGATCCTGAAACCCTGTACCGTACGCTTCAGCCCGGTGACATATTGCTTATCGAAGGCAATCGCAAAATTTCAGCTGCGATTAAGTATTTAACACAAAGTACGTGGAGCCACGCTGCTCTTTATATTGGCGACGTTTTGGATGAAAAGAATGAAGAGGGGCATGCGAAGCGCTTGATTGAAGTTAATCTTGGGCGTGGTTGCACCGCAGAGCCGCTAGAAAATTACCAAACATTCAATACACGCATTTGCCGTGCGTCGGGCTTAACGCCAAAAGACCGCCAGAAGGTGGTGAATTTTATGATCTCTAAAATAGGCCTGCAGTACGACACAAAAAACATTCTTGATATGGCGCGATACTTGCTGCCTACACCGCCTGTTCCCGTGCGGTGGCGCAGGCGTATGATTGAGTTTGGTTCAGGTGATCCAACGCGTGCAATTTGCTCAACTTTGATTGCTCAGGCATTTCAGGAAATTAATTATCCTATTTTGCCCGAAATAACTGCGGCACCGGGGCGTGCCCGCGCAACGTCAGATTATTCCCGCCGTGAAATCTTGCATATTCGCCATTATTCCCTGTTCACGCCGCGTGATTTTGACTTGTCTCCTTACTTTCAGATAATCAAACCGACACTGGAATTCGGTTTCGACTATAAGAAAGTGATATGGGGCCCATCTATTAATGACAAAGAGGCAGAAAAGACTGAGCGCCTAATAGATACCCGCTAAGTCAGGCCGCTATTTCACGGTCTTTGGCTCAAATGCTGGCCGCCGTTGGAAACTCACAAACCAGTAAAATCTCCACTTCCATGCGGCGCAATTGCGCTCTATATGAAGCCTATGACAAACACGCCATTATCCAATATTCGCAACTTTTCTATCGTCGCTCATATCGACCACGGGAAATCCACGCTTGCCGACCGCCTGATCCAGCAAACTGATACGCTGCAGGCACGAGACATGAAGGATCAGATCCTTGACTCGATGGATATCGAGCGTGAACGCGGAATTACAATTAAAGCCAACACTGTGCGCTTGGAATATAAAGCGCAAGACGGCCAAGATTACGTTCTCAATCTCATTGATACGCCGGGCCATGTTGACTTCGCCTATGAAGTGTCGCGTTCGCTTGCAGCTTGTGAAGGCTCACTTCTCGTTGTCGATGCTTCGCAGGGCGTTGAAGCGCAAACGCTCGCGAATGTTTATCAGGCAATTGATAATGACCATGAGATTGTAACTATACTCAACAAAATCGATCTGCCCGCAGCCGATCCTGAGCGCATTAAAGAGCAGATAGAAGAAGTCATCGGGCTTGATACAACTGATGCAGTGGAAATTTCTGCCAAAACAGGCCTAGGCATTCCCAATGTTTTGGAAGCAATCGTCAAGCAGCTTCCGGCACCGAAAAGTGGCGACCGCTCTGCACCGCTAAAAGCTTTGCTCGTGGATAGCTGGTACGACACCTATCTTGGTGTTGTTGTGCTTGTGCGTATTATTGATGGCGAGATGAAACGCGGCCAAAATATTCGTATGATGGGCACCGACGCGAAATATTTAGTAGACCGTGTTGGCGTTATGACGCCGAAATTGGTGCCTGTCGAAAATTTGGGACCAGGCGAAATCGGCGTCTTTACCGGCTCGATTAAAGAGGTTGCTGATACGCGTGTGGGCGATACGATCACAGAAGATAAGCGCCCTTGCACCGATATGTTGCCAGGCTTTAAGCCGGCGCAGCCTGTTGTGTTCTGTGGCCTCTTCCCAATTGATGCAGATGATTTTGAGGACTTGCGTTCAGCTATCGGCAAGTTGCGCCTGAATGATGCAAGTTTCTCGTTTGAAATGGAAACATCCGCAGCGCTCGGATTTGGTTTCCGTTGCGGTTTCCTCGGGCTCTTGCACTTGGAAATTATCCAAGAGCGCCTAAGCCGTGAGTTTAATTTAGAGCTGATCGCTACAGCACCATCCGTTGTTTATAAAATGAACATGACGGACGGCAGCGAAACAGAAATGCATAATCCGGCGGACATGCCAGACGTCGTGCGTATTCGTTCGATTGAAGAGCCTTGGATCAAAGCAACAATTTTGACGCCCGACGAGTATCTAGGTTCAATCCTGCAATTGTGTCAGGAGCGCCGGGGTATTCAAACAGACCTTTCTTATGTCGGTACACGCGCTTTGGTGGTCTATGATTTGCCACTTAACGAGGTTGTGTTTGATTTTTACGATCGTTTGAAGTCGATTTCAAAAGGCTATGCATCATTTGATTACCAGCTCGCTGAGTACCGCGAAGGTGATCTTGTGCGCATGAGCGTACTTGTCAACGAAGAGCCGGTGGATGCGCTTTCCATGTTGGTTCACCGTTCGGCTGCTGAAAAGCGTGGCCGTGTTATGTGCGAAAAGCTTAAAGAGCTTATTCCGCGTCACATGTTCAAGATTCCGATTCAGGCAGCTATTGGCGGCAAAGTTATTGCGCGTGAAACCATTTCAGCAATGCGCAAGGATGTGACGGCCAAGTGTTATGGCGGTGACGTTTCGCGTAAGCGCAAGCTGCTCGACAAGCAGAAAGAGGGTAAAAAGAAGATGCGTCAGTTCGGACGCGTCGAAATTCCTCAAGAAGCGTTTATTCAAGTCTTGAAGGTGGATAGCTAATTTATGCGGTGGGTTGTGTGGTTCATCTTTGCGACAATGTCATTGATGAACGCGCAGGCCGCTGAGTGGAAAGCGACTGAGAATTTCACATATTATAATGTGTCGGGCACGACCGGCCCTGAACTTTATCGATCAATTGGTGCGGGCGGCCCCATTATCTCAGGCAATCGGCGCACGATAGCCGTGACCAATTGGGATCTAAAATGGCGCCGCAATTATCAGCCCGATGGAAATGCATGCGAACTTGTCTCCGCACTGCCTTTTGTAACCATTACATATAGTCTTCCCAAACCAAGCCAGAAATTACCGCCCGCAATTGCTGCTAAATGGAAGCGGTTTGCCGATAGTATATTGGCGCATGAGAAGGTTCACGGCGATTTTGTAAAACGCCTAGCGCAGCAAATCATTGATGCAACCGTTGGCTTGCGTATTGAAAATGATAAGGCCTGCAAAAAAATACGCGGCGAAGTTCTAAAACGAGTGGCCAGAGAGTTCGAACGTTATAAAGCAGATAATCGTTCATTCGAGCAATCTGAAATGCGTAAAGGCGGTAATATTGAACAACGCGTGCTTGATCTTGTGAATTAGCACGCTGTTTCCTCCGCTTGCAGTCTTTATCAAGTGTTTATTTACCATGCTCTACATAAGCGCGCATTAATATTTGAGAAACCTTGTTTATTAAGCGGGTGGCAAGAGCCTTGGGGTAATTTGTGTTCAAGCCGATCAGAGCAAAACAAAACTGACGGTGTGCTGTTTAATTAACACGAGTAAGGAACTCAATATGTTTACACGCTTTATCAAAGACGAATCTGGTGCAACTGCTATCGAATACGGCCTTATCGCTGCTCTTATCGCTGTTGCGATTATCACAGGCGCGACTGCAATTGGTACTGAATTGGATAAAACATTCACAACAGTAGGTACTAAGCTAACTACAGCTAACAAACCTTAAGTAATTTAAATTTTAAAAGCGGCCTGCTCCCTTTCGGGAGCGGGCCGTTTTTTTATGCCTTATGGACATCAGAAATATTATTTCGTTTATGAGAATTTAATTCTCACGCATTACAAACAAGATGTTGAGAAACGAAGGTTGTGCCAATGATTGCTACTATAATTTTTGTCGTTTTCCCTTTTGCTATGATTTATGCTGCTTTGTCAGACATATTCTCAATGACAATCGCCAATAAAGTGTCCGCACTTCTCATCGTTACATTTTTGGTCATTGCGCCATTCATAGGCTTAAGCTGGCACGATTTTGGATCGCATTTAATGGCATTTGCAGTGGTTCTTTCTGTTACTTTTGCGATGTTCGCATTGGGCGCTATGGGCGGCGGCGATGCTAAATTACTAGCGTCATCTGCTCTTTGGATGGGTTTTTCCGTTCATTTATGGAATTACATTTTAATGTCAGCAATCGCTGGTGGCGTTCTGGCGATTTTGATTATTCTCTTACGCAAAACATCAATGGCCGTTTATGCTGGCGAGTTACCCATGCTTCGCCAAGTGATCGATGCAAAGGGAATCCCATATGGCGTAGCTTTAGCTGTTGGAGGGCTTTTCGCTTTTCCAGATAGCCCCGCGATGGTCTTTGCGCTTAATTACTTTGCGAATTAAAGCTGTCTGCGGATAGATCAGATTGCTTATTTGCGCTGTTTAACTTGCGTTAAGTATAAATCTAACGACGTCATTAACCATAATTACACCATTAGATGTGAATGTTGATCCTGTAGCGGATTCGTCCGCCCAATAATTTGCAGGTGTTAGCATGTCTATGCGTTTCGTTATTCTTGGAGTTGCAGTTCTTGCCGCGGGGGGCGCTGGTTATTTGGCAATGAATTTGTCTGCACCAGCACCTGCTCCGATTGCAGACTTATTACCGTCAGCCCCTTCCATTGAACTCGATCAAGTGTTGGTTGCAAAAGAAACCATACTAACGGGTGGTAAGATCAGCGGTGGACTGGGTTGGCAGCAATGGCCAGTTGAAGCAATTGCGCCAGATTTCATAACTGAATCCAGTAGACCTGAGGCAATTGCTGAGCTTGAAGGATCAATTGTTCGCTCAACGATCATTCAAGGCGAGCCAGTTCGCCCTATAAAAATTCTTGGCGCAGATCAGAGTTTCATGTCTTCTATATTGCCTGCCGGTAAACGGGCAGTTGCAACGACCATTGCTGCAGACACATCAGCTGGCGGTTTTATCCTGCCAGATGATTACGTCGATGTAATTATGACAACGCGTGACCAGAATACCAATGCTTATATAACCGAAACAATTCTTGCAAATATCCGTGTCCTAGCGATCGACCAAACCATTCGTGAAGATGAAAATGGACAGTTGGTGCAAGTCGGGCAAACTGCAACACTTGAGTTAACGCCCAATCAAACAAAAATCATTTCAGTTGCACAGCAAATGGCTGATCGTCTGACGCTCGCTTTGCGTTCAATAAAAGACATTGAATCAGGTCGCTCAGAGCCGAGTGCTGATCACCTGATCTCAGGTGGTACGCGCGAGGACGGCTCCATTAGTTTGATTAAAAATGGTGAGAAAACAATGGTGCAAAGCCAATGACAAAGATGAGCGAACCGAAACAAGAATCCACAAATATAAAGAGCAGTCATATGTCCAAAGTTGCAAAAAGCTTTAAGATCTTACTCTTGGCAGGCACAGTTGTTGCATTGACGTCCGCAGTCCCAACAAAGTTTGCGCCGCTAGGTGTGACACCGGCGGCAGCACAGAATATTATCAAAGTGCAAAAACGCTCTTCTGGATCAGAAGAAGTTGTGCTTGGTTTGGACAAGTCCTTGGTGCTCGAGCTTCCAGAAGATGCGCATGATATTCTTGTTGCTAACCCAGAAGTTGCTGATGCCGTAACACGCACGGCACGCCGCATTTATCTATTTGGTAAAGAAGTCGGTCAGACGAATATTTTCGTTTTTGATAAAAACGGCAATCAGATGGTTAGTTTGCAGTTGCAGGTTGAACGCGATGTGGCTGGGCTCGATCGTTATCTTGAGCGCTTTATAGCAGGATCAAATATTAAAACGGAGATTATCAACGACAATATCGTGCTAACCGGATCGGTGCAGACACCGCAGGATTCAGCTAAAGCTGCAAAACTGGCCGAAATTTTCGTTAAGGGCGGCGATGCGACTAACAATGGCGCTGAGAGCTTCTTGGCTTTATTTTCACGCGGCGATAGTCAAATCGTCAATCTATTGGAAATCGCAGGCGGCGACCAGGTCACACTAAAAGTGACCGTTGCAGAAATTCAGCGATCTGTGATGAAGCAACTTGGTATGAACTTGATTGGTAATGGTTCATCTTCCGGACTTTCCTATAGTGGTATTTCCGAAACCATTGCTGGCGCACTTGGTAAACCGCTTGCCAATACAGGTGTTAGCCTTGGCGGCTCAATCGGCGGTTTGAATATCAACGCCTATTTCAAAGCAATGGAAGAGGCTGGGGTGATGAAAACCCTGTCCGCGCCAACTTTGACCGCAATATCAGGCGAACCTGCAAAGTTTTTCGCAGGCGGAACCTATAATGTTATTTCAGGGGCTAGCTTTGATGATGAAACCGGCCAAACCACATATGGAATCGATAAGATTGACTATGGTGTTAGACTTGAGTTCACACCTGTCGTTCTTTCACCTGGCCGGATTAGTCTGCGCATAAAAACTGAAGTGTCCGAGCCGACAACAGAGGGAAGCGTTCCTCTAGCTGCTGGTGCCAGCAGGGCCTCCGCAACAAATGTATTGTCTATTCGTCGCCGTGAAGCTGAAACAACCGTTGAGTTGCCATCTGGTGGCTCGATGATGATTGCCGGTCTCATCCGCGATGATGTCAGACAGGTTGTCAGTGGTTTTCCAGGATTGTCAAAGCTTCCAATTCTTGGGACGCTGTTTAGAAGCCGTGACTTTATTCGCAGCGAATCCGAGTTGGTTATCATGGTTACGCCGTATCTGGTGCGCGCTGTCGCAGCCTCACAAATCGCGTTGCCGACAGATAATTTTGCACCATCATCAGATTCAGTTGGCAACCTACTTGGCCGCCTCAACCGTATCTATGGAAGCACAGACCAACAAATGCCGACTGGCCGTTATCACGGTGCCGTTGGTTTCATTTACAAGTAATTGGAGTACGCAAACATGTTTGCCGGTAAATTAAAAACTTCAGCAGCGGCTGTGCTGTGCGTTTCTCTTCTTTCAGGATGCGCGGGGCTACAACAGCGCGATAATATGACTGTAAGCAGTGTCGCAAATGACTACACCAAGCGTCATCCAATCGTGCTTTCAGAGCAAGAGCAGGTTTTAGATATTCCTGTCGCATCCGGAGCTCAAAGACTGAACTACGCCGCGCTGAGTAATGTAGAGGCTTTTGCGCAGAGGTTTCAAACATCTGGCACGGGCACAATTGTTATGTTGATGCCTTCTGGATCTGCAAACAGTTCTGCGGCGAGTTTTGTTCAGGGACAGATTGTTAAAGCTATTGAAAAAAGTGGGCAACATCGCAACAACATTGCGATCCAATCCTATGACGCGTCACAGCATGGTTCATCTGCACCAATACGTTTGTCATTTCGCTCGGTAACTGCCTCCACGGGGCAATGTGGCCAATGGCCTGAAGACCTTGCGGAAACGCCTGAGAACGAAAACTATGCTGATTTTGGCTGTTCAACACAGAATAATCTTGCGGCACAAATTGCCAACCCAGGCGATTTGCTTGGGCCACGCAAAGAAACACCAATTGACGCAGAAAACCGAGGCAACGTGATCGCCAAGTATAAAACTGGCAGTTAAAAGCCTTCGCGCTTGTAAAATTAATGAACTAGACCCCTAGGGTGAAAAACAATGTCAGACGCTGCATTTAAAGACGAAAACGAAATGGCTGCCATGCCAAGCGCTAGCTTCGAGCCGGATGAATTGCAAAATGTGCGCCCTGTACCGCGCATAACAATTCAGGCATTTTGTGAAACGCAAGGGGTCTCTGGGCCTATCGAGCGTATGGCAGAAGACCGCCGCATGGCAAAAGCTCAAATGCGAACCTATATGGGCGGTATTGGTGCTGCTGTGGAATTTTATCAAACAGCACCAACTCCGAACTTGATCATTCTTGAGACTTCCGCTCGTCCAGATGAGCTCATGAACGGGCTTAATGAGCTTGCAGAAGTTTGTGATCCATCGACGCGTGTGGTCATCATTGGTCACCACAATGATGTTTCGCTATACCGCGACTTAGTTCGCAATGGTATTTCTGAATACATCGTAGCGCCGGTATCAATTGCCGATCTTATGGCGGTTATTACAATGCTGTTCATTGATCCTGATGCGGAGCCATTAGGTAAAACAATGGCTTTTATCGGCGCTAAGGGCGGGGTTGGTTCATCCACGATTGCTCATAATGTTGCTTGGTCTATTTCGACGCTTTTCCAAAACGAAGTCGTCGTCGCAGATATGGATTTGCCTTTTGGCACCGCCAATATCAACTTTGACCAAGACCCTGCGCAAGGTATTGCAGAAGCTGTTTTCTCACCGGATCGCATTGATGAGGTTTATCTTGATCGGTTGCTCGCAACATGTGCTGAACATCTTTCACTGCTTGCTGCGCCATCAATGCTCGACAAGGTTTACGACTTTGGAGCGGAAGATTTCGCACAATTAATCGACGTTGCTCAGCGCACGGCTCCTTCCGTTGTGCTTGATATTCCACATGTATGGAATGGTTGGACACGCACAACGCTTTCGCGTGCCGATGAAGTTATCATTGTTGCAACGCCGGAATTGGCAAATTTGCGTAACACCAAAAACATGGTCGATACGCTGAAGAAACTACGCCCAAATGATTTCGCGCCGAAACTGGTCCTCAACCAAGTGGGCGTGCCTAAAAGACCTGAGATTAGCGTCAATGATTTCTTGGATTCACTGGATATGGAAGCATCTGCGATCATTCCATTTGATCCGCATTTATTTGGCACAGCATCTAATAATGGCCGAATGCTGGCGGAGTCTGACAGTGCTAGCCCAATCGTTACAACGATCTCTGATCTTGCACATATTATAACGGGTCGCGGCGCAGTTTCAGCAAAACCAAAGGGCGGCCTAAAAGGCATTTTGGCAAAACTGAAGAAGAAGTAATTTCAAGTTCGAGTTACGAGGTAATTCAATGTTTGGTAAAAAAGGATCCGGGGGTTCATCCTTTGCGAGCGCTAAAACGCAAGCAAAACCCGTTATAAACGAACCGGCATCTAAACCGATGGAAAATGCTGTTGAAAAACAGCATGTGTCGGAAGCTTTGGCACCGACAGTTGATGCTCCCAAGGCACCTGCTAAAGAGACGCCACGTGCGAAAGTTGAAGCGCCTCCTATGTCTATGGAGCAGCCAACCCAAAAACGCCCTAATCGCGATGATGCCTATTATGACACCAAATCACAGGTGTTCTCTGCGCTGATTGAGACAATCGACCTGTCGCAGCTTGCAAAGCTAGACGCTGAAAGCGCACGCGAAGAAATTCGTGATATCGTCAATGATATCATCGCTATCAAAAACTATGCGATGACCATCTCCGAGCAGGAAGAATTGCTTGAAGATATCTGTAACGATGTGTTGGGTTATGGACCGTTAGAGCCCTTGCTTGCACGTGATGATATTGCCGATATCATGATCAACGGCCCAGATGCTGCTTATATCGAGGTAAACGGTAAGGTTATTGATGCGGGTATTCGCTTTCGTGATGGCCAGCAATTGCTTTCAATTTGTCAACGAATTGTGAGCCAGGTGGGCCGCCGCGTTGATGAATCTAGCCCAATCTGTGATGCGCGTCTTGCGGATGGTTCACGTGTTAACGTTATTGCACCGCCATTGGCGATTGATGGCGCTGCACTAACGATTCGTAAGTTTAAGAAAGACAAGCTCACACTTGATCAGCTGACAAAATTTGGTTCAATTTCGCCGGAGGGTGCAACGATCCTACAAATTATTGGACGTGTGCGATGTAATGTCGTCATTTCTGGCGGTACGGGTTCGGGTAAAACAACTTTGCTCAACTGTTTGACCAACTATGTTGATAAAGATGAGCGTGTCATCACATGCGAAGACTCTGCCGAACTTCAGCTTCAGCAGCCGCATGTTGTGCGCCTTGAAACAAGGCCGCCGAACTTAGAGGGCGAAGGTCAGATCACAATGACTGACCTTGTCAAAAACTGCCTTCGTATGCGCCCAGAACGCATCATTGTTGGTGAGGTTCGTGGACCAGAGGTGTTTGACCTTTTGCAGGCGATGAATACTGGTCACGATGGTTCAATGGGTACAATCCACGCTAACACCCCGCGCGAGTGTCTAAGTCGTATGGAATCAATGATTGCGATGGGTGGCTATACGTTGCCGCAAAAAACCGTGCGTGAAATTATTTGTGGGTCTGTTGATATTATCATTCAGGCTGCGCGTTTGCGTGATGGTTCTCGCCGAATTACCCATATTACTGAAGTCATTGGCATGGAAGGTGATGTCATCATCACGCAGGATCTCATGCTGTATGATATTACTGGCGAAGATGCTGATGGCAAATTTATCGGTAAACATCGCTCTACAGGCGTTGGCCGCCCTCAAATGTGGGAGCGCGCACGTTATTTCAACGAAGAAGTGCGTCTTTCTGAGGCACTAGATGCAATGGAGGTGATCGAATGATCTTCGGCCTATCATCCATTGAGCTAGCCGTTATGGCGCTTGCCGGGCTTAGTATCGGCGGCGTCATGTATGCATTGATGTTACCATCGTTGCAGGCGGAAAAAGTCCGTAAGCGCAGAATGTCAAAGGTCAAGTCTGTCAAGACGGACACAGTGTCGAAACGTGTTGAGGTTGACCGCGCTCAAGAAGGTCAAAAACGACGCAAACAGATCACAGAGTCGCTTAATGATCTTGAAGAGCGTAACAAAGCGCGCGAGAAAAATGCAACCAAACCAAACCTGAAGACGCAAATTCTGCAGGCGGGTTTGAAGCTCGATATTCGGATGTTTTATATTTACTCTGCTGCTATAGGCGGCGGTTCGGCATTTGCAGCATTGATCTTTGGCTTTCCTGCAATTTATTGCATTGGAATAGCATTCGCTGCAGGACTTGGTTTGCCGCGTTGGATTATTTCATTTCTCCGCAAGCGCCGGATCAAGAGCTTTTTAGCAGAATTTCCAAACTCGATTGACATTATCGTTCGCGCAATCAAGTCAGGTTTGCCATTGAATGATGGTTTGCGTCTTATTGCAACAGAGGCACGTGAGCCGGTGCAAACGGAATTTCGCCGGATAATTGAGTCGCAGCAACTTGGTATGTCAGTGCCTGAGGCTTGCTTGCGTATGTATCAAACTATGCCGTGTTCAGAGGCAAACTTTTTTGCAATCGTTATTCAAATCCAATCGCAGGCCGGTGGTAACTTATCTGAAGCTTTGGGCAACCTTTCAGGTGTGTTGCGTTCGCGCGCACAAATGAAAGCAAAAGTTGCCGCAATGTCGATGGAAGCAAAAGCTTCGGCAGCAATTATTGCCGCATTGCCGCCAATTGTTGCTATTCTGGTTCACTTTAGTAGTCCGGAATATATCGGGCTCCTTTTCACAACAGATCAAGGATTTCTCATTTTGGGTGTCTCTGCTGTTTGGATGTCCATCGGCGTATTCGTCATGCGCCAAATGATTAACTTTGAGGTATAGGGGAGCAGGTTCATGTCTTCAGATATTGTAGCACTACTCACCTCAGGGCAGTTCTTAATCGCTGTTCTGGTTTCTATTAGTGTTTTTGCCACTATTTTCACACTGCTTGCACCGGCACTGGGCGGCAACGAGCTTAAAAACCGGATGAAATCGGTCGCGACTGAGCGCGATGAAATTCGGGCGCGTGAGCGGGCTCGACTGGTATCTGAAAAACAGAACGGGCGAGCATCTTTGCGTGTTGATAGCAAGGATAAAGGCAGTGTTAAGTCCATCGTTGAACGTTTGGATTTGAAAAAAGCCCTTGCCGATGATAAAACAATTTCAAAACTGCGTGCTGCAGGCTTTCGCGGTCAAGGGCCGCTCAATTTGTTTCTTTTCATGCGCCTTGTTTTACCATTCCTGACTTTTGGAGCCGGGGTAGTTTACATGTTCGTATTTGATGGCTTTCCCGATAAGCCAACAAACATGAAGATTATATACTGCCTTGGATGTGCGGCCATAGGCTTTTATGCACCTAATTTTTATGTAAGTAACAAAGCATCACAGCGCAAAACCTCGATAACCAAAGCATGGCCAGATGCGCTTGATCTATTATTGATCTGCGTTGAATCGGGTATGTCTATCGAGGCTGGTTTCCGCAGAGTGGCAGCTGAGATAGGCATGCAATCGACAGCGCTTGCCGAAGAAATGGTGTTGGTTGGCGCAGAACTTTCGTTCTTATCTGAGCGCAGAAAAGCGTATGAGAACTTATATATGCGTACTGGCTTGGACGCTGTAAAAGGCGTTACACAAGCGCTCATTCAGGCCGAGCGATATGGTACGCCTGTGGGTCAAGCATTGCGTGTTCTTGCAGGCGAAAGCCGCCAGATACGTCTGAATGAAGCTGAGAAAAAAGCAGCGGCTCTACCGCCAAAGCTTACTGTTCCGATGATCCTTTTCTTCCTGCCTGTGCTCTTTGGTGTAATCCTTGGGCCTGCAGCTATTCAGGTTACGCAGCGTGGTGGTATCTTCTAAAGATAAGAAATAGTCCGCAAATTATGAAAATAAAAAACCCGCCTCTGAAGCTTCAGAAGCGGGTTTTTATTGTTAAGGTTTTTAAAAAGAAAGGAAGGCTTTTACTGAGCGCTCTTCTTGTCTTCTTCTTTTATCATGTTCCATGCATTTTGCTGCGATAGAATTTTGCGTAGATACTCAACATTGGCCTGTGCCTGCTGAGGTGAAAGTTCGCGCTGTGCAATGGCCATTGCCTCATCAAAGCGACCTTGAAGACCAACCACCATCGCAAGGTTTTGGCGCACACGGCTATCGGCTGTTGGTTGTTTTACAGCTTCACGCAAATAGCGTTCGGCGGTCGGAAGATCATTTACCAACAAGTGGCTGATCGCTATGTTTGATAGAATTGACGGCTCATTTGGGCGCATTTGCAGCGCTTTTTGATAAAGATCACGGGCTTCTTCTGGACGACCTGTTTGATCGTAGATTGCGCCTTCTGCCGATACGAGACGCCAATCTGGCCGCGTTGGGTCTTGCGCGCGCTGAATTGCATCGAGTGCCGCAGTAAATTGACCTGCGCCGGCAAGTGCTTTGCCATATGCTGCAAGAACATCGCGGTCATCGGGATGAAGAATGGCTGTTTTGCGCATGACAGCCACAGCTTGCTCATTGAGATTGTTAGACCGAAGAATTGATGCATATTGCATTGCAATAGCTTTGTTCTTTGGATCACGCTCATAGGCGGCACCATAGGAATCAACGGATTGTGCCAGTTCAGCGGAATTCATCCGTTCCACTGACTTGCCGTTTTTAATAGATCCTGTTGTGCGGCTGTCTGTTGCGCAGCCAGCGACTGTGGCACTCAGCAGCACAGCGCTTAGAACGGAAAGATATGCCCGTTTGCGTGCCTTAGGAAATGCCGATGTGCGTTCTTCAAGCCTCATGATGATCTCCTTGCTGCGAATCTTGCGAAACACAAAAATGTGGACGCAATGCCCCTTCAATTTAATCAATATTCTGTTAACCCTAATGGAAAGTTAACAGCCGTGCTCAGTACGGTGCGTAAAAAAGCAGGAGCCTTCAAGTTGAACAATATTTTTGTAAGCGCAGCGCAAAAAAACGAGAAAATATTGCCGGTGCATTGCGTGGCACAGTCGGACTTAGATGCCGTGCCAAGCGAAGCAAAAACATGGGCGTACCTAAATGGCTTTGATGGCGCCGTAGGCAATGTTCTGCTGGTTCCTGCTGAAAATGGGCAAAGTATTAATATGGTGCTGCTGGGCGTGGGAGATGCGACTGACCCATTCGTAACAGGGGCGTTGGCTAAGAAGCTGCCCAATACGCCGTTTACGTTTGCGTCATTAGCAGGGCTAGATCTTCGATTGGCGGCAATTGGTTTTGGACTTGGTAGCTATCGCTTTGATGTTTACAAAAAGTCGTCACAAAGAGTTCCGCAATTGGTTTTAGGCGACACGCTCGACCGCGATGAAATTCTGCGCCACGTCGAATCGAGCTGGCTGGCCCGTGATCTTATCAATACACCTGCCGAAGATATGGGCCCGGATGAGATTGAGGCCGCTAGCCGCAAGCTCGCAAAGTCCTATAAAGCGAGCATAAAAATCATCAAAGGCGATGCATTGCTTTCTAGTAATTTCCCGATGATTCATGCTGTTGGACGTGCTGCAACAAAAGCACCGCGCCTGATTGATTTCACTTGGGGTGATAAAAAGGCACCAAAGCTCACTCTTGTGGGTAAAGGCGTTGCCTTTGATACTGGCGGCCTGGACATCAAACCTGCAAGCTCAATGCGTAACATGAAAAAAGATATGGGCGGCGCTGCGAACATATTGGCGTTGGCACGCATTATTATGGACGCAAAATTGAATGTGCGGCTGCGGGTGCTCATTCCTGCCGTTGAAAATGCAATCGCCGGTAACGCGTTTAGACCAGGCGATATTTTAAGAAGCCGCAAGGGGCTAACGGTTGAAATAGGCCATACGGATGCCGAAGGGCGGCTTGTATTAGGCGATGCTCTAGCGCTGGCCTCTGAAGAGAAACCTGATCTTATTATCGACATGGCGACTTTGACGGGAGCAGCGCGTGTTGCACTTGGGCCAGAATTGCCACCTTATTATACAAATGATGAAGCATTGGCTGCGGCCGTTGATGAAGCTGCTGTTAGCGAGCGCGATCCGTTATGGCGTATGCCGCTTTGGCAGAATTACAATCAGGCTCTCGCGTCAACGGTTGCTGATCTGAATAATGTGACAACCGATGGATTTGCCGGGTCCATAACTGCTGGATTGTTCTTGCAGCGCTTTGTTGATCCAGCTGTGAGCTGGGCTCATTTCGACATTTTCGGATGGAACCCGAGTGCTAAACCACATTCACCTGTGGGCGGCGAAGCGCAGGGTATCCGTGCAATCTTCGCTTCATTGCAAAAACGCTATGCATAAAACGGTGCATGAGCGTGCTTGCGCTTGCGTAACAGGCTATATATCGCGCATATTAGTTCGGCCCCGTAATGGTACATAGCTGAGCTTCTATGCCGATAAATCTAAAACCGAGCCAAGCGCTCATGCTTTGGCATTCTGTCAACCTTGCCGAAGTGCGTGATAGCGCACCGGATTTGACGATGCGGCAAGCCGCAATCTTATTGACGATTTACCTTGATCCGCCGCCACATACTGTTCGCGGTTTGGCTGCGCATTTGGGCGTTTCCAAGCCGGTTATCACCCGTGCGTTGGATACAATGGGGGCGATGAAACTGGTGCGCCGTCAACGTGATCCGCGTGATCGTAGAAATGTTATCATTTCACGAACGGTTGAGGGTGCAAACTATCTGGAGCGTTTTGCTGATAATATCATTGCGAAAGGTAAGGAGCTGCCGCATTGAGCGAGAAACTGGATAGACGAATTCATGCATTTCGTGATGATCTTGCATCCGAAGCGCTCAAAGGAAAAATCACTGCAGGCAAATTTGTGCGTGGTGAACGTCGCCGCGTTTCATCTTCTGTTGTCGATATGCGCCCTAAACCAGATATCAATCTCGGCATCGATACTCAGATGATCTATGGCGACATGGTTCGTGTCTTTGATGTTGCGGACGGCTGGGCTTGGTGCCAATCATTGCGAGACAACTATGTTGGCTATGTTGCTGATGACCAACTTGCAGCGCGCGATATTACCGCGCCGCCTTCAACACATTTGATTTCAGCACCGCGCACATTTGCTTATCCTGAAGCCGATATGAAATCGCCGCACAGCAATATCTTGTCAGTGGGATCATCCTTGGCCATTGTCGGTGAAGCAGAAACGCGCGGCACTCGTTATTTGAAGTGTTCCAAAGGGCAATTCTATATTGAACGCCATCTCGTCCCAATCGATCAACCCGTCGATGATTATGTCTCGATTGCGGAAAAATTGATCCACACACCTTATTTGTGGGGCGGTTCTTCCGCTTTTGGTATTGATTGCTCCGGTCTTGTTCAATTGTCGCTGCTTTTGGCGGGCAAGAAAGTGCAACGCGATTCAGATATGCAAGCTGCAAGCATCGGTACAGAGCTCGGTTTTTCAGCGATGAATGGTGGGTTGCAACGCGGTGATCTGGTGTTTTGGAAAGGCCATGTCGGTATTATGCGTGATGAACAAGAACTCATTCACGCAAATGGGCACACAATGGATGTAGCCGTTGAATTGTTAGAAGATGCAATTGAGCGTATTGGCTACCTTTACGGATTTCCTACAACGCTGCGCAGACCTTAATATCCAGCTTTACGGTCAACGAGATTCTCTAGCGTTTCGCCGCGCTCATAAGCTGCTATCTGTTTGAGAATATGCGGTATCAACGCCAAAGGATTGGACGCCGCCGCCGCATGCGGTGTCACCGTCACACGCGGGTGCGACCAAAGCGGACTATCACCAGCCAGCGGTTCTTGTTCAAAGACATCCAGAGATGCTGCTGAAAGCGAACCATCATTCAGCGCAGCTAGAATGTCGGCCTCACTTTGAAGCCCGCCGCGACCAGCATTGATTAAAACGGGGCCACCCAGAGGCCCGTTGCGCTTTAATTTTGAAAGTAATTGCGCGTCAATAATGCCGCGTGTTTCATCTGTAAGAGGCAAGAGACAGACAAGGATGTCGGTTTGAGAAAGCATATCGTGCAAACCATCAGTGCCTGAAAACGTCTCGATTTCGCTATTGGTTTTTGGATTACGGCTCCAGCCAATAACATGAAAGCCGATCATTTTCAGCTTAATGGCCGCATCCATTCCCAAAGCACCGATGCCCATGATACCAACCGTTACGGCATCCGCAGCAGGTTGGGCTTTATCTTCCAGCCAGACATGATCCGCCTGTTGCTTCCGGTAGCGCGCGCCTTGACGCAAATGATCGAGCGCTTGCCATATGATGTATTCGCTCATTCGGTTTGTTAAATCGTCAGCAACAACACGCACGATGGGAGCGTCCGGCAATGTATGATCTTTAAAAATGTGATCCACACCAGCGCCAGCAGAAAATATGACTTTCAGATTTGGCAGCGCGCTTAATATATTGGGTCTCTGCTTCCAGACGATCGCATATTCTACATCTGCAGCATCATCTGTAATGTTGGTGACAACTTCAAGATCAGGCGCCATGCGCTCGATCTCTGCTTGCCAAAGCGCTTCGTCAAAACCGGTCACTGCAAGTAGAATTTTCTTGGTCATTAGTCTGCAACGATACCTTCTGGTGCCGCTTCAATATCAAATGCTGCCGCCATTAGCGCCTTAGTGTAATCTGTTTTAGGCGCGTCAAAAATCTGCTCCGCAGAACCGTATTCTACCACTTTTCCGTTGCGCATAACAACGACCTCATTGGCGAGCGCACGCACGACTTTCAAATCATGGCTGATGAAAAGGTAAGCCAGATTATGTTTCTTTTGCAGGTCGCGCAGCAGGTCAACGACCTGTGCTTGTACGCTCATATCAAGCGCGGAAGTAGGTTCGTCCAGCATGATGAATTTTGGTGTCAGCACCATGGCACGGGCAATCGCAATGCGCTGCCTTTGCCCACCTGAAAATTCATGCGGATAACGAAAGCGCGTTTCAGGGTCTAGGCCGACTTCCTGAAGTGCGGTCACAACGGCTTGATCGCGTTCGGCGCGTGAAAGGTGAGGGCTATGTATTTCCAAGCCCTCTGCAATAATTTCAGCGATTGACATACGCGGGCTGAGCGAACCGAATGGGTCTTGGAAAACCACTTGCAAATCTTTGCGCACGGGGCGCATGTCGCGGAATGATCGAGCGCCAATATCAGCACCATTGAAGGTGATTTTGCCTTCTGATGAAATGAGCCGCGAAAGGGCAAGACCAAGCGTCGTCTTGCCGGAACCGGATTCCCCGACAATGCCGAGTGTTTGCCCAGCGCGAACTGTTACATCAATGCCATCAACGGCTTTCACGTGGTCAACCGTCTTTCGCATGAAGCCTTGTTTAATGGGAAACCATACTTTTATGTCATCGCCTTGCATGACGACGGGCGATGATTTGTCGAGCTTGGGCGGACTGCCCTTTGGTTCGGCAGCAAGCAAGTGCTTGGTGTATTCATGTTGAGGATTGTTGAAAATGTCTTCTGTCGGGCCTGTTTCGACAATCTTGCCATTGGTCATAACGCAGACACGGTCCGCAATCTTGCGAACGATAGCCAGATCATGCGTGATAAACAGCATCGACATATCGAACTTGCTCTTTAGACCATCAAGCAATTTTAGAATTTGCGCTTGAACGGTGACATCAAGCGCTGTGGTTGGTTCATCGGCGATGAGCAGTTTAGGTGTATTGGCAAGCGCCATAGCGATCATCACACGCTGTCTTTGTCCGCCAGACATTTGGTGAGGATAGGCGGGCAGGCGCTTTTCAGCATCGCGGATACCGACCTGTT
Source organism: Ahrensia sp. 13_GOM-1096m (assembly GCF_000620605.1). Taxonomy (NCBI): domain Bacteria; kingdom Pseudomonadati; phylum Pseudomonadota; class Alphaproteobacteria; order Hyphomicrobiales; family Ahrensiaceae; genus Ahrensia; species Ahrensia sp. 13_GOM-1096m. Next base: position 240,865 of record NZ_JIAX01000006.1, read on the forward strand.
CAAGCAGGCTGATGATATGGCTGCGAACTTTTGCGTCTGGCACGGTCTGGTGCAGCCGCAAGATTTCGCCGATCTGCTTTTCAATCGAATGGAGCGGATTGAGCGATGTCATTGGCTCTTGAAAGATCATCGTGACATCATTGCCGCGAACACGGCGCAGCGCTGCGTCTGGCGCTTTCATCAAGTCTTGTCCGTCAAACCAAATCTCACCATGCGGATGGCTCGCCGCAGGATATTGTAAAAGCTTCAAAATAGAGTTCGCTGTGACGGATTTTCCTGAACCAGATTCGCCCACCAGCGCCACGGTTTCACGGGCACCGAGGTCAAAGGAAACACCATCGACGGCGCGTGTGGTTGCGCCGCCTTGCGTGAAATCAACCGCCAAATTGCGAACGGAAAGAAGCGGCGCTGCCGAAGTATTATTATTCTGCGCGCCGCTCATGCAAATGTCTTTCTTGGGTCAAACGCATCACGTGTTGCTTCACCGATGAAAATCAGGAGCGAAAGCATAATGGAAATCACAATGAACCCAGAGAAACCGAGCCAAGGTGCCTGCAAATTGTTTTTGCCTTGCAAGATCAATTCGCCAAGTGATGCCGAGCCTGGCGGTAAACCAAAGCCAAGAAAATCCAGCGATGTGAGCGTGGTAATCGAACCGTTCAAAATGAACGGCAGGAATGTCAATGTCGCGACCATCGCATTAGGCAACAGATGGCGGAACATGATCGTGCGGTTTGATACCCCCAGGGCGCGTGCCGCATTCACATATTCAAAATTGCGCGCACGCAAAAATTCTGCGCGTACAATGCCGACAAAACCAACCCAAGAGAACAAAAGCATAATGCCAAGCAATATCCAGAAGCCGGGTGGCAATACGGCAGCCATAATGAGCAAGATATAAAGCACAGGGATAGAGGACCAGATCTCAATGATGCGCTGCATAATCAAATCGGTCCAGCCGCCGAAATAGCCCTGCACAGCTCCCGCTGCCACACCAACAACAGCTGACAATGCGGTTAGAATTAAACCGAACAGAACCGATATGCGAAAGCCGTAAAGTGTGCGAGCAAAAACGTCCCGTGCCTGATCATCTGTGCCAAGCCAGTTGAAGTTTCCATATGTGCAGTTCGGATCGTTCACACCTTCTGCATAGCGTGCACAAAGCTCTTCGCGTGTATCAAACAGGAAAGCTGGCTTTGATGGTGCCGTTGTCGGTACTTCCTTGTTCACGGTTCTGTATGAAAAACGAACAGGCGGCCAGATCATCCAACCATTGGTTTCGATTTCTTCTTGTATGAAGGGGTCGGTATAATCTGTACGCGCAAGGAATCCGCCGAATTTTTCTTCCGGATAATTGACGAAAACAGGCGTCAGTATTTCACCCTTATACGATACGAGAATTGGCTTGTCGTTGGCTATGAATTCTGCACCGAGCGAAAGGATGAACAGTATGAGGAAAATCCACAGCGACCAGTAACCACGACGATTGGCTTTAAAGTTCTGCCAACGCCGCTGATTGATAGGCGATAGAAACGGACGCTTTGCCGGCGCTTGTGATGTCATGGTGGTATCAGCCATCAAACATCCCTCGATTCAAAATCAATACGTGGGTCCACCCAAGTGTACATCAAGTCAGAAAGCAGGCTGACGAGCAGTCCCATCAATGAGAAAATATAAAGCGTTCCAAAGACAACCGGATAATCACGATCAACGACCGATTTGAAACCAAGCAATCCAAGCCCATCGAGTGAGAAGATTGTTTCAATCAATAATGAACCTGTGAAAAATGCAGAGATGAAGGCTGCAGGAAATCCGGCAATGATAATCAGCATCGCATTTCTAAATACGTGGCCATAAAGAACCTTGTTTTCGCCAAGCCCTTTGGCGCGTGCTGTTGTAACATATTGCTTGCGGATTTCATCGAGAAACGAGTTCTTGGTGAGCAAGGTTGTGGTCGCAAATGCCGATAAAACAAGTGCTGTTAAAGGCAGCGCAAGGTGCCAGAAATAGTCGATGATTTTTTCATACCATGCAAGCTGCGCAAAATTATCAGACACAAGACCGCGCAGTGGAAACAGATCATAAAATGAACCGCCTGCAAAAAGAACGATCAAAAGGATAGCAAACAGAAATCCCGGTATCGCATAGGCAAGAATGATGATGCCGCTGGTCCATGTGTCAAACGATGAGCCGTCCGATATGGCTTTTTTAATGCCAAGTGGAATAGAGATCGCGTAAGAAAGTAACGTTATCCAGAGGCCAAGCGATATGGAAACCGGCATTTTTTCAATTATTAGATCAATAACCGATATGTCGCGAAAGTAGCTGTCGCCAAAATCAAAACGTGCATAGTTCCAAACCATCAGCGCGAAGCGCTCTAAAGGTGGTTTGTCAAAACCGAATTGCCGCTCGAGGTCAGCGATAAACTCCGGATCAAGCCCTTGCGCACCGCGATATTTAGAGTTGTTAGAGCCACCGCCCTCAATGCTTGAACCAATGTCGTTGCCGCCGCCAAGATCACTGCCGCCGCCAGTTATGCGGTCTGTCGCATCTCCGCCTTGGCCTGTGAGTTGAGCAATAACCTGTTCAACCGGACCGCCCGGCGCAAATTGCACAACGGTGAAAGATATCGCCATGATGCCCAAAATAGTCGGTATCATTAAAAGAAGACGTCGGAGGATATAAGCACCCATGCTTCAGCGCTCCCCACTGCTGGAAAGTGAACTCATGTCTGTGCTTTTAACCCTTGCCAAGCTTGTCAGCCTTTTCCTTGTCAATCCACCAGAGCGCTTCCACCTGCCAAAAATAATCAGGTTTTGGTTCTTTAAAGCCAAATATATCCCAATAGGCAACGCGGTGATTCGCTGATCTCCAATTTGGAATCCATTCGCGCGTCAGCCGCAAGACCCTATCGAGCACTCTCATGCTTGTTTCGTGTCTTTCTCGCGTTTCTGCGGCCCCAATTTCGTAAATAATAGCATCCACCAGCGGATTTGTGAGAGCAGGCCAGTTTCGGGTGCCTTCTATTTCTGCCGATTTTGACCCTAAAATCGTATCAAGGTCGCTTGCCGTCGGTGTTGGCGACCAGCCAAGAGCTAATCCTGCCATGTCAAAATCAAAACTGCTTGTCCGTGCTTGGTATTGGGCAGGGTCCACAAGCCGCAGTGACGCGTTGATGCCAACAGCGCGCATGGTTTCAACAAAAGGCCCATAGATGCGTTCAAAAACCGAGGCGGAAATGAGGAACTCTAAATCCAGTGTCTCGCCTTTGGCATTGCGCAAATAGCCTTTGTCGCCTGGTTTCCACCCAGCATCCGCCAGTAATTTGGATGCGCCGCGCAGTTTGTTTCTGTCGCGGCCAGAACCATCTGATGCTGGTTGCCGGTAGGCGTCATCATAAATGCCTTCAGGCAATTCATGATCAACGCTTAGTTTTTTAAGTAAATCTGTTTCCGCTGCATCCGGTGTGCCTGCCGCTTCATATTGAGAGCCAGCAAAAATCGAGTGCGAGCGTTCATTTAAACCATAGAATAGATTTCTATTGGTCCATTCAAAGTCAAAACATTGCGCAATCGCATCGCGCACCCTTTTATCTTTAAAGCGTTCGCGTCTCATATTGAGACACCAAGCCTGCATGCGAGGTCGTTTTTCAGCGTCAAAATGCGCTTTGATTACGCGGCCATCTTGTATGGCTGGAAAATCATATTCTGTCGCCCAACTCTTCGAAGTGAACTCTTGTCTAAACGTGGTGGCGCCTTTTTTGAAAGCTTCAAATCCAGCCTGTCGCTCTTTGAAAAAATCTATGCGGATCGTTTGGAAATGATTGAAGCCCTTAGCTGTGCCAAGCTCTTTGGCCCAATAATCATCGACACGCTCATATTCGATATAGACGCCCGGATTCATTCGCCCGACTTTGTAGGGCCCTGATGCCAATGGCGGCGTTAGCGTTGATGCATCAAAAACATTGTCTGTGTACCAAGCTTTAGAGATGATTGGTAAGCCTGCGATAGACAAAATATCTTGTGCAGCTAGGCTGCCGTCAAAGACCAGCGTAATGGTCATTGGATCATCAATGCGGGCTTCTTTTAAAGGAGCCAGCGGCAACGAAAGCTCTGGATGGCCTTGTTCTTTGATGGTTTTAAAGGAGAACGCCACGTCCTCGGCCGTAATAGGCGAACCATCGTGCCAATGTGCAATATCACGTATCTTGAAAGTGAAGCTGTTTCGATCATCTGAAATCACAACGCTTTCGGCCAAATGGCAATAAACAGCATCAGGTTCGTCATGTGATGAAACGACTAGCGCATCAAAGCACATTTCCATGCGCGGCGGCGCGTCACCTTTTCGCACAAAACTATTGAGCGTGTTGAAGGTCTGCACGTTCTGGTTAAAGTACCAATAAGCAGGTTGAAAAGCGAATGTGCCGCCGGTTGGCGCGTCTGGTGACGCATAGTCAAAATGCGAAAACCCTTGGAGGTATTTTAAATCTCCAAAAGCCGACAGACCATGTAGTGGCTTACCGGATGGGTTCTGCGCATATGAAAGTTTTGGCAATCCAGCAGCGCCAGCTATTACTGCACTGGTCATGGCTAAAAAGCGGCGGCGATCGATAATCATTTGCGGCTTTCTGGCTTTATCCACCATGAAGAAGTGTCGACACCAGAATAGGTCGGCTGCTTGTCGACAAAATCAAACTTGTCCCACCATGCAAGCCATTCTTCTGGCGAATGCCATTGCGGAATATAATAATAATTCCATAGCAAAACACGATCAAGCGCATGTGTTAATGCGATAAGTTCATCGCGGTTTTCAGCAAAAATGATCTTGTCCACCAAGGCGTCGACAACCGGATTTTTAATGCCTGACATATTGCGTGAATCAGGTTTATCTGCGGCTGTTGATGACCAAAAATCGCGCTGCTCATTTCCTGGAGATAATGATTGGGCAAGTTGCACCGTCGTTATATCGAAGTTGAAATCTTCAAGGCGCGAAACATACTGGCTGGCATCGACAATGCGGATGCTGGCATCGATACCAAATTTACGCATATCTTGTGTAAATTGCCCGGCGATAATGTTTGTAACGGGTGAGCCGCCTAAAATTTCTATGCTGAAAGGCTCGCCAGTTTCAATATTCGTCCAAGTGCCATTGCGTGGCTCCCAACCCGCTTCGCGCATAAGCTGGGCTGCAAGGCGTTGATTGTCACGGTTTTTAGCTCTGTCGCCGCCAACTGGGTTTTCAAAAGGGGCTGTAAATAAAGCTTCAGGCAGTTGATCGCTAAACTCCTGCAATATACTCAATTCACGGCCTTCGGGTATGCCGCTGGATTGCAGCTCGCCACCTTCAAAATAGCTGTCAGTGCGTGTTCTAAGGCCAGAGAGTTGCAGTCTGTTTATGGATTCAAAATCAAACAGATAAGAAAGCGCTTTTCGCACGCGCACATCTTTAAATTTGTCGCGGCGCATATTCATCGCAAACCCCTGCATGGGTTTTGAGCCCGTGGTTGGGAATGTGCGCTTTTTTACTTTTCCCTCTTTAAACGCAGGAAAAGTATATTCATTTGCCCAGCGCTGCGAACTCGTTTCAGTGTGAATATCCTGAATGCCACCTTTTTTAAACGCTTCCCAAATGGGGGTCGAATCAAGAAAATAGGTGTAGTTAAAACGATCAAAATTATTGCGGCCCTTATTAACGGGCAGGTCTGCGGCCCAGTAATCTTTGACCCGTTCCCACTGAATAAAGACCCCAGGGTCAAAGGACGCGATTTTATAAGGGCCAGATCCCAAAGGTGGCTCTAGGGTGGACTTTGAAATGTCACGCTTGTTGCCGTTAGCGTCTGTCCCTTCCCACCAATGCTGCGGTAAAACGGGCATGTCACCCAAAATATTAGGCAGTTCGCGATTATTCTTCTCATCAAAGCTGAATTTTATATCAGTCTCATTGACGATTTCTGCTGAGACGACGTTCTTGTAATATTCGCGATATAGCTGATTGTATTTCTTGAGAACTTCGAATGTCCACACAACATCCTGAGATGTGATTGGTTCTCCATCATGCCATTTAGCCGCTTTGTTCAAACGGTAAATCGCAAACGAGTCGTCTTCTGGGTAGGTAAATGATTCTGAAATCAGCGGATGGCTCGTTGATGGTTCATCAACCGATTGAGCGCGGAGCGTGTCATAAAGCAAACCACCGCCAAACCCGCCTGATGCAAAGCCGGCTGCAGGATTTCCCTTTAATATATAGGGATTGAAGCTGTCATAGGTGCCAAGCGCTGGCAGATTAACTGTTCCACCTTTCGGCGCGTCAGGATTGGCATGATCATAATGGGGAAAATTATCAGCATACTTGCTGGTCGCAATGAGAGAATCGGTTGTTACCCATCCACTTGCTTCTTGCGCAAAAGAAGCTGGCAGCGGCGCGATAAGCGCAATCACTGCAATAGGCACAACAAAACACTTCATCGTTAATTCTCCCATTGGAACGTATTAGAGGAAAATAGACGTAAATGCGTCAATTCAAAGTGCAAAAACTAAAAAAGCCCGGCAGAACCGGGCTTTTAAGATCACAATTGTGACAGATTATTCAGTTTTTTCAGCTTCGCTCTCAGCTGGTGCAGCTTCCTCAGAAGTCTCCTCAGCAGCAGCTTCAGGGGCTGCTTCTTCCTCGGCCGCAGCCTCAGGAGATGGCAGATCAAGAGGGCTTGCATTCTGCTGGTTCATGTAAGCGAGAAGATTTGCACGGTCTTGATCTTTCTTCATGCCTGCAAAGCCCATTGCTGTGCCTTTGATCCAGTCTTTTGGCTTGTAGATAAAGCCGTTCATCTCTTCAAATGTCCACTGCTTGCCTTCGCCATATGTTGTCATTGCAGACGAATATTTAAAGCCTGATGCGCTGGCGATGTCTCGGCCTAGAACACCAAAGAGGTGAGGGCCGATTTTATCCGCGCCGCCTTCTTCGATTGTGTGGCAAGCCGCACATTTTTTAAATGCAGTTTCGCCTGCAGCAAGATCAGCACTTGCAAGTAGGGCAGAAATGTCAGGAACGTCTGCGTCTTCTTCTGCGCCTGCAGCAGGGGCAGAACCTTCGGCAGCTTCAATGGCATAGCCGAATTGTTCGGGTGTTTCTGAGTGGAAGAGCGCATCACTAAGGATGCTAAGCGTCATAATCAAAACCGCGGCGGCCAAAAATGCGCCTGCATACATCGTTGTTTTCATGGATTCCATGGATTTCGTCACCGTATATTTGAATTTGCCGCAATGCGGTTCTTTAATTTGGCCGGAAACTATGTCTTTTACGTCCGCCATGCAACACCTATAAGACGTCTTACGATGAGACTTTTTGCCACTTCTAAAGATGGACGCTTATGAAACCGATTATAATTATACCTGCACGAATGGCCTCAACCCGTTTGCCAGGCAAACCAATGGCCGATATTGCAGGCAAACCAATGATCATTCAGGTTGCAGATCGCGCCCAAGAGGCTGATTGCGGGGACGTTCTGATCGCAACAGATACTGCAGAGGTTTTAGAGGCTGCGCGCGATCATGGTTATAATGCCGTAATGACAAGCGCAGATCATCAATCCGGTTCGGACCGCATATTTGAAGCCTTTACAAATGTTGGTGGTGATTTTGATACGATCATCAATGTTCAAGGCGATTTGCCGACAATCGCACCTGCCGATATTCGCGCTGTTTTAGCGCCGCTTGACAATAATAAGTGTGATATTTCGACTTTGGGTGTGGAAATTACCGATTCGGATGAAAAGACGAACCCCAATGTGGTCAAGATAATAGGCTCGCCAATTGGTGAAAATCTATTGCGGGCATTATATTTCAGCCGCGCAACCGCTCCTTATGGGGAGGGACCGCTATATCATCATATTGGTCTTTATGCTTATCGGCGCGCAGCATTGGAACGGTTTGTATCGTTAAAGCCTTCAACGCTTGAAAAGCGTGAAAGCTTAGAGCAATTACGCGCACTTGAAGATGGCATGACGATCCATGCCGCAATCATTGACACTGTGCCGCTGGGCGTTGATACACCGCCTGATCTCGAAAAAGCGCGCGGTATCCTTTCGCATAATACTGGAAACTAAAATGAACGACCAAAACAAGCTCATCTCGTTCCAAGGCGAAGCGGGTGCAAATTCGGATACGGCGTCACGCAATATGTTTCCGGACATGACGCCCTTGCCATGTGCAACATTCGAAGATGCGTTTAATGCTGTTGATAGCGGCCAGGCAGCGCTTGCCATGATCCCGATTGAAAATACGTTGGCCGGTCGTGTGGCTGATATTCATCATTTGTTGCCCCAGTCAGGCCTGCATATTATTGGCGAATATTTTCTACCCATTCATTTCCATTTAATGGTGCTGCCAGGCACAGACATTAGCCAAATAAAATCCGTGCATACCCATATTCATGGCATTGGACAGTGCCGAAATATTGTGCGCGAACATGGATGGAAAGCGGTTGTGGCGGGAGATACAGCTGGCGCTGCCAAAATGGTTGCAGAAACAGGCAATCCTTCAATGGCGGCTTTGTCGCCATATCTTGCCGCCGAGCTCTATGGGCTTGAGATTTTGAAAAAGAATGTTGAAGACACGGACAATAATGTCACCCGTTTTGTGGTGCTTTCAAAAACGCCTCAAAACTATGAACGCAAATCAGCAGGCGAGCTTGTTATGACGACATTTGTGTTTCGTGTTCGAAATATTCCTGCAGCTTTGTATAAAGCGATGGGCGGCTTTGCGACAAATGGTATCAACATGACAAAGCTTGAAAGTTACCAGATCGGTGGCCAATTTACGGCAACGCAGTTCTACGCCGATATTGAAGGTCACCCTGAAGACCCCAATGTAAAGCTAGCTTTTGAAGAGCTCGGATTTTTTACAGATATGTTTAACGTTTTGGGAGTATATCCTGCAGCACAGTTTCGTATCGATCAAAACAATACATAAAGTCACGCATTCGTGAATGTCGTTGGTTTGATTTCAAGGTCAAATACCTTCATATCGCATAACTTAATTTAGCTCATTTTATAGGGCGTATCAAAAAGCATTTTGCGCTTTTATAGGGATTGAAATGAAAAATAACACAATTACGCGCCGTAGTTTTGTGACCGGTTCAGTTGGCCTTATGGGTATTGCTGCAACAGGCTGTACATCGCTTAACGATTCGGCATTTTCGTCATTGCCAACGAAACCGGCTGAGCCAGCAATTCCTCAAGATTATGCATTGGCTTATGGTCCTAAACCAAATGAGCAGTTTCCAATTCCTGCGGTTGACTTGAAGAAAGTACCGCAGCGTTATTGGCGCCGTGAGATTGATTATGTGTCACCGCATCCTGTTGGAACCATTATTGTTGATACGACAGGTTTCTACTTATATTTGGTCATGCCGAATGACCGTGCGATGCGCTACGGCGTTGGTTTGGGTCGCCAAGGTTTCACTTGGTCTGGCCGCGGTAAAATTCAATGGAAACAAGCTTGGCCTAAATGGACGCCGCCAACAGAGATGATTGGCCGCCAACCAGAGTTGGAAAAATATAGCGCCGCTAATGGTGGTATGCAGCCTGGTATTGATAATCCACTAGGTGCGCGCGCCCTTTATATTTTCCAAGGCGGAAAAGACACGCTTTACCGGATCCATGGGTCTCCAGAATATTGGACAATTGGCAAAGCTGTTTCCAGCGGCTGTGTACGCTTAATGAATCAGGATATTGTCGATCTTTATGATCGCGTCAAAAGTGGTTCAACGCTCATCGTTGCCTGATACAATTGGATTACTTGATGCGCTTTTTTAAGCGCATCAAGCCGAATTAAGCCAGTGTAGGACAAGATTGCTGGCAATTGCGCCCTTTGGCGGCATAATAAAACCATCAGGATGTGTGCCGTTCGCAATTTGGCGAACCTCATCGCGTGAAAACCAGCGTGCATCTTCCAGCTCATCGTCCACAATAATGCTTTCTGAAGCTGCCACACCATAACAGCCGATCATCATTGTATAGGGAAACGGCCAAGGCTGACTTGCGTGATATGAAACACGCTCCACGTCGATATTGGTCTCTTCTTTGGTTTCGCGTCGCATGGCCATTTCGATTGTTTCACCCGGTTCAACAAAACCTGCCAGACATGAATAAACGCCTTGCGCAAAATGCGGGCTGCGGCCGAGCAGACACTTTTTGTTGTTCTGCGAAACCGTCAACATGATCACAACGGGATCAGTGCGGGGAAAATGCTCTGCACCGCAATTAGGGCAGACACGTTTATACCCGCCATCGCGCATGTCGCTTGCTGTCCCGCAGCGTGAACAAAACGCATGGCTTTTGTGCCAACTTAAAAGCGCACCGCCTTGTGCCAACATTCCAAGTTGTGCCTCTTCAAGCAGTCCTTGAATATAAACAGAGCGAAAATCGATTGCTTCAAAGTCATCAGATAGATTTTCTTCAGTGAAATCTGACGGCGCAATGAGCCAAGGCAGACCTTTTTCATCCCACCCCAATAAGACAATATTGCTTTCATCAACCTGAGCGGCTTTCAGTTCTTGTGGTGTGAAGATTGCATTGAGATTGTTCTCTTCTTTTTTTAAGAGAACCTTACCGTAGGCGACAACCAGTAATTTTGCGCCGCGCGCAGCAAGCGCTTCAGCGACGCAGTTTTGTGTTCGGCGTTCGGAAAAACGGTTTAACGGGTTGCCCGTAAATGCACAGCCTGCGGAATATTCAGGATAGGGGGCGTCAAATAGTGAGAAGGTCATATGTGTCCGGCTTGATTAGCTTACTTGCTGTAACGCAGACGAGAAGCGTTCGATGAAAGATTTCAATGGTTCTTTATCATAAGGAACTGCTTTTCCGGAACCCCAAACAGGGCCTGGCCAGGCTGCATCACCTTCATTACGGCCTATAATGTGGATATGAAGCTGCGGCACCATATTGCCAAGCGCACCGATATTGATTTTCTTGCATCCGGTGATGTCTTTTAGCAATTCGGATATTTGAGCGATTTCAAATGTTAACATCGTTTGATCAAGCGGCGTTAGTTCATGCATTTCGGTTATATCATGACGGCGTGGCACCATAATAAGCCAAGGAAAGCGCGAATCATTCATCAGTAATAACCGACATAAGCCGCTCTCGCCGATTTCCATCGTGTCGGCGCTCAATCTTGAATCCAGTTTAAAATCTGCCATTTGATTATCCTTTGAGCGCGTAAAGTTGTTGCGACTAAGATAAATACGCATTTGTTAAAATTAAATGTAGCACAAATTGCCTGCACAACGGATACGGAAAGCAGGCGCCACTGCATTTATGGCTGCTGAAAACGATCAAAAACTCTATTGATGCTTGCATTTTATGTCTGAAAGTCCGATATGGGCCTTGGAAGGTTGGCTGTGGACGTGTCACTCGCCAACCGGGTCAGGTCCGGAAGGAAGCAGCCCTAACGAATTCGACGCGGGTCACCGGTCCAGCCTTCCACCTTCCAAATTTCTTGCAGATTAATAAATTCAAGACTCGTCACTTGATCGCATTTCGCGTTACAAAGCTGCCATGAATAATGCACCTGAAAAAGCGACGCCGTATCGCGTTCTTGCCCGTAAATATCGCCCAAGTGATTTTACCTCACTCATTGGCCAAGAGCCGATGGTGCGTACACTCACCAATGCGTTTCAAACAGGACGAATTGCTCAAGCGTGGATGCTGACTGGCGTTCGCGGTGTGGGCAAGACGACGACTGCGCGAATTTTGGCGCGAGCGCTTAATTATAAAACCGATCTTATCGATCAACCAAGTGTTGATCTTTCGACGCCCGGCGTCGATTGCCAAGCGATCATGGAAGGGCGGCATGTCGATATTATCGAGATGGACGCTGCCTCGCACACAGGCATTGAAGACATTAAGCAGATCATTGATGGCGTGCGCTATGCGCCCGTTTCTGCACGTTATAAAGTCTATATCATTGACGAGATTCACATGCTGTCGGACAAAGCGTTCAATGCGCTTTTAAAGACACTGGAAGAGCCGCCGCCCCATGCAAAGTTCATCTTTGCAACGACGGAAATCCGAAAAGTACCTATTACCGTTCTGTCTCGCTGTCAGCGTTTTGATCTGCGCCGTGTTGAAACAGCCGAAATGGTTGCGCATCTGGCGTCGATTATTCAGCAAGAAGGGGTTGAGGCTGACGAAGCATCGCTGGCGATGGTTGCGCGTGCGTCAGAAGGCTCCGTGCGTGATGCGCTTTCTATTCTTGATCAGGCCATTGCCCATAGCTCAGGCAAGGTCGATGCAAGTACTGTGCGCTCAATGCTCGGCTTAGCTGACCGTACCCGTATTGTTGATTTGTTTGAGCATCTTATGGCTGGCCGTATCACGGAAGCATTGGCCGAGTTTCGATCTCAATATGATGTCGGTGCTGATCCGGCCGTTATTTTGACGGATTTGGCCGAGTTTACGCATCTGGTGACGCGCTTGCGTTTTGTACCAGGCGCTGCTGCCAATGATCCATCCTTGTCGCCGGATGAAAAAGAACGCGGCTTGGCATTTTCCGAAAAGATTGCAGTCAGTGTTTTGGCACGTACGTGGCAGATGCTCTTAAAAGGCATACCGGAGACACAAAGCGCACCGCGCCCTGTGGCCGCAGCAGAAATGGTTCTTATTCGGCTGGCCCATGCTTCCACCATGCCAACACTGGATGATGCGCTAAAAAAGCTTGATGGCGCGCCTAGCCAGAGCGCGCCGCAACCAAATGCAATGGCAGGTTCGAACACATCAGGTGGTCATTCCATGGCGCATGCCGTGGGACAAAGCAGCATGCCGTCCAATGGTGATGCGTCATCTGTAACAGCAAATATGGGGCAAGCTTCGCCTGTTCGTATGGTGGCAAGTAACCCGCAGCCGGAACAAAAGCCGCAAGCAGAACCAGCACCTCCCGCCGTGCCCGTGAATTCATTGGATGATATTGATGCGTTAGCGGAAAAAAATCGCGATCCTTTGATGAAGGTGAATATTCGCAAATGCGTGCGCCTTGTATCCGTTGCGCCGGGCAATTTATCGATCACCCTCACGGAGGATGCACCCAAATCACTTGCCGGTGATCTTGGCCGTAAACTGACCGAATGGACCGGTACGCGCTGGATTGTTTCCGTTAGCCGCGACGAAGAAGGCGGCGCGACACTGGAAGAGGTTTCAGACGACAAGCGCAATGCGATGTTAGCTGATGCGTCGCGTGATCCACAGATCGCAGGTATTCTTGCAGCATTCCCCGGGGCAAAAATTGTTGATGTACGCCTTGGCGCTGACGCATTGGATGACGATATAATACTTGATGACGGTGGATCATATGACGATGACGTACCGATTGATCCCGACGATTTGGCAGATTTTTAAATAAAGGAATTTTCACATGAAAGATTTGATGGGCCTGATGAGCAAGGCCAAAGAAATGCAGCAAAAAATGGCTGACATGCAAACGGAAATGGAAACATTGACCGCAGAAGGCAGCGCAGGCGGCGGTGTCGTTACTGTGACGATGTCAGGCAAAGGACAGTTGAATGCAATCAAAATTGATCCATCTGTATTTGCAGACCATGACGCTGAAGTCTTGGAAGATCTCATTATTGCTGCCCACGCTGATGCCAAGGGCAAAGTAGAAGCAATCATGGCTGAAAAGACAAAGGAAATGACGGCTGGATTGCCAATTCCACCAGGTATGAAATTACCGTTCTGATTTGATTATCACGCGTCTGTGCGCATTAAGCGCATTTGCTTTTTTGTTGGCTGCAATGCCGTTCGGTCTGGCGCAAGAATTGCCCATTCCGAACGAGCGGCCAATAAAACAAGACGACAAGCTGAATGGCTCTGGTGCGGTTTCAAAACCAAAAGAATTTGAAGCCGCTATCAAACCATTACGCGATTACGCTTGCGAAAAACGATTATCTGATCTTGGTATCAAATTCCGTGTTTTGCCGACTGAAAATGGTGAGGGCGCCTGCGGTGTTGCCTATCCGATTGCAATTGATACATTGGCTAATAATATTACGGTAAAGCCTGATACCGCATTGAATTGCAATGCGGTTGAAGCGCTAGCTGGCTGGGTAGAAAAATCAGTCATTCCTGCTGTCAGTGCATATGACAGCGATAAAAAGCTCACCTCCATTTCACAGGCTTCTACTTATGTTTGCCGTGGGCGCAATAATCAAAAAACCGCCAAATTATCAGAGCACGCTACAGGCAATGCGATTGATATTGTAGCTTTTGATTTCAGTGATGGCAGCAGCATTAAGATTGAGCCGCGTGACCGTAAAGGCTCAGATGAGGAGGCATTTCAAAAGGCTGTTCGATTTGGTGCCTGTTTGCATTTCACAACAGTTCTAGGGCCGGGCAGTGATGCTTTTCATGACGATCATTTGCATTTGGACGTGGCAGAACGGCGCGGTGGATATCGTTTGTGCCGATTCCCGCAATAGCTAAGCGGTAGCGCGGCGTTTAAGGACGCGTCCATCAACGAGAATAAGTCCCACAATGATAAGCCCTAGACCTGCTAAATGTCTTGGCAGAAGTATCTCACCTAAAAACACAATACCGAGGAATATCGCACTAACTGGCACGAGAAATGTCACCAGTGAAAGATTAGTCGCGCCGGCTCCATCAAGAATACTAAAAAACAGAATATAGGCAAAAGCAGACGATATGAGACCAAGTGCCAATAGCGCAAATATGCTTTGCGTGGATGGCATTGAAAGCGTCCACGGTTGATCAAAGAGCATCATAATGGGAAACATCATGATGGTGGATGCTGTGACCTGACCGGTTGCTACGGCATAAGGGCTGATCGCCATGCGTTTAAAGCGTTTTCCAAATACGCTTGCAAAGCCGTAGGAAATCGCAGCGCCGATACATGCAAATTGTGCAAGTGCGGTTGCGGCTCCGTCCGCAATAGCGCCGCCGCCGATCATGATGGCAACACCGATAAACCCTGCGATGATGCCGCTTACCCGCGTTACGGTTAGTTTTTCATCGGTTGTCAGCGCGTGAGCAATCATCACCGTAAATAGCGGGGTTGTGGCATTAAGGATTGATGCAACACCCGATGCAATTTGCGTTTGGCCCCAGACAATGAGCGAAAACGGAATAACATTATTCAGCAGCCCCATTGCAAAGAAAGCGAACCAAGCAGTACCCGTCCAAGGCATTTTGCGGCCCGTGACGCGCATGAAAAGATGTAAGGCGAGGGCTGCAATCAATACACGAAAAAAGACGATGGTTTTGGGTGGCATATCTTGCACAATCACCCCGACAAAAAAGAACGAGCCGCCAAAAACAACCGACAGGGTGATAAGCATAACCCATTCAATTGTGGTCATGGATGAGTTGATGGTTGGCTTGGACATGCGGCTCTCGCTTTGTTTCAAAAGCAATAGGTGTGATTATGAGAACTTGCCACCCGAAATATGCGCACAACCCGTCATGTCTCTTTCAAAGTTGGGTTTCCCGCACTAAATCTAGCACATGTCAACAAAACGAATCGCCGGTGCGGAAATTGAAAAACTGATCCAGTTACTGGCAAAAGTGCCAGGGCTTGGACCTCGCTCGGCACGTCGTGCAGCACTGCATCTGATCAAAAAGAAAGATCAGCTTTTAACACCTCTGGCCAGTGCAATGGCTGATGCGGCTGAAAAAGTTCAAATCTGCTCGGTCTGCGCCAATGTGGATACGCAAAATCCTTGTTCCATTTGCACCGACCCGCGCCGCGACAGTACTACAATCATTGTCGTAGAAGATGTTGCTGATCTATGGGCTTTAGAGCGGGCAGCAGAAATGAGTGTGCGTTATCATATTCTAGGCGGAACACTTTCCCCGCTCGATGGTGTTGGCCCTGATGATCTGAACATTAAGACATTGGTGGACCGTATTGTCGGCGGCGAAGTCAAAGAGTTGATTTTGGCTGTCAATGCGACTGTCGAAGGGCAAACAACGGCGCATTATATTACGTCGCAGCTTGAAGATCTTGATGTAAAGATTACGCGTCTGGCGCATGGTGTTCCTGTGGGCGGCGAGCTTGATTACCTCGATGAGGGTACATTATCGGCAGCACTTAGAAGCCGCACAATTTTTTAAAATCCGCTTTGCCTTGATCGCACCTGAATCCATTGCGTAAGCTATGATTATGATTCTTGAAATAGGGGCTTTTAATGCTGCGTTTGATCACCGTTTTATTCACATTGTTGATACCGGCATTTTCCTATGCGCAAAGCGGTAGTTTGGACACGCAATACAGCGCCTTTTTAGAAAACGAAATGTGGCCCAAAGCCAAAGCTGCTGGCGTTTCGCGCGGCACTTTTGATCGAGCGCTGGCGGGCAAAAAACTCAATCAGAAAATACCAGGGCTTGTCACGCCCGGTTCAAGCGGTACGCCTCAGAAAATCAGGCAAGCCGAATTCTCCCAGCCATCGAACTATTTCAATGAGCGAAATTTGGGCTCCATCGTTGCCACGGGGCGTGGTCTTTTGAACCAAAACGCGACAACGATTAAGGCGATTGAGCGCAAATATGGTGTGCCGGGCCGTATTTTAATCGCGATTTGGGGCAGAGAATCTGGCTTTGGCCGTGTAACCATTCCCCATGATGCGTTCGAAGTGCTGGGCACTAAGGCTTTTATGTCAACGCGGCCTGAACTGTTTCAAGGTGAATTGATTGCTGGATTGCAGATGGTTGAGCGCGGCTTGGCGACACCTTCGCAAATGAAATCATCTTGGGCAGGAGCGTTGGGGCAGCCGCAATTTCTGCCGTCGTCCTATTTGAAATATGCCGTTGATATAGATGGAAGCGGTAAAGCAGATATCTGGAATTCAACGCCTGATACGCTTGGTTCAATTGGTGCTTATTTAAATAAATTCGGATGGCAGGCAGGCCGCGATTGGGGTTTTGAGGTCACGCTTCCCAGTGCCATTTCCTGTGCGCAGGAAGGGCCAGATAACCGTAAAACCTTTGCAGAGTGGACACGCTTAGGCGTCAAACGCGTCAACGGAAAACCGTTTCCGAGCGCTGAGATGAATAAGCTTGGGTCAATTCTCATGCCTGCGGGACGTTTTGGACCAGCCTTTATCGTCACGCCAAACTTCTATGTCATCAAAGAATATAATGAGAGTGATCTTTACGCGCTTTTTGTTGGGCATGCGGGCGACCGTATTCAATATGGCAGCGCGGCTTTTAATGCAGGGTGGCGCAAAACGGATTCGATGTTGCGCTCTGATATCGCGTCGATGCAGCGTAATCTTGAACGTATGGGCATGGATGTTGGCGGTGCGGACGGTTTGCCGGGGTTTAAAACACGGCGCTCAATCGGCGATTGGGAGTCGGCACACCAGCGCCAACCGACCTGTTTTCCAAGCAATGATTTGATCCGCTCGATTAAATAGAGGTTATCCGGCACCCTTGAGGTTATGCAATCGTAACGCCAAATAGCCATCCAACACCTGCTGTAATCGCCATTGCAATGCTACCCCAAATTAAAACGCGCACTGCAGCAGGTATAATCGGTGCGCCGCCAAATTTTGCGCCCAATGCACCAAGCGTTATCAAGGCGATGAAGGTGGTAATAAGAACGGCAGTTATAATGGCGCTTGTGGGCGCCAGAAAAGCAGCAAGCAGAGGGAGTGCACCCGCCATACTGAAGGTGAAGGCAGAGGCAAATGCTGCCTGCAATGGGTTTGCCGAATGGTGCTCTGAAAGTCCAAGTTCATCACGAATATGAGCGCGCAAGGCATCATCTTCCGTGAGTTCATGGGCGACAAGTTCAGCCGTTTCACTTTTTAAGCCGCGCAGCTCATAAATCGCGACAAGCTCGTCAAACTCTTCCTTGTGGTTTTCTTTAAGCGCTTCGGCTTCCCGCTGAATATCGGCTTTTTCAATATCAGCTTGCGAAGAAACAGAAACATATTCACCCGATGCCATCGACATGGCACCCGCAACCAGCCCAGCTAATCCTGCAATAAGAATCGAGGTCCGATCAGCATTTGCTGCAGCAACGCCGACGATCAAGGATGATATGGAAACAATACCGTCATTTGCGCCAAGAACAGCAGCGCGCAACCATCCGCTACGGGAAATAAAATGAGGGTCTTCAGGATGAGCGGATGGAAAATCTGGGGACATGAGCGGTGCTTAGTTCAAATGAAACAAGGAGTAAATTAGTCATCGCCGTCTACAACACGCAAACGCAAATGGCCAGTTTTGCTAGAAGCAGTTTTCTCTTCGCTCTTATCTTCAACCGGCGTTGATTTGAACTCTAAACCTTCGATCCGTTGCCCGCGTTTTGTAAGCTTGCCCGTGGATACGAGAATATCGTCGATATCCTTGTTTGCCTGACCAAAGTGATTTTGCAATTTGTGAACGCGGTCATCGAGACGGCCAAGATCTTCCATGAGACGCATAACTTCGGTCTGAATTAAATGCGCCTGCTCGCGCATGCGGGCATCTTTTAAAAGTGCTTGAATGACCTGAATGGAAAGCATGAGCAGTGATGGCGAAACGATAACGATACGTGCCTTATGCGCCTTATGAACGATTGTTTCGTGGTGTTCATGAATATCGGCAAATATGCTTTCCGACGGCACAAACAAAAATGCTGTATCCTGTGTTTCGCCAGCAATTAAATATTTGCTGGATATGGCTTTGATGTGCGCATCCATATCATTACGGAATTGGCGCGCATGGTGATCTACTGTCGCACTGTCTTCGGCTTTGCGTATGGCGTTCCAGCTTTCCAATGGAAATTTAGCATCAATAACCAAATCGGGCGCATCGTTCGGCATTTTGATCGTACAATCAGGGCGGTTGCCATTTGATAACGTCGTTTGAAATTCAAATGCGCCCATCGGCAAGCCGTCAGCAATAATCGTTTCCATACGGCTTTGACCAAAGGCACCGCGTGTTTGCTTGTTGGAAAGAATGGACTGAAGCTCGACAACATTGCCAGCCAGTTGGCTAATGTTATCTTGCGCTTTGTCGATAACAGCGAGCCGCTCTTGTAATTTGCTCAAATTTTCATGCGTCGATTTTTGCTGTTCGCTCATCGAAGCACCAAGGCGCGTTGTCATAGATTCAAGCCGCGTATTGATGGACTCATTAAGTTCGCTTTGGCGCGAGCCAAAAACTTCGGCAATCGTAGAAAGGCGCCCCTGCATCTCTGCCTGACTTTTTAAAATATCTGCGACACGCGCTTCAGCTTCTATGGCACGAAGCCGGGATGCTTCGATCTCCGCTAGACGTATTTTTGAAGCGCGACGAGTTGCGATGATCAAAAACAGTAACAGCATGCCTAAAAGGCAAGCGCTTGTTATTGCTAACTGCCCGAAAGTGATCGCCATATTGCCGATCATGAAAGCTGTTTGTTCAAATATGCGTGTAATATCCATGTTTTCAGCTTACGTGATTCGCGTCTCGCGGTAATGCCTATAGACGAACAGGTACTTCTCCCGATATTGACGTTTCAAACGCGAAACTTTACGTGAAGCCCATGTCCATATTACCGCTCGTTATAATACCTGATCCTATCCTGCGCCAGAAATCAAAACTGGTCGAACGCGTCGATGATGATTTGCGCAAATTTGCCGACAATATGTTGGAGACAATGTATGACGCGCCGGGCGTTGGCCTTGCTGCGATTCAAGTTGGTGAAGCGCGTCGAATGTTGGTGATTGATGTGGCAGGTAAAGATGATGAACCCAATCCGCAGGTGTTTATCAATCCATCTATCGTCAAATCATCCGATACGCCCAATGTTTATGAAGAGGGCTGTCTTTCAATTCCTGATATCTATGCAGAAGTTGAGCGGCCAGCAGAAGTGACCGTTGAGTATATTGATCTGACTGGTAAGCAGCAGCTGATTGAAGCTGACGGCATGTTGGCAACCGTTCTGCAGCACGAAATAGATCACCTTGATGGAACATTGTTCATTGATCATCTGTCAAAATTAAAGCGTGAAATGGTGATCCGGAAATTTAAGAAGTTGTCGAAACAACGCGAACCGAAAATCTAAGCCAAAGCAGAAGAGCGCACCATGCGAATTATCTTTATGGGTACGCCAGATTTTTCCGTGCCAACATTGTTGGCATTGGTTGAGCATGGCCATGAAATTGTTGCCTGTTATTCGCAGCCACCGCGTCCGGCTGGTCGCCGTGGACTTGAGCTTAAAAAATCGCCAGTTCATGAAGCTGCTGAAAAGCTTGGAATTGAAGTGCGCACGCCAACATCGCTTAAGAATGATGAGCAAGCGCAAGCATTTGCTGATCTCAACGCCGATGTTGCCGTTGTCGTTGCTTATGGTCTTTTGTTACCGGAAGCCATTTTGTCAGGCACCGAATATGGTTGTTATAATGGCCATGCCTCTTTGTTACCGCGCTGGCGCGGTGCTGCGCCAATCCAACGTGCGATCATGGCCGGTGACAGCCATACGGGCATGATGGTCATGAAAATGGATAAGGGGCTTGATACTGGCGATATCGCAATGGGCGAACGCGTTGCTATCGGCGAGAATATAACCGCGGGCGAACTTCACGACACACTCTCTATCTTGGGTGCCGATCTGATGACACGCGCAATGTCAGCGCTTGAGCGCGGCAGTTTGCACCTAAAAGAACAGCCGACAGAAGGTGTGGAATATGCAGCCAAGATTGATAAGGCAGAGGCCCATATTGATTTTTCACTGGATGCGCAAACAACCCATAATCTCATTCGCGGGTTAGCGCCGTTTCCAGGCGCTTGGTGCGAAATGCATATTGCAGGCAAGTGGGAGCGCGTAAAACTACTGCGATCTATTGTTGATCCAGAGCTTGAAATTGCACAAGCAAAAACGACAAGTGACGAGCGCGGCCTTGTGATTGGATGTGCATCAGGCGCGGTGATTATTACAACTTTGCAAAAAGCTGGATCGAAAGCGATGGCTGCGGCAGAATTTTTGCGCGGCGCACCAGTAGAAGGCGTGCGCTAAATGCCACGCTACAAACTCACTGTTGAGTATGACGGCACACCCTATGTCGGCTGGCAACGCCAGAAAAACGGACGTGGTGTGCAAGCGGTAATAGAAGAAGCAATTGCGCGTTTCTGCAAAGAAGATATTACGATGCAGGTCGCCGGACGCACGGACGCAGGTGTTCACGGTCTTGGTCAAATTTGCCACGCTGATTTGACGAAAGATTGGCCGGAAAAAACGGTTCGTGACGCCATCAATTCTTATTTATTACAAAACGGTGAGCCGGTCTCGATTCTGTCTGCTGAAAAAATGACGGAAAAATTTCATGCGCGGTTCTCCGCCAAGGCACGGCATTACCGCTACCGCATCATCAATCAAGAAGCGCCAATTGCACTTGCCCGCAATCGTGGCTGGTGGGTGCGTCGCCACCTTGATGAAAACGCGATGCATGAGGCTGCACAAAACTTGCTCGGCACGCATGATTTCACAACGTTTCGCGCAGTTCACTGTCAGGCGCAATCACCGATAAAAACTCTGGATCGGCTGAATGTGACACGGCAGGGCAATGACATTTTCTTTGAAGTTTTTGCACGTAGCTTCCTGCATAATCAGGTGCGTTCTATGGTCGGCGCGCTTAAACTTGTTGGTGATGGAAAATGGACTTCCACCGATTTGGTCGCAGCGCTCGAAGCCAAAGATCATCAGCGTTGCGGAGCGCTCGCCCCATCATGCGGTCTTTATTTAATGCAAGTCGATTACGACTAAAGCAGCGCTGGCACGTGCAGTCCAAGCAAGCCCTCAACATTATAGACCAGCGTGTAAAGCACGATAATCTCGATAATGACAAATGCCGCTGCAAGTCCAGCTGAAGCATTCAAACTGATTTTGATAACGTGCGTCACAACGACGATAGAAGCGATCAATGTCGCGATCATCAAAAAACCTAAAGTTACGGTAATTGCTTCTGTTTTTGGAAGAAAAAACGAAATCAGAATAATAGCTGCGAAAACGTAATAAAGCACCAGATTCGACCAATTAATGGCGATGACAAGATGCGAGTAACGATGCGGACGGTTTAAAAATTTCAAGACAACTGGGTAGAATGCAAACGGCAAAACCCAAGAAATAATGTCTATTGGAATTCTCCGTATGAAGATTTGTCCCATCTGCAAATCAGAACCTTGAGAAATCAACTCCTGACTGCTTTCGACCCACATAAAAAATAGCGCAGGCAATGCAAATATAATCGTGCCGAATGAGCGCCAAAAACCATCTGTCGATATGTCCATTTCATCAAGCGCGTTTGCATCACCGCGCATCATTCGAAGCACGCGTTCGATATGATAAAATGCATAATCGAGACTGATCATCATGTAGCCTTTGAAGTGGCGGCCAAAAACCAGTCGCCGATAAATTGCTCATAAATTCGCGTCAATGTTTCCAGATCGTCAACCGCAACACATTCATCGACCTTGTGCATGGTTTGGCCAACAAGGCCGAACTCAATCACGGGGCAATAATCTTTGATGAACCGTGCATCAGAGGTGCCGCCGGTGGTCGACTGTTCTGGGAAGCGTCCGGTAATCTTCTCCACGCTTTTTCCCAATGTATCAATAAGCGCATCGTCACGCGTTAAAAATACATGGCTTGGCTGCTCACGCCATTCGATGTCGAAAACAGTGTCGTTGTTTTTTGTTGGGCGTAGTTTTCTGTCTTTGGCAGCTGCGTTCAAACGGCGTTCAATCTCCGCTTTGAGTGTATCAACATTCCATGTGTCATTAAAGCGTATGTTGAACACCGCGCTTGCTTTGGCCGGGATGACATTGATTGCGCCGCCGACAACATCCAGCATATTGACCTCGATATTGCTGGGTTGGAAGTTCTCTGTTCCTTCATCAAACGCTGGATAAAGCAGCGCATCAAGCAATGATACAAGACTACGTGTCGGGTTATCAGCCAGATGGGGATAAGCCGTATGGCCTTGTGTTCCGTTAATGCGCAATGTGCCTGACAGAGAACCTCGACGCCCGATTTTCATCATGTCGCCCATTGTGTCAGGGTTGGTTGGCTCACCTAAGATACAGCCATCCCATGTCTCGCCTTTTGCTGCAGCCCATTCGAGCAATTTCTTAGACCCGTTAATGGCTGGACCTTCTTCATCGCCCGTTATCAAAAAGGAAATCGAGCCAGAAGGATTGCCGTGTTTTTCCACATAGCGCGCAAGAGCAGCGACAAAACAGGCAATGCCGCCCTTCATGTCGACTGCGCCGCGGCCATACATCATGCCATCTTTTATTGCTGCGCTGAACGGTGGATTAGTCCATGCCGCTTCATCGCCAACAGGTACAACATCCGTGTGCCCAGCAAACATGAGGTGAGGGCCATTGCCAGAAAGCAGCGCATAAAGATTTTCAATGTCGGGTGTGTCTTCGTCGCTAAATACGGGACGCTCAATCGAAAACCCCATAGGCGAAAGCATGTCTGTTAATGCAGACAGCGCACCGCCTTCATCAGGCGTGACGGATGGACATTGAATAAGTGTTCTAAGAACAGCAATAGGATCGGTCGTGTTTTGGGTCATGCGATGGATGTAAAGCCGCACGCAATGTGCGTCAATCGCCTGATTTCATTTGCGCGGAAATGGCACTGGTCCATGCTCATTGGTTTCCTGCTTGGATGGGGCGATTGCAAGAAACAACCATGCAAAAAATGCAATGCCCGGAATGAGCAGCGTCACACCTAAAATGGCTGGTAAGCTCAAATCATGGAGCCGTTTGACTGTTAGTGCCAAAAGCGAGAAAGCCATGACCACCCAAGAAATAAGAAAAACCGCGCCGAATAGAGCAGCGCCCGCCTGTGCGCTATCGTCTTCAACACCATTGCCGTACAAAGACACTGCAAAGCTAAGCAAGGCCAACTGAATTAACATCAAAAACAAAGCGGCAAGCAGAAACGATTTGCGACCTATGCGCCCACGAAAACTAAACAGGAGCCATTTAACAGATAGTGGATGATTGAGAGAGGTCATTTGCATACCTGAATTTACGGTTTTGAAGTTTCGGCGTCGAAAACATTCGGACCTTTTGTTCCGCGCCCCAAAAACAAACTGACTTGACCAATTAGTATGAATAAGGCTGCCACACCAATCGAAATCCAGCGGATTAAATCTTGCTTGGGCCATTGCGTCTGGCTCATTAGCGCCTTTGCATCGGCGATAAATGTTTCGGGATTAATCAGTGGCGTGTCGCCTAATGCCTGCTGCGCGCCAAATAAAATTGCGGCGGGCAGCACAAAGTAAAAGAAAAACCCAAGCAGCGGGTGACGGCCACGGTCTTTGAAGCGGCGCGTTGTGCCTGCAAGATAGATAATCACAGGCACAACAGAGAGTGTTGTGATGAAAATTCCAGCGAACTTCCAATCTCCTAACTTTTGTTGAACGGCAAAAACGCCAGCCAGTGCCACAGCAACGCAGATGATGCTGATGACGTATTGGATACGCCGCATGCGTCCGACAAAAGAAAAGAGAAGGTCGCCCATCTTAATCAGTCCCGTAAAAGTTCGTTGATGCCCGTTTTTGAGCGGGTTTTCTCGTCGACAGTTTTAACAATAACGGCACAATATAAGCTTGGGCCAGGCTCGCCGTTTGGCAAGTTTTTGCCCGGCATTGTTCCTGCAACAACAACTGAGTACGGCGGTACTTCGCCATAGGAAATTTCGCCAGTCGCTCGGTTTACGATTTTTGTTGATTGGCCGATGTAAACGCCCATGCCAAGTACAGAGCCTTCGCGGATGATACAGCCTTCAACAACTTCAGAACGTGCGCCAATAAAGCAATTATCTTCAATAATGGTTGGTCCAGCTTGAAGCGGCTCCAAAACACCGCCGATACCAACGCCGCCAGAGAGGTGAACGTTTTTGCCGATTTGGGCGCAAGAACCAACTGTTGCCCAGCCATCAACCATGGAGCCTTCATCAACATAAGCGCCAAGATTAACGAAAGAAGGCATCAGCACAACGTTCTTGCCGACATATGAGCCACGGCGAACGATAGAACCGGGAACAGCGCGAAACCCTGCTGCACGGAACTGGTTGGCATCCCATCCTTCAAACTTAGATGGCACTTTGTCCCACCATGTGGACTGGCCATTGCCGCCCATGATGACTTCCATGTCATTCAAACGGAAAGAAAGAAGGACAGCTTTTTTCAGCCATTGATGCACAACCCAATTGCCCTCATCGCCGCGCGATGCAACGCGGGCTTTGCCGCTATCCAGCAAATTCATCGCTGAATTGACCGCATCACGAACCTCGCCCTGCGTGTTCACATTGATTTCGTCTCGCGCATCAAACGCGGATTCAATAGTTTTTTCCAAGGCGATTAGTTCTGAGTTGGACATTGTAACTTCCATTTTACTTTTCACGTGCATGTGAACTGTTAAGGTTTAAAAGGGCAAGCTGAGCAAGCCTTAAAAATTCAAGATGGGCGATTGGTATTCAATGCGTCGTTGAAAATCAACGAAAACGAGCAATGGATATTCTAAACAAGGGGAATAGTGGTGATTAAGCGTAAAGATAATGTCTGGGATCCGATTACAGGCTCACATGTTGACCGTGTTCGAGCTAAAGAGGTGCCAGATACGCCGCAGACACGTTCGCCTGCTTATCGTCTTGCATTTGATGATGCAGAATTTCTGTGCCGTGAAGAGTTACGTCCAATCCGCCTTCAATTGGAACTGCTAAAGCCAGAAATGCTTTTAGAAGAGGCAGGCATCAAGTCCACTGTGGTGATGTTTGGCGGCGCACGCATTCCAGAACCGGGCGGGGCTGCATGGGCAGCAAAAAACGAGGTTCAGAAAAAGAATTTAGAAGCGAATGCTCAATATTACGAAGAGGCGCGCAAATTTGCACGCATCTGCTCTGAACATTCAGCAACAACAGATTATAGCGACATGGTTGTTGTAACGGGCGGCGGTCCGGGCGTCATGGAAGCGGGCAATCGCGGCGCTCATGATGTTGGTGCACCCTCTATTGGCTTGAATATTGTGCTGCCACATGAACAAGCCCCGAATGAGTATGTAACGCCAGAGCTCAGCCTAAACTTTCATTATTTTGCAATCCGCAAAATGCATTTTCTATTACGTGCTAAAGCGATCACGGTGTTTCCGGGCGGCTTCGGCACAATGGATGAGATGTTTGAGGCGCTCACATTGATACAGACAGGACGAATGGAAAAAGTGCCATTTATTCTGTTTGGCAAAACCTTCTGGGACAACGCTATCAATCTTCAATTCCTAGCCGAGCAAGGAACAATTTCGCCGGACGATCCGGATCTTTTCCATGTTGTCGATACTGCGCAGGAAGCGTGGAAGATCATTGCTGATTATTACGAGCTTACTTCTTAAGCGGAACTTTTGCGTTAGCTGCTCGTTTTATTTCAAAGGAGCAAAAAATGTCATCCGATAAGATTATTCAGCAGCAATCAGAATTGTCAGACGCAAATGATGAACTAATACCTGCGCAGCAAAGACGTGATGCGCAGTCAGGTAAGCAAAGTACTGACCGCAAAATTATCTTAAAAAGACCTGCGCAGACAAAAGCCAAAGACGGCGAAAATGGATTGGTCGACATGAGCGAACGTTCAAAACGCGCGCGCAGCAGTGGATAAAGAGCTTGACCAAGTCTAAAGCAAATTATTTGCTGCCTATGCTGCCTATGCTGCCTATGCTGCCTATGCTGCCTATGCTGCCTTTATTTGACGATGGCTTTTAGGAACTGCGTCAAATCATCCGTCGTATAATCAACATAATCTGTTGAGCCATCATGTTCCCAGTGCTCTGTGAATGTTGGCTCGAAGTTGTTTGGAACGATGAGAACCGTCTTCATGCCCATTTCTTTGGGCACCTCAAGGTTTCGCGCAAGATCCTCAAACATCGCCGCTTTTTGTGTATCGACGCGGTGAAGCGCCTTGAACTTATCGTAGGTTTCACGCGCAGGCTTAGGGACGAGGTTGGCTGCAACGACATCGAAAATTTCATCGAAATGATCAAGAATACCCAGCTGCCTTGCCGTGTTTTCGGCATGCTTGGTATCACCATTTGTGAAAATCAACTTGCGACCCGGCAAAGCTTTTATCGCCTCGCCAAGTTCAGGGTTGGGGGCGAGCCATGAATAATCAATGTCATGGACATAGTTTAGAAATTCATCAGCGGAAACTTTATGGTTTGCCATAAGACCGCGCAGGGTCGTCCCATATTCAAGGTAGTATTTTTTTTGTAATGTGCGCGCTTCGTCTCTAGGGAGCTGCAATATGCGCGATACATAGTCCGTCATTTTCACATCAATCTGAGAAAACAGATTGGTGTGGTGAGGGTAAAGCGTGTTGTCGAGATCAAAAACCCACTCGGTAACATGGGAGAAATCTTCTGGCTTTGCTGCGTGTGTCGGTTTTATCATTCCTCATATATGGCATGAGAAAAGCAATTTGCCACGCCTCTATTGCCAAATTTTCTTGTGCGGCAGATAAGTGATCATGGAAATTTGGATTCTCATTACGATCGCAGCGGCCTTTGTCCAAAATATCCGCTCTAGCCTGCAAAAACATCTTCGCGGGCAAATGGGAACGGCAGGTGTAACTTTTGTACGTTTCGGTTTTGGCGTCCCTTTTGCTTTTATATTTTTAGCAATTGCGATTACCGCAACAGGCACCGAAGTCCCCGTTTTGCACGGCGTATTTTTTGGTTGGATCATTGTTGCCGCATTGGCTCAAATTTTTGGCCAAGTGCTGCTCATCATGCTTTTCGCAATGCGGAATTTTGCAGTTGGTTCTGCCTATATTCGCGTTGAACCTGTCCTTGCCGCTGCGTTCGGTTTTGCATTGCTTTTGGAAACACCAACATTGCCGCTTATCATTGCTGTGGCCGTATCAGTTCTTGGTGTGTTGCTGATTACTATGGCACATGTAAAGGCTGGTATTTGGTCGCTTGCTACAGCTGTCACAAAGCGCGAGGCTCAAATCGGTTTAGCTTCAGCTGCAATGTTTGGCCTTGCCGCTGTGTCTTTTCGCGGCGCCTCTCTTTCGCTTGGTGGTCCAAATTTTCTTGTCCAAGGCGGTGTTACGCTTTGTGTCGCTATAACGTTGCAAGCATTGATCATGGCGCTATGGATTGCCATTAAAGATCCAGCTGATTTCAAACGAATTGCGGTTAAATGGAAAACCAGCGCGATGGTTGGGTTCGTAGGCGCGCTTGCTTCTTTTGGTTGGTATACAGCCATGACGCTTGAGCAAGCAGCAGCTGTTAAAGCGGTTGCTCAAATCGAAATGTTGTTTGCATTTGCAACATCATATTTTGTGTTCAAAGAGCAGATGAACCGCCGTGAAATCACGGGATGCTTATTAATTGTATGCGGTGTTCTTGTTCTCGCATTAACACGCTAAATGTAAGGAAAATCGTTAAGATTTTTGATTTAGCTTACCTTTAGAGAGGGTAGGTTATGTCTATAATTCTAAAGGCTTTTTTGATAGGTACGGCAGCATTGCTTGTCACAGTCTTTATGATTGTGGGAACTGTGACCTTAACAGGTGATACCTATCAGCCGACAATGTTCATCAATAGTGTGATCGGTTGCTATGCGATTGGTTCAACTGTTTCATATTATTTTATGAAGCAGTCGGAAAAGTACCGGCAAGCTCTCGAAGAAAAAGAAGTGCTACATGTTCAATTAATAGATGCCCATGAAAAGCTAAGGCGGCATTCTCAATTGGATATTATGACAGGCTTGCTCAACCGCGAGGCTTTTTTTACCAAAGTGAATGGCCTGCAAGAGGCGTTCTCTGATCAGTCATCCAGTATGCTCATTTTGGATATTGATCACTTCAAACTCATCAATGATACATTTGGACATCTTGAAGGCGATAAAGCCATTATCATGGTGTCGAAGGTTTTGCGCACGATTGTAGATAAAGATGTTATCGTTGGCCGAATTGGCGGCGAAGAGTTCGCTGTGTTCATCAGAGATATTAAGGCTGAAAGCGTGCAAGTCGTTGCAGAAAGTTTGCGTGCTGCAATAGAGGAAATTGAATTTTATCCAGTGCCTGAAATACGTCAAAAGTTGACCGTGAGCATTGGTGCAGCGCAAGCCGAAAACACAGGTGTAACCACAGATTTGGTAAGACGTGCCGACCGCACATTGTACAAAGCAAAAAACGAAGGCCGCAATTGTGTATGCATGGATATGGCCGCTTGAGCCTTAAAGAAAATTGATCATACTTGAAAATATAATAACGGATCGCGGCTCTAAATACGCCGTTTCTGGCGGGGTGTGTCATACACCGGAAGAAGCAAAAACATTCATTGCTGAATTAAAGCGCAACAAGAAATTTGCGAAAGCAACGCATAATACTTGGGGCCTAATTTGCGATTCTGGTCCTGTGAAAAACGATGATGGTGAGAGCGGCGCGGGCATGGTTATCCTGCGCATGTTAGAACGCGAAGATTTGCACAATCATATCATTGTCGTGACACGCTGGTTTGGCGGCAAACAACTTGGCGGTGATCGCTTTCGCCATGTTCAAGAAGCTGTTCGCCAATATATGGCAACCTTATCGACTTAAGTTTGCCTAAGGTACGATCAGTGTTCCTGCACCATGCTCCGTGAAAAGTTCAAGAAGAACGGCGTGAGGGACTTTACCATTTAAAATCACGACGCCTTCGACACCTTCCTTGATCGCATGAATGCAATTTTCGATCTTTGGAATCATGCCGCCCGTTGCCGTGCCATCTTTAATCAAGGCTTCCGCTTGGCTGACCGTTAGTTCTTTGATGAGGTTGCCTTGCTTGTCCAAAACACCTGGAACATCCGTTAAAAACAAAAGTCGTTTGGCATGCGCTGAACCGGCAATGGCACCAGCGAAAGTATCTGCATTGATGTTGTAAGTGTTGCCGTCACGGCCCGGTGCAACAGGCGCGATGACGGGGATCATTTCTGATTTAGCAAGCAGATTGAGCAAGGTGTGGTCAATCTCTACTGGTTCACCAACAAAGCCAAGATCAAGCACACGTTCAATGTTGCTGTCAGGATCAATGATTGTTTTCTTGGCCTTCTCAGCAAAAACCATATTGCCGTCTTTGCCGCAAAGCCCAATGGCCCATTCGCCAGCTTCATTGATAAGCTGCACGATCTCTTTATTGATCGAGCCGGCAAGGACCATCTCTACGATCTCGACAGTTGCCTGATCTGTAACGCGCAAACCGCCTTCAAATTTTGACTCAATGCCCATTTTTTCGAGCATCTTGCCAATTTGCGGACCGCCGCCATGAACCACAACAGGGTTGACGCCTGATTGTTTCAGCAGCGCGATGTCTTGTGCAAAGGCTTTGCCAAGGGTGCTGTCGCCCATGGCGTGGCCGCCATATTTTACAACGATCGTTTTGTTCTCATAGCGCTGCATGAAAGGCAGGGCTTTCGCCAATACGGCTGCTTCAAATTCTGGTGCGCTGAGATCAGTCATGGGGATATCCGATAAACGTTTCGGGAAATTTCATAGCGATGTTCGGTGTGTGCGTCTAGCACTATGGATTGATTGCTTTGGCTATCGCTTCACGCAAATCATCCATACCGCGAGATTTTTCCGAAGAGGTTGCAATGACTTCAGGAAATGCCGCAGGGCTTTTTTTGATCTTTTCAAGCGTCTCGGCAATCATGCGCGGAATAGCTGGTTCTTTGACCTTATCGGTCTTGGTGAGGACCACTTGATAGGACATGGCCGCTTTGTCCATGAGCTTCATGGCATCAAGATCGTTTTGCTTTACGCCGTGGCGCGCATCAATGAGCAAAAAGATACGCTTGAGCGTAACGCGCCCGCGCATATATTCGAACACCAATTCAGTCCAACGCTCCACCATTTCTATCGGTGCTTTGGCATAGCCATAGCCGGGCATATCGACAACTGCCAAAGGCGGAAGATTATCCATCGCGCCAGAAAAACCTTCTGGCACGAAAAAGTTGAGCTCTTGGGTGCGGCCCGGCGTGTTCGATGTACGCGCCAGCCCGTTCTTGCCTGTTAAAGCATTTATGAGCGAGGACTTGCCCACATTGGAACGGCCCGCAAATGCGATTTCCGGTGGTCCCAATGGCGGTAAGAATTCCATAGATGGAACGCCTTTAACAAAAGCCCAGTTGCCGTGCGCCTTAAGGGCTGCAGTAACGGCTTCGCGTGATAGTTCTGTATCGTTGGTCATGCTTCTCTTTTCGCCGCTTTGAGTAAAAGATCAAGGTCGCCGCCACGTATTGCGTCGAGATTCTGAGAAATCTTATGTGCAGGCCAGTCCCACCAAGCGATATTCGTCAGTTTTTCAACGGTCTCGTTGTCAAATCTTTGTTTGATTGTTTCTGCAGGATTGCCGCCCACAATCATATAGGGCGCTATATCACGTGTTACGACAGAATTGGATGCAATGATTGCTCCATCGCCAATCGTAATGCCGGGCATAATCATACAGTCCATCCCGATCCATACATCATTACCGATCACCGTGTCACCGCGGCTGGCATCGGTCCAGACTTTCGGATCAAAACCAACTTCCCAGCCATTGGCAAAGATGTTGAACGGATAGGTCGAGAAACCGCTCATAGCGTGGTTTGCACCATTCATGATGAAGCGTGTTCCAGAAGCTATTGCGCAGAATTTCCCGATGATGAGTTTGTCGCCCAAAAAATCATAATGGTGCAGCACATTTTTCTCTTCAAAACGCTCGCCGCCATCAGGGTCGTCATAATAGCTATAGTCGCCAACGTCGATGTTGGGCTTGGTAATAAAGTTTTTGAGAAACAAAGTGCGGGAATAACCCGCAAGTGGGTACAAAGTATCAGGGCTAGGGCCGTGCATGAGAAAGCTCCATTTGAGATATGATTTCAAAATTCCCGCAAATATTGCGGATATGAGCTTATTTGTTCACTGCACTTACTCCTGTTGTGCTCAGCATATAAAATGAAATGATGTTAAAAACAAGAAAGGCCGCCAAAATGGCAGCCTTTCAATGTCGTTTGATGTAGCAGGCAATTAACTTGGCTTACTGCTGCCTTTGCCGAACATAGCTTTAACATTGTCCATCAAAGCGATTTCAGCGCCATTTTTCTTCATAATGTAGCCCTGCTGAATAATAGACAATGTGTTGTTCCAAGCCCAATAGATTACAAGACCGGCAGGGAATGTTGAAAGCATGAATGTAAACACAATCGGCATCCAACGGAAAATCATCTGCTGAGTTGGGTCCGGTGGGGCAGGGTTCATCTGCATTTGAACGAACATTGTAATACCCATAAGGATCGGCCAAACACCCAAAAGAACAAATGGTGGCAGAACATCTGCTGCACCCCATGGGATGAGGCCAAATAGCTCCCAGATGCTTGATGGGTCTGGTGCGGATAGATCCTGTATCCAGCCGAAGAATGGCGCATGGCGCATTTCGATTGTAATGTAGATCACTTTATAGAGCGCAAAGAAAACAGGAATCTGGACCAGCATTGGCCAACAGCCTGCGACCGGATTGATCTTTTCTTTCTTGTACAGTTCCATCATCGCTTTTTGCATTTTTTCGCGATCGTCGCCGTACTTCTCTTTAATTTCAGCCATTTTCGGCTGCATGACTTTCATGCGTGCCATAGACTTGTAAGACTTGCTGGCGAGCGGAAAAAATACTGCCTTCACGATGACCGTTGTAAGAAGAATGGCGATACCAAAGTTGCCGATCAACTCATACAAAGGGTTCATGATATATGTGAAAAGCGGCTTCGTGATGAAGTGGAACCAGCCCCAGTCAATCATCAGCTCAAACTGACGGATACCTTGGCTGTCTTCATAGGCATCAATGATGCTTGTTTTTTTCGCGCCTGCAAAAAGCTGGGCCTTAACCGTTGTTGTGGCGCCTGCCTCAACAGAAATGGCATCGGTCAAATAGTCAGACTGATAGCGCGGTGTGCCTTGTGTGAAATACGAATAGCGCGGCTGAAATGGTGTCTGCGCACCGCCGCCACCGGGAATAAGGGCTGTTGCCCAGTATTTATCGGTAATGCCGAGCCAGCCATCTGTCGATTTGTCCGGCGTGATGGAGCCGTCATCTTCCATTTCTGAAAATGTTGTTTCCAACAAGCCTTTTTCGCCCGTTACACCGACCATACCTTCGTGAAGAATGAAAATAGGAGCCGTGTCAGGTTTGAAATAACGTGTTGTGCGACCGTAGTTTTGAATTGAAACAGCTTCCGCGCCAGTGTTTTCCACAGCATCCGTAATTGTGAACAGGTACTGATCATCAATTTCGATTGTGCGGTTAAATGTCAGCCCGTTCGGTGCTTCATACGTCAGTGTAACGGGAGACGATGGTGTCAATGTCGCGCCTGATGGAGCTGTCCAAGTCGTGCTCGGGCCAGGTGCGCCATCAAAACCAGCATAGCCGAATTCAGCAATATAGGCGCGGTCGGCGCCTGCGGGCGTAAGCACGTCTACAATTGGAGAGCTCTTATCAACGGTTACATGGTAATTTTTAAGCGAGAGGTCGTCAAAGCGTGCGCCCTTAAGATTGATCGAACCTTTTAGAAGGTCTGTATCAATTGCGACGCGTTCGCTGCTTGCCAATACGCTCGCACGGTCTGCAATGCCATTTGCTGCAGAATCGGATGCAGCTTGCGGGATATCGCCGTTTGATGCGGCGTTACTTGTTGCGCTGCCGGCAGGAATGTCACCTGCTGCTGTACTCGAAGGTGTTGTCTGTGGGTTAGCAGCCTGCTGCGCGATCTCGGCTTGTCGCTGATCTTCGATGCGCGGATTGACATAAAAAATCTGCCAAAGCGACAAAATGCCGACCGACAGAGCGATAGTCAAAAAGAGGTTGCGGTTATTATCCATGGTTTACACGTCCGGTTTCGCATTTTGGGCAGCTGGGGTAGTGTCGAGCCGCTTGTGGGATTTTCGTATGAGGTCTGCAATGTCTGACTGCAATGTGACAAATGGCACAGTCAAAGCGTTAGGCTTTGCAATAAGCACATAATCATTGCCGTTGCGCATTTTAAGGTTCTTGATGCTTTGAATAGCACCGCGCATACGCCGTTTGATACGGTTGCGCTTAACGGCATTGCCATTTTTCTTTGTCACTGTGAAGCCGATACGCGGATGGTCGCGGCTTTCGTCAGTGATATGCGTTTCGCAGCGCAAAGCGCATGCTGTGGCGCGTGCGCCATTTCGCGCGCTGAGAAATTCAGCGCGCTTTCGCATCATGTGAGGAAAGTTGTGTTTCGCTTTTCCGGATTGTGCCATGCCCTAAAGCTGCTCAAAGCCGGTAAAACAAATTACGCAGAAAGCTTTTTACGGCCTTTAGCGCGACGACGCGCCAAAACATTGCGGCCAGCTGCTGTTGCCATGCGCGAACGGAAACCGTGACGGCGTGCGCGAACAAGGCGTGAAGGCTGAAAAGTACGTTTCGTTGACATGTCTATCTCACCGCACTTGAGCGATGACCTCTAATCTTGTTACTTGGAAGGACTAGATCGACCGGTGTAGGCGCAATATTTGCTGCCGCCGGACCCTTAAGCCCAATCGTTGGTGGCTTATGATCGACCAAAACCCGATTGTCAATGCAATCTGATCGATTTGCGGTCAATTCCTTGATGATAAAAAGCAAGATATCACCCTCGATTATTACGAGAAGATAGAGAATCCCGCTCGATAACGCGCGCTTCACGTGTTTGTTGGTTGTTGTTGATCACAAAAAACCGCATTTCCAATTGGCAATAAAGCACAGCAGGAACGCAAGTACGTTGCGGGAACGATGAAATGACTGATACATCAATGGTTATGACCCAAAAAGCAGAAGACGTTCGCGGCGACGGGATTGCCAAGCCCAAAACGGCAGCTTGGAAGCGCTATTTGCCTGTCGCTGTTATTGTTGGCGGGTTGGGTCTTGGATACGCTTTTGGGCTGAATGAATATTTCAGTTTAAGTTTTCTAGCAGAACAACGTGAAGCGCTAAGCGCCTATGTCGAAGCCAATTATGTGAGAGCTTTGCTGTCATTTGGTGCTTTATATGCGGTTGCAACGGCCTTTTCATTTCCTGCAGCTTCTATTTTAACGATTTTTGGTGGCTTTTTGTTTGGCTGGCTTGTGGGCGGCATCGTCGTGGCTATTTCAGCAACACTGGGTGCAACCGTTCTGTTTATTGCGGCTAAAACGGCTTTTGGTGATTTCTTGAAAGAAAAAGTTGGAGGTAGAGTTAAAAACCTCGCCGATGGTTTTGAGAAGAATGCTTTCAGCTATCTTATCGTTTTGAGGATTGCGCCCATATTACCGTTCTTTATTATGAATATCGCACCTGCTTTGTTCAATGTTCCACTGCGTAGTTATGTGGCCGGAACTTTTATCGGTATTTTACCCGGTGTTTTTGCCTATGCTTATTTGGGCCAAGGGGTCGAAAGCGTACTGATAGCCGCACAAGAATCTGGGCAGGAAGCAAGCGTTGCCGATTTGGTGACGACAGAAATTACACTAGCATTTGCAGCACTCGCAATTGTTGCCGTCATACCAACAATCGTCAAAAAATTACGCCGCCGGAATTGAGTATTCAATAAACATGTAGCGGCAAGCTCTATATTAAGGGGACGAAAATGACTGAAGTAATCAAACCAGATATTTGTGTTATCGGCGGCGGATCAGGTGGTTTGTCTGTTGCAGCAGCTGCAGCGGCCTTTGGCGTCTCAGTCGTATTGATCGAAAGCGGCAAAATGGGCGGCGATTGCCTGAATTATGGCTGCGTACCCTCCAAGGCCATCATTGCAGCTGGTAAAGCCGCAAGCACAATGCGTCATGCCGACAAATTCGGCATTAAATCAGTCGAGCCGGAAGTTAACTTTAAAAAAGTGCATGATCATATTCACAGCGTGATCGGCGCCATTGCACCCAATGATTCTGTCGAGCGTTTTACCGCGCTAGGTGTCAAAGTTATCGAAGCGCATGGCAAATTTGTCGACAAAGAAACTGTAATCGCCGGAGACTATGAGATTAAAGCGCGACGCTTTGTTGTTGCAACCGGATCATCAGCCTTTGTGCCGCCAATTCCAGGTCTGGATACAGTTGAATATTTGACCAATGAGACGCTGTTTGACCAAACGCGCCGACCTGCCCATTTGATCGTCATTGGCGGCGGACCAATCGGCATAGAGATGGCGCAAGCGCATCGCCGCTTAGGCAGCGAAGTGACCGTCATTGAAGGGTTCAAAGCGCTTGGTAAAGACGATCCTGAATTGGCCGAAGTGGTGTTGCGCAATGTCCGTGCTGATGGCGTTCAAATCATGGAGGGCACAAAAGTTGTTGAAGTCGCCCAAAAGACCAAAACAACAATCAAAGTTACTGTTGAGACAGAAGATGGAACCAAAGACGTTGTTGGTTCACATATTTTGGTCGCAACAGGGCGCGCTGCAAACATAAACGGTCTCGATCTTGAAAAGGCTGGGATTAAGTTTGAGCGCAGTGGCATCAAAGTGTCAAACGCGCTTCGAACATCCAACAAGCGCGTCTATGCGATTGGCGATGTTGCCGGTGGTTTCCAGTTTACGCATGTTGCTGGTTATCACGCAGGGCTTGTTGTTCAGTCTATTTTGTTCCGCTTACCTGGCAAAGAGAACCGCGATATTATTCCGTGGGCAACCTATACTGATCCTGAGTTGGCTCATGTTGGTCTCAATGAAGAAGCAGCACGAAAACGAAACGGCGATGTGACCATTCTGCGTTGGCCTTATGCTGAAAATGATAGAGCGCAAGCAGAACGCAAGACCGAAGGTCTGGTCAAAATCATTACGAATAAAAAAGGCCGGATATTGGGCGCATCGATTGCCGGACATGGCGCCGGTGAGATGATCAATGTCTTTTCCTTGGCCGTGTCGCAAAAGATGAAAGTTCAGGACTTGCGTGGCTATATTGCGCCATATCCAACAATGACGGAAATTTCAAAACGGGCAGCGACATCATTTTCTGCTCCAATGACACGCAAACCATTCGTGCGCCGTATCATTGGCTTCTTGCGCATGTTTGGTTAAGTTTAAATTGAATAACGGCACATAAAGAAGGTTCCTCAATGTCTGCTGATGTAGCCGATACAAACAAAATTAAAGTAAGCGCCACGCGTAGCCTTTCATCCAAATTGTTGGGGCTCACGATTTTATTCGTGCTGTTTGCAGAAATATTGATGTTTGTGCCTTCGGTCGCCAATTTTCGAATTGAATGGCTGAAGGAGCGCCTGAACACCGCTGGCGCTGCGAGTGTTTTGATTTCAACCGAAACAAGCGCAGATTTATCACGAGCAGCGCAAGATGAAGTGTTGATGGCCACTGGTGCAAAAGCAATCGCTTTGCGCACGGGTGGAGTTGCACGGCTGGTTGTTGTTGCTCAAATGCCGCCGCAAGTCGATGACATGGTCAACGTGAATAGTTTTTCGCCTATTGATGCAATTGTTGATGCGTTCGATACGATGGTTTTTGGCGGCGATAAAGCGCTGCGGGTTGTGGGGAAAATTGGCGATTCAGAACAAATAATCGAAATGGTTCTCAAAGATGACAAGCTGCGCGAGGCGATGCTGATTTATGCGCGCAATGTGGCTCTCATTTCCCTGCTGATATCTGTGCTCACGGCGCTGCTCGTTTTCCTTGCAATCAATCGCATCATGATCAAGCCGGCCCGTGCGATAACGCGTTCAATGTTAAAATTTGCCGCAAACCCATCTGCGCCTGATGCCATTACTCAGTTTAAAGATAGCAATGATGAAATGGGGATTGCCGCGCGCGAACTTACTTCAATGCAGCGGCAAATGCAGAATACGTTACGCAGCCAAAAGCGCTTGGCCGATCTTGGGTTGGCGGTTTCCAAAATAAATCATGATATGCGCAACATATTGGCCTCGGCCCAGCTCATGTCTGATATGCTGGCTGATAGCGATGATCCGGCAGTGAAACGCTTTGGTCCAAAACTCGTTCGCACACTCGACCGCGCCGTTAATTACACCAATGATGTTCTTTCCTACGGCAAGGCGCAGGAGCAGACCCCAGAGCGCCGCCGCATTGCGTTATCATCGGTCATTGAAGATGTCCGTGATCATTTAGGTGTTGCTGCGGATGAAGGCTTAGAGTTTGCATCGGCTGTGGATAATGCCTTTGAGGTGGATGCTGATCCTGAACAGTTGTTTCGTGTGCTTCACAATCTGTGCCGTAACGCCGTTCAAGCGATGCGTGATGATCAAATGCCGTCATCCATTAAGCGCCTTGATATATCTGCAACGAAAGACGGCGCAAATATCATCATTCACGTTGAAGACACAGGTCCCGGCCTTCCTCAAAAAGCGTTGGACAATCTGTTCTCTGCATTCAAGGGTTCTGCACGCCACAACGGTACGGGCCTTGGCCTTGCCATTGCGCATGAGTTAATCACCGCACATGGTGGTTCAATCAAACTTCGCGAAGGGCGCACGGTTGGTACTCATTTCGAGATTCATCTTCCGCAAATCTTGGGGGATAAGTTAGCGGCGAAGGAAACAATGACAGGGTTAAACCCGTCGGAAAACTGATTGGCGCGATAAAATTCAGTTTAGAGTGAAAAACCTGCAATTCTACACTTGCATTTTTGTTTTCGAAGGACTACCAACCGCCAAGTCGCAATGCAGTGCATTAGCGTCACGCACCCGTAGCTCAGCTGGATAGAGCACTTGACTACGAATCAAGGGGTCGGGAGTTCGAATCTTCCCGGGTGCACCATTTCCAAATAATTTAAGTAATTGCTTTGTCCGAGTAGCGGCGATGTAATGCTTGCTGTTTCAGCGTCGACGCTGATCAATAGGCGTTTATTGTGAATGGACAGGCAAGTCTGGTCCAGATGCCATGTAGAGGCTCCTCGACCGATTGACTGCCATATCCATTTTAGATGATGAAGTTAAAACTATGCTGCTTGTGGCGCACGTTGCCAATTTGGCAATGGGTCAGAAAGCTTGGTCCATAGTTCGGGTTCAAACTTGGTTTCGCTGCCTATCAATGCATTGTCGAGCGCAGCTGTAATGGCTTCCTTATCCATATCAGAGCCGATAAACACGATTTCCTGCCGCCTGTCGCCGAAAGCGTCGCTCCAATGTTTTTCAATATACTTGGAAACGGATGCCTGTTCCGGCCAGCTCTCTCTAGGAACGCTCGCCCACCATGTGCCCAGCGGCTTAATGCTGCTTAATGCGCCAGCAAGCGAAAACTCTGCAACCCATTCAGGCCTCGTGGCGATCCAGAAATGCCCTTTGGCGCGAATAACGCCAGGCAATGGGCCGTTGAGTATGTCGTGTATCTGTTGGGGAGCGAAAGGTCGCCGAGCGCGATAAACAAAAGACGAAACACCATATTCTTCGGTTTCTGGAATATGATCGGCAAAGCCATAAAGTTCCTTTGCCCAAAGTGGGTGCTCATGAGCGGTATCAAAGTCAAACAGCCCCGTATTGAAAATATCGTTTTGTTTAACCACGCCATAATCAGTTTCGATAATGCGCGCATCAGGGTTCAATGCCGTGATGATCTTGCGGGCAGCGTCTAGCTTTTGCGGTTCGGCCGCGCCCGACTTGTTCAGGATGACAACATCGGCAAATTCGATTTGGTCCACAAGTAAGTCGACAAGCGTTCTGTCGTCTTCTTCGCCAAGGCTTTCGCCGCGATCTTTAATGAAGTCATGGCTTGAATAATCATTGAGCAGGTTAACGCTATCAACAACTGTGACCATCGTATCAAGTCTAGCGACATCGGAAAGGCTAGCGCCTTGATCATCGCGAAACTCAAATGTTGCGGCAACGGGTAATGGTTCCGATACGCCTGTAGATTCGATGAGGAGATAATCAAACCGGTCTTCGTCAGCCAAGCGTCTTACTTCTGCCAACAGGTCATCGCGCAATGTGCAGCAGATGCAACCATTGGTCATCTCGACCAATTTTTCATCGGTTTGCGAGAGGTTAGACCCGCCTTCGCGTATCAGGTCCGCATCAATATTTACTTCGCTCATATCGTTCACGATAACAGCAACGCGGCGTCCTTCGCGGTTGTTGAGAACATGGTTGAGCAGTGTTGTTTTGCCTGCACCTAAGAAGCCAGAAAGTACAGTAACGGGTAAGCGTGCGTCATTGGATTGGGAAATCATGATTAGTCTCACATTGAGTTGACTATGTTTAATGTCACCGGAGGCAGAACTTTCTACCTCCGGTTAAGTGTTAGTGTTGGAGACCAGATCCACCGATGGCGGTTATGTTGAAGGGAAGGCCTTCAACTGTGATCGTTTTTTCTTCCTTAAAGCTCTTGCTATCAAGAAGACGGACAAGCCCTTTGCTCGGATCGGTAACGGCAATAATATCGCCCATCACAGCAATTCTTGGACGTGGATCGCGCCAATGACCATCCTTGCTATAAGGTTCAGTAATTTGAGCGGAATGTTCAAGCTTTCCGCTTAATATATTGAGTGCACTCAGCTTGCCGTCCTCGGTGAAAACATAGGCGATTTTCACATTTGCAGGATCAAGGGCGAAGCTGACATAACGTACTGGAAGGTTCACCACCTGATAGGGATTGACGGTAGAAGGATCGATAATGACGAGCTTGTCCGCGCCATAATTGCCCAAGAAGAATTGCATAGCTTTGCCGCCCGCAAGTGTTCCCACCTGTCCTTCAGGCATATCAACGCTATATTCTAACATTTTAAATTCTGGCACATTGCTGCCATCAACGCTGGCAATAATAACGCCTTCTTCACAACCAAAAGCAACGAGCCCAGCTGAATGGGCCTCACCATGCAGGCCGGTGCAGGTGGCAACATCGCGAGCCGTTTCACCATTTTTGTCTATGGCTTTTACGCCAAGACGTGGCGGCAGTTCATCGGCTTTGGTTTCAACCATAAGATTGGGTTCAGAAGCCAGAAAGTAGTCTCCCATCGGAACGACCACGCCGTGATGTGGCGCTGCCGTTTTGACGGTTTTATAATCTGCGTTACCCTCTAGAAGTTCATGTTCTGAATAGACTCTAGCTTCACCTTCACGGTCAAAGAACTGAACCATTTTATCACCGTGAGGGATCACATGCACAGGCCGCGCGCCTTCTAGTTTCATAGGTAATATTTTCGATTTTTCGATCTCAATATCGCTGTGATCA
The DNA here is from genome assembly GCF_000620605.1 of Ahrensia sp. 13_GOM-1096m. Taxonomy (NCBI): domain Bacteria; kingdom Pseudomonadati; phylum Pseudomonadota; class Alphaproteobacteria; order Hyphomicrobiales; family Ahrensiaceae; genus Ahrensia; species Ahrensia sp. 13_GOM-1096m. The sequence goes on from NZ_JIAX01000006.1 coordinate 282,036, forward strand.
CCGTGCCCTGAAAGGGAAATGCCGCTTGCAATGACATTGACAGCATCATGGTCCATTTGCACTGCAAACAGTGTTTCACCACTTTGGCTGGGCACAAGATGGGTCACATAGCCATCTGTCGTAAATTGCTGGAGGATTTTGCCTTCAGTAGGGTCGATAACCGTTACTTTGGACTCTGCTTGATCTGATACAAATAAACGCCAAACTTCTTTTGTTTCATCATCAGCCAACACTGTCGTGACTGATGCCGCTAACGATAGCGAAATTGCTCCTGAAAGAAGGGCGAGTTGATGACGGAATTTTAACATGAAAATCTTTCTGTAATGTTATACAGTAACATTTAATATTCATGTTTATCCCATTTGTCTACTCTGCAGCAGGCAATTGAACTTACATTTCAGATATAGAAAAGAGACTAGCTGTGTATACTTAAGCAGCGGGCAGGTGAAAACTGCTGCATGGTGATTAAATACAAGTCTTATTATTACAAAGTGTATGGAGCAGGCTTCGGCGTGGCAAAGATATCTGCTCCATAGCTATGATTTTTGAACTGTTGAACGTGTGAAACTAAATTTGCACGACGACCCTTTGATCATCTTCCGGCGCATCGAGCGGAAGGTGGGTCTCTTCAAGAACTAAAATGTTCTCTGCAGCAATAACATCGCTCTTGGTCTTGTAGCCGATAACGTCTTCAACCGGCATATCAAGATGGCGTGCCATCAGCATTGTTTCTTCTGAGGAGAAGTTTGTTAGGCCGCGCGCGACTTCCGTGCCGTCTTCATCATAGACATGTAGTACATCGCCTTTTGTGAATTCGCCTTGAATTGAAATTATATTGCTTCGGTTGATGCCACATTTTCCTGTTATCACGGCGGCTGCCACATCTTTAGGAACGACGAGTGTACCAGACACCTGCAATCGGTTGCTAAGCCAAATTTTGAGCGGCGTTGCCGTTTCACCAGTGACAAGGCAGCGCGTATAGCGCCGTTCATTGTTTAGGACCGATGAGATTGGACGTTCGATGATGCCATCTGCAATAATCGTTTCGACGCCCGCATGCTGCGCCATGCTCGCGGCCTGCATTTTGGTCAACATGCCGCCACTACCCAAAGCGCTGATGCTGGTGGTTGATTCTAGATGTTGGCTCACATCTTCCACTTCAGAAATAAATTTAGCATCGGGATCAGATGGGTCACGGTCATAAAGACCTTCTACACTGGTCAGAATGACCAATAGGTCTGCCTCAATCATCTGAGCGACTTTAGCCGATAGACGGTCATTATCTCCCACGCGCAAGTCATGCGTAGCAATGGAATCATTTTCGTTCACGATAGGCATGATGTCGCTTTCAAGTAGCCGCATCATGGTGTTTTTAATGTTCAAAAACCGCCTACGCTCCTCCATGTCGCCAGCTGTTACCAGCATTTGAGCAACACCCATTCCATGCTCTGAGGCAACTTGCCGGTAAGCGTTCATCAAGAGGGGCTGCCCGCAGGCCGCCGCCGCTTGCTTGTCCATGATGCCTGCATCTTCAGGACGCTTGCCAATCATGTTGAGGCCCAGCGCGACAGAACCCGATGACGTCAGAATGATGTCGTGGCCTTCTTTTTGCAATTGTGCGAGATCGCTCATCAAGCCGTTCATAAAGGCATATCTAAGCGTCAATCGATCGCTATTTGCTAATAGGCTGGATCCGATTTTGACAACGATTTTCTTTTTCTTTGGCACAGTGACCTCCGATAATATTCTGATTAACGGGCAACATATGTGCGTGATTTGCACCATGCGAAGCAAACTTACGGCAGTGCCCTTCAATTGATTCGCTGCTGTATAACATGCAGTCGGCACTAGAATGCAAATGGGTGAGCGGCTTGGTGAACAGAAACCGAGTTTGATGAGCAAGATTGCGCTCATCAAATACAGTTCAGATATCTTATGGGGAGGCCTTAAGTCTTTATATGTGAAGCCAAATTATGGCTCCACAATTGTATGTGCGGCGGGGCCGATCAGCCTAAAATTTCAATGATGGAAGCTTTTGTTGCCTCAACAATTTTATCCGCCTCTTCACGTGATAACGAGAATGGAGGCGCAAAGCCAATAATGTCGCCTTGTGGCATAGCGCGTGCGATGACACCGTGTTCCAGCATCTTACCAACAATGCGCGGTGCCAGTTTTTCCGATGCATCAAAGAATGTGCGGTTATCGCGGTTCTTGACCAGCTCGACAGCGCATAACATGCCTTCTCCGCGAATCTCGCCAACATGAGCGTGTTCGCCCAAAGCCTCAGCCATAGCTTGGTTGAGATATTGGCCAATGTTGCGTGCGTTAGAAACAAGATCAAGCTTGTCCAAAAGTTTCAAGTTTGCGACACCAGCGGCCGCGCCAATTGGGTGCGCAGAATATGTCCACCCATGTCCAATGGCACCATTCTCATCTGTACCACGTTCCAGCACGGCCCACATTTTGTCAGAAATGATTGAGCCTGATAATGGCGCATAGGCAGAAGTAAGCCCCTTCGCGATCGTGATGATATCCGGCTTCATGCCGTAATGATCAGAGCCCATCATTGTGCCGAGACGGCCAAAGCCAGTGACAACCTCATCGGCGATTAAAAGAATATCGTGTTTGTTCAAAATCTTTTGGATCGCATCCCAATAACCTTTAGGCGGCGGCACAATGCCGCCCGTGCCAAGAACAGGCTCGCCGATAAATGCAGCGATTGTATCTGCGCCTTCGCGTTCGATCATAGCTTCAAGCTCTGCTGCACAATGGGCAGAGAACTGCTCTTCGCTCATCGATAGATCATTGCGGCGGTAATAATAAGGTGCTTCGGTGTGAAGGATTTGGCTAAGCGGCAGATCAAACTTTTTATGGAAAAGCTCAAGCCCTGTCAGCGATCCAGTTACGAGACCCGAACCATGATAACCGCGCCAACGCGAGATGATCTTCTTCTTTTCAGGACGGCCAAGAACATTGTTATAATACCAAACCAGCTTGATGTTTGTCTCATTGGCATCAGAACCACCAAGTCCGTAATAGACATGATTCATGCCATCCGGCGCGCGTTCTGCAATCATCTTTGAAAGCGTGATAGATGCCTCGGTGCCATGGCCAACATAGGAATGATAATAGGCAAGCTCATGGGCTTGCTCGGCAATAGCATCGGCAATTTCCGTGCGGCCATAACCAACATTGACGCAATAGAGGCCAGCAAACGCATCAAGCGAACTGCGCCCTTCGCGGTCTGTGATATAAACGCCGTTTGCGCCTGTGATAATGCGGTTGCTCATTTCGCGGCGTGCAAACTGACCAAGATGGGTGGACGGATGGAAAAAGTGATCGTGGTCCCACTGCGTTAATTGATCATTGGTAAGCTGCTTATTCATCTCTTTTTCCTTTGTTTTAGCCCAGTCGCGGCAAACATATTTATTTCAGTAAAGACTTCCAAGTCGATGCGCGGCCCTTCGCAGCATATTGCGGTCGTTTAGTTTGGCGAATGCCGGATGTTAACGAGCTTGGACACATCAGCCTCAATTAGAAAGAAGATTGGTGGTCACAAACTATCATAACTGGCAGCGAAAATTATTCGCAGATTAGTCGTGTTTTCCGAAAATACATCGGAAGAAAAGCCTATTTCTGAGAGAGTATTTCAAAAGGCGGCGGCGCATCCTTGACCGGTTTTGTAACGATATAGCTATAATAGCGCTTTACGCCGGCCCGTTGCTCCAGAACATTATCAATCAGCAATTGATAACTGTCGATGTCGCGGGTGACGACTTGCATTAGATAATCATAACCGCCGCCAAGTGCCCAACAGCCGGTAATTTCATCGTGCTTTGCCATTTCGCGTTCGAATTGATCAAAGTCTTGTGCGCGGTGCTCACCAAGTTCAATCATAACGAAAACAGTGACCGTAGGGCCCAGTGCGCGAAGGGAAAACTCAGCGCGGTATCCCGTAATCACACCAGCTTCTTCAAGCCGCTGTATTCTTTCCCAGCATGATGTTGTGCCAAGTCCAACGCGGCGTGCAAGTTCGCTTTTGCTCAAGCGACCATTTCTGGCAAGGGCGGCCAAAAGGCTGAGATCAATCTTGTCGAGGCGTTGGGTTTTCATCGTCATATCGTTTCGGATAAGCCAACCTGCTTGTCAATTGCGGATGCTGGGTGCTTTGAAAGATACTCAAAATCGATAGGCAAAAACTGACCTTGACGTGGAGAAAATTTACACAGACCGTAAGCGAGCGGAGATGGGGAGGTACTTATCGCAAGTGCCAAATCGCTCCAACTCAAAACACACAATCACTGATCTGACCGGAGCCGGTGTTCAGGATATTGCGTTTGAAACTTGCCCCTGTGGCAATTAGAAAGGCACGGTTCGTCAGATGGCAACTTACGAGAAAAACTTCACGAATGCCGAATATCAGCGCCGTATTGCCAAAACGCGGCTAGCGATGTCTGCTGCTGGACTTGAGGCGATTGTCGTGTGCGACCCTTCGAATATGTCTTGGTTGACCGGTTATGACGGGTGGTCGTTCTATGTCTATCAAGGGGTAATTCTGACACATGAGGGCGACCCTATCTGGTGGGGCCGCGCAATGGATGTGCTGGGCGCACGCCGTACCGTGTTTATGGATAATGAAGATAATATTCGCGGATATGACGATACGTTTGTGCAAAATCCTGACAAGCATCCGATGCAAGAGCTCGCTATTTTACTGTCCGAGCTTGGTCTTGAGACAGCAAATATTGGCGTTGAGATGGATAATTATTATTACTCCGCCACCGCGCATATGAAGCTACTTGAGGGACTGCCTACAGCCAACTTCAAGGATTGTTCTGGCCTTGTGAACTGGCAACGCGCGGTCAAATCAGAGCGGGAAATTGAATATATGCAGCGCGCAGCGCGTATCGTCGAAGCGATGCATGCACGTATTTTGGAATGCGCTGAACCGGGTATGCGCAAGAACGATTTAATCGCGGAAATTTACGTGACTGGTATTCGTGGCGCAGATGGTTTTTGGGGGGATTATCCAGCCATCGTGCCAATGGCGCCGTCCGGTATGGATGCGACCGCGCCGCATCTGACATGGGATGATCGCCCCATGGAAAATAATGAAGCAACTTTTTTCGAAATAGCGGGCGCGCACCGTCGGTATCAATGTCCGCAATCGCGAACCTTGTTTTTAGGCGATGTGCCGCAGAAATACAGAGATGCTGAAAGCGCGGTACTTGATGCAATTGATGCGGGCTTAGCGCAAGCAAAACCGGGCAATCAAGCGCAAGATATTGCCAACGCATTCAACGCAACGCTTAATAAAGCAGGTTTTGAAAAAGACAGCCGCTGCGGATATGCAATCGGCTTGAGCTACCCGCCAGATTGGGGTGAGCGCACGATATCTTTTCGCCGCGGCGACACTACTATTTTAGAGCCCGGTATGACATTTCACTTCATGCCTGCGCTGTGGCTAGACGATGGTGGGCTGGAAATTACCGAGCCGATTTTGATCACCGAAAGTGGTCATGAATGCCTATGCACAACACCTCGGGAACTATGGGTAAAATGATGAGTAAAAATCCGATTAGCGCGACGATACCCTTTGATGAAGATGGTGCACATCATGGCTTTTTGAAGCTTCCCTATAGCCGCGATGATAGTGCGTGGGGTTCGGTGATGATACCGATCACTGTTGTTGCAAACGGGCATGGCCCGACCGCACTCTTAACAGGGGGCAACCATGGCGATGAATATGAGGGCCCTATCGCTTTGCAGGACCTTGCTGCATCCCTGCGACCTGACGATATAAAAGGCCGCGTGATAATTCTGCCAATGATGAATTTACCTGCTTTTTCTAAAGGGCTTCGCTGTTCACCGATAGATGGCAACAATATGAACCGCAGCTTTCCAGGGCGTCCTGATGGTACGGTCACACAAAAAATATGTCATTATATAGCCACTGAACTTGTGCCGATGGCAGACATCGTTCTGGACTTTCATTCAGGCGGGCGAACGTTAGATTTCCTTCCTTTTGCAGCAGCACATGTCTTGGACAATAAGGCGCAAGAACGAGATTGTATGGCAGCGATGCAAGCGTTCAATGCGCCATATTCTGTGCGCATGCTTGAGATCGATAATGTCGGCATGTTTGACACAGAGGTAGAGACGCAAGGCAAAGTCTTTGTCACCACCGAGCTTGGCGGTGCCGGAACATCAACTGCGCGCAGTGTGGCGATTGCTAAAAAGGGCATTCGTAATTTGCTTATTCATGCCGGAATATTGTCTGGCACAATTGAGCTTAGTGAAACGGTGCAACTTGATATGCCCGATGAGAGTTGTTTCGTTTTTGCTGAAACGGCGGGACTGATTGAATACCTTGTTGATCTTGGCGATGTTGTAAGTGAAGGCCAGCCAATCGCTCGCGTGTGGCCAAGTGATCGCACGGGCCAGCAGCCAGAAACTTTGAAGGCTAAGCGTGAGGGTATTCTCACCGCACGCCACGTTCCGGGTCTCATTAAAATGGGTGATTTTGTTGGGTTGGTTGCGGTTCAATTATAGTCGCAAAATCTAGCTGCCGTTTTAAAACTGGGTGACGGCAGCTAGATATAATTTGATTAGTCGACTGATGAAATTTTGGTCACGCCGCCATGGGCACCAGACCAAGTCAGTGGATCATCCAAAAAGCTTTCGACTTGCGCCAATGTTTCTTTGTCGAAGTAATTGTTCTTTTGGCATACAGCCAAAACATCGCGCCATGTGGCAAGGTAATGCAAGTTGAGGCCGATTGATTGAAGGTTCTCGACGGCTTCTGGGAAGATGTCATAATAGAACACAACAATTGTATCTGAGATTTCACCACCAGCTTGGCGTATCGCTTCACAGAATTTGATCTTGCTGCCGCCATCGGTTGTTAAGTCTTCAACCAGCAAAACGCGCTTGCCATCAACGGAATTGCCTTCGATTTGCGCATCGCGGCCAAAGCCTTTTGGCTTTTTACGTACATAATGCATCGGCAGTGCAAGGCGTTCAGAAATCCATGCCGCAAAAGGTATGCCTGCTGTTTCACCGCCAGCAACACTTTCGATTTGTTCAAAACCGATATCACGCAAAATCACGCCAGCGGCAAAATCCATCAATGTGCTGCGGATACGCGGATAAGAAATCAGCTTGCGGCAGTCGATATAGACAGGGCTCGCGAGGCCCGATGTGAGCATATAAGGCTCTTCGGGGCGAAAATGAACAGCGCCGATCTCCAGCAGCATTTTCGCCGTCATTTCGGCCATTAATTCGCGGTCAGGAAAGTTACTTGTGTTCATCATTGTGCCTTCTATAGGTCGCAGCGCTCAAATGGTGTCGGTGCTAATCTCTTCATGTTTCCAAAATAATGGAAAGCCGGGGTCAAATACAGTTACTTTGTCGTTTTGAACGTTTATTTTGTCTGGGTATGCAATAGGTGTTTCAGATTTGGTGAAACGAACGCGCTGATCGTTGGGCTTTAATCCATAAAATGCCGGGCCATTCAAACTTGCAAATGCTTCCAGATTTTCCAACTTTCCGTCCTGTTCAAACACATGGGCAAGACAGCTCAATGTGTTGAGGGATGTGTAAATGCCAGCGCAGCCGCATGCTGCTTCTTTTGCACCATCAGGATGTGGGGCAGAATCTGTTCCAAGGAAAAACTTCGCATTGCCAGAGGTTGCAGCTTTTCTAAGGGCAAGGCGGTGTTCTTCGCGCTTGGCAACAGGCAGGCAATAATAATGCGGCTTGATACCGCCCGCCAGATAGGCATTGCGGTTGATGATTAAATGATGCGTGGTGATCGTCGCGCCAATATTGTCGCCGCCAGACATTACATAATCAACACCGTCACTTGTCGTTACGTGTTCCATGACGACTTTGAGTTCAGGGACTTTGGTGCGAACTGGATCAAGCACACGTTCGATAAAAACAGCCTCGCGGTCGAATATATCAACCTGAGGATCTGTAACCTCACCATGCACCAAAAGAGGCAGACCTATTTCAGCCATCTTTTCCAAAATCGGAACGATCGTTTCGAAGTTACGAACGCCGCTTTCAGAATTGGTTGTTGCGCCTGCTGGGTATAGTTTTACAGCCTTGATAAGGCCGCTCTCAGCACCGGCAACGAGATCGCTCAAATCTGTTGTTTCGGTGAGATATAAAGTCATCAGCGGTTCGAATTTATGCCCCACTGGAACAGCAGCTTTAATTCTCTTCGCATATTCACTGGCTTGCGCAGTCGTAATAACTGGCGGTACGAGATTGGGCATAATGATGGCGCGCGCAAAATGCTCACTTGTATGGCCAACCACCGCTTTGAGCATATCGCCGTCGCGCAAGTGAAGATGCCAGTCGTCAGGCTTTCTGATGATGAATTCAGATTGGCTCATTGCTGGGTCTCCGTACCGATGGTCCAGATTATACTGTTCCGCAGGTAAGCGGAAATAAAATGGGTGTTTCTAAACTTGGTATGCGTGGAAATACCTGCATTGGGAAAAAGCGCAAGACCAAGCGCTTGTTCTATGTGTCAAATCCAAGGGTTTTACACCTTGCGCGAAGACATTTTGCTCCATAATCAGTCATTGCATCTCGGGGTGAATGATACAGTATGAATGTTGCCTAAATTATTTATAGGAGGGCGCTTTGACACGAATAGCTTTAGTTACAGGCGGTGGGTCCGGTATTGGTTTGGCATGTGCAAAAACACTCGCTCATAATGATTATACTGTCATTATCACAGGCCGAAATCAGGAAAAGCTGAACAAAGCCGCTGTAGAAATTGGCAATGATTGTGAAGCGATTGCCAGCGATATTACGCAGCCTGAGCAAGTTGACGCGCTTTTCGATAGCATCGAAAATAAATATGGCAGGCTCGATATATTGTTTAACAATGCGGGTAATAACGTACCTGCCGCACCGATTGGCGATGTGTCAGCCGAAGACTGGCTCAAAGTCATTAATGTAAATTTGAACGGTGCATTTTTATGCGCGCGCGGCGCATTTAACCTTATGCGTAAGCAAAAACCACAAGGTGGCCGTATTATCAATAATGGGTCTGTCTCTGCTTCAGCGCCGCGTCCAGGTTCTGCACCTTACACATCATCCAAACATGCGATTACCGGTTTAACGCGGTCAATCTCACTTGATGGACGCCCCTATAATATAGCCTGTGGCCAAATCGATATTGGAAATGCAGCATCTGATATGACCAAGGAAATGGTGGAAGGTGTTCCGCAAGCGGATTTATCCATAAAATCAGAACCTGTGATGGATGTTGCTCATGTTGCAAGTTCAGTTCTACACATGGCGAATTTACCACTTGGCGCTAATGTTCAGTTTATGACTGTTATGGCAACGAACATGCCTTTTATCGGTCGCGGATGAATGTTTCAATCAGCCCGCTGGGCAGCCTATTGGTCGTTTCTGTTGCCTGTTCTCTTTCACTAGCTTAAAGCCATGTTCAGGTTCGCTAAGGTATACGGTAATTTCCACAGGCAATCTCATTGCAGCTAAAGCTTTTAAGTGAAATCTGCGCTAAAAAATTGCTACTGCTCGCCGCGTGATGTTGAAGCGAGAAATTCGGAGTACAAGTTTGACCACCCCCGCGAAAAATCCTGAAAACCGTTATGTAAACGATCTGCGACGTCTCGAATATGGACAGTCTCAGTTTTTTGGTATGCGAGGAATTGTTGTCCCGCTTGGTTTGTCTGTGCTGTTTTTAGCAATTGTAGGCTTTCTGGTCGGCCATTTATATTCAGATTTAGGCAATGAAACGCTTATCGTTGTCATCGCTGCCATTGTCGGCGGATACATGGCGCTCAATATTGGTGCCAATGATGTTGCAAACAATATGGGGCCGGCCGTTGGCGGTAAGGTTCTAACCGTTCTTGGTGCCGTTCTTATTGCTGCTGTTTGCGAAACAGCCGGAGCTTTGCTTGCGGGCGGCGATGTTGTGTCGACTGTTTCCAAGGGTATTATCTCGCCAGAAAGCGGTGAGATTTCCACCCAGAATTTTCGCTTCCTTATGCTTGCTGCGTTGTTTGCAGCAGGTTTGTGGATCAATTTGGCCACGTGGCTAAGTGCTCCAGTATCAACCACACACTCAATCGTTGGCGGTGTGCTTGGGGCAGGGGTTGCTGCATCCGGCTTTGGCCTTGTTGATTGGGATACAATGAGCCTCATCGCTGCAAGCTGGGTGATTTCACCTGTGTTTGGCGGTGCAGTTGCCGCAGGCCTGCTTTACCTAATTAAAATCAAAATCCTGAACGTCGAAGACAGAATTACGGCTGCAAAAAAATGGGTTCCGATCCTGATCGCAGTCATGGCGGCTGCCTTTACGGCTTATATGGCGACAAAGGGACTGAATAAGGTTTGGAAGCCGTCATCGCTAGAAATCATAATCGCTTCCGCGTTCGCATTTGTAATCGCCCATTGGTTTGCAAAACCTCATATTGCTCGCAAAATTATCGGACGGAAAAATACCAAAAAAGACATGTACGGGCTTTTTGATGTGCCCCTTATTATTGGTGTTGCTCTGCTTTCATTTGCCCATGGTGCCAATGATGTGGCCAATGCTGTTGGGCCGCTAGCGGCGATCGTTTCCACGCTTTCAGGCACTGATGGGGTGGCAGGAGAGGTCGGTATCCCGATCTGGGTTATGGTTGTGGGGGCCTTTGGAATAGCAATTGGCTTGGCTTTGTTTGGTCCAAAACTAATCGCTGTTGTTGGTGAGAAAATCACACGCCTTAATTCACCGCGCGCATGTTGTGTTGCTCTTTCATCGGCTGTGACTGTGCTAATAGCGAGTAATTTGGGCCTGCCTGTAAGCTCAACACATATTGCGATTGGCGCCGTGTTCGGTGTCGGCTTTTTAAGAGAATATGTTGAAAATCCCAATAAGCGTAAATTGCGCCCTGGCCATAAACTCAACGCAACGGCTGACGACGCATTCGACGCAATTGCAGCACACAGAAAACGTCGTTTGGTACGCCGTAACTTTGCGCTGTCTATTGCTGCCGCATGGGTGGTGACAGTTCCAGCATCCGCGCTATTATCGGCTATTATTTATTGGCTTTTGCAGCTTCTTTGATTTTCGGTGCGAGACGTTTGAATTGTTTTATCACTTCAAGATAGTCATCGTGATAAGCAACGCGTGGCGCATCATCAAGTAATGCCCAGTGCCGCTCGCGGCTTTCCTTTTCCGGAAATTCATCAACTTGCTTGCGCACATACATTGGGTAATAAGTTACCGGAACGCGCTCGGTTGTGCCGTCGCCAATTGACTTGTCGATCATCACCGTCATGGGAAAGTCGGTTAGTACTTTGCCCTTAATGCCTGCTTCTTCGAAAGCTTCACGCAGTGAGGCTTCGTTATCAGTTTCGCCCTTTTTTGAACGACCTTTCGGCAAAATCCACCGCCCGCGGGTGTGCGACGTCACAAAAAGCACGGCGATTAAATCGCCGCGCACGGAGAAGGGAATAATCCCAACACGGTGGTCCTTTTTTTTATCACTCATGGATTTTCTTTTAAGTGCTTCCTATAGGTTTTCAACGCTCTTTAAATTTAAGGAGCGATAATTAATGGCTGTCGCGCGGAAGCCCAATCTTTTGGGCAATTGCTTGATATTTTGTCGCGTTCTTGAGCACCATACCCTCATCAAATTGATCAACAATACCGCGCTGAATTTCCTGCCAAGGCGTTTGCGAAGCGGGGTAAGGATAGCCTCCCTCAGCCGCCAACGCTTCTTTGCGTTGCTGTAGCTCAGCTTCATCCATCAAAATATTGACTTCTGCTTTGTTCAGATCGACACGAAGGCGGTCGCCCGTTCTCAAAAGTGCGATTGCACCCATAGCCGCTGCCTCAGGTGCACCATTGAGAATAGACGGCGATCCTGATGTGCCTGACTGACGCCCATCACCGATGCAAGGCAATGATGTAATGCCCTTTTTAATGAGGTAAGCAGGTGGCTGCATGTTAACAACTTCCGCTCCACCCGGATAGCCGATAGGGCCAGTGCCGCGCATGACAAGAATTGTGTTTTCGTCAATGCCTTCTGCTGGGTCATCAATTCGGTGATGATAATCTTCCGGCCCATCAAATACGATAACTTTGCCTTCAAAGGCATCGGGTTCATCAGGGTTTGATAAATAACGGTTGCGAAATTCTTCTGAGATAACGCTGGTTTTCATAATAGCAGAGTTAAACAAGTTACCTGTCAGATTTATGAACCCTGCATTTTCCATCATTGGGTTTGCGACGGTTTTGATGACATCTTCATTGGCGTTTTTAGCCTGCCCACAATTGTCACCCATTGTTTTGCCATTGGCAGTCAACGCTGATGGGTGCGGTAATAGGTTCGCTTTCATGAGCTCCATAACAACGGCAGGAACGCCGCCTGCGCGCGAATAATCTTCGCCCAGATACTCACCAGCCGGCATTAGATTTACCAGAAGTGGAATTTTGTGGCCGAGCTGTTGCCAATCATCATTTGTCAGCGGTACGCCAAGGTGCCGTGCAATTGCATTCAAATGGATAGGCGCGTTGGTGGAGCCGCCAATCGCCGAGTTGATGACGATTGCATTTTCAAATGCTTCACGCGTCATAATATCTGAAGGCTTGAGGTCTTCATGCACCATTTCGACAATGCGTTTGCCTGTCTCATAGGACATCTGGCCACGCTCGCGGTAAGGCGCAGGTATTGCCGCTGATCCCGGTAACTGCATGCCAAGCGCTTCGGCAAGCGAGTTCATTGTCGTGGCTGTGCCCATAGTGTTGCAGTAGCCAACGGAAGGCGCTGAAGCCGCCGCTGCATCCATGAACTCATCATAATCGATTTCGCCAGCAGAAAGCTTCTCGCGCATTTTCCAGATTACGGTGCCAGAACCTGCACGTTCGCCTTTCCACCAACCGTTCAGCATTGGCCCAACAGACAATGCGATGGCGGGAATATTGACAGTGGCTGCAGCCATGAGCATTGCAGGTGTGGTTTTGTCACATCCGATTGTCAGCACAACGCCATCAATTGGATAGCCGTAAAGTACTTCAACGCATGATAAATAAGACAAGTTGCGGTCGAGTGCTGCCGTAGGGCGCTTACCTGTTTCCTGAATAGGGTGCACAGGAAATTCAATTGGAATACCGCCCATGGCAATAATGCCGTCGCGCACACGTTTCGCAAGCTCAATATGATGACGGTTGCAAGGAGAAAGATCAGATCCGGTTTGCGCAATGCCGATGATTGGCTTTCCTGATTGGAGCTCTTCTCGCGTCAGGCCAAAGTTTAAATAGCGCTCAAGGTACAAGGCAGTCATGCCAGGGTTGTCAGGATTATTAAACCAATCTTGGCTACGTAAACGTTTGGGCGCTTTGCTCATCATTTCCTCTAAATTTTATATATAGTGTGATTATGCCATACGCTATTTTGCATCAAGCGGTTACTTTTCTTCTGTTGTAAATTCTAAGAGATCACCAGGTTGGCAATCCAGCGCTTCGCAGATTTTTTCCAATGTTTCAAAGCGCACACCACGTACTTTGCCAGATTTTAACAGCGAAACATTTTGCTCTGTAATCCCAATTATTTCTGCGAGCTCTTTTGAACGCATTTTCCGTTTAGCAAGCATGACATCAAGTTGAACAATAATGGGCATTACACAAACCCTTTATTTTCTTCTTCTATCGATGCGGCGATCGACAATACATGCCCCAGAACGAATAAGGTTCCAGCCATCAGTAATGCGAAAAGTTCGTTTGTTCCAAAGCCGATGACAAGCTCTCGCTCGCCGAATGGATTGTCATTGGTGAGGATAAGGATTGAGACTGTTCGGGCTGCAATGCCATAAATAGCGACGAATAAGAGGCAGAAACCTGCAAGGCGTAATTGGCCCGTAGAATGTGTCGTCAGCACTTCTCTTTGTTGAAGTGCCGCAAACAGGCTGGCAAGTGCAGCAAGACCTCTGCAAATGAATATAACAGTTACACTATTAATGAGGATGATCGTTGCGCGTGCAAAAATTGAAACATTTTCGGCAGAAAAGGAAGTGTTTGTATAATGGTCCGCCAAGGCTGTGCGTTCAAAGAACCATGTTGCGCCCGTAGCGATGCTTGCCAGTGCAACGAGGCATATGGAGAGCCAGCAAAGCCAGCGCATTGCACAGCTCAATTGGATCATTCGTGTAATTTGTTTGTCGATCATTATATTTCTCATCAAGTAAACGTTGCAATAATTATTGTTTTACAATAATAAATATCCGCATTGCAAGATTTTATTTGTGTAGAGGCGTTTAAGTGACTTTAAATACAGCAAAATTTCAACGGCAGGCGAGCATGCTCGCGACCTTCATATGCCTTGCACCGTTAAGCGGATGCATGACAACTCCAGTTTCCTCTATGGTGAAGCTCTCTCAATTATCGCCGTTGGATGCCAAGCCAAGCGATATGCGCTTCGCCGTGCGTAGTCCGCACTATCTGCGGGTTCGCAATGGAGATATCAGTGTTACGATGTCATTTGATGCAGGTGATGAGGTGACGCGTTTTGTTGAGGTTTATAAACCTGTGATCGATGAAAATGCTATTCCGGGGCAAGGCATCTCAATTGGTACGCAGGATGGCTCTCGGCTTGCCATAGCAAGGCTATCCGAAGAGGATGCGGTCTCCATGAAAGCCTTACAAACTCGCATCAAAGCTCTTAACGCTGCTGGCGTGGAAGGCGAAGGCCGTTTTTCAGTGAGTGCAACTGGCTGTGCAGAAAGCCAGATTCCTGATAAACCAATTTTGCTCACAACATGGATACGAAGGGCGCCATCGGAGGATTATTTTATCCTCACTCGTAATGTAGATATTCGTAAGTTGGTGTCGCAAACAGGGAGCAGTCCTGTAAATATTCCTTCGTGTAACTAGCGATTATCTAACGCATATTTGACGAGAGCTGCCGTGGAGCTATCCAGCTTGGCAGCGCCTTTACCTGTTTGCACAACGGGTAAGAGCGCTGTTGCAAGCTCTTTGCCAAGTTCAACACCCCATTGGTCAAAGGCATTGATTCCATAAAGCTGCGCCTCAACAAAAACGCGGTGCTCATAAAGCGCGATCAGGCGGCCAAGCGCAAAGGGAGTGAGCTTCTTGTAAACAAGTGTTGTGGATGGACGGTTGCCAGAAAACACCTTGTGCGGCGCTAGGCGGTCCGCTTCAGCTTTCGCCATGCCTTTGTCGGTAAGTTGTTGATGAGCTTCTTCAAGGGTGCGCCCTTTCATTAAAGCTTCTGATTGCGCAAAACAATTTGCAAGCAATAGCTGGTGATGCACGTCCATGCCGGTTTCATGGGCCGTGGCTGCAACAATAAACTCAACCGGTATTATGTCTGTGCCCTGATGGAGTAGCTGAAAGAAAGCGTGTTGGCCGTTTGTACCAGGCTCACCCCAAACGATAGGGCCCGATGGGCCGCTGACGCTTTGCGAATCCAAAGTGACACTTTTGCCGTTCGATTCCATATCGAGCTGTTGCAGGTAGGCGGCCAATCGTGAAAGGCGCTGATCATAAGGGATAACAGCGCGTGTTGAGTAATCACAAATAGCGCGATGATAATATCCGATAAGCCCCAGCATCATGGGAAGGTTTTTTCGGGTAGGTGCATCTTTGAAATGCTTATCCATCGCATGTGCGCCATCGAGGAACTCACCAAAACGCACTGCGCCGATTGCCATCATGACAGGAAGGCCGATAGCGCCCCAAAGTGAATAGCGGCCACCAACCCAATCCCAAAAACCAAAAATGCGGTCTTCATTAATGCCAAAGTCAGCAACCTTATCCAGCGCGGTAGAAACAGCACAGAAATGATGTGCAACAGCATCTTCGCTCAGCGCCTCAACAATTGCACGGCGCGCAGTTTGCGCGTTGGTCATTGTCTCGATTGTTGTAAATGTTTTTGAGGCGATAATGAAAAGTGTTGTCTCAAGCTGAACATTCTTCAATGTATCGGCGATGTGAGCGCCATCAATATTGGAGACAAAATGACAGCGCGGACCATCATGATAAGGGGCCAGTGCAAGAACGGCCATCGCAGGGCCTAAGTCTGATCCGCCAATGCCAATATTGACGATGTCTGTGAATTTTTTGCCATTTGAAGCTGTTATCTCGCCGGAGCGCACGCCTTCGCTAAATACGCCCATTTGATCGAGTACGGCGTTGACGTCATGCATCACATCCTTGCCGTCTTCGATAATAGGAAGGTTCGAGCGATTACGAAGCGCTGTATGTAAAACCGCGCGGTCTTCCGTAATGTTAATGTGCTCGCCATTAAACATCGCATCACGTTTGGAGGCGACGTTCTTTTCGAGCGCTAAATCTTCAAGCAAAGTCAGTGTCTGATCGTTGACGGCACATTTTGACCAATCAAGAAGCAAATCATCAAATGTGGCCGAGTTCTTTTCAAAGCGCTTGGGGTCGTTTGAAAAGGCAGCACGCATATCTTTGGGCGCATCGTTTTCAAAGTGGGATTTCAAGGCTTCGATTGCTTTGGATTTGCTGGTCATCATCGGCTCCATGTGTTGCCGTTGGCTTTAGCAAATTATTGTGACAGCGTGAAGCTAAATCGATTAAAATTTACGTTCAGTAGTGTTTTTGCTACGATTCTAATGGTTCAGGATGTTTCTTGGGGTGCTAAGGATAGTACGCAGATATGCATCAATAAGCATATCTGCGTTAATAGACATCGTTTTAGCGCTAAGCCTTCGTTTTGCTTAGCGCAGTTCTCGACGTAAAATTTTGCCCACATTGGTCTTCGGCAGGTCGTCGCGAAATTCTACAAGTTTCGGACGTTTGTAGTTCGTCAGGTTTGCAGCGCAGTGTTTTTTCACATCGTCTTCGGTAAGATTAGGGTCTTTCTTGACGACGAAAAGCTTGACGACTTCACCAGAGTGTTCATCGGCAACACCAACGGCAGCTGCCTCCAGAATGCCTTCATGCATCACAGCGACTTCTTCGACTTCATTTGGATAAACATTGAAGCCAGAAACCAAGATCATATCTTTTTTGCGGTCAACAATATGCGTTTCACCAGCTTCGTCCATATAGCCCATATCGCCGGATAGGAAGAAGTTGTCTTTCGTCATGACTTTCGCAGTTTCATCAGGGCGGTTCCAGTAACCAGCCATAACTTGCGGTCCGCGAATACAGATTTCGCCAACTTCGCCAAGCGGCATGTCATTGCCAGCCTCATCGCGAATAGCGATATCCGTTGAAGGCATTGGTAGTCCTATTGTGCCTTTAAATTCGGTCGCATCCATACGCATGCCTGTTGCAATAGGGGATGTTTCGGACAAGCCATATCCTTGTGTGATGAGGCAGCCTGTTAGTTCTTTCCAGCGTTTAGCAACGGGCACTTGAACGGCCATACCGCCACCAAATGTCATGCGAAGTTTAGAAAAATCTAGCTTTCTAAAATCCTCATTATTCATCAACGCTGTAAAGAGTGTGTTGAGGGCCGGGAAGCAGTGGAAATCGATTTTCTCGAGTTCTTTCACAAACGCAGGAATATCCCTTGGGTTGGTGATCAGCACATTGTGCCCGCCTTCTTTGATGCCCACAAAGGCATTCACAGTAAGTGCGAAGATATGATAAAGCGGTAGGGCGCAAATAAAGTTGATGGTATCTGGCTTGCCCATACTGCGATAACCGACATCGAACCACATTTTGGCCTGCACGATATTCGATAGAATATTGTTATGTGTTAGCGTTGCGCCTTTAGACACACCAGTTGTGCCGCCCGTATATTGTAGGAAAGCGACATCGGATAATTCCTGCGGCACAGGTTTTGCTGTCTTGCCTTTGCCGTCCGCTATCGCGTCCTTGTAGCTAATATGTGCGGGTAGGGACCAAGCTGGGACCATTTTCTTTACGTGGCGAACAACCATATTGACGATGTGGCCTTTAAAGCCAAGCGTATCGCCTATCGTGCCAACGATAACATGCCGAACATCCGTTTTCCCTATGACTTTTTGTAGGGTTCCGGCAAAGTTCTCAAGAAGGATAATCGCCTTTGCGCCAGAATCCTTGAGCTGATGTTCAAGTTCGCGCGGTGTATAAAGTGGGTTTACATTCACCACAACTAAGCCTGCGCGTAGTATGCCAATCATAACCACAGGGTATTGAAGTACATTCGGCATCATGATTGCGATGCGGTCGCCTTTAACGAACCCTTTCGACTGAAGATGAGCCGTAAATGCTTTTGCCTCAGCATCAAGCTGTGCATAGGTCATCATTTTACCCATGCATGTGAAGGCAGGTTTTTCGGCGAATTTTTTCAAATAAATATCAAAAAACTCGCTCAATGAGTTTTCAGACAATGGATTGATTTCAGCTGGCACACCTTTCGGATATGAATTAAGCCAAATGCGTTCCAATTTTTTCTTGGTCATGTTGCCTCCCTTGCGATTTTGCTCGCGCAGTCTCCCAACCGCACGGCAGCCTTAAGCTGCTCCGCATCCATGTGTCATTAAGAAGCATCCTAAAGAGCATTTTTTCAAACGCAAGAGATTTTGACGTTAACGTCAAACTTATACTCTAAAAAAGCCTGACATAAAAGGGCGGCATTAAATAAATGCGCTATTCATGTCAGGCTGAAAGCTATGTCTATTAATTAAACAGGGCGGCAGAGAGGATTATTCCTCTCTCGTTAAAGTACAACGACGCGAGCGCCAACAGGAACGCGGTCATATAGATCTTCAACATGGGTGTTGATCATACGGATGCATCCGTTGGATACGGAGCGGCCGATAGATGATGGCTGTGTCGTTCCGTGGATACGGTAATAGGTATCGCGCTTGCCTTTGTATAAATAAAGCGCGCGAGATCCGAGCGGATTGCTTGGGCCGCCTGGAACGCCGCCAGCGTATTTCTTATATTTGCCAGGTTCGCGGCGGATCATATTTGCCGTTGGGGTCCACGTTGGCCATTTGGCTTTACGGCGAATGGTTGCTGTGCCTTTAAAGGCAAGTCCCGCTTTACCAACGCCAACACCATAACGACGTGCACGGCCGGAGTTTTCAATTAAATAAAGAAAATGATTGCGTGGATCGACAACGATTGTACCGCGTTTGTAGTTAGATTTGTAACGTACCGATTGAGGTAAAAATTTGCGCGCAACAGTAAAGCCTTGCGCTTTGCTTTTTGCCATCGCTCCGCTTGTCATTGAAATTAGGGCGGAGGCTGCAGCGCCAAGTAGAAGGCTACGTCTTGTAATCATGTGAACAAATCCAGTTTTTAAACAGCGTAAGAAGCAGGTTCTCTTTGCCCGTCATTAAAAACGGGCAAAGCTACATATGAGAAGAGTGCTGGAAAGTGTTTAATAAATCCAGAACCTGCTCATCAAAGTTATGTGAACCCAATTGAACGCGTTCAAAAGGAAATGTTAATTATTGGCGAGTTTGGCTTTGGCCGCAGTATACTCTGTAGCAAGACGATCAACGAGATCCGCCACTGGTCCGACAGATTTGACTGCGCCAATACCTTGGCCGCAACCCCAGATGTCTTTCCACGCTTTGGAGCCTTCTTTAGAGGCTTCATCAAAATCCATCTTGGTCGGGTCAGCTTCGGGTAGATTTGCTGGGTCCATGCCTGCCTCTTCAATAGAAGGCGCGAGATAGTTGCCATGGATTCCCGTAAAGTAATTGGAATAAACAATATCTTTCGCTGCGCTATCAACGATCATTTGTTTGTAACCATCAGCCGCACGGGCTTCATCTGTGGCAATGAAAGGCGAGCCGATATAGGCCATGTCAGCGCCCATCGCTTGCGCTGCAAGCACGGCGCCGCCAGTTGCTATTGAACCTGATAGGAGGAGCGGACCGTCAAACCATTCGCGAATTTCTTGAATGAGCGCAAATGGTGACAAAGGTCCAGCGTGGCCGCCAGCACCGGCAGCAACGGCAATAAGGCCGTCTGCGCCTTTGCGAATGGCGGAATTGGCATGGCGATTATTAATCACATCATGCAGCACGATGCCGCCGTAAGAGTGGATTGCTGCATTGACTTCTGGCACTGCACCAAGCGACGAGATGACGATTGGCACTTTGTACTTCACGCACATGCGTAAATCATGCTCCAGCCTTTTATTTGATGGATGCACGATTTGGTTCACAGCAAAAGGCGCTGCAGGTTTATCTGGGTTAGCCGCGTTATGGTCTGCCAAACCTTCTGTAATCTCCGCCAACCATTCATCAACCTGTGCTTCTGGGCGTGCATTTAATGCTGGGAAGGAACCAACCACACCCGCTTTACACTGCGCCATAACAAGGGGCGGGTGAGAAATGATAAAAAGAGGTGCTGCCACAACAGGCAAACGCAAATTGTCTTTTAAAATCGCAGGCAGTGTCATAATGGCTCCTCATTGACGTTTACGTAAATGACAATTAAATCAACTCGCACTTTTAGGCAAGATAGTTTCTGCAATTAGCAGATTAGCTCAACCGTTAATAAATTGAGCGGAACCGATGATATTTCTGCATTGGCTTAGGAATGACGTTCATGGGGATTAAGTGTTGATCCACAGCGGTAAAAGTTCCTTATACTTTTCAATTATGTATAATTGTGCCATGTCCCAAAGACGTTATGGGCGCAGCGCAAATCGTTTGAGCCGAAAAAAGTAGGAATTGCTCTCGTGAGTAACTTGGAAACCGCATTGCGGGCCGCATTGAAAAAGGGCGATATTGATAGCCCTATTTTTAGACGTAAGGTTTATGAATCTGCGGCGAGTGCGATGCAACGCTCACTTGAAGCGCGGGGCAGCGTTACGAAAGAAGCTCTTGACGCACAGAACAAACGGTTAGCCGATGTTATTCGCACGATTGAAGCTGACTTAAAGGCTGCACCAAAACCTGCGGCTAAAGCACCGCCTGCGCCTCAACAAGCGCCCGTTGCACAACGCACAGAACCAACATTGGACGGACCGGTTACAGCGCCGCCGCCGATGAGAGATACTCGGGATGAGCCTTCACTTTATGTTGAGCCACGCCCTGAAATGGCAAGCGCAAAACCTTCGCCCAACTCAAGTGAAAAAAAAGGACGTAAAAAAGGGACAAGGGCACCGTTTGCAAAAATGCTCACGGCTGCAGTGTTGGTTTCCTTTCTAGGTGTTGGCTTCTTCTGGATATTCACGACCGATGGATTTAAGAGCGAGGAGGCACGCGATACATCCGTGCCAAATCCCAAGAAAGTTCTGGAAAGCGAAAGCTTTGAGGGCCGAGATCCGGGCACATCTAATGCGCCGGCAACGCTTGATAGCGCGGCCAATGATGATGAATGGGTGAAGCTCTTCTCTCCCAATGATCCGACAACACTTGGCCTTGTCGCTGGTGCGACAGCGGAGATGATGACTGATCCGTTTGGTGATTTCGTTTATCTTGTTACGCCCAATGATGAAGCTGAAGTTCAAATTGATGTGCCGCTCAGCTTGATGCAGCAAGCACCGGGGCGCACAATGCAAATCAGCTTTATTGCGCATGCTGATGATGATGCACCAACACAAATGTCGGTGACATGTGATCTTGGTGCGCTGGGTGATTGTGGGCGGCTTCGTTTTAATCTGGGGCAAGCGCCTCAAGAATATTTAATGCAGGTTCAGGTTCCCTCTGATGCTCGTGCTTCTAAGCAGGGTATTTTGAAAATTGTGACAGACATAGAAAATGAAGCGCGCGCTATTAAGCTCTTAGTGGCACGCGCGCGCCTGCTCAATAATTAGCTGCGGTTGGTCTCTTCAATGAAGTCATAACCTTGTCCAATGATTTTATCATTGGCTTTCCCGATGACTTTTTCAGATTTTCCTTCGTATTCCATGTTTGAAAGCACATGTCTTAAAACCTCCAAACGGCCGCGTCTTTTGTCATTATAGCGCACAATGTTCCAAGGAGCATTGTCGGTATGTGTCGCTTTAATCATCTGATCTCGCGCATTGGAATAATCATCCCATTTTGACATGCCAACAATATCGATGCCTGAAAGCTTCCAATGTTTTAGTTTGCTGTGACGACGGTCGTGAAAACGTTCCAGCTGTGTGGCGCGCCCAATATTGAGCCAGAATTTGAAGAAATGAATACCTTCATCGGAAATTACTTTTTCGAAGCCCGGTACTTCAAACAAAAACTTTTCATGTTGTTCTGGTGTGCAGAAACCCATCACAGGCTCCACGCCGCCGCGATTATACCATGAGCGGTCATAGATGGTGATTTCGCCAGAGGTCGGGAAATGCTTCACATAGCGCTGAAAATACCACTGCCCCTGCTCGGTCTCTGTTGGTTTTGACAGGGCGATAACATTTGTTTCGCGCGGGTTGAGATAGTCGGTCAGCACATTGATGGTTCCGCCTTTTCCAGCTGCATCGCGTCCTTCAAAAACGATGATCATGCGCTCGCCGGTTTTAACCATATGGCTTTTTAATTTGACGAGTTCTTCTTGTAGCGCTTCGAGTTCGTCCTCATAATCGCTCCGCTTGAGTTTTTTATCATAGGGATAACCACCAGCTATCATCGCATTGTCTTCGACCCAGTCAGGCATTTTAGGGTCGTCAATATCAAAAACATGATCCTTGCCGTCAAAAGAGATCGTGATCGCGCGGCTATCGTTCTTGGTGTTCATGATTGATCCGTCATTTATGTTTCACATAGGTTTGCGAAAGCTAGGGCTTCCGTTTTGGTTCGTCCAGCCCTAAGTATATAAAAGGAAACGCGATTATGAGCGCGCCGCAATTTCTTTTCGATCATGAAGAAGCAGGTGATTTGGACAGAGTAACGACCTATTACAGCCGCTTAAAGGCGCATCGCTGGCTTATGGTTGGCGCGTTGTTTATTTTCGCCTGCTTACTGCTCGGTGGATGGCTAAAGCCTATGCAGGCTTTCATAAGCTCATTTGCGATTATTATTCTGGCTATGCTTGCGCCTGTGCAATCACGCAAGGCACGGATTAATGCGGAAGCAAATGCTCTTAGTCAAACGGCGAACGACCGTCACATTCATGCGATCTCCAATGCGATCAATGATCCCATTATGCTTATTAGTTCAACAGGCACGCTTCTTTACGCCAATGAAGAGGCCGAGCGTGCGTTTGGCCGCATTGAAATTGGAACGCCCATTGTCCTGCGCTTAAGAAGCGACGAAGTTCGAACCTTAATTCGTTCAACGCTTGATGGTGTAAAAACAGGGACTATTGAGTTCGTTGAGAAATCGCCTTTGGAGCGATGGTTTTCTGTGTCGCTAAAACCTGTCTCAAGCGACGCAACGAAGCCGCAATATTTGATGCATTTTCATGATCTGTCGGAAACGAAGAAAACCGACAAAGTAAGATCAGACTTTATCGCAAATGCGAGCCATGAACTGCGCACACCTCTTGCTTCACTTATGGGCTTCATCGAAACCTTGGCTGGTCCAGCGCGGAACGACGAGGTCGCACGCGATAGATTTTTGAAAATTATGCAAGATCAGGCTGGGCGCATGTCTCGCTTGATTGATGATCTTCTCACATTAAGCAGGTTCGAAACCGCTTGGGGGCAGTCAAGTTTTGAAGAGGTCGAACTCAAAGCCGTGCTTACCCATGTAACAAATGCTCTGAGCCCTATGGTGAGCCAAACGGGTGCAACCATTAAGCTCTCCTTTGCGGGTGGGCTGGATGAAGCGCTCAAGCTGCGCGGTAACCGCGATGAAATTATTCAGCTCTTTGAGAACCTCATAGAGAATGCCATTAAATATGGAAAAGATAATGGGCAGGTAAATGTCGATGTGAGTGAGGATGCTGCGGGCCAGAATTTCATCGTCGAGGTGCGTGATGATGGTCCCGGTATTTCCGAAGAACATTTGCCGCGTCTCGTCGAGCGCTTCTACCGTGTCGATGTGGATACGAGCCGGGGCAAGCAGGGCACTGGCCTTGGCCTTGCCATTGTGAAGCACATTATACAGCGTCACAAAGGGCGTTTGAACGTGAAATCAAAGCTTGGACAGGGAACAAGCTTTTTTGTAGCGCTGCCAAAAATTCAAGCAAAATAGATGAGTTTGATATAGCTGTTTAAAAACAGGAACTTAAACTGTCATAAAAGGGCAATGCAAGTGCCCTAAAAACCCCGCAGCGACGGAACTGAAGTCGCTTTCACGTCGCGCCAAGCGACACACGGTATAAGCCCCACGGGAGCACATTATGAAATCTCTTAAACTCGCTCTTGCTGTCGCTATCAGCGCAACGGCAATGACTTCATTCGCACACGCACGTGACCAAATCCAGATTGCTGGTTCTTCAACTGTTTTGCCATATGCAAAAATCGTTGCTGAAAACTTCGGCGAAACTTTCCCGAACTTCAAAACGCCTGTTGTTGAATCAGGCGGTTCATCTGCTGGCCTTAAAGAATTCTGCCGCGGTGTTGGCGCTGAATTCATCGATATCGCAAACGCTTCTCGCGCAATCCGCGAAAAAGAAATTGCTGCATGTGCTGAAAACGGTGTTTCAGACATTCAGGAAATTCGCATTGGTTATGACGGCATTGTTTTCGCATCAGACATCAATGGCCCAGACTTCGCACTTGAGCCTGTTGATCTTTACAAAGGTCTTGCAGCTAAAGTTGTTGTTGATGGCGCTCTCGTTGAGAACCCATACAAAACTTGGAACGAAGTAAACCCTGACTTCCCTGAGTGGGAAATCGCGGCTTACATTCCAGGTGAAAAACACGGCACACGTGAAGTTTTCGAAGAAAAAGTTCTTCTTGTTGGCTGTGAAGAAGCTGGCGGCCTGAAAGCACGTATGGATGCTGGCATGGACGAAGACACTTCTGAATCAGATTGTTACGCAGTTCGTAAAGACGGCGCAGCTGTTGATATCGATGGCGACTACACAGAAACATTGTCACGCATTGATGCAAACAAAACAGGCATGGGTGTATTTGGTCTCGCATTCTACGAGAACAATACAGACAAGCTTAAAGTTGCAACAATGTCTGAAGTTGTACCAACAACTGAATCAATCGCTAAAGGCGAATATCCAGTTTCACGTCCGCTTTTCTTCTATGTTAAAAAAGCACACATCGGCGTAATTCCTGGTCTTAAAGAATATGTTGAGTACTTCGTTTCAGACGACATGACTGGCCCAGAAAGCCCATTGGCTGAATATGGTCTTGTTGCTGCACCTGAAGCAGAGCGCGAAATGGTACGTGAAGGCTTCACGTCCGGTAAAACTATGTAATTAGACATTCAATGTGGGCAGGTAGTAATTGTGCTACCTGCTTGCATTGGTCTCAAGTTTAGACTTTTTATATGCAAGCCGAATTGGGCTTTTATTTAAATGGTCTGAAATAAGGATTTGAAATGAGTCTCTCGGCGATCATTTTGGTGGTAGTTGTTCTGGGTGTTACCGGTTGGTTTATTGGCGTTAGCCGTTCAAAATCACTGGTCGCAGGTAATGTCAGTCAGCTTCATTCAAGACCCACTTATTACGGGTCGTATATTTTTGTTTGGGCCGTTTTGCCCGCTGCTCTTGTTGCTGCAATTTGGTCGATTGCCAGCCCTATCTATATTGATAATCAAGTGCGCGGCCATCTTCCTGCAGAAGTTATGGCGCAAGGGCAGACGCAACAAAATCTATCAATGAATATTGTTCAAAGCATTGCGCGTGGGCTCAATACACTCAGCAGCGAAAATCGTCCTGCTGATGATGTGACCATTGAAGATTTAAAGCCAATTCTAGCAGAGCAAGGTGTGGCTATTGCCGGTAGCGGCGAGACTTACATGATTGCCTCTGCGCGGCAGGTGAACTCAATGACGCGTAGCAGCGAAACCATGCGCGCGGTTGTCGCTATTGGGTTGTCGCTCATCGGCTTTGTGCTTGCTTATATGCAGATCACGGCAAAGATGCGTGCGCGTAATAAGGTTGAAGGCGTTGTAACCGGAGCGTTAATTGTCGCTTCGTCTATAGCGATTTTGACGACCGTCGGCATTGTGTTCTCAATGCTATCAGAAACAACGCGCTTCTTTAGCAGCGTGCCAATGGCGGACTTTTTCTTTGGTGTCGTTTGGGACCCTCGCTTTGCCAATGCCAGTGATCCAAATGCAGCAGGCCAGTTTGGTTTAATACCGTTGCTTGCCGGAACATTATATATCGCTTTTGTTGCAATGCTTGTGGCGGTGCCAGTTGGTCTTTTCTCCGCTATCTATATGGCTGAATATGCAGGTCCGAAGCTTCGTTCGGTTGCAAAGCCTTTGCTGGAGGTGCTGGCGGGTATTCCAACCATCGTTTATGGTTTCTTCGCTCTTGTAACAGTTGGCCCGTTCTTGCGAGACCTTTCAGCGCAAATCTCTGGCATTGTATCCGATGGCGGCAGTAGTTTCATTCAAGCGCAATCGGTTTTGACGGCCGGTTTTGTGATGGGCATTATGCTGATCCCGTTTGTTTCTTCATTGTCAGATGACATCATTACGCAGGTTCCAGGCTCTATGCGAGACGGCTCATTGGGGCTGGGTGCAACGCGATCTGAAACAGTGCGAAAAGTGATTTTGCCCGCAGCCCTTCCAGGTGTTGTTGGCGCGCTACTTTTAACAGCATCCCGTGCGATTGGTGAAACCATGATTGTGGTTTTGGCCGCAGGTGTTGCTGCGCGTTTGACGATTAATCCATTCGAACCGATGACAACAGTTACCGTTAAAATCGTTAGTCAGTTGACGGGCGATCTTGAGTTTAACTCACCGCAAACGCTTGTTGCCTTTGCGCTTGGTCTGACACTTTTCTTTATCACCTTGGCGCTGAACGTTTATGCGCTTTACATCGTCCGTAAGTACCGCGAGCAGTATGAATAATGGCTGATACATTCCCTACTGATAACAATACTGTAGCTCCAAGGCGCCGCGATATTGGTTTGAAACAACGTTATGCTGCTGAGCGTCGCTTCCAGCTTTATGGAAAATTAGCGATTGCATTTGGCTTGTTTTTTCTAGCCTTGCTTTTGTGGACGGTCGTTTCAAAAGGCTATACGGCGTTTCTGCAAACATCGATCAATCTCGACATAACGTTTGACGAGACTGTTATTGATCCAAAAAATGAACGCAATGAAAATCCGATGAAGTTGTTGACGGCCAATTATCCTAAATTGGCTGAGGCTGCTCTTTATCAAAAGCTTGGCATTGACCCGAAAGATAAAGCGCAGACCAAAGCTGCTGACGCGCTTATTTCAAAAGGTGCACGCACTCAGCTTCGCGACATGTTGGTGTCAGACCCAGACTTGATGAACAAAACTCAAAATGTTTGGGTGCTTGCTTCTGGCGAGGTCGACTCTGCGATCAAAGGTCAGTTTGACCTTTCGGTTGATGAGAGTCGCCGTAAGATCAAAGACAATCAACTTGAGATGATGGATCGCTTAAAAGCCGATGGTTCATTGGAAGGCCGCTTTAATACAGGCCTGTTCACAAATGGCGGCTCCAGCCGGCCAGAAACAGCAGGCGTTGGTGTCGCGATTATTGGCTCTGCTTATATGATGCTGATCGTGCTTTTGACATCACTTCCTATTGGTGTGGCCGCATCTATTTATCTTGAAGAGTTTGCACCAAAAAATAAACTGACAGACATAATCGAAGTGAACATCAACAATTTGGCGGCTGTACCGTCTATTGTTTATGGTTTGCTTGGACTGGCTGTTTTCATCAACTTTGCGGGATTGCCGCGCTCGGCATCGCTGGTTGGTGGCCTCGTTCTATCTTTAATGACCCTCCCAACGATCATTATCGCCACGCGCGCTGCACTAAAAGCAGTGCCACCATCAATTCGTGCGGCTGCGCTCGGTATTGGTGCTTCTAAAAATCAGATGGTCTTTCACCATGTTTTACCGCTTGCTGCGCCCGGCGTTTTGACGGGCACCATTATTGGTCTAGCGCAGGCTTTGGGTGAAACAGCACCGTTGCTTTTGATCGGTATGGTCGCCTTTGTGGTGGATGCACCGGCAACACCGCTCGATCCTGCAACGGCACTACCTGTTCAAATCTTTATGTGGGCGAACGAAGCAGAACGCGCTTTTGTGGAGCGTACATCAGGCGCAATTATCATACTGCTGGCATTTCTTGCGGTTATGAATATCACGGCAATCTTCTTACGCAGACGCTTTGAGCGTCGCTGGTAATGGGCGAAAAACAATGAAACACGATGTAATAAAAGAGTCGGAGATCATAAATATGAACGACGAGAGCAAAACGCCCAAAGTTAAAATGGCAGGTAAAGGCGTTGAAGTTTTCTACGGCGCAAAACAGGCAATCAACGGCATTGACTTGGAAGTTTATGAGCGACAAGTGACTGCGCTTATTGGCCCTTCAGGTTGTGGTAAATCAACTTACTTGCGTTGCCTTAACCGCATGAATGATACGATTGATATTTGTAAGGTCAAAGGTCTTTTAACGCTTGATGGCGAAGATATTTATGACCCTAATATTGATGTTGTGGAATTGCGCGCACGCGTAGGTATGGTGTTCCAAAAACCAAACCCATTTCCAAAGTCAATTTACGAAAACATCACTTATGGTCCGCGTATTCACGGCCTTGCAAAATCAAAAGCTGATTTGGATGTTATCGTCGAAAAAAGCTTGCGCGGTGCAGGTCTATGGGAAGAGGTGAAAGATCGTCTTTTGGAGCCTGGTACAGGCCTTTCCGGCGGTCAGCAGCAGCGTCTTTGCATTGCACGCGCAATAGCGGTTCAGCCTGAAGTCATTTTGATGGACGAGCCATGTTCGGCGCTTGACCCGATTGCAACTGCAATTGTTGAAGAATTGATCGGCGAATTGCGCGAGCAATATACAATCGTCATCGTGACGCACTCCATGCAGCAGGCTGCGCGTGTTTCACAGCGCACAGCCATGTTCCACTTAGGCGATTTGGTTGAAGTTGATGACACAGAGACCATTTTCACCAACCCTTCTGAAAAACGCACACAGGATTATATAACTGGCCGCTTTGGCTAAGTTTAATCTGTTCTGATTAGGAAATTGAAATGATAAAGCAACATACGGTTTCAGCGTTCGAAGATGAAATGCAGTTTCTCACGCATAAGATTGCGGAGATGGGCGGCCATGCTGAAAAAATGATTGGTCAGTCAGTTAAAGCACTAACGACAGGCGATGTAGACCTTGCACGTGCCGTTATCAAAGATGACATGCGCCTTGATGAAGGCCAGCGTGAAATTGATGATAAAGCCGTGCTATTAATTGCACAGCGCCAGCCAATGGCGAACGATTTGCGTGAAGTTTTTGCCAATATCCGTATTTCGTCTGATTTGGAACGCATTGGCGATATGGCAAAAGGTATCGCAAAACGTGTCAGCTCTGTTTCGGAATATTCACACGGTGTGAAATTTGCGCGCGGTATTGAGCATTTGAGCGAACTTGCCTCAGCGCAGCTCAAAGAGGTTTTGGATTGCTACGGCACGCGTTCGGTTGACGAAGTCAATAATATCATTGAGCGCGACGAAGAAATTGACGCAATGTACACGTCTCTATTCCGTGAATTGCTCACTTACATGATGGAAGATCCGCGTAACATTACAACATGTACGCATCTCCTGTTCTGCGCTAAAAATATCGAGCGTATCGGCGACCATGCAACAAATATTGCCGAGGCAACATATTACATGGTCAAGGGTCAAAAACTTGATGCAGCACGTCCAAATGAAGACAAAACACATAAAGTCAGCCTAGATTAAGCTGGTGGATACGAGGTGATGTGATGAGCGCAAAACCACGCATAATGGTTGTTGAAGACGAAGAAGCATTGAGCATTCTTCTGAAATATAACCTTGAGGCAGAAGGGTTTGAGGTTGAAGCTGTTAGTCGCGGCGACGAAGCAGAAGATATGCTGCGTGAAAGTCAACCTGACCTTTTGCTGCTTGATTGGATGTTGCCGGGTGTAAGCGGTATCGAGCTTTGCCGACGGTTGCGTGCACGCCGCGAAACCCAAGATATGCCAATCATCATGTTGACCGCACGCGGCGAGGAAAGTGAGCGTATTCGCGGTCTTTCAACGGGTGCGGATGATTATGTCGTCAAACCATTTTCAACACCTGAATTGTTAGCGCGTGTGCGTGCAATGTTACGCCGCGCGAAGCCGGAGGTTCTAGCTGATCGTTTAACAGCTGGTGACATTCAGCTCGATCGTGAGGCTCACCGTGTTTATCGCAATGAGCGCGAGCTAAAGCTTGGTCCAACTGAATACCGTCTGCTTGAGTTTTTTATGTTGGCTCCAGGGCGCGTATTTTCGCGGGTACAGCTTCTTGACGGTGTTTGGGGTGATAATATTTATGTTGATGATCGTACCGTTGATGTTCACATCGGGCGTCTTCGCAAGGCGATAAATATTGGCCGCGTTAAAGACCCAATTCGCACTGTTCGCGGGGCAGGTTATGCTTTGGAAACCGTGAAATAATACACTTGAATGAGTACAATTAAAAAAGGCGGCTTTTAAGCCGCCTTTTTGTTTTATCTATCTTTTAGCGCGGACGGCGCCGATCTTGTGGCTGCTGGAAAGCAAGCTTGCTGTGATATTTACAGTAAGGAGAACTTTCTTCATTGCCATGTCCACAGAAATAGAACTCACCTTGTAGTGGATCGCCAAACGGCCACTTACAGGTGTTTTCGTTGATATCAACGAGTTTCAACTTAAGCGGCATAGGCGCGACGACATCATCAGTGTCACGGTGTGGCGCT
This sequence comes from Ahrensia sp. 13_GOM-1096m, assembly GCF_000620605.1. Lineage (NCBI taxonomy): Bacteria > Pseudomonadati > Pseudomonadota > Alphaproteobacteria > Hyphomicrobiales > Ahrensiaceae > Ahrensia > Ahrensia sp. 13_GOM-1096m. Next base: position 312,741 of record NZ_JIAX01000006.1, read on the forward strand.
TTGTAGGCGACAACTTCGTGATCCTGTTTTAGCGCGGTTGCACCAATCGTGTGCGTGACAGATGGCGGTGTGCGTTGCGGCAATGTGAATGTGCCAACGCTCGAGCCGCCGCCCGAAGAGGAGCCACTGCTGCTTGCTGATGAGGACGCTGGACGCGAAGTGCCACCACTATTGGGTGTGCGGCGCACGCGCGGTGCAGCAGGCTTTGTCGATTTAGCTCGCCCTGAAAGTTTAAGGCGGTGGACTTTACCAATCACCGCATTGCGGCTTACGCCTCCAAGTTTAGCAGCGATCTGGCTTGCGCTCAGACCTTCTGCCCATAATTTTTTCAGCATTTCTACGCGTTCGTCGGTCCAACTCACGGTCGTCTCCATCCTGTTTATAGATAGAATCCCTCTCCGTTGCTCGGTCATAGATATTAGACCTGCGACGTACTCGATACATGAGGAACAGTTTACTATCTGGCTTTCTTGCCGTTTTTTTTAAACTACAATAGTGCTGGACTCTCGATCAAGAGTCCTGAGGCACTAACGAATCCGAATTCTCGGTTTTCCCCAACTTCAATGAAAAGTGAGTCAAAAATGCATCACAATCTTGATTTTCTTGAAGGTTAACCACAGGCTGCAGCGATTGACATCTGTGTTTAGCTCGCATTATCTGTCATTGCCGCTCATGAGGGCGGCATTTTTCATTTTCATTTATACCTTCTAGGCCAGAAACATGAATGCGCCGTCATCACTCTTTAATACTTATAACAGAGCACCCATCGTGGTCGAGCGCGGTGAAGGCGTTTGGCTGTATGATCAAACCGGCCGAAAATATTTAGATTTTGGCGGCGGTGTTGCGGTTAATGTACTTGGCCATGCCCATCCGCATTTAGTGGAGGCGGTAAAGGCGCAGGCTGAAAAGCTCTGGCATACATCGAACCTATATGAAATTCCGGGCCAAGCGCGCGCAGCTGAAAGGCTTTGCAACGCAAGCTTTGCTGACCGCGTATTCTTTACGAATTCAGGTGCAGAAGCGCTGGAGTGTTCCATTAAAACTGCGCGCCGTTACCATTATTCAAAAGGAAACCCTGAGCGGTTTCGTATTTTGACTTTTGAAGGCGCATTTCATGGCCGCACGCTCGCAACGATTGCGGCCGGTGGGCAGGAAAAATATTTGGAAGGTTTTGGCCCGAAAGTTGAGGGTTTCGATCAATTGCCATTTGGTGATCTGGATGCGCTCAAAGCTGCCATGACCCATGACGTTGCTGCAATATTAATTGAGCCAATTCAAGGTGAGGGCGGTATCCGCTCGGTGCCCACCCAGTTTCTTCAAGACATTCGCCAATTGTGCGATGAAAATGATGTCTTGTTGATTTTGGATGAGGTTCAAACCGGAATGGGACGTACTGGTCACCTTTTTGCCTATGAACTTGCCGGTATTGAGCCCGATATTTTAGCTTCTGCTAAAGCACTTGGCGGCGGCTTTCCTGTTGGTGCATGTCTTGCGACAGAAGAAGCAGCAAGCGGCATGGTCCCAGGTGTGCACGGCACGACATATGGCGGCAATCCATTAGCTATGGCTGCATGTAATGCCGTTCTTGATATTGTGCTTGAAGATGGTTTTCTTGATGACGTGAAGCAGAAATCTTTGCGGTTTAAGCAAGGTCTTGCTTCGCTGACAGATCAGTTTCCTGATGTGGTCGAGGAAGTGCGCGGAGAAGGTTTGATCTTGGGCTTGAAATGCAAGGTCAATAATCTCGACTTTGTCAAAGCATTAATGGAACAAGACATGTTGGCCATACCAGCTGGTGCAAATGTGGTCCGGCTTTTGCCGCCGCTTAATATCACCGATAACGAAATTTCAGAGGGTTTGGCGCGGCTAGAAAAAGCGGCCCAAAGTCTATCGCTGAAAACGCCTTAACGCGTATCAGCTAAACTCACAAAAGTTTGGAACAAAATCATGGCTCCTCGTCATTTTCTAGATATTGCTGCTATTGATTCAGGTGAACTTCGCCGGATCATGGAAGCTGCTGGCACACGCAAAAAAGCGCAAAAAGCTGGAACGGCCAACAAGCCTTTAGATGGTTTGGCACTGGCGATGATTTTTGAAAAGCCGTCGACCAGAACGCGTGTGTCATTTGATGTTGGAATGCGCCAGCTTGGCGGTGAAACAATCATGTTGACGGGCAATGAAATGCAGCTTGGCCGTGATGAAACTATTGCCGATACGGCAAAAGTGCTGTCACGATTTGTTGATATTATCATGATCCGCACAAAAGAGCATGACCGCCTTATAGAATTGGCTGATGCCGCAACCGTGCCTGTGATTAACGGCCTGACGGATGATACGCACCCTTGTCAGATCATGGCTGATCTGATGACTTTTGAGGAGCATCGTGGTCCTGTTGCCGGCAAAAAAATTGCTTGGACAGGTGACGGCAATAATGTTCTCCACTCTATGATAGAAGCCTCAGCACGGTTTGATTTCGATATGTCGATTGCCGTGCCTAAGGGCAGCGAACCTAATCAAAAATACATTGATTGGGCTGTGAAAAATGGCGCTAATGTTACCCTTACTCATGATGCAGCGGAAGCTGTGTCTGGTGCACATGCGGTTGTGACCGATACTTGGGTTTCTATGGGCTTTGAAGATAAGGCCAAAGGCCACAACGTGTTTCAGCCATATCAAGTCAATCAGGAATTGATGAGCAAAGCGGACAAAGATGCTTTGTTCCTGCACTGCTTGCCAGCCCACCGCGGCGAAGAAGTCACGGATGAAGTAATCGACGGACCACAATCTGTTGTTTTTGATGAAGCAGAAAATCGTCTGCATATGCAGAAGGCGATCATTGAATGGTGTGTGACAGGTCTTAAATAAGGCCATATTGTCAAATGAGCGCTTACTAAAACAAAGTGTGCGCCAGAAATGGAACTACCATGACCGAACTAAATGTAGCTGAAGGCGAGTTAACGCCTGTGCAGCTGGACGAAGTTGTGCCTTTTAACATCGATGTCTTAGACGCGAGGGGCCGTGCTGTGCTGCTCGGGCCATCATTGACCGCAATACTGGACCGTCACGATTATCCTGAACCTGTAGCACGGCTCTTGGGTGAGATGACTGTCTTGACAGTTCTGCTTGGCACATCGCTGAAATTTTCAGGTAAATTGATTGTGCAAACTCAAACAGATGGCCCTGTGTCGCTGCTTGTTGTTGACTTTGTAACGCCGGATTCCATCCGCGCTTATGCACGTTATGATGCTGACGCTGTTAATGCTGCGGTGGCAACGGGTAATACTTCGCCAACTGAAATGCTTGGAAAAGGCATGCTCGCGCTTACTGTCGATCCAGGCAAATATATGAGCCGCTATCAGGGTATGGTAAAACTTGACGGTTCGTCGCTGGAAGAGATTGCACACAATTATTTCAAACAGTCAGAGCAGATCCCAACGAAAATACGCTTGGCCGTTGGCAAACTGATTACGCGTGACAATGATGGTAACCAGCAAACAACGTGGCGTGCAGGTGGATTGCTTGCACAATTTTTGCCAGAGTCAGAAGATCGTGCTCGCCAAAAGGATTTGCATCCGGGCGAGGCACCCGCAGAAACTGATTTGTCTGTATATGAAGGCAATGACGATGAAGCTTGGGCAGAGGTCAAAGCGCTGGTCGGAACCGTTGCTGATAGCGAGTTGATTGATGAAGATTTGGGCGTTCATAAACTCCTATTCCGGCTATTTCATGAGCGCGGAGTGCGGGTTTTTGAAGGGCAGTCTGTTGTCGATCAATGTTCATGTTCGCGTGATAAGGTAGAAAGTCTTCTGCGGTCATTTTCGCCTGAACAGCGTGAAGAGTCGGTTGAGAACGGAAAAATATCGATCACTTGCGAGTTTTGTTCAACCAGCTACGAGTTTGAGCCAGCTGAATTAGAATAATTCTACGCGTTTTGTGAGTGATATTTAACTTGTCAGAACCACCACGCGTCTTAATGTTGATGTTATGGAGGCTTTGACAATGTTGCAATCGATCACCAAGGCAAGGCCGTCTGATGAGGATATTGCCCATGATGATGGGAAGCGGCACAAGCAACGCAGATTTCTTGTGCCGTTTGTTCGAGCGCTAATACAATTTGCGCTTATGGCAGCCGTTATCATTGCTGCTTATGTCATCATGGACCGCCTTATTGCCGCCAAGCCAGAGCGCACAGCGCGGCCAAAAGTCGATGTTCAAATACCTGTTCAAGCGGTAACAATAACGCTCGATGAACAACGTCCAACAATTAATCTGTTCGGGGAAGTTGCAGCTTCCCGGTCCTTGGAAATTCGCCCTTCAGTGTCTGGTGAAATCGTGTCAGTTAATCCTGACCTTGGCGCAGGGCAGCGCATTGAACAGGGCGTTGAACTGTTCTCCGTTGACCGGATTGATTTTGAAGCCGCTGTTGCAGAGGCCAAGGCGAACTTAGCGCAAACAGATGCAACGATTATTGAAAATCAAACCAATCTGAGTGCCGAACAAGGCCAGCTAGAATTTGCAGAAAGCCAATTGCTGTTGGCGCGCGCGGACTTAAAACGCGCCGAGCAACTACGCAAAAATGGAACTTTAACGCAAAAAGAAGTTGATGATCGTTCGCTTATCGCAAGCCAGCGCGAGCAGGCAGTGAGCCAGCGGCGCAATAATATTGCCGTTGCTCAAGCGCGTCTTTCTCAGCAGCAGGCCGTGCGTGAACGTTTAGAACTTGGCGTAGAGCGTGCGATCCGAGATTTAAACAACACAGTCGTGCGTGCGCCCTTTTCCGGTGTTGTGCGTTCCTCGAGTGTAGAAATTGGGCGCATTGTTTCGGCAAATGATGTTGCTGTGTCGATCTATGATGATGCGGCATTGGATGTGCGCTTCACATTAACAGATGCACAATATGGCCGTATCGCAGCGGACGGCGATCCCCTCATTGGACGAAATGTTGCCTTAAAATGGGCCGTTGGTGGCACGGACTATTCCTACACAGGAACAGTAACACGAATTGGCGCGGATATCGCTTCAGAGCGCGGCGGCGTAGATGTTTTTGCCCGCATTGATGAAAATGAGGAGCTGCCCGTTCAATTGCGTCCTGGCGCATTTGTGTCCATTGAAGTGCCCGACCGTCTTTATGAAAATGCGGCGCGTGTGCCCGAAACGGCTATCTTCGATTCCATTACGGCTTATATGATCATTGATGGAAAGCTGCAAGCGCGTGAATTGCACGTTGCAGCGTATGATGGTTCTGATGCGATTGTCACAGCTGGTCTGAGCCAAGGGGACCGGATTTTATCAACACGAATTTCAGAGATTGAAGAGGGACTGGCAGTACGCATCGTTGATGCAAATGGTGTTGCGGAAGAAGCCGATGAAATAGCAAAGCCTGAGCAAGGCAATCGCCCATCCGCAGAAGTCCTTGCTGCTGCGAAGAAAATCAGCGGTCTTTCAGATGCTGATTGGGAGGCTTTGCCGCGCCAGAAACGCAGGCTATTCATACAAGAAGCCCGTGAAGCGGCAGGCAAATAATGAATATGCCACACACCAATCCGCGCTCATTGATCTCAACATTTATTCGCCATCCCAATGCGGCGAATTTGCTGATGGTATTAATGATCTTGTTTGGTGTGTTTGCACTTGCGCGTATTAACACGCAGTTTTTTCCAACCATTGAAACTTCAAATATCAATGTATCAGTTTCTTGGTCTGGTGCCAGCGCGGAGGATGTAGAGCGAAACATTCTGGCGGTTGCTGAACCATCTGTGCGCTATATTGAAGGCGTCAAAGAAATGACCTCTTATGCAAATGAGGGGTCAGCGACGATTAGATTGGAGTTCCACGACGGCTATAATATGCAGACCGCAATGCGCGATGTGGAAACTGCCGTTAAAGCTCTTTCGACACTACCTGAAGATGCCGGTGATCCGAAAGTCAGCACCTCTGCTTGGTTTGACAGAGTGGCTTCCATTTCGATTGCAGGCGATATTCCCGAAGCAGAGTTACGAAAATGGGCAAAGCGTATACGCGATGATCTAATTGAGCGGGGAATTGAAAAAGTCAATTTCACAGGCCTTCGCGATCTTGAACTAAAAGTTATCTTACCCGAAAGCGAACTACGGCGTAGAAATCTGTCGATCAGCGATGTGTCACAAGCGATTAGCGCCAATAGCCGAGATCTTCCATCTGGCAATTTGGATGGCGGAATTGAACGGCAATTACGTACAGTGTCAAATGTCGATACAGCGCGTCAGCTTGCCGATATTGAAGTCAAAGCTTTTTCATCGGGCGAGAAAATTCGCATCGGTGATATCGCCGAGGTAACAGATGGCTTTGAAGAAGCTGGTGTTCGCGGGTTCTCCAATCAAAAGCTAGCGATTGAACTTGATATTCAAAGTGGCGCTACTGCTGATACGCTGCAAACCAATCAAATTTTGACAGACTATTTGAGTGAAATCAAAAGCGAAATACCGTCAACGATAGAATTGCAAACCTATGAAGTGCGCGCTGATGCCGTTTCAGATCGTATTTGGTTATTGGTTCGAAATGGCTTGTCTGGCTTGTTACTGGTCGTAATCATCCTTTTCATTTTTCTTGATGCACGCATAGCGCTTTGGGTGGCCGCAGGTATTCCTGTCGCGTTACTGGCAACAATCGGATTGATTTACGTGTTTGGCGAAACCATCAATATGTTTTCGCTGTTTGGTTTAATCATGATGCTTGGCGTTATCGTGGATGATGCCATTGTGGTTGGCGAACATACGGACACGATGCTTGGGCTGGGCGACGATCCCGTCACGGCAGCAGAAAATGGTGTCGGCCAAATGCTGACACCTGTGACAGCGGCAATCATCACCACCATTGCGGCCTTCGCGCCAATCTTGTTGATCACGGGCGGTATCGGCCAAATCATGGGTGTGCTGCCTATCGTGGTGATCGCTGTTGCTTTGTCGAGCATGATTGAGTGCTTTTTCATTTTGCCGGGCCATTTATCGCATGCGCTACGGGCTCAAAAAGCACCACGTTTTTCATTCTGGCGCATGTTCATCATTGCGTTGATCCTTGCACTTTTTGTCGGCGCTTTTCTGTCGCGTAACGCAGGCACAGGTATGACAGTTGCTGCATCGCCGATCATGCAGCAGATTGAAATCTGGCAGGATGAAACGGACCCATTGCTGTTTGCTACAGCTGTCGCATTGAGCGCGATGGTTCTAGCTGGCTTGGTCGAAGCCTGTGTTTTGTTTGTGCGAAACGGCTTTGGATTGCGCTCCAAATTACGCAGCGGCGAGCAAAATTGGTTTCGCCGCAATTTCGATCAAGGGTTTGAGTGGTTCAAGTCCAAGCCGTTTAACTGGATTGTGACACTGTCGTTCAAATGGCGCTATGTCACAGTAGCCATTGCCGTTGCCATGATATTGATTTTTGCACGTGGTTTAACGGCTGGCGGACATGTTGGTTTTGTATTTTTCCCATCGCCTGAATCAGAAAACATCTCCGGAAATATCACCTTTCACCCCGGCACACCTGAAAGCGAAACAATACGCGCCATTGCTAAATACGAGCAGGCGCTGCGTGATGCTGAAGCCAGTGTTGGCGGCGAGGAAAAATTAATCCGCGCAACATTTGTCACGCTTGGCTCATCGGGCCGTAGCCAAGGGGACAATCTTGCGCGCATCAAAGTGCAGCTTTCAAGCTCTGAAACACGAACGGTCAGAACGCCCGACTTTGTGCGTGAATGGCAGAAATTTGCACCGGACTTACCTTCGGTCCGGCGGTTCTCCGTGCGCCAAGGACGCGGCGGGCCACAAGGCGCAGATATCGATGTACAACTCAAAGGGACATCAATTGGTGTTTTGAAAGAGGCAGCTACTGAGGTCAGCGCAATTATCGCGGCTATTCCAGGTGTGTCTGGCGTTGAAGATGATCTGCCCTACGGCAAGCCGGAACTGCTCATGACGATGAAGCCGCGTGGCAGCGCGCTCGGCTTTACATTGGATGATGTTGGACGTCAGGTACGCAATGCGATCGAAGGTTCAATCCCGCGCAGATTTGCACGCGGCGACGATGAGGTCACTGTTCGGGTGATGCAGACAATGGGTGAAAATGGCACAGCGGCTCTGCGCTCAATGCAATTGACAAGTCCTGCTGGTAACAATGTCCCATTGCTGGAACTGGTCGATTTGCACGAGCAGCAAGGCTTCTCCACAATCCAGCGCAGAGATGGAAAAACGACAATTTCTGTCAGCGGCGATATTGATGCTGCGGTTAACACAACCGATGGTGTGGTTGAGCGCTTGACGGCTTCAGGTGCACTGGAAACAGTCGCGCGCAAATATGGCATCAGCTATGAATTTGGTGGCCGTTCACGCGAACAACGCGATGCGTTCCGTGACTTGCAGTTAGGTACGATCATTGCGCTCTCGGTCATCTATATCGTGTTGGCATGGGTGTTCGGATCATATTTTAAACCCTTTGCCGTGATGCTCATTATTCCATTTGGCGTTGTGGGTGCTGTCATTGGACATTATCTGCTGGGCTTTCAGCTCACTATCTTGTCGATGATTGGTTTGCTTGGCCTCTCTGGGATTTTGGTGAATGACAGTATTATTCTTGTCTCGCGATTGGATGAGCGGCAAAAAATGGGTGACAGCATTGCTGAAGCTGCAATCGGCGCGAGCCGAGATCGGTTGCGCGCAGTTCTGCTGACTTCGCTGACGACGATTGGTGGCTTGGTGCCATTATTGTTTGAAAAAAGCATTCAAGCGCAGCTATTAATGCCGATGGCGATCACTATGGTGTTTGGCCTAGCAACGGCAACGCTTTTGGTCTTGTTCTTGGTGCCTGCAATTGTTGGAATAGGCTACGACTTTACGAATAGTCTGGTCGCTATTTACGGCTCGCCCAAACAGCCTCGGAAAACGGATGGTCCGATAGCCGATGAGTAGGGCTAATTAAGAACCCGTTTCGCGCCGGGCAGATCAAGTGAGAAGGGCGGTATTTTAGCAACCAAGCTGTTGCCATCGTTCAAGCGCATAATGAAGTGGCCGAACATTGTGCCAGACGCCGTATTGAGCGGACAGCCAGATGTATATTGAAAACTATCACCCGGCCCTAAAACAGGTTGCTCACCAATTACCCCGAGGCCTGAAACCTCTTCCACTTCACCCGCAGCATTGGTTATCCGCCAGTAGCGCGATTCTAACTGAACTGTTCGCTCTGAGTGATTGGCGATGATGACGGTGTAGGCCCAAAACCAGCGCAATTGTTCACGCGCAGATTCCTCTTCGAGAAATTCTGGGCGCACTGTGATTTCAATTCCGTGAGTCGTTTGTCGGTACATAAGCTAAAAATAGATAAAGATTGAGACATTCGAAAGGCGCTTTGAGACAGATAACAATATTGTCAGAAGGGCATTTCCTGAGTGACACTGCGCTAATGCTGGCTTAAGCGCAAGGTAGATGGGAGACGAAAATGCTTGACGGAACTCTACGTCCCAAAATTGATCCAGTCTTAAACGCCATAGCGCGTAGTCTTGCAGCCAACGGCATTACGGCAAACACGCTAACGACAGTCGGTCTTTTGATAGGTGTGCTGGCCGGTGTTGCGATATTTTTTGAATATTATCTCGTCGGATTGGTTTTGCTTTTAACCAGCCGCCTATGCGATGGGTTAGATGGTGCTTTAGCGCGCATATCCGGTTCATCTGATTTTGGCGGCTATATCGATATTGTTTTTGATTTTGCGTTTTATGGCTTGATACCGCTGGCATTTATTTTGGCCAACCCATCGGCCAATGCTGTTGCTGGCGGCGTTCTGATTTTTTCGTTTTATGTGAACGGCGCAAGTTTTCTGGCTTTTGCGATCATGGCCGAGAAGCAGCAATTGAAGACAGAAAAGCGCGGCAAGAAATCATTTTTCTTCACCACAGGCTTGGCAGAGGCAACTGAAACATTTGCCGTTTTTTCAGCTTTTTGCCTGCTGCCTACCTATTTTTCGCAGATCGCTTATGTGTTTGCAGCCGTGGTTTTATACACGGCCGCAGTGCGTATTGGGCAGGCAAAAAATCTATTGAACTAAACAGCCTTCGATAGAGCCTGTTCAAGATCCCCGATCAAATCGGCTGTATCTTCAAGGCCAATTGAAAAGCGTACTGTGCCATCAGTGATGCCAAGTTCTGCGCGATCTTCTTCAGACAGATTTTTATGCGTTGTCGTTGCTGGATGTGTAATCAAGCTTTTTGAATCACCCAGATTGTTCGAAAGCTTAATGATCTCAAGAGCGTTTTCCATCGCAAATGCAGACTTCTTGCCGCCTTCCATCTCAAAGCAAATGAGCGTTGAGCCGCCAGTCATTTGCTTTGGAATAATGTTAGCTTGCGGGTGGTCGGCGCGGCCAGGATAAACGACTTTTTTAATGCCTTTATGCTCAGCTAGAAAATCCGCAATAACGCCTGCGCTACGTGTTTGTTCACGAACGCGAAGCGGCAGGGTTTCCAAACCTTTCAGCATGACCCACGCGTTAAATGGGCTCATTGAAGGGCCCGTGTGTCGATAAAAGTCAAAAAGTTTCTCATCGACCCATTCTTGATCCGCTAAAATGACACCGCCAAGACAGCGCCCTTGGCCGTCAATGTGCTTGGTTGTCGAGTACACAACGATATCGACACCAAGTTCCATTGGTTTTTGAAAGATCGGTGTTGCGAAAACATTGTCCAGCACAACCTTGGCGCCGCATGAGTGCGCGACCGAAACCACATGCGCGATATCAATCACTTCCAATGTCGGGTTTGTCGGGCTTTCAAAGAAGAATACCTTCGTATTGGGCCGAACAGCTTGTTCCCATGCTGCTGGATCTGTGCCGTCAATTAATGTTGTTTCAACGCCATAAGTCGGTAGTAGTTTTTCAATAATCCAGCGACATGAACCAAAGAGTGCCCGCGCAGCAACCACATGATCGCCTGCCTGTACTTGGCACAATATTGCAGCCGAAACAGCCGCCATACCTGATGCGGTGGCTTTTGCAGCTTCAGCACCTTCAAGGGCACACATGCGCTCTTCAAACATCGTAACGGTAGGATTGGCGTAGCGCGAATAGACGTAGCCATCATCTTCGCCTTTAAAGCGGGCTTCTGCAGCCTCAGCGCTGTCATAGACAAAACCTTGCGTTAGAAACATCGCTTCAGATGTTTCTCCGTATTGGGAACGGAGAATGCCGCTATGGACCATCTGTGTTGCAGGGCCCCATTTTTTCTGATTATTTGTCATCATGTACTCCAGACTATCCGGCAATAAAAAACCGGACCATGTCGCCATGAACCGGTTGCCTAAACAGCTCGGCCCTTTAGCAAGTTATTTTACGTGGCTGCAAGCCGACCGGCCAAATCACCACAATGAATAACTTGTCCATAAGCCCTCAACGATCTTGCGTCAACACATCGGGAAATTCTATCAAAAATGAACAAGAGGTAGTTTTATGAATATACGGCAGAGCGGCATTTTACCCGATCAGGATATTAAAGCCTTATTTGACAGTGGCGCGCTGAAAAGTGCACGCCCGTTGGATGCGGACCAAATTCAGCCGGCCAGTCTGGATTTGCGGCTGGGTGAGAAAGCCTTTCGAGTACGCGCGAGTTTCATGCCAGGTGCCAATCACCCAGTGCGTGATAAGCTTGAAACTTATAAGTTGCACGAGATTGATCTGCGCGAAGGTGCGGTGCTGGAAACTGGCTGTGTCTATATTGTCCCGCTTTTAGAAACATTGGCGCTCTCAAGTGATGTTGCCGCATCTGCTAATCCCAAAAGTTCGACAGGACGGCTCGATATTTTCACCCGTGTCATGACGGACAACGGCGTTGAATTCGACAAGATTATCCACGGCTATCATGGCGAACTATTTCTAGAGGTCTCGCCGCGCACATTTCCGATTGTTGTGCGCACGGGCTCGCGGCTCTCGCAAATCCGTTTCCGCACAGGCCATGCATTGCTCGATGGTGCCGCGTTAAACATTTTGCATCAGAACGATGTTCTCGTGGCTGACGATACGCCGAATATTACCGACAATGGTATCGCATTGTCGGTGGACCTTGAGGGTAATGAGGACGGGCTTGTTGGCTATCGCGGGAAGCGCCATACGGCGGTTATCGATGTCGATAAGCGTGATGCACATGACGTTCTGGATTTTTGGGAACCCGTATATGTTCGTGAACGCACAGAGCTAATCCTTGATCCTGACGAATTTTATATTCTCGTATCGCGTGAAGCTGTCCATGTGCCGCCGAATTACGCAGCGGAGATGACACCTTTCGATCCCTTGGTCGGTGAGTTTCGTGTTCACTATGCTGGTTTCTTTGACCCGGGGTTCGGGCACTCTGCCGCTGGCGGTACGGGCAGCCGCGCCGTTTTAGAAGTGCGCAGCCACGAAGTTCCATTTGTGCTTGAGCACGGCCAGATCATCGGGCGGTTGGTTTATGAGCATATGCTGAAAACACCGTCGGCACTTTATGGCACTGATCTTAAATCAAACTATCAGGCGCAAGGTTTGAAACTATCCAAGCATTTTAGAAGTAGCTAATCGGGTTGCTTTTTCAATTCTCTGATTTCTGCGCGTAAAGCCCTTAGCTCATTTATGATGACGACGTTTTCATCATGCAGTTCCTGACGCGATCCTGCAGCATCTTCATCATGCTCTTTTTGCATTGCTGAAACGACAACACCAATAAACAGGTTCAGAACGGTAAAGGTCGTACAGGCGATGAAAGGAATGAAAAATGTCCACGCCCAAGGAAAAGCTTCCATAACAGGGCGCACGATGCCCATAGACCAGCTTTCCAGCGTCATGATTTGGAATAATGTGTAGGCCGATGCGCCAAGTGAACCAAACCATTCCGGAAATGCATTTCCAAATAGTTTTGTCGCCATCACTGAAAACACATAAAACACCAGCGCTAGTAGCAATATGATTGAGCCCATGCCCGGTAGGGCATTGAGGAGCCCGCCTATTACGCGGCGAAGCGAAGGAACGACGGACACAAGACGAAGGACGCGCAATATGCGCAGTGCACGGAGAACCGAAAAAGCTCCCGCTGAAGGCACAAGCGCAATGCCCACAATGATGAAGTCGAATATTCGCCAAGGGCTTTTGAAAAAATCCTGTCGGTAAACAATGAACTTCGCAATCAGTTCGACGACGAACACGCCGAGTATGATTTTGTCGAGCCATATTAAAAGCGGTCCAAAGGCATTCATCGCAGCTTGCGATGTTTCCAAGCCGAGCGTGATCGCATTCACGATAATGAGCGCTACAATCGCGCGTTCAAATGTCGTCGATTGGATGAAGTGTTTAAGTGAGGTCATTTTTGCCAAGGGTGCTGAAAATACTTCGGCAGATATAGGGGCCTGCACTTCATATATAAAGCACTGAATTATTATTTTTTGTGAGGCGTATGGGCCGTCTTTTCCCATTTAAAAGGTGCGGTTTGTAATTGTAACATTGCACGCCAAGCAGCAAATGAAATGCCCAGCCAATATAGTGGCGTAAAGATAAAATGGTGACTGATTTTACGGCGCAATGGTTTTTCAGTTGAAACCCAGCACATCGCAATAAAGCCGATATAGCTTAGAACCACAGTGGCCCAGTCAATAAAAGTGATCGCAGTGATCCAGATCGTGTCGTAGTCACCGCCGCCTATAACGGAAAGGTAGATTGCTTTTGCCAAGACAAATGGGTGAAGAAGAGCAGATGCAAGCGTTCCGGTAAGCAAGATATTGAGAATAAATACGGAAGAAAATGATGCGTTCTGAGTGAGCTTTATAGGCTGCTTCATATGAACAAGCCAAGTTTGTATCCACCCCTTAAACCAGCGCGTTCGTTGAGGAATCCAAGTAGAAACGTTTAATGGGGCATCTTCGAGTGTGGGGCGGGTTATTGTATCGATATTATATCCGTGCCGCCAAAGCCTTATGCCAATATCGGCGTCTTCTGTGACATTGAACGGGTCCCATCCTCCAACTGCGATTAAGGCGTCACGGCGAAAATGATTGGATGTACCGCCAAGCATTATTGGCGCCTTGCGCCGCGCAAGCCAATGAATAAGCCCGTAAAAAAGCCCCGCATATTCAAAATGAAACATGCTGCTTATCGCATTATCTTCGGCATTGGCGATTTTTAGAGGCGCTTGCAAGCAGCCTAGTCTATCGTCTGCGTTCTCAAAACGTTGATAAGCTTCTAACAACTGTTCTGGGTGTGGTCGATCTTCGGCATCGTAAAGCGTAATAAATTTACCGCTTGTGAAACCAAGCGCATAACACAGCGCTTTGGGTTTGGTGCGCGGCATACTTGGGGGTACCTGAATAATCTCAAAGCGAGGATCAAGATCTTCGGCTTTTATCTTATCGATTGTTTTATAATCATCGGCTTCACAAACCAGTTTGATTTCAAGCTTTGAGCGAGGCCACTTCAGCATTTTGAGTGATGCTATTAGGTCGCTCACGACTTCAGCTTCATCATGAAGAGCGACCATGACGCTATATATCGGTTTGTCTTTGTGTGGTGATGGTGTGATTTTTGCTAAGCTTATGGGAGTGAAATTCGACAATGCAATTAAGCGAAGACCTGTACAACATGCAAAAAACATCGAAAGAATGAGATGAAATACAACGCCTGCTGCGCCATTGGATAAGCTAAGTGCCAGCGCTATTGCAATGACAATAATGCTAATGATGGCGCCTTGCCAAGCACTTGCACCAATGCGGGCAGACGCACTGGGCTTGGCAATATAAAGTTGATTTATTGCTGCGTAACTGAGCTGATCTTTTTGTTGTTCTATTGCCACAGAACGCAAAATGCAGGGCGCCGTAAGTGCAATTTTGACTTGCCGTTTATCGGCAGCGAGCATTTTTTCCAATCGTGTAATTTGCCGTGGATCAGGCGCTAGAATTGGTCTTAGAATACCTTGCCCCAGATCGCCCCATACAACTTGCTTTTGAGCAAAAGCAGCCATTGACGTTTCGCTCAAATCAACAAGTTTGACTATTTGAGCCTCTTCAATGAATTCTACACCCAGATGTTTGGCCAGTAATTGGTAATATTGAATTTCTTGAATGCCGTTAAAGGCGATGAGCTCTTTCGCACCGTAAGTGCCATTTTCTTCAGCAAGAGCCATTGCACGGCGCAACATTTTTTGAGGTAGTCCAAAGCGCAATAGAAATGCTATGGAGGGGTCGGTTATCTCTGAGCGAGATTTATCGAAGTTTTTTTCTTTGGAAATAGGGGGATGGGATGGAGCGTTCGAACGTATTAAGCTCGGTGCCTCAAGTATCAAGCGGCGAAGATCAGCGTCGAACTCATAACGCATGCGTTATTCCTTACTCTTACTCATACACTGCGGCACACAAACAACTTCGACTTTAGTAAACCTTCAATTTTAGTTAACGTAAAGTAAATTTTTAAGTAATGTGCAATATACGAGTAAAAGGGCCGGTTTATTGAAGAGTGGAATAAAATTTATCGCTGCGTTTATTTCCTTTTTGGGGGCGACATTTTCCCCAGTTCAGGCGCAAACACCGACATATTATGATCCCGAATGGCGCATCACGGCACCTTCATTAGCGGGGTTGCCACGGCTTCGGTTTTTAACAAGCCTTGATTTCCCACCGTTCAATTTTGCTGACGCCAATAAAAAACCAACGGGCTTTAATGTGGATTTAGCACGCGCTATTTGCACTGAACTCAAGATATCAGCGAAATGTGAAATTCAAGCATTGCCTTGGGCAGACCTTGAGCCCGCGCTTGAAGCGCGACGCGGTGAGGCGATTATTGCGGGCACAGCAATTACAGCTGAAAAGCGTGCTACTTACAATTTGAGCCATAGCTATTTTAAGTTTCCGGCACGCTTTATTGCCAATAAAAGCGCCGAAGAATTAGCGGGCAAAAGTTTTGTAAGCTCGCTCAAAGGAAAGAAAATTGCTGCCGTTGCAAATTCAGCCCATGCAGCAATGCTAAAAGCCAATTTTAAAGACATTGAAATTGTGCCTATGGGCGGCATTCAAGATGTTTATAGCGCGGTAAAAAGCAGTGAGGTCGATCTGGCTTTTGTTGATGGTGTCGCGGCTTCATTTTGGTTGTCATCTGCAAAAGCAGAAAATTGCTGCACCTATTTGAGCGGCCCTTATTACTCAGAGCATTATTTTGGTATCGGTATGGCCGTCGTCACCCGCAAGCAGGATGTGGATTTAAGCGTTGCGATTGATGCTGCGATGAAAAATCTGGAGCAAACTGGAAAATACAAAGAAATCTATCAGCGTTATTTTCCAATCAGCCCGCATGGTCAAAATTTCTAACCTTTGCGAAACGGCAATAATAAAGCCCATTTCAAGTTGGACGTTTTTGCGCCTTGGAAATCATTAAGGCCAATTTTCATGTCCTTATGACCAAGGCTAGGCTGCGCGATATAGGTTGAAAATATGCGGTCCCAGAAGGAAAAATTGAAGCCGTAGTTCGAATCCGTTTCCTTGTTAATTGTTGAATGATGCACGCGGTGCATATCCGGTGTTACCACCAGTTTGCGCAGCAGAGCATCGAGCCGCTTTGGCAAACGTGCATTGGCATGATTAAACATGGCCATGCCGTTCAACACAATTTCGAAAACGAGAACCGCAAAAACCGGCGCTCCAAGAAGAATGATGATAGCTGCCTTCCACACCATTGAGAGTACGATCTCCAAGGGGTGAAAGCGTAAAGCGGTCGTAAGGTCAAACCCTTGATCACTGTGATGCATGCGGTGAATACGCCATAGCAGCGGTATTTTATGACTGGCGAAATGTTCAAGCCAGACAGAAAAATCAAGCACGACAAAGCACAGTAAGCCAATGAGAATCTTAGGCGCATCAATATTGTTAAATAACCCATATCCATTGGATTGTGCCCAAATGGCTGTGCCGACGGCAGCTGCAGGAAAAAGAATGCGCAGAAATATGGATGAAATAATCACCATGGAGAGATTGATAAGCCAGCGCCGTGATTTAAGCGCGCCCGTCATTTCTGCGCGCTCCAGCTTTGGCGACCATAATTCATAAATCGCCATTGCGATGAAGATACTCAAAAAAGCTGCAAGTCGAATAGTCGCTTCTGACACGGCTTTATTCCTTATTTTTCAAACCCTTTTCCGATATTTCACCTACTGATTGCAAATCACAAGGTGTTGAATATATGGCGCCGTGTTTGTGCTAGGCATGTGTTTGGCGGCAGTCTCAATGCTTTTAAGGCGTTCGCACGCGCCATAGTTAC
The DNA here is from genome assembly GCF_000620605.1 of Ahrensia sp. 13_GOM-1096m. NCBI lineage: Bacteria > Pseudomonadati > Pseudomonadota > Alphaproteobacteria > Hyphomicrobiales > Ahrensiaceae > Ahrensia > Ahrensia sp. 13_GOM-1096m. The sequence continues at coordinate 330,015 of NZ_JIAX01000006.1, forward strand.
GCAGTTCTTATATTGGCCCTTCTCATTGCGGCGGCGATGGGGTAGGAAATCGCGCAGTTTCAAACCTAGGAATTTTAACATGAGTGCCAATCCGGCTTTGCCTATTCTTGATGTAACACCAGCAGCTATTGAAGCCGCCAAGGTGAGCAAGGCTTGGCCGTTTGAAGAGGCGCGAAAGATAACAAAGCGTTTTGAGAAAACAGGTTTTCCTGAAACCGTTCTTTTCGAAACAGGCTATGGCCCATCTGGCTTGCCGCACATTGGAACATTCGGAGAAGTCGCGCGCACCACAATGGTACGCACAGCGTTCCGTCTTTTGACTGAAGATAAAGTCGCGACAAAACTCATCTGCTTTTCTGATGATATGGACGGCATGCGCAAAATTCCTGAAAATGTGCCCGATACAAAAGCGTTGGAGCCGTATCTGCACATGCCTTTAACCGCGGTGCCTAACCCGTTTGGCGGTGACTATGAGAGCTTCGGGCATCATAACAATGCGATGCTGCGCCGTTTCTTGGATCAGTTTGGCTTTGATTATGAGTTCGCCAGCTCAACGGAATATTACAAGTCGGGCAAGTTCGATGATGCGCTTATGAATGCGCTTAAGAACTATGATAAGATTATGTCGATCATGTTGCCGACCCTTGGCGAAGAGCGTCAGGCGACCTATTCACCATTCCTTCCGATTTCACCAAAATCTGGCCGCGTTCTTTATGTGCCAATGAAATCAATTGATGCCGAGGCTGGCACAATTACATTTGATGATGAAGAGGGCGAAGAGACAACATTGTCTGTTAAAGGCGGCAATGTGAAGCTTCAATGGAAGCCTGATTTTGGCATGCGTTGGGCGGCCCTTGATGTGCATTTTGAAATGTACGGAAAAGACCATGCGGCCAACTCAGTTATCTATGACCGTATTTGTAATGCGCTTGGCGGCAAAGCGCCGGAGCATTTCATTTACGAGTTGTTCTTGGATGATCAAGGTCAGAAAATTTCTAAATCTAAAGGCAATGGCCTGACAATCGATGAATGGCTGACTTATGCGCCAACGGAAAGTCTGGCGCTGTATATGTTCCAGAAGCCACGCACGGCCAAACGTCTGTTTTTCGATGTTATTCCTAAAGCCGTTGACGAGTATTTTTCTTTTGCGTCCGCATTTGAACGCCAAGATGATGCTGGAAAACTAAACAACCCAGTCTGGCACATTCATTCCGGCAATCTTCCACAGATCGACATGCCCGTGCCATTCTCGATGTTATTGAATTTGGTGAGTGCATCTAACGCAAGTAACCGCGATGTCTTGTGGGGGTTCATCTCCCGCTATGCGCCCGGTGTTACAGCAGAAACGCATCCGAAGCTGGATGAGCTTGCAGATTTTGCGATCCGTTATTTCAATGATTTTGTTAAACCGACCAAGCAGTTCTCAAAGCCAGATGATGAAGAGCGCGCAGCTTTAACCGATCTACACAAGGTTTTTGAAACACTCGCAGAAGATGCGGACGGCGCAACAATTCAGGATGCTGTTTTGAGTGTTGGCCGTAAATATGCACGCTATCATGACCCTAAGAAAACGGCACCAGATGGTTCGCCAGCCGTTACGGGTGAGTGGTTCAACGCACTTTACCGTATTTTGCTTGGTCAGGAGCGCGGCCCTCGTTTTGGGTCATTTGCCGCACTATATGGCGTCAAAGAAACGGCAAACCTTATTGCCAGCGCTTTAGATGGCTCGCTCTACGCTGAGCACAACTAAAGCGTTCATCTGAACTGCACTAGAGTTTTAGCACCTTATTTCTTTTCCAGAAGTAAGGTGCTTTCTTTTTGAAGCTTAGCTTTTATCGTTTCGGCCATGCCTGCAAGGAGCAGTGGTAGCATGACGGTAATGATGACATTTGTTTCATGCACATCCAAGCTGCCCTCAATAGTTTGGCCCATAGCGCGGGCATCAAAATGCATGGTGTCACTTTCCCAGCGCTGATTAATTGAGAGACCAAAACCAAGCCGGTCACCAACTTTTTGAAATCCGCCATCAATGCGTGATTTCGCAGCGTCTTTGCCAAGTTCATGAGAGATTGTAATCGTTACGGGTTTTGCCATGATTGCTCCAATGTCTTTAGTATTGAGATGGGGAGACAAATCGGCTTTTCAATGTTTGTGTAATTATTGGCTGGCCCATAATATGCGTGCCATCCACTCAATATCAGTGATCGCAAATGATCGATCTTCATAATCGCTGTTTATTGAGGACAGCTCGATAGAGGTGGCTGTTTTCCGCTTTAAGATTTTGGCCATCACTTCGCCGTCAATTGTTTTGGCAACAACGCGGTCGTCTTTGCGAACCGACGCTGTTGGTGAGACGATCACCACATCACCCTCGCGGTAAAGCGGCAACATGCTGTCGCCAGTAATTTCAAGCGCATAGGTGTTGTTGTCGGCATCCGCGCCAGGAAGTTGTACTTGGTCCCACCCTTGCCCAGCCGGAAAGCCTGCATCATCAAAAAAACCACCGCCGCCAGCTTGCGCCATGCCAACTACAGGCACATCGCGTAAGGCCATGTGATATGGACGGCTGGGTTCGGCTAGGCCAGCATCTGCACTGGTAATTGACTGAGTATAGTTCCCACCAGCCCCATCAACAAGATTTGTAAACTCGCGTAGGCTTGCACCGGTTGCTTCGATGATTTTGGATAAGGATTCAGTGGAAGGCCAGCGCGCGCGCCCATCAGAGGCAAATCGTTTGGATTTATTAAACGTCGTTGAATCCAACCCTGCGCGCTTGGCAAGGCCGGATGGGGTTAGATCATGTGCCTCTGCTAGACGATCAATCGCCCGCCAGATGCGTTCGTGAGATAGCATGGGTTAATCCTGAAGCTTCGGGATAAAGGAATAAATACCTTTAAATGAACCGTCACACAAGTGTTATTTATGCCGCCTAGGGCGCAAAAGGGGAGCGGCCGCTTGCGAGCATGTGGTCAAGCATTTCAATCCGGTCTTGCCCCCAGAAGACTTCGCCTTTGACAACGTATGCTGGAACACCAATGGCATCTGCCGCAATAGCATCCTTGGAATTTTGCTCGCGGATAGCAGCCACAGTTTCACTTTTCGCAGCGGTTAAGATCTCATCTGAGTCAAATCCGTTTTTCTTCAAAAGCGCAGTAAGTGTCGCTTCATCAGAAATATCTTGCTCATTGGCCCATGTTGCGGCGAACAAATCACGCATATAAGCGAGTGGGTTAGCGCCACCTGCAACGATTGCTGCAATTGAACAGTCTGCCACTGTGGCATCGACGGGAAAATGTGCTGGCTGTTTATTGATCGGCAAACCTTTGAAATCTGCGACCCGTTGTAATTCGATCAGACGGTAACGTTGACGAACGGCAGGTCTTTGAGCCGGTGGTACAGCGCCTGATATAGCCCACAGTGCCATCAAATTGACCGGCTTCACATTGAGCGTGGCTCCATGTTTTTCTGCAACATCAACAATCGCTTGATGGCCAAGATAGGTGAATGGTGAAGCAGAATAAAAGTAATAGTCAATCGTTGTCATAATACGCCTCGGTTCAGTTTTTCAAAACGTAGAGCACATGCGCCAATGTCGCCAGTGACAAAGACGTGAAAAACAACCAAGCTCAATTAGCTGAGTTTGATGAAAATGGCTTATTAAGCTGTGCTTAAATTGCCTGCTGCGGTTTTTCCGGAGCGTTCATCTTGAACCAACTCAAATTTGACTTTTTGCCCTTCGGTGAGGGACTGCATGCCGGCTTGTTGGACAGCGCTAATATGTACAAACACATCATTGCTGCCATCTTCAGGTTCGATGAAGCCGTAACCCTTTGTGGTGTTGAACCATTTTACTGTGCCGCTTGCCATCAGAAATCCTCTTCAACTTTTCGCAAACAGGTTTGCGGCAAATATGCCGCCTTAATCGATGTATAGGAAGGGAGTTATACGTGTTTCACACTCGTGAAATACTTGAGATATACCTATTCCGTTACACGATATAGACCCAAGATTAGCCATATAATGTTAGCGGTTTCAAGTGGTTTGCAACTGACCCATGAAATTGTGATCTAGCTGCCATGCAATCATCCAGCTTGACATTCTGCAGCTGGCAACCGATATAGCGATTATTGGTAGTTGCCGCGTGAGCAACGCTTTTCAAACAAAAGCTAATCGAAACAACTTATTTATTGTTCGAGCCAATTTAACACCGGATCTAATTAGACCGGCATATTAAAAACCAAGTTCCCATTTCACGCGGGGTTCTGTCGGGTAAACGGCAAATGGACATCCGGTCCGTTTGTGAGCTTCATCCCGCAACCGCAAGAGACTGTATGAGCACTCATTGGTGTTGATGCTTTCTAATTGTATTCGGCCGCATTTGCGCGCCGATTTGAAAGGTATGTCATTTTGACAAACGAACACGCAACGACTTTTGCAGACTTAGGTCTTTCAGAGTCGATTACAAAAACACTAAGCCAGCTTGGTTATGAAACACCAACGCCAATTCAGGAGCAGTGTATTCCGCTCATCCTGAAGGGCCATGACATCATGGGCTTGGCACAAACAGGTACTGGCAAGACAGCAGCTTTTGGCCTGCCTCTTATTGAAAACTTGATCTCGGTCGGCAAAAAGCCTGAGCCAAAAACATGCCGTGCGCTCATTCTTGCGCCTACACGCGAACTCGCAAACCAAATCAACGCCAATTTGCGTTCATATGTGCGTCACTCGCATCTACGTGTGCAAGTTGTTGTTGGCGGTGCGTCAATCAACATTCAGGCGCGTAACCTTACACCTGGCTGCGATATTCTTGTTGCAACACCGGGTCGCTTGCTGGATTTGATCGAGCGTAAAGCGGTTAGTCTGAACCAAGTTAAATATCTCGTCCTCGATGAAGCCGATCAAATGCTTGATCTGGGCTTTATTGTGCCGCTCAAAAGAATTGCAAAAATGCTTGCTGTGCCACGCACAACGCTTTTGTTCTCTGCAACGATGCCTAAACAGATCAATGATCTGGCTGGCGCATATTTGAATGAGCCGGTTCGAGTACAGGTTTCACCTCCAGGTAAAGCTGCTGATAAGATCACGCAATCTGTGCATCATATTTCAGGACGCTCTAAGGCTGACTTGCTAAAAGATTTGCTAACAGCGAAAGGCGAGGGCTTGTCGCTTGTCTTCTCACGCACAAAACACGGCGCTGAAAAGCTAAAGCGTCATTTGGTTGAACGTGGTTTTGCTGCTGAATCAATTCACGGCAACAAAAGCCAAAATCAGCGCGAACGAGCAATCAAAGATTTCAAATCTGGCAAAGCCCAAGTTTTGGTTGCGACGGATGTTGCAGCACGCGGTATCGATATTTCTGGTGTTTCCCACGTCTTTAACTATGACTTACCGGAAGTTGCAGAAGCTTATGTGCACCGGATCGGCCGTACAGCACGTGCTGGCGCGGAAGGTCAGGCTGTTGCATTGTGTGCACCTGATGAGATTCATCTGCTTCAAGCCATTGAAAAGCTGATGGGCATGAAAATTACGATTGCAAGCGGTGAGGCTCCACCTGCTGGCTTTAAGCCTGAGAAAAAAGGACGTGGCGGAGCGCCAAGCGGTCAGGGTCGCAAACGCTCTGGTGGCGCTCAAGGTCATCGCGGCCGTCGCAGCGTTGCTGACATTGGTGCGCCAGGTAAAAGCGGTGAGCAGGGTGGCGGTGACGCTCAACCTAAAGCAAAAAGCAAAAAGCGCGTAAGCCAAGGTAAACGCTTCAAGGCTGCTGATCCAAATGGCGGTCCTTCACGTTGGGCACGCGGCGAGAAACGCAAAAGCAAAGTTGCTTAATTCTTAAGAATTGAAGACAAATAAAAACCCCGGAAGCCTAAATGGTTTCCGGGGTTTTGTTTTAAGAAAAGTGCAGTTTAAGCCGCTTGGCCTAAACGCTTTGTCAGGAATGGCGTTGCGTCTTTTCCTTTGAGCGATTTTGCTGCAGCCAATACGGCCAGATCAACGAACGGTTCAATAACAACAACCAGCATGTACGCTGCGCCGAATGAAGCAACCGAAGAAATAACGCCGAAGCCTTGGCCGTAAATTGCCCAGAACGCGACCCAGGCTACGATACCCGCCTGATAGGCAGTAGAAAGCGCAAAAGCCTGTTTATAGGTAATGTCCACATAGGCTGTTTTTGGCGCAATGATTTTCTTCGCAAGAGCGCTAATCGCAAACAATGGTACGAGTAATGTTGTCAGGTTGACGGCATACATTGGCAAATCGCTTGGCGCGAACAACATCCCTTGAACCAAAAGACCAAGGGCAAGACCGATGGCAGCAGGGCCAGCACCAAGCATGAGCAATATTGTTGAGCCAAGAATGAAGTGTACTTCTGAAACGCCAACCGCAAAATGTGGAAGCACTTCAAAGAAGATAAACACTGCAAGCGTTGCAACAACAGAGCGAAAAACGAGGCCGGTTACACCACCATCATTTTTGATCGCATCCCATGCGAATTTAAGGCCAACACCAGCAGCAGTCGCAGCTGTCGCGTAAGCAAGAGTCATTTTTGCCGCGTCAACGACACCAGGTTCAATATGCATTTTATATCCTTCTGCACCCATCGTGCGAGTTAGTTTCACTATATCGGGCAGGTCTCCTGACTCACGCTTCACTGCTTGTTGCCGCCTTCCCAAGCTTTCGCTTAGTGGCATAGTGGCAGCAAGCTCAGCGCTTACAGTTGCGAGGGCAGTTACGGATCAGGCCCGCATTGGGTTGTCCCTACCGTATTCCCTTTTAATCCCCTTAGGCTTTGCCGTTCGAGAACCCGATATCAGGACATTATTCGCATATTATACTTTTGACAATTGTCCGTCTGAGACATTCCTTCGCTAAATATGTCAGGCACAAAAAAGCCCCGAAAGCGAAGAGCTTACGGGGCTTTGATTGAAAGTATTACTAATCAAGCAGCTTGATCAGTTTTTTTCGCATAGGGGTCAAACCGCGAATAGAATGTCTCGCCAGCTTTTGCCATATCGGTCAGCAATTTGGGTGCTTTGAACTGCGGTCCATATTTCTTTTGCAGCTTTTTAGACAATGCAACAAATTCCTCAACGCCCATGCCGTCAATGTAAGACAGTGTGCCGCCGGTATATGGTGCAAAACCAAAGGCTAGGATCGAGCCAACATCGGCTTCACGCGGGTCGGTGACAATGCCTTCACCCATGACGCGTGCTGCTTCCAATGCGATAACAACGAGGAAGCGCTGTTTTAGCTCTTCAAAGTCAATGTCATCGGCATTTTGCTGCGGATAAAGCGTTTTGAGTTCAGGCCACAGATGCTTTTTAGCTGGCTTGTCAGGGTAGTCGTAGAACCCTTTGCCGTTTTTGCGCCCATGACGACCATGTGTATCAACCATCGTGTTCACAAGCTCGATATGGCGCGGATCAACCACGCTTTCACCGAGATCTTTAACGGTTTGGTTAAGGATCTTTTGGCTAAGATCAATCGCTGTTTCATCGTTTAGCGCCAGCGGGCCAATTGGCATGCCAGCCAATTTAGCAGCATTTTCAATCATTGCTGGTGGAACGCCTTCGGCAAGCATATTGTAAGCTTCAGACATGTATTTCAGCACACAGCGATTGACGTAGAAACCGCGTGTATCGTTGACAACGATTGGCGTTTTCTTGATTGCGCGAACGAAATCCATCGCAACAGCCAGCGCTTTATCACCTGTTTTCTTACCCATAATGATTTCAACAAGCATCATCTTGTCGACAGGTGAGAAAAAGTGAATGCCGATAAAATTCTTGGCGCGTTTTGAATTTTTCGCCAGATCAGTAATCGGAATAGTCGATGTGTTTGACGCAAAGATTGCTGTCGCTTTCATGGTGTCTTCGGCAGCTTCTGTCGCAGCTTTTTTCACGGCAGAATCTTCAAACACCGCTTCGACGACAAGGTCACAACCATCAAAGTCCGCATAATCTGCCGTTGGCGTGATAAGCGAGAGGAGCTGATCTTTTTGCTCCTGTGTCGCACGGCCTTTTTGCATGGCTTTGGTGATCAAGTCTTCAGAATGCGCTTTGCCTTTTTCTGCAGCTTCCATGTTGCGGTCAAGAAGCACAACAGGAATGCCTGCTTTCGCCGTTACATATGCAATGCCAGCACCCATAAAGCCTGCACCAAGAATACCAATTTTCTTGAACTTCGTATCCGGTACACCTTCAGGGCGGCGGGCGCCTTTGTTAAGCTCTTGCATAGAAACAAACAGCGAGCGGATCATCATGCCAGCTTCTGTCGTTTGCAAGACTTGTGTGAAGTAACGCTGCTCAATTTTAAGCGCTAGATCGAACGGCACAAGCAGGCCTTCATAAACACATTTCAGGATCGCTTGAGCGCCCGGATAGTTCATGTGAGTTTCGCGGCGAAGGATAGCCGATGCGGCAGGCCAAAGTTGAGCGCCAGCAGGTGAGTAGATTTGACCGCCTGGCAATCTAAAGCCTTTTTCATCCCATGGCTGAACCGGTTTCAAACCATCAATAATCATCTGTTTTGCAGCAGAGATCAGGTCGCTTGCAGGAACAACTTGGTGCACAAGGCCCATTGCTTTGGCACGTGATGGTTTCAGGTTTTGGCCTGTTGTCATCATTTGAAGCGCGTCTTGAGCGTTGACCAAGCGAGGAACGCGCTGTGTGCCGCCAGCACCTGGGAAAATGCCAATTTTAACTTCCGGCAATGCCAGTTTCACTTTTGGTGAGTCGGATGCAACACGGCCGTGACACGCAAGAGAAAGCTCTAACGCGCCGCCCATGCAAACGCCGTTTATGGCTGAAACCCAAGGTTTGCCGCTTGTCTCCAACTTACGGAAGATACGGCTCATCTCGCCTGCACGGTCAAACAGCTTTTGCGTGCCAGCTTCATTGTCGCCGCTCGCTTTAGCTTCTTGTATCGTGTCAAACATCTGTTTGAGCAGCGTGATATCCGCACCACCAGAAAAAGAACCATCTTTACCGGATGTGAAAACTGCGCCGCGGATACCATCATCTGCGGTTACCTGATCAATAATTTTGTCAAGTTCGACCATCGCCTCTTCGGTGAAGACGTTCAAAGACTTGTCAGGCATGTCCCAAGTTACGAGCGCAATGCTGTCTGCATCCGTTTCGACTGTGAAATTTTTATATGTCATAGTGTCTCTCCCAGCCCTTAAACACGTTCAATAATAGTTGCAGTGCCCATGCCTGCGCCAATGCACAGAGTAATAAGCGCTGTGCTTTTGTCGCGCCGTTCCAGCTCATCCAGAACAGTGCCGAGGATCATCGCGCCAGTTGCACCCAGTGGATGCCCCATCGCAATCGCGCCACCAGCAACGTTCATTTTGCTATGGTCGATTTTAAATGCCTGCATGTAGCGAAGAACAACGGCAGCAAAAGCCTCGTTAAGCTCAAACAAATCAATATCATCGATTGTCATCTTAGCTTTTTTCAAAAGCTTCTCAGTCACATCAACAGGACCTGTCAGCATCAATGTCGGATCAGAACCGATATTGGCAAAGGCTTTGATCTTCGCGCGTGGCGCTTTGCCGATCATTTTAGCTGCTTTTTTCGAGCCAAGCAGAACGCCAGCAGCACCATCAACAATACCTGATGAGTTGCCTGCATGGTGAACATAGTTGATACGTTCAATTTCTGGGTGTCCAGCAATACCAACAGCATCAAAACCGCCCATTTCGCCTTGCATAACAAAGCTTGGGTTTAACTGGCCAAGAGACTGCATGTCTGTGCTTGGACGCATATGTTCGTCTGTCGCCAAAATTGTCAGGCCGTTCTGGTCTTTGACCGGAATGACAGAGTTTTTAAAGTGACCTTTTTCCCAGCTTTCCGCAGAACGCCTTTGGCTTTCTACTGCATAGGCATCCACATCATCGCGGCTAAAGCCGTATTTGGTGGCGATCAAGTCAGCAGAAACACCTTGCGGCATAAAGAATGCAGGGATGTTAACCGAAGGGTCCATATACCAAGCGCCGCCAGATGCGCCCATGCCAACGCGTGACATGCTTTCAACGCCGCCAGCGATAACAATATCATCGGCACCTTGCGCAATTTTAGCAGCGCCAAAATTCACAGCATCGAGGCCGGATGCACAAAAACGGTTGATCTGCATGCCGGGCGCTTCTGTCGCATAACCAGCTTCAAAAACAGCTGCGCGAGCAATGTCGCCGCCAGCCTCATAAACAGGGTCAACACAGCCAAAAATAACGTCATCTACTTTGGATGTGTCGAGTTCATTGCGGTCTCTAAGTGCTTCAAGAACCTTTGCGCCAAGGCGCGGTGTTGGTACTTCATGCAATGAGCCGTCTTTTTTGCCGCGTCCGCGCGGTGTTCGCACTGCGTCATAAATAAAGGCATCAGCCATTTTATTTCTCCCGTTTGCCTGCGATTTTCAGGACTTGTGATCGAAAATTGAATTTGGCGGGGACGTGCCCCGCCTTTCTATTGGCGCTTAAAACGCATCTTCCGGTATAGCCATCATGCTATCGGCACCGGTTGATATGCGCGCAAGATGCGCTGATGTTTCCGGCATAACCCGATCAAAGAAAAAGCGTGACGTTGCAATCTTGTTGTCGAAATATTGCTTGTCGCCAGCACCTTCCGCAAGCTTTTCCTGCGCTGCTTTTGTTTGCAATGCCCACATGTAACCAAGTGCGACCAAGCCAAACATATGCATGTAATCGTGTGAACCAGCACCCGCATTGTCAGGCTTTGCCATTGCATTTTGTACAAACCACATCGTGGCTGACTGCAAATCGTTAAGGCCTTTTTTCAAATGCTTTGTAAAGAATGCAAGATTTTCGTCTTCACGATTGTCTTGGCAAAAATCACCAACTTCTTTGAAGAATGCCTGAACGCCGCGTCCACCATTCATGCCAAGCTTACGGCCCACAAGATCAAGCGCCTGAATGCCGTTTGCGCCTTCGTAAATCATGGCAATACGCGCATCACGTACATATTGGCTCATGCCCCATTCTTCAATGTAGCCGTGGCCGCCATACATTTGTTGAGCCATGACCGCATGCTCAAAACCTTTGTCCGTCAAAACACCTTTGATAACCGGCGTAAGCAAGCCCATCATTTCTTCGCTTAGTGCAGCTTCTTCTTTATCTTCAGAGCGGTGTGCCACATCAGATTTAAGCGCTGCCCATAGGATGAAAGCACGACCAGCTTCGTTAAAGGAGCGGATTGTCATCAAATTACGGCGTACATCTGGATGCACGATAATCGGATCAGCTTTTTTGTCTGCATGCTTTACGCCAGACAATGAACGGCCCTGAATACGGTCTTTTGCGTAGATAACAGCGTTCTGATAGGCGACTTCCGAAATCGCAAGGCCTTGAAGTCCAACACCCAAACGCGCTTCGTTCATCATGATGAACATAGCTTTTAGGCCCTTATGTTCTTCACCAACAAGTGTGCCAACAGCATCGTCATAGTTCATCACACAGGTAGAATTGCCGTGGATGCCCATTTTTTCTTCGATAGAACCACATGAGACACCATTGGTATCGCCAACAGAACCATCTTCATTGATTGCAAATTTAGGAACGATGAAGAGCGAAATACCTTTGACACCTTCTGGCGCGCCTTCGATGCGGGCAAGAACCAAGTGAATAATATTGTCGCTCATGTCATGTTCACCGGCAGAGATGAAAATCTTCTGGCCTGTGATTTTGAACGTGCCATCGCCTTGCGGAACAGCTTTTGTGCGTAGCAAACCCAGATCCGTGCCGCAGTGCGGCTCGGTTAGGTTCATTGTGCCGGTCCAGATACCTTCAACCATTTTAGGAAGGTATGTCTGTTTTTGTTCGTCAGTTCCGTGAACGTGAATAGCTGCCATCGCGCCTTGTGTAAGGCCAGGATACATGGCGAATGCCATGTTTGCGGATGATAGATATTCACTGACAGCGGTATGAAGAACATAAGGAAGGCCTTGGCCGCCATATTCAGGGTCAAAGCCCAAGCCCATCCAGCCGCCTTCTTTGTACTGAGAAAAAGCCTCTTTGAAGCCTTTAGGCGTTGTTACGCTGCCATCATCATGGCGGATACAGCCTTCTTGATCGCCTACTTGGTTGAGCGGAAAGAATACTTCTTCAGCGACACGGCCAGCCTCACGTAGAACCGCCTCAACAATATCAGGTGATGCATCGGCAAAGCCAGGCAAATTGTTAAAACGTTCGTATTTTAAAACATCGTTCAATATAAATAGGGTGTCATCAATGGGTGCGCTGTAGCTCGGCATGTTTCCTCCAACCGTGGGCTAGTGCCTTAAATTCGGCATCTGAATTTTAGTTCAAGGTTATATATCAAATTTTGACGTTTGCGTAAACGTCAAAATTTGCGTGTGGGAAACATTGTACACTAATCTGACTGCGGGGCAGATTAAAATATCGGGTTAAGTGGTTTAGGTTCTCGGACATACGAAAAAAACGCAGCACATTTCTGCGCTGCGTTTCGTAGTGGTAAATTGGTTTTGTTGCTAAGTGTGTGTATTAAATCGTCAAATATGCGAATGACGCTTATTTTTTCTCGGCTTCCGCCAGCATGTTACGAAACGACACAATCGTTTTTTCTAGTTCGCTAATTGATGCATCAATTTGATCGCGCTCTAGCTGCAGTTTTGTAAGCTGCTCTTCGCCTTTTTCCAAGGAGACTTTCAACTGGCGTACATTGCCGGATTCAGGATCATAAAGAGCCAGAATTTCAGCAACATCAGCCAATGAAAATCCGAGACGTTTACCCAAAAGAATTATTCTCAAGCGAGCGCGGTCGCTACGAGAGTAAATTCGGGTGTTGCCGATGCGGCGTGGTGCCAATAGTTTCTTGTCTTCATAGAAACGTAGTGTTCGCAAAGTAACATCAAACTCTTCTGCGAGTTGACCAATACGGAATGTTTCTTCCGGATTGTTTTTGTCGAACCGTTCAAGCCCGTTCATAAATGCTCCATTTCGCACTGACGTGCATATTATTATTAAGGCCAAATAAGCTCTATTTGCCTTCAAATGTGGTTGGGATGGTCTTCTAGGTTTTTGCAGCGCCTAGAACAAGTAAGCTACTCCCTCTAAAGGTTGTTGGGTAAATTGAAAGTTACGTAATATTACGCGCTGTTACATTTTGGGTGGAAAATGCAACTTAGATGCCTAAACATGGTAAAAATGTTGAAAATATTCCAACAGTTAACGCGTTGTTTACCACGTTCGTTAAAAAGTTAACGCGCGGCACTGTGAGTCGATAAACGTTCGAGCCTTTTGTGGACATATATCGAATCGCACGGAATTTGCTCCGAGTTTGCCAAGAAGTTAACAAGAAGGCGCCAAAGGGCTGCCTTCGAGGGAAGCGGAAACATTATGGTCAACCGGCAAGATGATACGAACACTACGCTCAATCGCTTGAACGAAGCTCTCAGCAGTCTTGAGGGACGTTTACATGCTGCCAAGCAGCACTCAGGGCATGGGCAGAGCGCTAGATCTGAATCAAGTGAAATGAGCGATCTTGCTAAAATCAGGGCGCGGCAAGCTGCTCTGTCTTCATCTGGCCGTCACGCTCCTGCACATAGCGTCCCCACGCAGGCATTACCGCGTGATGCAGCGATAACCGCTGATCAATTACGCGCTGAACTTGATACAATTCGCAAAGAAATGGAACGCGAGATGAGCGGCAATTTTTCCGCAGGCTTCCAAACATTGCGTGACGATTTGCATGGTTTGAAAAGTTCCGTATCGACAGCAGGGCGTGATACTGCCGGTTCGGCTGCAGCTGGCCAATTGCGCTCAGATATCGCCTCATTGAAGGAAGATGTTGCACGCCTTGCACGTCAGGACACATTAGAAGAATTGCTGGACCGTTGGAGTGTTGTTGAGCGAGAAATCGCAAATCTGCCGCAGACACTGGGTTCGCGCGATGATCTTATGCATATGGCTGAACGCCTGGATCATGTGCAAAACGCATTAAACACGCTTCCACAGAGCAATGATTTGATCGCGATGGAAGAGCAAGTGCGCATGCTTGCCGTTGCAACCGAACGTATGGCGGAAAACGCTGGTGGTTCGCATTTGCCAATCGAGGGACTTGATTCCAGATTGGATGAGATTAGCCGCGCTGTTTCCGCGATACCGACCTCTCAGCCAAGCATGCCAGCGATGGATGCGGGTGCATTAGAACGTATCGAAGCGCGTATTGCACGCGTTGCTAAGATGATTGAAGAAGCGGAAGTCGCCGTCAATCCAAACGCTTTTGACGCGCAATTCTCTGAATTAGCCAATAGATTAGATGTTTTGCAGCAAGAAACATCGAACCTAAGGCAGGAAACGCGCTCTTCTTTCTCGCATGGTGCCATTGAGGCATTAGAAGTACAGATTTCTGGATTGTCAGCACAGATTGGTGCGGGCGGTAATGCGCGCAGTGAAGAAGTCAATGCAATCAAAGAGCTTGATGATCGCCTTTCTTATATCATTGAACAGGTCACACAAACTGCAAACCAGCAAGAAGAAACGTCACGTACTCTTGTGTCATCATTTGATGGCCGTATGGCAGAATTGTCCAGCCGCATTGAAGCCAATGAGCAGGGCGCAACGTCAGTGCCATCACTTGATCACATGGCCAGTCGCTTGGATGAAATTGCAGAAATGCTTGCATCAGGTGGCGGCGCGCAACCAGCACTTAACATAACCAATCTGGAAGCCCAGATTGCCGAACTCACAAAGAGCTTGAACACTGGTGCAACAGCGTTTGATGAACAAAGCTTGCTTTCAACGGCGCGTCTTGCTGCAGAAGAAGCCATTGCACGCGTCGGGGAATCGGGTGCAGCTAATGAAACATTGCATCATCTAACCGATGACTTGAAGATGCTTGAATCATTGGCGCGCGATAGTGATGATCGCAATAGCCGCACATTTGAAGCTATCCATGACACTCTTTTGAAGGTCGTAGACCATCTGTCTGGTTTGGAAGAGAAAGTGAGTTTTGCTCCTTCTGAAACGGCAAGATCGCAGCGCGTTGAATTGCATGATGCACCGCCGCTACAACCAGATGATGCTGATGGCCAAGATATTTCTTTTGGGAATCGAAACCGTGAATATGCCGATGAAGGTGTGTTACACGTAGCTGAGCAAACCCGCCGTCAAGCAAAGCCAGCCGCAGTCGCTGCAGCTGAAGCAGCGATGGCTGCGGTAAATGAAGGCAAAGCGCCGAGCGTTTCTCTCGCCGGCGAGCCGCAACAAGCCGAACAGCTAGAAAAAAGTAAGTCACTGCTGAAAGGCATGGCTCAAAAGCTGCGCCGCGGTGCGAAAACAGCAACACCTGTTGTTGACCATCATGATTTTCCAGAAGAGCCCACTATGGTTGAGGAGCCATCTGGCGAAATTGGTGTGCCTGTTTCTGATGAGCCGATTGAACCTGGTTCAGGAAACGCTGATTTAAGTGCAATCATGCGCCGTGTGCGTGAAGAACGTGCTGGCACAGTGAGCAATGGCTCACCTGCACCTATGCCAGCCGATGATGCCGACAATGGAAAGTCCGACTTTATTGCCGCTGCGCGACGTGCAGCGCGTGCTGCTGCTGCTGATGCAACAGTCGGCAGTCGCTCCGAGATGGGTAAAGGCGGGGATACTAAATCGTCGCTCGGTGCCATGCTTGCATCACGTCGCAAACCAATTTTGATGGGGGCAGGTGCAATCTTGCTCGCATTGCTGGCGTTTCCTTTGATTAAAGGATTTGTCGCACCAAGCGATCCAGTTGAAGTTCAAAGTGTGCAAGTTCAGCCAGAGCAAACGCTAGAGGAAGACGTTGCTAATACAGATGGTGAAGAAGAAATTCTTGCTAATCTTGAAGCGCCGAAAGTTCGTGATGTGTCTGAACAAGCAAGTGTTGAGGCAGATATTATGGGCGTTGGTGAACAGGACGAACCAATAGATATCGCTGAAGACGAAACAACTGATCTTGATGCTGAAAGTCAGGAAATTGTTGAAAACGACCTGACGCTTGAAGATATTCCAGAAGCTATTGGCCCTGTGGCCCTGCGTGAAGCAGCTGTAAATGGCGATGCAAAAGCTCTTTATTTGGTTGGTGATTATTATTTTGGCGGCGTTGCAGGTCAATCGGGTAACGATTTAAGCAAAGCGCTAGAGTGGTATGAAAAATCTGCCGATCTGGGCTACGCACCGGCACAATACCGTATTGGTAACTTTTATGAAAAGGGCTTTGGCGGTACACGCGATCTGACCAAAGCAAAAACTTGGTATCAGATGGCAGCTTCACAAGGCAATGCAGCAGCAATGCATAATCTTGCAGTATTGCTGGCAAACGGACCTGATGGCACGCCGGACTTTGCGTCAGCAACACGCTGGTTCCAAAAAGCTGCCGAGCTGGGTGTAAAAGACAGCCAGTTTAACCTCGGTATCCTTTCTGCGCAGGGTAATGGCATCGAGCAAAATCTAGCTGAATCGTATAAGTGGTTCTCTATCGCTGCAAAAACTGGCGACAAAGATGCAGCCACAAAACGAGACGAGGTGGCAGAAGCGCTGCGTCCTGAACAGTTAGAAATGGCGCGCGGTGCAGCGGAACTCTGGAAGAAAAAAGAGATGGTCGAAGAGGCTAACTTTGTAGATATTCCGGATGCTTGGAGCACTGATGCGGCTCAAACTGCTGCAACTGGCCCTGAACTATCACCAGCGGAAATGAAAAAAGCCGTTAGTAATATTCAAGCGATCCTAAACAAAAGTGGCTATGATGCAGGACCTGTCGACGGCGTCATGGGCGGCAAAACGATTGAGGCGATCCGCGCCTTCCAAAGCGCCAATGGCTTGAAACCAACAGGCGAAGTTACGCAGGAACTGGTCGCTAAATTGCTTGAAGTCGCTGAAAAGAAATAAAGCTTCAAAACAATCTTGAAAAGGCAGTGCTTAACGGCGCTGCCTTTTTGTTGGACCTTTGAAAAGCTTGAAGTTGCGACTGAATGGTTCAGCGCCGCAAGCCAATAATATTCTCAGATGAAATCGGAAAAATTTTATCTTTTCCTTGCATATAAGCGCGCAAGCTGGCGCTATGAAACAGACCGCCAAATGCACGGTTCGCAAGGTTGAGACCGCCAGTTAAAACTCCAAAAGAAGGCATGATCATTCGTGCGCCATCGCAGGCAAAGCAAGCACGGCGGACTCTTTTGCCGCGCACTTGAATTTGAGCGCAGGGGTGCAAATGTCCCGATATTTCATAGCCTTTGTATGAAATATCAGGAATATGGCGCAGCACGATTTTGCCAATTGCCAATTCCTCAAAGCATTGTCCAGGAAGGTGGCTTGGCGGGGAGGGGTCATGGTTGCCCGTAATCCACACCATTTGGCGCTCATGTGTCATGGCCTGAAGCGTTTCTAAAGTACTATCGCTCAAGCGATGACTTGCTTCATCATCGTGAAAGCTATCACCAAGACTGATGATAATCGAAGGATTATACTTGTCGACCAGTGCGGTTAACCGTGCAAGCGTGGCCGCTGTATCATAAGGCGGTAAAAACTGACCGCGCCGCGCAAATGAAGAACCTTTCTCAAGGTGAAGGTCAGCAACAACAAGCGCATTGATGCTCTTGATAATCAGAATGCCAGCTGGATCTAACAGCAGTGCGTCGCCGCCAAATGTGATTTCAAGCGGCCGTCCAGCCTGTGTGTCCTTTATTGTTTTAAGTCCGCTACGCACAAAAATTCCTAAAAATCGACGCCCATTGCTTCGCGTACAATATCATCACCATTCATCGACACTTCTTCCATTAACGCATCGCTGGTTTCATCGGATGCTATAGATTCCTTGCCGATTTCCAGCATCACTGGAACTGCCAAGGGAGAAATTCGTTCCAGATTCTTATGCACGATTCGCCCCTTGATACGCGATAGCAAAGAGCCAACCCGCGCAACATCCAGAAAACCTGCCCGCGCATCATGGCGTGTTGCCTGCATTAAAATATGATTAGGGTCGTGACTGCGCAAAACATCGTAGATGAGATCAGCTGAAACTGTAACTTGCCTGCCGGACTTTTCTTTGCCGGGGTGGCGCTTATCAATAAGGCCGGCAATCACGGCGCAGTGGCGGAAAGTGCGTTTAAAAATGAAGCTTTCATCCAGCCATTCTTCCAGATCATCGCCAAGCATGTCTTCATTAAAAAGTTCGTTGTGCGACATCTTTCCTGATGCAATCATGGCACCGAAATCTTTCATTCCCCAAATGGCAATCGCATAATCGGAAGCAACAAAACCGATCGGATGCGCGCCAGCACGTTCCATACGGCGCGTCAGAAGTATGCATAGGGTTTGATGAGCGAGCCGCCCCTCAAATGGGTAAGCAACCATATAAAACCGTTCGCCGCGCGGAAAGGTTTCAACGAGCATTTCGCCCGGTTTAGGCAGAACTGAAAACTGTTTTTGGTAGCCAAGCCACTGCGACACTTGTTCGGGTAGCTTGTCCCAGCTTTCAGGATTGTCGATCATCTTTCTGACCTGTTCAGACAGATAGGTCGTGGTCGGAAATTTGCCGCCTGCATAGGCTGGAATTTTAGCATCACTAGATTGAGCGTTTGATACGAAACATTCGTTTTCGCGGATGCCTTCAAAGCGAAGAACCTTTCCAGCAAACAAAAACGTATCGCCTTGCGTCAACATTTCTAAAAACAGCTCTTCGATCTTGCCAAGCATTGGGCCGCCGCGCATTGCTTGATTACCAGCTAAGCCTGATTTTCCGCGGTTGCGTGTCATACGAATATTGAGCATGGGCGCTTCGATAATCGTACCGGCATTTAAACGGTATTGCTGCGCAACAGACGGATGTGTAATGCGCCACGAACCGTCAGCAGTTTCGCGAATACGCGCATATCGATCATAGCTACGAAGAGCATAACCGCCATTGGCAACGAACTGCAGGCATTGGTCAAACTGCTCGCGCAAAAGCCGTGCATAGGGTTCTGCCGAAATCACTTCTTGATAGAGCGCGTCAGGGAAAAATGGTCCCGAACACGCAACGCCCAAAATGTGCTGACATAAAACATCAAGCGTGCCGTCACCAACAGGCGGCGTGTCCTGCGCGCCGAGATAATTAGCATCAAGCGCTGCCTGACATTCCATGACTTCAAAGCGGTTGGCAGGAACAAGTATTGCGCGTGATGCTTCATCCATACGGTGGTTTGCACGGCCAATGCGCTGGGCAAGGCGGCTTGCACCTTTGGGCGATCCGACATGGATAACAAGGTCCACATCGCCCCAGTCGATACCAAGGTCAAGCGTGGAGGTCGCAACAACGGCGCGCAAACTATTGGCCGCCATTGCTTGTTCAACTTTGCGCCTTTGGCTGACATCAAGAGAGCCGTGATGCAGCGCTATCGGTAGGCTATCTTCATTGATCGTCCACAATTCGCGAAAGATAAGCTCGGCTTGGCTGCGGGTATTAACAAAAATCAGCGTGGTTTGATGTGCCTTAATCGCATCCAAAACACCTTGCATGGCATAGCGCGCTGAATGGCCAGACCAAGGAATGCGTTGTTCGGTCTTCAAAATTGTAATGTCTGGCTTTGCGCCGCCATCAACTGTGACAAGTTCGCTGAGTGGTTTGGTTCTGCTGTTTTGCGGTACAAGCCACCGACGCAAATCGTCAGGATCAGCCACGGTTGCAGACAGGCCAATCGTTTGCACGTTGGGCACAAGCTGCCAAAGCCGTGACAAGGCCAACGATAAGAGGTGGCCGCGTTTGGATGTAACCAGCGAGTGCAATTCATCGAAAATAACATAGCGCAAATCACCAAAGAAACGGTTGGCATCTGGATGACTTATGAGAAGCGAAAGTTGTTCTGGGGTCGTTAGCAAAATATCAGGCGGATTGAGTTTTTGTCTTTGTCGTTTTGATGTTGGGGTATCTCCGGTGCGGGTTTCAACGCGCACAGGAAGATCCATTTCGCTCACCGGAGCACTCAAATTGCGTTCAATATCGACCGCGAGCGCTTTGAGCGGCGAGATATAGAGCGTGTGGATTCCGGGCTTGATTTGCCCCGTTTTGGGCTTTGGGCGCCGCGTTATATCAACCAACGCAGGCAAAAAACCAGCCAGTGTTTTACCCGCCCCTGTTGGCGCTATGAGAAGTGTTGATTGACCATTTTCGGCATTGCTGAGAAGTTCGAGCTGGTGCGCGCGCGGTTGCCAGCCCTTTTTTGAAAACCAATTGATAAATTGCGGCGGCAAATTGAAGGCTGCGCTGTCATTCTTTTTGCTGTGTTCAAAAAGGTTCATAAAACAGAGATAAGGCGAGAATGATCAAACGCCAAGACTAAAGAACTTTGTTTGGTAGGGTGGAATTCAACGGTCATAGTATCAAGCTTGCATTGCAGCTTGTTGGTCCTTATTTATCAGGGATAGAAAAGGCTGGATAATGCAAACAAATAGATTTTTAGGCGATACTGTCGGGCGCACTGTCATCAAACTGTTGGTGATCTCTGTGCTGCTTGGCATGGTCATGAGCGTGTTTAATATTGCGCCATTTGATGTGCTGTACGGTATTCGCGATTTCTTCGTGCGTCTTTGGGAAAGCGGTTTTGCTGCACTGGGACGTTTCGGCGATTGGTTGATTTTGGGCGCGAGCATCGTCATTCCGGTGTTCATTCTTATACGCGTACTGAACTACCGCAGGAGTTGAGCTTGATTTCCCGCCGTGCATTTGTGTTGAGTCTGCCGCTTGTTAGCATAATGCCTACAGCGGCATTGTCCGATGCCAGACGCTCAAGTGTCATTATTACTGGCCAAGCGATGGTCTTGGTCAATCGTTATCGCGCTTTGAACAACAAAGAGCCGTTGATTGTTGACGCGCGTGCCGAACGTGCAGCTTTACGCCATGCTGAAGACATGGCGCAGGCAGGTGCTTTAAGCCATGCTAATTTTAATGAGCGGCTATCTGAAGCGGAAATCACTTCACCCTCTGCTGAGAATGTCGCCGTTGGTCATGCTACGGTCGCGCAAGTGATCGACGCATGGCAAAAATCAAGCCAGCATAGTCGCAATTTACTAGGCAACTATAATCGTTTTGGAATGGCCGTTGCGCGCAATGCAAGTTCTGGAAATCGTGCCTATTGGGCGATGATCTTATCTGAATAGTTCACCTAAAAGACAAACTCTGTCGCAACGCGGTGTAAAATAGCATGGCGTTGTGCCAGTGCTTCAATGTCTTTTGAGTAGCCGCCGCCAATAACACCGCATACCGGAATGCCGCGCGATCTAAAATGGGAAATAACCAGCCGTTCGCGCTGTTCAATGCCAAAATCTGTCAGCGCTAACCTTCCCAGTTGATCATCTTTATGAACATCAACGCCCGCATTGAAAAAGACAATATCGGGATGGATTTGATTGCGTAATTTTTCCAGCGTCAGTGTCACTGTTTTCAAGTAAGCATGATCCTCCATGCCGTCAGGTAGAGGCACATCAAGATCAGATATTTGTTTGGGATGCGGGTAATTGTTTTCTGCGTGTAGTGAAACGGTAAAAACACGGGGCTCGTCTTTGAAAATCTCTGCCGTGCCATCGCCTTGATGCACATCTGTGTCGAACACCAATGCGCTCGATATCTCACTTGATTCTAAAAGCAGCCGTGCGGCAACACCCACATCATTAAATGTGCAGAAACCAGCACCCTGCTGTGAGTTTGCATGGTGGCTGCCACCAGCTGTATTGCAAGCAATACCAGCTTCTAATGCGAGACGCGCAGCCATGACGGTTCCCGTTGTTGCGCATTGTGCACGCACAATAGCTCTTTCAGTCATTTCAAAGCCAACAAGCTTTTGAATGTGAAGCGGAACATCAAAACCATAGACTTGGTCAACATATTCAGCGTCATGGGCCAGTTTTACCCAATTTATGGGCGCAGGGGCAGGAACGTGGAAACTATCTTTTGTTGCCAAACCATCGCGCAGAAGGACATCGGCCAAGAGCTTATATTTGCTCATAGGGAAGCGATGCCCTATGGGAAATCGCGCGTCATAGGCGGGAGAATGAACAATAGGTAATGTCATGCCAAGCACATAGCTTTCGCGTGTAAAATTGCAATGAGCGCTGGTCATTATCTGTCATTGGTTTAACTTTTACGCTCAATACAAAGATGAGTCGGCAGTATAATGACCACAACAACGCCCAAGCTTAATATCACAAACCGTATGGTGCTTGGCATCGCTGTGCCAATGACGATTGCATTTTTAACAGTGCCGCTTTTGGGGCTTGTTGATACTGCGATTGTAGGCCAGTTCGGTGATGCTGCGCTGATAGGCGGTTTGGCTGTCGGTGTGATCATCTTTGACATCGTTTTTACAACATTCAATTTTTTGCGTACCGGAACAACTGGGTTTATCGCACAGGCCTTGGGGCGGGGCGATGAGCGTGAGCAACAAGCGTGGTTTTGGCGCGCTATAATTACCGCTGCAATGATTGGTGTGCCGGTTCTGCCGCTTTCGCCTTTCATTCGCGAATTGGGACTGTATTGGATTAGTCCTGAAAGCGGTGTGCGAGATGCTGCAACGACTTATATGGCAATTCGTTTTTTAGGCGCGCCCTTTAGCCTGATAAATTATGCAATACTTGGAACGCTGCTTGGCCAAAACAGAGCTATGGCAAGCCTGGGTGTCCAGTCTGTCGTTAATGGCTTAAACATCGCTTTATCAGTCTTGCTTGGCCTTGTGCTTGAGTGGAACATTGTGGGTGTTGCTTGGGGCACAGTGATCGCAGAAGCGACAGTGGCGCTCGGCTCTTTTATCTGGCTGTGGCGTGGGTTTGATCAAAGCCAAAAACCAACATGGAAGGAAGTTCTGGACCGGTCGTCTTTGCTCAAAATGCTCAATGTCAATCGCGACATCATGATCCGTTCTTTCGCTCTCTTGATCGCATTCTCTTTGTTTGCGCGGCTTGGTGCCAATATGGGAACGGTAACGCTGGCAGCGAATGCAATATTGCTTAATTTCTTTTTCGTTTCATCGTACTTTTTAGACGGTTTAGCTGCTGCATCTGAACAATTAGCAGGTAGAGCAATTGGCGTGGGTTCGCGTTCTGCGCTGTGGCAAGCGATAAAGAAATCATGCGGCTTTGGTTTTGCATTATCCTTTTTCGCAGCGGTGCTTTTGTTGATTTTTGGAGATCAATTAATCGACCTGATGACGACAGCTGAAGATGTGCGCATCATTGCAAAAACATATTTGCCTTGGGCCGCATTAACCCCGCTAGCAGGCGTATTGGCTTTTCAAATGGACGGTGTTTTTATCGGCGCAACTTGGTCGGCTGATATGCGAAACATGATGTTGCTGTCACTCGCAGTCTTTGCTTTTCTTTGTTATACGATGCCCGCAATTTGGGGCAATCACGGCTTATGGCTAGCGCTTAATGCGTGGTTGTTCTTGCGTGGTGTAAGCCTGCTATTCGTGCTGCCTAAACGGGTCGCAGAGATTTGACCGAAATTTAGACAGTACGCGCTGCCCACTCTTCAAGCTTGCGATCACGCAATTGGCTAATATGGGCAAGGCCCAAATGATCGAGCTTTTGGCTCAAGCCACGGTTGATTGCATTGGCGATTGTTGGTCCTTCATAGACCATGCCCGTATAAAGTTGGATGAGGTCCGCGCCGGCTTCAAACTTATCCGCAGCGCTGTCAGCATTATGAACACCGCCAACACCAATGATGGTAAGGTCTTTGCCTGCCCTTTGCCGCGTTTTTGCAAGCATAATCGTTGAGCGTTCGTGCAGAGGTTTGCCTGATAGGCCACCAACTTCAGTATTGGGCTTTTGCAGTACCGAACGGTCAAGTGTCGTGTTGGACACAATGATGCCGTCGAGCTTTTTATCCAGCACTTCGGAAACGATATCATCGAGATCTGCTTCAGTAACATCAGGTGCGATTTTCAAAAACACAGGCACAGTGCGGCCAAATTCCTGCGCCTTTTCTGCACGGATTGCCATGATGCGGCTTAACAGTTCGGCGAGCTGGTCTTTCGCCTGCAAATCACGAAGGCCTGGCGTATTGGGCGATGAAATATTGGCCGTAAAATAGCTTGCCACTCCATAGAACTTTTCAATGCCCAGCACATAGTCGTTAAAACGGTCGTCGCTGTCTTTGTTCGCGCCAACATTGACGCCGACAAGACCTGTTTGAGCGCGCGCTTCAAGCCTCTTGAGTGCTTCCTCATGGCCTTGATTATTAAAGCCGAGGCGATTGATAACCGCTTGGTCTTCCACGATGCGAAAAATACGCGGCTTAGGATTTCCAGCTTGCGCAAGCGGCGTAATCGTTCCGACTTCGGTAAAGCCAAATCCAAGTTTAAGCAGCGCGTCGGGCACTTCAGCGTTCTTGTCTAAGCCTGCGGCAACACCAACCGGATTAGAAAATGTAAGGCCAGCGATAGATTGAGAAAGACGCGGATCACTGTGGATTTTGCCGCCGGAAATAGCGCCAGTTTTCAAACTCTTTATGGAAAGGCCATGAGCGGCTTCTGCATCCAATAAAAACGTGGCGGGCCGTCCAATTGCTTTCCAAAACTGCTTTAACATAAACTGTTTTAACCTTCGAAATTCTCTGGAAAAATATGTAACTGATTATCATCAAGCGGTAATTCAGCAGCCCAGATGACAGCGTTTAAATCGAGCTTGTCATAAAGGTGAGGGAACAGAGCATTGCCGCGCGAGACTTCATATTTAAGTTTGTCACCCAAAGCAGCTTCATCAACCGCAATGAGCAAAAGCGAATCTTGACCTGCAAAATGCTTGGCAGCCGTTTCGCGGACAGTCACAGCCGTCGAAAAATGAATGTACCCATCGGCAAGATCAATCGGAGCACCTTCAAAAAAGCCGCTTTTTTCAGCTTTTTCCCATTGGTCCCGTGTCGCGATTTTATAAATCAATTTCTGTGTCATGGGCACCTTTTATGGTCATTTCCCTGCTGTTGAAAGAGGACTGCGACGAGATACACGGATTATTGTCTAAATTCTGTCGCCTTGTAAGGATATGTGTCAGATAAGATAGTTCAGTTTCAAAAAGGGGCCATTATGATTTACCTGAAACAAATGATGACAGTCACAGGCATATTGACTGCCTTAATGTGCACGAGTGCATCGGCGGAAGGTCGCTATGTCATGGTGAAAGTCGATAACGGCTATGTGCGCATGGACACTCAGTCCGGTGCCATGTCGATGTGTCAGACACAAAATGACCAGATCATTTGCAAAATGGCTGCCGACGAACGTGCCGCTTTTAATGAAGATATTTCAGCCCTTGAAGATCGGGTAGCCGCTCTTGAAAAGAGGCTCTCAGTCGGCACCCCTTTGGCTAACAAAGAAGGTTTGCCAAGCGAAGAAGAGTTTGAGCGCGGACTTGGCTATATGGAAAAATTCATGCGCCGGTTCATGGGAATTGCCAAAGAGTTTGATGAGCCGAAAGCCGCGAACTAATTACGCAGATGCAGGCTTTGCTAAAACCTGCTCGATGATGTGTAAAACCTCGGCGCTTTCATCAAGCGGCATCACCGGATGTTCGGGTGATTTTTGCCCGAGCGCAGCCTGAAATGCGGCGGCTTGAAAATTAAGCCCGTGACTTTGCCGCGTAAATGTTTTGCGTGTTCCGCCCTGCAAAGAAAATTTGTTTCGAAGACGATTTACGAAGCTGCCGCTTGCTGGCGGTAAATGGCTTTGAGCGCCATGCCAGATGGTTGTTGAATCCGTGCGCAAGAAATGCCGATCAATCCGCAGCGCTCCTTTTTCGCCATATATGTCAAATGTGTTGCCCTGTTCTGGCCCAAAGCCCACATTGATCGTAATGGGCACAGCGCCGGATTTTAAATGGAGTGTCGCTGACTTGTTGACGCCATTGGGGGCAGCTTTCCACTCACTTGAAATCAATTCCAGCTCACCAAGCAAATATCTTGCCAGTGAAATCGGATAGACACCCAGATCATGCAGAACGCCGCCGCCCAAGGCTGGATCGTACAACCGATCAGATGGATCATAGTCGCGTTCGAAATAAAGACTTACCTCAGCGCGTTTTATTGCGCCAATATCGCCTTTTTGCAAAATAGCCTTGGTAAATTGCACGGCAGGTAGAAAACGTGACCATAGTGCTTCCATAACCAAAACATTGTGCTCGCTGGCGGCGGTTTTGATTTCTCTAACTTCGCTCGAAGTCATGGCGATGGGTTTTTCAATCAGTACTGCTTTGCCAGCTTTGATTGCAGCCAATGCCTGCTCGCGGTGCGCAATATGCGGGGTTGCAATATAAACGATGTCCAAATCTGGCTGCGCGAGAAATTCCTGCAAGTTGTCATAACTATGCGCGAAAGCGAGTTTTGATGCGAAATCATTGGCGTTTTCTAGCGTGCGGGAGAATATAGCTGCCTTTTTTGCGCCTGCTACATGACTAAGATCACTCGCAAATTTCTGGGCGATGGCCCCTGTGCCAATGATTCCCCAGTTCCACATTTGTTTATTAGCTTCAGTCATGGCTTTTCCCGCAAATATTTTGGCTATGTTAGGCTGCCAAGGTCAACAAATTGCAAAACTTTCTGCATTCGTGCTGAAAGACTGTATTTTCTTAAATGTTGCGGCTGGACAGAGTAAAATTTAGTGCTATAACCCGCCCACCTCACCAGCCAATCGGCTGAGTAGCCCGAGTAGCTCAGGGGTAGAGCAGCGGATTGAAAATCCGCGTGTCGGTGGTTCAAATCCGCCCTCGGGCACCACAACAAACCCAATAAAAACAACGACTTACAGGTTCCGGATTTTTAATAGTCCGTTTTCCTATGTTGCGCTTTGTTGCATCTGGTTCCCCTTGATTTCCAAGGGTTTTCAAATGGACACCGCAAATCCATGCAACATATATGCGACATGAATCAGTCGTACCGATATCGGTACAACTAAAATTCAACTGTGTTGATATCAACACGGTTGGTGGGCTTGCCATTGCTTGCGCTGTAATTGTCCATCAGATATTGCTTGTTCATTCGCTATTTGAAAGAGAACTAATGACTGACAATGACAGACCAGCTAACGGCGAAGAGCTAGACGCTATATTAAAGCAACTTGCAGAGATTTCGGCTATTGCCTTCTCACTCAAGCACGATTTGTCGCCACTGACGCCTGAGGACATACAAATGGGAGCTGCACCATTGGACCAAGGGCAAATTCAAGGGGCATTAGACGACATTCAAACAAGAATTGCATTTCTCGTAATGAACGACCTAAGAGCGACCAGCGAAGAGTGGTATGCAGCGAATGATAATGTTCAATAGTAAGAATAATATCGTTCCTAACTGAAACGATATCCATCACCCAAACACCGCATCAAATGCGCCTGTGTTGATCTGCTGTGAAGGTGCTTGCTGATCTGAGCGTGAATGCTTGATCCATGTCTCATCAAGTGCGCGGATAATGTCGATATGATGTGCTTCAAGAGGCCATCGGTATAAACGCATCCACGCTTCTATTTCAGACCATTGAAGCGGGTTTGGTCCATTCGCGTGATAGGTCCGCGATTTGCTGATCTGGCAAAAGAAAAACCATAACCATTCACCTGCCTCAGGTATTTTAGATTTAGCGCCTGATTGTAAATGTTGCTCCAATGCTTTTACAAGCTGAGCTTTCAATCTGCGTTGTGACTTTATCGATAAGGGTGCCATTAGTAAGAAACCCCTCGCGTGTTGCGCCTTTGGTTAATCGCGTTGACGTTCTTTGGAAGGTCGCGGTTCATCTTGGCAACAACACCTTCTAGGCGTGCAACGGCCTCGTTAGATGCCCCTCGATTGTCGATGTTATAGACAGGGGAAAATGTATTCTTGACGGTAGATTGCTGTGCACTGCTGTTTGCAGGTGCATGGCCTTTATTCATTGCTTCAAGCTGTGGCCTAAACTTAGCAGTAGCAGCAGCGTTAGCAACAAATTCTTGACCATGAACAATGCCAGTTGCTGTGTCCCGTGAAGCATTGCCAGTATAACCGCCACTTGAGAACAAGCCCAGTCCTGAGCCTATAACTGATACGGCTGAGAAGCCACCGCCGCCAAACAATCCGGCTAGTGGGCCTTTATTGAATAGTGCTGCTTGTGCTGCTGCTTTAGCTATATCCAATGCCAGCCGCTTAAATGCTTCGCCTGCATCATCTGCGCCAGTCACAACGCTTTCCAATGCGCTCAACCCGCCTTCAAAAAGGTACTGCATAGATTCACGGCGTGCCTCTATAGCCTCATTGTTGGCTTCAATAGCTGCACGCTCTTGCTCAATCTTTGTGACCAGATTTGCGATTTGTGCTGATTGTTCTTGTGTTGCTGCTGATCCAGCGCGACGTTGTGCATCTGCCACCTTGCGCTGTGTATCTGTCATGCCAATAGCATCATATTCAGCTTGTAGCTCGGCTATTAGCGTCTTGACCGCATCGGCTTCACGTATTGCTGCCTGAGCGCTCGCATTGCGTGTTGAACCACCACGGCCGTCAGATGATCCACCGCCTATCGTGCCAATATCGGTTGGCGAATTTTGTGCTTTAAGCTGTTCAAGCTGCGGACGCATTCCTTCCAAGGTTCTGCGCTTTAACTCTTTCATGATCTGATCGGCTTCGCCTTGCATATCATCAACGGAACGAGCGCCCGGCATTGTAAAGGTTAAGCCTTGCGGATTGTTCCTTGCATCGATGTTCTTATTCAGCCCATCCAATTGCCTTTTGAGGGATTGCGTTGATTTCTCAGATAGTCCGCGCATAGCATCTGTGATCGACCGGATACCGCTTGCAACGCTGCCAGCAATTCGGGCTATATCCACAAGCACGGGTGCAAGATCAATGAGTGCTGATTTAAATTCAACATCCATCACTTTGGAAGCGATCGACAATTCGTCTGTGAGTTCTTCTGATCGGGCAAGCAGGTCACGGTCAATGACAATGCCAAGGTTTTTTGCCTCTCGCTCCATTTCCATAAGTCCGGTTGCGCCACCTTGTAGGACAGGAATAAGCGCCTGACCGTTTCGCCCAAATGCTGCTGTTGCTATTGCAACGCGGTCTGTCTCTGACTTAGCCTGTTGAAGTGCATTTGAGACAAGCTTTAACTTTTCCTCTTGCGTGCCGGATGCCTGAATCTGTTTTAGTAGCTCAGGATTGACCTTTTGAAGCACAGTGAAGAGCGTGCCTTGATCGGTTGCAGCAAGCGCTGAATTACGCCTGAAAGATTGCATAGCCTTATCGACATCACCAACGGCAACGCCTGCTAGATCAGCACCAAACACAAGCGATTGATAAAGATCAGTTCCAAGGCCAGAAAGCTTTGCGGATTTGGCAACCTTATCAAAATCTTCTAGTGCACTCTTTGCACCTGAAATAGCAGCGCCAACGGAAAGCAAGCCGCCAAGCGCTGCGCCTATGGCTGACTTTGTGAACGCGCCTAGAAACGATCCAGCGCCCTTTGTGCCTGCTGCCAGTGAGCGATTGATCGAAAGCATCGATCTATTCATATCACCTTCCATTTGACGGGTAGCGCGGCGTGATCCGCTTTGCAGCTTATTATAGGTCTGCGTGCCTTTGCGCTCAGCTTTCGTCATTTGCTTCTCGAAGTCGTTTATACGTGCTTCAAGCTGAACGAATAGACGCTCTGTATCTTGTGCCATTAAAAGGCTCCCATTTCTTCGGGGTTGAACCATTCTGCGTCATATGAATTGGCTTGTTCGCCTGCTGCACATCGTGCAACGGCCATAGCGCAAGCCTGAGCGCCATCGATCTTGTTGCCAGACTTGCCCTTGTGAAAAGAGCGGTTGCCAGCCTTATCGGTTTCGACTTCCACGTTCTCAAAGTTCCATCTGAGAACCGGATGAGCGCCATGCTTGAACCGTCTTGCAATGATTGCACGTTCAAGCTCTTTGACAGCAGGTGCCATTGTCACCCATCCCTGCCTCATTTCAACTACCGGAAAGCCATCATCCATCAAACTAGCCATCATCACGCGGCCCATATGCGGATCAAAAGCAATCTCTTGAACGTTAAAACGTGCACATAACTCGCGTAAATGGTCCTCGATATGACGAAAATCCACCACATTTCCCTGTGTTGGCACAATAAAATCTTGTTCGGCCCATTCGGTATAAGGCGCATCGTGCTTATCACCGCGCTCTCTGAGGTTGTCTGAGGGGCAGAAAAACCAAGGGTGCACTTGATAGCCTTCGCCATCAGGCCAAGCAGCAACGATTGCTGTTAAATCTTCATTCTTGGATAAGTCCACGCCTATGAAGCATGGTGTTTGATCAGCTTCCAAATCATCAAGATCAACATGCGCTTTGCCTTGATCGTAAACTGTCATATCCACGAACGGGCTTGTCGATTGATCCAGCCACCTGTTCAAGTTGAATTGCAGAAAGCTATCTCTATCAGATGGCGAATGTTTTGCTTTGAGCGCCTTGTCTCTGAACGCTGCAAGATCAGGATAGCCGTGCTTTAGTCCAGGATTTACTTTGTGCCAAAGTTCCTCATCTTGCCAATCATCATCTGCATCTGAGGCAAAGATAACAGGCAGTGTTGCCGGATCATCGATCTCACCTTTCTGCACTTTCATCGCATAAGAAACGGTTTTCCAAGCAAGGTTTTCTTGTCCGCGTCCTGCTGTGGTAGCAACCACCATAAGCGTGTTAGGAACTTTAACGAGCGCACTGTCCAGCGCTTCCCATTGACGCAATCCAGCCGCTCCATTCCAAACGTGTAGCTCATCAGCAATCACTACATTTGGCGTTTTGCCATGCTGTGTCTTTCCATCGGATGCAACGGCAATATATCGGCTGCGATCCTTAGCAAAGGCGATCTGTGAAATGTAATCCCTGACTGACAGGTGCTTAGATAAACGCTGATCACTTTCGACAATCAATGCCGTTTCGCCATAAAGCTCTTTGGCTTGTTCATGGGCTGAGGCTGCTGACACAATAAGGTTGCCTGCTTGTCGCTCTGGTCCTATTAAATGCAGCAATGTGATGCCAGCACAAAGAGAAGTCTTGCGGTTGCCACGCGGCAAGAGAAGCACAATGCGCCTGACAATGCGTGTTCCATCCTCATTGCGCGGCCCATAGGCTTTGCGAATGATACGCTCTTGAAAATCATCAAGCTGGAAAGGATGCCCTTTAGCGGGGTTTTTAGGATGCTTTAAGCGGCGAAGCCATTGCACGGCTCTTTCACCATAGCCAAACGGATCTTCAATTTCTGAACCATCATCAATCCAAGAGGGAATCATCATCTTCTTGATCCCTTATGCTTGGCCGTGATCGGCTGACAGGTGTTAAGCCTAGTTCAGCAGCAAGCAGGCGTGCACGCGTCATAGCGTCCGATTGAATGCCTGTGGACGGGTTGCGCTTCATGTTGCCATCAACATCAATGACATGGCCGTGATCTTGCAGGTGCTTCTCACAATCGCGCACTTGACCGATTGCAATGCAATAGTTTTCCAGTGATGCCAGATCAGCGCGGGTTAGAATGCGTCTTTCAACCAAAAGATCGATTACGCGCTTCCACTCTTTCTTTGCTTCTGAGGATAGCCATGAAGGGGCAGACAGTGATTTATCAACTGCGCCATTATCCACGACCAAATGAGGCTTTGTTCCACGCATTAGCTTGCCGCTCCTGTTACTGTGACAGTGCGGATTTCCAAACCACGCTTACGGCCTATTTCTGTAAGCTCTCGGATATTGTGCGCCTTGCCACCATAGAGAACGCGATCAGAATTAAGCACATCATCAATAAAGCGGGTGCGAAAGATCACCAATGTTTCTTCAGCAGCGCCTTGGTTCTCAATAAATTCTTCTGTCGATTGCTGCACTATCTGAGCACGTGGTTCTGAATAGGTAGTCCATGCGCTGATAGGTGTGCCTGCATCGTCCACTGTGTCAGTAGATCGTTGCAACGCAATTTCCTTATCAAGCTTGCCAGCACGCATTATGAAGCCCTCCGCATAAGCGCTTCGACTGTCACCACGCCGTGACTTGTTTCGCCATCAGGATCACGCATCAAGCGGGTGTTAGACACCATCTGATCAACGCAATGCCATCCATCACGCTCAGGAAAGCGGCCATTTAAAACAGCATCAACGATCAACCCGCAAAGCTCATTCGTGCCAGCAAGTGAACGCTCTTTCATCCAAATATGAAGCGTTGAATATACGCGGAAAGATCGGCGCTTTAGATCATCACCCTCATCAAGCGTTTGAGCTTCACCCATAATGATAGACGGATCGGGCGCGGGTGTTTGATGCCTATCCAGTATCGAAGCGGCTGGAACAATGTCAGTGATTGCAGTCTTTGCCACAAGCCGTGCACGAATAGATTTCTGCAATGATAGGGCTGCACTCATCGGCTTCCCCATTCATCTTTGACAGCCTTGGAAATTGACCGCTTGATACGTCCTGTTATACGCTTCTTTGTGGTGCGAACAGCAGGCCAAAAGAACGGCTGAGCGGGTGCGTTCTTGCTGCCATACTCAACAAGGTGCGGATAGCGAACGTCTGAATTGCCAACCGTAACAGCGACTGCATGTTCAGGAACAATTGTTGAACCGCCGGGCTGCGAGTAAGGTGGTGTTTTCTGACCGCCTTCTGTCATCAGGATGCTATCAATCAGATCACCTGAATCGCGTGAAGCCTCAGCAAGAGTTCGCATAGTCGCCACCAGTTCTTGACCGGACTTGTTCAAAGCAGGTTTAACATTCTCTCTGACAGCCTTAGGAACGGCTTTCATTCGCTTCTGAAAACGGCTTAAACCACCATCACTTGTCATGAAAAACTCCACGCGCGGTTTTCTGCAACGATCTGCCAAACTGAAAATGGAAGTTCCTGAGCGCTGACACCGACAAGTGTTGCCTCTCGGTTTTCGTACCAGTGACCAACAAGCTGTAAGACCGCCTCTTTCAAATCCTCAGGCGTGTTCTCATCACCATCAAAATGCTCTGCAAAGGTATAGCCTAGAAGCTTCTCAATATGCGCTTGAGCGGCCACAATCTTGCGTTCAACGACGTTGGTTTCGCCACTGTCTAAGTTGAGGTGATCAAGCGCCTCTTGTATGCTTACGGCTGCCATAGGTAAAAAATCCTATTTCTTGCAAATGTTGTAAAAGGGTTCCCCCGCCGGTCCCTTTAGGTGGCAGGAAGTCTAAGACCACCCCCCTAGTCACCTGTGGCAGCGTTAACGCGGACTAGGTTGCTATTGATTGCAAGGCTGCTGTTGAGCTTCATGACGTTGTTAGCGCTGTCTAGTTCCTCAGTGGCACTCATCACCTTGGCAATGAAGTAACGCTCTGAGGGTGTTGGGTCTGATCCAGTTGCGGGTGCATCATCGAATACAACTTTGAATGCATAGTCATGTGGTTGTGCTTCTGCTGCTACCAGTGCGATCTGACCAGCGTCCGTCATGTCTAAGCCTGCCACGACTTCCATTGTAGGTGCGCGGCGTGTGCCTTTGAGTGTTTGGGTACGGTTGCGCCCAATAGCATCGAATGTGATCTCTTGAGCGCTGTCACCCATAGAGCCAATGCTTTCGAGTGGATCAACTTCCACCCATACCTGACTGTTAAAATCAGCGAGTACAAAGTCTGCTGCTTTGTCGCTTAGAGCGCCGCCGATGTATAGTTTAGAACCTGCTGTTGCGAATATTGGCATGATTTACCTCGTTACCAGTTTGCGCTCAGCCTTTTGCTTGGCGCTTGAATGACAGTTGGTGCATAGCGGTTGCCAGTTAGAGCGGTCCTTAAACAGCTTCTGGTTCCCTTTATGCGGAATGATGTGATCGACTACTGTTGCAGGGCTTCCACAACGCCTGCATGTAGGATGTGCTTTTAGGTATGCAGCACGGTCTTTTTGCCATGTGCTGTCATAGCCTCGTTTGCTGGATGATGGCCGCTTGCTATCTGAACGTGCTTTACGCTCTTTGCTTTTCTTAGCCTCGCAGGGACACTCAGTGTTTGCTGCAATGGCATAGCCGCATCCGCATATGCGTGGTGGTTTCATAGGCATGATTTCACCCCATGAAGGGTTGGCAGGGGTAGCCGTAACATCCCTGCCTTGCTTGCTTTCACGTAAGGAGTACCGCTATCAAGCACGACCTTTGCCACCTTGAACGCACAAAATCCCGTTGGAGCCGCGCAGGTGACTTTCGGATCTTCGATAGGCCGCGATACCGTCATATCTAGGCTCCGCTACTCGACCGGACGCACATCAGCATCGCCCTTGATAAGGGCAGCAGATGCAGCGATAGACGTGCCGGAATTTTTAGTGATGATTGCGCGTAGGTAGCGCTTGTGACCAATGTAGCCTTGCTTGACTACGCTATCAGCTTCAAGCGTTGCAGGCAGTTCACCAATGAGGTGTTCTGCTACCACATCGGCAAAGTCACCGCTTGTGGTTGTGTCTGACTCTTGTAGCTTAGCTGTGTAATCACCATCACCTGCAATCGCGCCTGTGTTGATGATTAGAGCCGCGCTTTGAAAGCCTTTAAGGTCCAGTGCTGCGCCTGTGGTAGTAGCTGTAATGACAGCAGGTGCAATAGCTGGAACAAGGCCAATGTTGTTTGCAATATCTCGCATAGTGATATCCTCTTATGTTGCCATCTTGAATTTGCGGAAACGTGCAGGCTGTAGAACCTTGCCGCCGACGCGCCGTGTAGCGTGAATGCGGGTGATGCCTTTGGTTGCCAGAATGTAAGGGTTAACCAGCACGCTCATCGCTAGGCGATCCACGATCCGATAAGCTGAGAAGTCACCAAACATGATCGGCGTTGATTGCGCTTCGATATCAGGCATATCCACGGCTTCGATAACAGGGCGACCAAGGATCGTGGCAGGCTGTCCAGCTTGGAAGCTTGGTTGCCATAGAAAACGACCATCACCATCTTTGAGCGTGCGAACGATACCCAAAGTTGTGCCGTTCATCATCCATGTTGCGTTGTTGCGATACATGGCAGGCATGTCATACATAGCCTTGATCATTGCATCGGCTTTGAGGTCCGTTGCATGGCCGTTCTTGTATTCTTCAATGCTCTCATTAGTCATCAAGCCCTCAGGCTGTTTGACACCTGAACCGTTGACGAATGAAAGGCTTTCTTTCTGTCCAAAGTCCTCAGACAGTGCCAAGCGAACTTCTGCCTCAGCAGTGCCGCCGCTATCTGCTAAAAGCTCGTTAGAAATATCAACGTAAGTCATAAGCTTATGTGCAGGCACTTCGACCTGACCGAATGTTACGCCGCTTTCTTCTGATTCCTCAGTCTCACCTTCCCATGACGCATTGGTGATGCCAGTACGCTTTGGATATTTGACAGATGGCGAAGCAATGTTGCGAACGCTTGCCACTGAACGGATAGGCGAAAACTCGACTAGATCACGGATAAACTCAGTTGAAGTCTCAGCAGGTGCCAAATAGCCGCCTTGCTCATCATCTGCGACTACAAGAGCTTTAAGCTCTGCAACGGGTGCCTGAGCGCCATGACGTAGGTATGTGCCAAATGCTTTGAGTTCGGCTGATACTTCGCCGTTCTCTTTGTCACTGCCTTCTGGACGGTTTGACTTTGCTTCGATCTTATCCAAGCGCTCTTTAAGGGCTTTGGTCTCAACATCATCTGTTGATTTAGCTTCGACTGTTTTCAAACGCTCATCGACGGTCTTTGATAGATCATCAAGCGCTTTGGTTACGATATCGACCGGATTAGGCTCTGCATCTTTTAGTTCAAGTTTATTGAAGTGCCGCATTGGATTACCTCTTTGCGAATTGCGCTGCTGCGCGGTTAATGGCTTCGGCAAGCTGCAATGCTTCGATGCCCGATTTAGCTGATCTGATTTGTGCACCTTGGTGCATGGGAACTGAGACAAGGGATGCCTCGAAAAGTTCCAAGTCTGTGATTGTTCTGCCACCGCCTGCACGGGGTGAAGCTTTCTTTGTGATGAAACCGATTGATAAGCCTCGAATAGCTCCGGCCTTGATTAAGGCGCTGACTTCACGGGCGCGGTTCACTTCACCTACAAGCAATTTGCCAGTGAGTTCTAAGCCCTCATCGGTTTCTTTGGCTCCGGTCCATGCACCAAGCGGCTCTTGCTGATCATGTGCAAACAGCATTGGAAGGGGCAAATTCGCTTTGGAAAATGCGCCTTTCTCTATCCAGTCACCAACACGATCCGGTGTAGCAAAAGGCCATGCCATGCCTGTGATAGTTCCATCATCATTGGCAAGCATCTTGGTTTCAAAGAAAGCGTGTTCTATTGTCATGCTGCATCACCTCGAAAAAGTGAGCGATCACCTGCTGCGCTGTCCACTTGGCTCTGCAACCATGTGCCAGCTTTAAGAACGCGCACGACATTGGAATGATTGAACGGGATAGGTTCGCCAGCCTCTTTGATCTCAAAACCAAGCACGCAACGCGCTAAGCTGTTAATACGGGCCTTTTCACGGCCCTCAGCACTAACTATGCCGTTTTCATCGGCAAGCTCTGCAAGCTCATCAGCAAGCGCTAGACGTGCCTTGCGCTGTGTTTCACTGTCCGGTCCAGCAACACGAAAGCGAATGCCTGTAGGTGTACCTGCGACCGGATCAACGATATCAAACCAAACGCCGCGATCCTGATCTATGTTACCTGCTAGAATATCATTCAGTTCCATCAGATGGCTCCGGTTTGTTTGTGTCGATGTTTGGATTTACGAATGCATTGCCCTCGGCATAAGCAGGCAAGCCTTCCCATTGACGCGCTTCATTTGGATTAAGAACGCGGGATGCAATGAGGCTGGAATAAGCTGTTGCACGGCTTCCAAGATCGGCGCGGGTTAGATCATCACGCTCAAAGCGAATGCTCCAAGATTTGCGCTCATCTTCTGTGAACAAAGCACGGGACAAAGCGCCTTCCAGTGCTCTCAGCCAAGGCTCTAATGTATAAACAAGAAACTCACGGCCTTGCTGTTCGCTGTTCGACCATGTTGCGCGATCAAGCTCATAGAGCATGGCAGGCGGGACACGGAACGCACGGGCAATTTGAATTATTTGAAACTTTTGATTTTCTATGAACTGAGCATCTGTGCTGTTCATCGTTAAAGGCTGGAATACTGCACCATTCCAAAGGAAAGCCGTCTTGCCAGCGTTGTCAGGCCCTTCATGAGCTGCACGCCAAGCTGCCTTCATTGCTTTGAAAGCTGTCTCACCAAGATTACCTACGCTTTGAATGACACCACTCGGACGCGCTCCATTCTTGAACAATCCGGTAGCGTGCTTTTCCATCAGCTTAGCGGTAGCAATTGCATCCTTGGCAAGTGATAGAGGCGATCTTGAAAACGGTGATTTTAAGTGAATGATATCGCGTGCAGGTACTGCGCGGTTTGCCAGCTTATAGCTTGGTTCGCGTGTTCCGCTCGTTGCATATTCGCAAGTGATATTGCCGGACGTATAATGGATGATTTCAGCAGGCTTACCATCAACACGGTTTACCCATGCAAGGCCACCTGCATCATTTTGCAGCGCCTGTGAGATAAGATCACGAATGAACGAAAAGCTGTCTGTCCAATCATTGGCGCTGCCAGATAGCAATTGGTTGAGCGGGTGCGTCTTATCGACTGCTTCCATGCCCTTGTCGTCTGTGGCAACGATTTCTATCTTTAGACTTGCCGCCGCTTCGCTGATCAATCTGATAGCGCTTGATACGGCTGGAACGGTCAATGCATCAGCATCAGATATACCGTTGCCAGAAATAGAAATGCCGAATGCCTCTTTCAGCCAATCATCGGGCTGTGTGAGGTCTGTCGATTTAGCTTCGACTATCGGCTGTTTACGGTTCCAAAATGCCATAAACAGAATATAGCACTTAGGATATAATTCCTAAACGTGCAATAACGTGCTGTAGTGGGTTTAAGCGGGTTTGTCCGGCTGCCTTAGAAAATCAACCAATTCGTGTTCAACCGCATAGACCTTTCCCCCCAATTTCTTGAGGGGTGAATTTGGATGCTGCGCGA
Organism: Ahrensia sp. 13_GOM-1096m; assembly: GCF_000620605.1. Lineage (NCBI taxonomy): Bacteria > Pseudomonadati > Pseudomonadota > Alphaproteobacteria > Hyphomicrobiales > Ahrensiaceae > Ahrensia > Ahrensia sp. 13_GOM-1096m. The sequence goes on from NZ_JIAX01000006.1 coordinate 368,002, forward strand.
TCTGCTTGCGAACAAAGTCCTCACTTGTGCCGATCCGGTTTGATATGGCCTTATGTCCCCATATGATTTCTGATCGGGTGATTTCTTTGAGGTCTTTTAGAAGCTCATCGAAACGCCAACGGTCTAAAGGTGGTTTGTTTTCGTTCAATTGTTTTCCTTTGCACGTTGGGCCAAAATCATTTGGATGGCTGAGGGTTGGCCTTTTGGTCTGCGAACAGGTTCTAAGTTCATATCTAGAAACTTCTGTGCGCGCGACTTAGGTTCATGAATATCAACCTCCATGACACGCTCATTCAGTGAACCGTTATTCATGTGCCTTTCGTAAACTCGTTTGGCTGCTGCCATTCGTGGATTTGTGATTTGCTGTGAGCCGTGGGGTGCCAACATCGGCTCATCATCCCATCGCTCATCATTGAGCCAAGATGCAGGATGCGGCTGAAACTCTGGTCTTCTGGCTTTTAATTCAGGCAATAGGCGTTTGAGACCTGCTATAATCGTTTCAGGCTTATGGCCTGCTTTGATCTGCTTGGCCCACATGCGCTTTGCTTTGGCCTTTGCAACCTTGCGTGGATAGATAGGCCAAAACTCATCATTGAACGGATCAGTGCTCATTTCTGCGCTCCCTGCCGATGGCACAAGATATCAACCTCTTTCTGCACAAGAGCGGCAAAGGCTTCTAGTTCCTGTTTGATAGCCTCATCTGACATGCCAATTTTGAGCAATTTATGAGAAAAACCCTTTTCAGTTTGTTCCCAATAAGATTGTTGTGCTCTTTGAGTGTCTTTCCTCATGAATACCTCAGCAACATGACGGGCTTTTCCAATCTGTTTGCTTGCAGGAAAGGGAATGATTTTTACTGGTGGTTGCCAGTTGAATAATGGAAGGTGATTATCTTTGCTCATTTACCATTACCCCCTGTGGTATATCTATATAAGTGTCCTGCTCACGGTACTGTGAAAAGTCATAATTCGTGCCTACGGTCCCTCTCACGGGACTGTTAGCGGGTTTTACAGTGTCACTCTTGCAACACTTGTCCCGCTCACGGGACTGTTGGTCCTCTATACGGGACTGTTGTTTTTCTTCGCATCGCCATTTCATGAACGCTTTAGTGGCAGGATTACCGCTCACATCACATGCATATTCAGTCAAACGATAGAGTGTGGCAGTCCTATTTTTAACGTGGAATGAACTTCTCTTTGTGACTTCCAAAAAGCCTTTTTCGATCAATCCATTTATTGCTTTGTTGGCGACGTTTTTGCCTACATTAATTGCATCTGCCATCTGACGAATTGTGATATCCAAATCGCCGTTATTAGTTCCGATATAGATATCTTTAAATATTAGATATGCGGCCTTCTCACTAGGCAAAGCTGCTGCCCATGCCTCGCTCTGATAAAACCATTTTTCAAGCATGATAAACTTCGATCTACCTTTGCGCTTATATTTACTCATCTTGATTTATCACCCCCCGCTTTTGGAAGGGGGCCGCATCTAGGGCAGGACAATCGCAATTGCTCACGCACGTTAGTTTTCTTGACGCGGTTGCTGTTGCATTTTGGACAATTAGCCATCAGCGCACCTCGCGTCTGATCTGAACTGCTTGTGCTACGGCCTCACATGCTTGCGGTATGGTAAGATTAAACCGTGTGCACATTTGCCTTAGCGCTGCTTGTGCTTGGCTCTCTGAGGGGCTGAGTGAAGCAAGCCAACGGCCTGCCTCATCAATCTCTGCTGTGTGTTGGTGATCTATGCCTGTCATGCTGACACCTCGCTTAAAGGTGTGCATGTGTTCCACTTAGAATAGTCATAAGCCCAATCTTGAACATCGCCAAAACCGTGGGTTTCTTTCCAAGTGATATCACCATCATCAGATGCACAATGTTCACGTTCATCATGGCCAAAAGAACTATCAAGTTCATCACCATTCGGCTCTATATCAGGATCACCAAGCAAGTGATTGGCAAGATCGACAACAAGAGCCATAAGGCCAACATCACAATTGAACGGATCAATATGACTTGCGCTGGCATCTAAGCGTTGCAAAATTTCACAATCGATAACAATCATGCTGGCACCTCGATCTTATGAAGGCCATCAAGGATTGAACCGATCAACCGCATATCAGTTGTGTCGCTACCCATGCAGTCGATGTAATTGCCCCCGCCACGAAGCCATTGAAGTGCCTGCGCTTTAACCTTCAAGCCTTCAAGCGTTGTGGCAGGCGTGCTGTCAATTTTGCAAACAATCGCCCATGATTTCTCATAAGCTGGATTATACTGATCGTCCGTTGCCTCAGCCAATAACACCTGTTGTTCATATGCTTTGGATAGCTGCTCACCAAGATCAATGAGGTAAGCGTCCTTGCTTTTGGTTGCCAGTTGGTCTGCTAAGCTTTGTATAAAATGCTCAGCATTGCGCGGGATCGGGCGTGATAGAATACGCTGTAGCGTATCCATGCTGTTTTGAACTTCTGCTGATGTTAATATGTTTAGCTTTGCATTGCTGTTGAATGAATCGCTCATGCTGACACCCCATCAGCTACCGTTTGCTTTTTGCCAAACTTGAGCGCGTGGAGCGTACTAAAGCATTCCCCTCGTTGTTCCTCGATCTGTCTGCAAAGTTCTTCTGCTGTAAGAGCGATAGTTGTAAGAGGGCTAGTCACATCATCATTTTGGCTTTGTGTGATCCAGTACATCGACATAATAAAATCTGATACTCGCCCCAACGGGCGTTCCATATCCGTGATTTTATCCCAAAGTTTATCGATCTGCTCTTCTAGATTTTTAACATCAGTGGTTGCGGCATTGGTGATTTCATTGATATTGACTGTCTTGTTCATTTGTTTCTCCGTGGTGGTTAAATATTTTGAACAGGCTCGATCCAGTTGGCGCTAGATCGGGCCATTTTTATGCGCTTCATTTTGCATCCTCTAAGAAGAAGCTGATTAGCTTGCCGCGTTCAGCTACCCATCGACTACCAACTCGCTTTGCTGGCAACTCTCCTTTTTCAAGCATGTGGAATGTTGAGCGGCGAGAACGGCCTATTAGTTTTGCTATCTCTTCAGCTCCCCAAATGAGGTCTACACTGTCAATTTTAACCGTCATGCAAAATCCTTTCATGTATTGCAATTGCATTACATCAACATGATTCATCATTACGTACAAGTCAAGCCACTATTGCACTATAATTGCATTACATGTAATGCTGTTGTGGATTGAGGGGAAAAATGGCAAAAGCTGCTGGAAAAACGACTAAATCGGAATCAATGACCATACGGCTTGATCCTAAAACGCGCTTTATTCTTGAATATATTTCACGCTTAAAAGGCCAAACAATTACTACGGTTGTGGAAAGGGCGATTGTAGATGCCGCGTCCAAGCAAACAATTATGGGTGAGGATTTTGATCCTGACAAAAATTGGTCGGATTTTTGGGATGTTTGTGAAGGAATAAGGTCGCTGCGTATGTATGAGATACCAGCCTTTTTCCCCACTTATGAGGAAGAACAACGACTTGCTTTTTGCAAAGAGCATTGGCCGTTTTTCTATATGTCAAAGAAAATGCAAGGTTATCGACGTTCTTTGCTCGATGTTCTTTGGCCTAGAATAGATGAGTTCATTGCAATTCATGAAGAGCGAAAATCTGGTGGAAATTATTGGGCAGCAGGCGAGGCTATGACGAAAGTTCTTAACGATGCCGATTTACGTGCTCCGTCGTGGCCAATAAAAGAAGAGCCCAAATCTCCAGCTTCAGAAGGTTATGATCCGGACTCAGAGATTCCCTTCTAATGTCAGTCCGCAAGCGCACATGGTTGAACGCTAAGGCTGAGGAAAAGACTGCATGGGTTGTTGATTACAATGATGCCAGTGGAAAGCGCCGCCTTAAATCATTCAAGCTGAAGAAAGACGCTGACAAGTTCGCTGCCACCGCATCCATAGAAGTGCGAGAAGGTCGCCATGTAGCTGAAAGAGATAGTGCCACTGTAAGCCAAGCCGCTCAGTTGTGGCTTGCGGCTGGTGATGCTGCTGGTTTGGAACGATCCACGGCAAAGCAATATCAGCAGCATGTGAGGTTGCACATAGAGCCTCTAATCGGCGCTCTGAACCTATCTAAGCTATCAATCCCTATCGTGCGTCAATTTGAAGATGATCTGGCAACACAAGGCCGCTCACAAGCTATGGTGCGTAAAGTCATGGTTTCGTTTGGCTCTATCCTTGCCGATGCTCAGGAACGCGGTTTGGTTGCTAGGAACGTTGTGAGGGACATGCGAAGCACTAGGCGTAGAAAGTCCAGCCATGATACTGCAAGCCGCCACAAGAGCCGCTTACGGGCAGGCATAGACATTCCTCATCCACATGAAATAAAAGCGCTGGTTGGCGCTCTATCGGGCGTATGGAAGCCTATCCTTATCACTGCGATCTTTACGGGTATGCGATCCAGTGAATTGCGCGGCCTTACATGGTCCGATGTTGATTTGAGCAAGGCTAAGATTACAGTCTCAAAGCGTGCTGATAGGTATAATCAGATCGGTTCGCCTAAGTCGCTTGCAGGTCAACGAACTATCCCATTGCCGCCGATGGTTGTGGAAGTTCTCACTGAGTGGAAGGAACGCTGTCCGGCGGGGCCTTTGACCTTAGTGTTTCCTACGGGCGCTGGAAATATCGAAAGCCTGACAAACATTCGCCGCCGTGGTTTAATCCCTGCATGGGAAAAGGCTGGCATTGTCGATGAGAAAGGCGAAGCCAAATATACGGGCCTTCATGCGCTTAGGCATTTCTATGCTTCATGGTGCATAAATCGGCCTGAGGATGGTGGTTTAGGATTGCCTGCTAAGGTGGTTCAGGAAAGGCTAGGGCACTCGACTATTGCCATGACACTTGACGTTTATGGTCACTTGTTCCCATCTAATGACAATGGTGGTGAATTGGCTAAAGCTCAAGCTGCTCTGCTAGGTTGATGCAACATGAGCGCAACATGGCTTGAATAACCATTTAAAATCAACGTATGGCATAATCTTGAAAATCCGCGTGTCGGTGGTTCAAATCCGCCCTCGGGCACCACTTTTTTCGATTTAGCATGGCAAGTCGGTTACTATGTGTCTTAGGCTAAGCTTGCTTTTTGCTGCGATGTTTTGCGCGTGATGTGTAGCCTATGCACAAAAGCCACTATGAATATGGCTGTCAGAACAAGCACAATCGTTGCTGCCGGTGCGCTGTCTAAGAAGAAGCTCAGATACGTGCCTAGCAACATGGATAGCAAGCAAACGGCCACCGACATGATCAACATTGGCCCGAAGCTACGCACGGTTAAAAAAGCAATTGCGCCCGGCGTCACCAAAAGAGCAACGGCAAGAATGAGGCCAGTCGCAGTCAATGTTGCAACAATACAAAGCGACAATACGGACAGCAATCCATAGTGCAGAAATGAGACTTTCAAACCGCTGGCTTGCGCTTGCGCAGGATCAAATGCGTGAAGCAGCAGGTCTTTCCATTTCAGTATCAAGAACGCGCATGAGCCAAGCGAGATGAGGCCTGCAGTCCATAAATCCTGAGCGCCTATGCCCAGCATATTGCCGAACAGAACATGATCCAGATGTTCGTTGGTGGTAATAGATGTGTACATGATGATGCCAACGGCAAACATGCCGGAGAAGACCACGCCCATGACCGTGTCTTGTTTGATGCGGCTATTATATGAAAGATAGCCGGTGAGCAGTGTACAGGCCATACCTGCGCCAAATGCGCCGACGATGAGCGGAATACCTGTTATCCAAGCTAAAACAACGCCCGGTAAAACCGCATGACTGACAGCATCACCCATCAAGGCCCAGCCTTTAAGAACGAGAAAGCAAGATAGAAGTGCCGTTGGTGGTGCGACAAGCAGGGTAATCAAAAACGCATTCTGCATGAATGGGTATTGGAAGGGCTGTAATAAAATATCGATCATTATTGCACCTTAGTCGTCGGTGATGCAGGTACAGGCATTGCAAGGGCTTGACGCGCTTTTCGCCGTGCAGCCAAAATGCCGTGCTTTGGCGCGAAAACAAATGCAACCAGAAAGATGAATGTCTGCAGAGCGACGATGATGCCGCCGGTTGCACCGTCAACAAAATAGCTAATATATGCGCCAACAAAACTGGTCGCGGTGCCTATGAAAACGGAAATAGCGATCACGCGCGGGAAGCGATCACTCAAAAGATAGGCTGTCGCGCCCGGTGTTACGACCATCGCGATGACAAGAAATGCGCCTACTGTGATCATCGCGGCAACGATGGCGGCTGATAGCAGCATGAAGAAAATAGCGCGTAGAAGCTCTGGCTTTAAACCGATCGTGCGGGCGTGGTTTTCATCAAAAAACACCACCATCAAATCTTTCCATTTGGCCAGCAAAACAATCATGCAGACAAAGCCGATAATCGCGAGCTGTAACGTATCATTTGGCGTTATCGCTAGAATATTGCCCATAATGATCGTTTGAATGCTGACCGATGTTGGGAAGATAGAAATCATAAAAAGGCCTAGGCCGAAAAAGGATGTGAAAATGATCCCGATGATCACATCAATTTTGAGGCCGGAGCGCTCGGATAAAAACAGCATTGCACCAGCGGCCAAACCGCCAGAGATAAAAGCACCCAATGCAAAGGGCAGGCCAAGAATATAGGCAGCCGCAACGCCAGGCACGACAGAATGGGAAAGTGCATCCCCAATCAGCGACCAGCCTTTGAGCATAAGATAGCAAGACAAAAATGCACAAACGCCGCCAACAAGCGCGGAAACCCACATGGCATTGAACATGTAACTATAGGTGAACGGTTCAATAAGTGTGCCGATCATTTTTCGTCACTTTCGCTGCGTTCCCCGTAGTGAACGAAAGGTCTCTCATCATCTGTGATAATGCGAATTTCGCGCGGGTCGTCATCGTCGTGTAAGTCGGTGCCGCCAATCGTAAAGTGGCGCAGCACGCCGCCAAATGCTTTCTCAAGATTGTCGTGTGTAAAGGTTTCTTGCGTGGTGCCGTAAGCAAGGACGGTGCCTTTAACCAAAATCGTACGATCACAAAATTCTGGCACGGAACCAAGATTGTGCGTTGATACAAGCATAACGCGGCCTTCGTCGCGCAACTCGCGTAGCAATGATATGATCTGATCTTCAGTTTTTACATCAACCCCAGTAAAAGGTTCATCAAGCAAAATGACCTGTCCGTCTTGCGCCAGCGAACGCGCAAGAAAAACCCGCTTGCGTTGTCCGCCGGATAATTCGCCAATTTGCCTATGTTTAAAGTCAAGCATATTGACACGGCGCAGAGCTTCATTGACGGCATCGCGGTCTTTCTGCTGCGGACGTCTTAAAAAACCCATATGTCCGTAGCGGCCCATCATCACAACATCTTCGACGAGCACTGGAAAAGCCCAATCGACTTCTTCAGACTGAGGCACATAGGCAACAAGGTTTTCTTTAAGCGCTTCTTTTACCGTTTTCCCAAGAAGCCGAATTTCACCCGCAGCGGTGGGAATAAAACCCATAATGGCTTTAAATAGGGTCGATTTTCCTGCGCCATTAACTCCGACGAGTGCGGTAATCGTGCCGCGCGGAATTTCAAAATTTGTATTGTGCAGCGCTGTGTGCCCGTTGCGGTAGGTGACTGTGACATTGCGCGCATAAATACCGCCGGCGGCTCCTGATGCGCTCATGTCTTCATTGTCAGTCATTTCAGCGTCGAGAGGTGCTGTTTTCAGCATTATGGATCCTTGGTATCTCCGCCAGAAATGGCGGAGATGTATATGTCAGTGAATGGTTATTTTAGGTTGTTTGCAAGCCCATCGACAATAGTTTGTGATGTCACGCGCAACAGATCAAGATATGTTGGCACAGGACCGTCCGGCTCGCTTAAGCTGTCGACATAAAGAACCCCGCCATAAGCGGCGCCTGTTTCGCGCGCAACTTGTTCGGCTGGCGAAGTGTTGACGGTACTTTCGCAAAACACGACGGGAATATTGTTTTCCCGAACGCCGTCGATGACAGTACGAACCTGTTGCGGCGTGCCGATTTGATCGGCATTAATTGGCCATAGGTAAAGCTCTTTCAATCCAAAATCATGCGCAAGATAACTGAATGCACCCTCGCAAGTCACAAGCCAACGTTTGTCTTCAGGAATAGCCGCAATCTGTTCGCGCAAGGGATCGAGCGTTGCGCGTATCTCATTCATATAGGTTTCGGCATTTGCAATATATGTATCGGCATTATCTGGATCATGCTCAACAAAGGCAGCTGTAATATTGTCGACATAGACGAGGGCGTTATCAACGCCCATCCAAGCGTGTGGATTGGCTTTGCCCTCATAGGAACCCGAACCAATCGCAATGGGCTTGATGCCGTCGGTCAGTGTTACGGATGGTATGTCGCCTAGATTGCTTAAAAACTGCTCAAACCAGACCTCCAGATTAAGGCCATTCCACAAGATGAGATCAGCGCCGCTTGCGCGCACAATATCGCGCGGCGTTGGCTCATAACCATGAATTTCCGCGCCAGGTTTAGTAATCGAAACGACTTCTGCCGCATCGCCAGCAACATTTTTCGCCATGTCTGCAATGACTGTGAAAGTCGTAACTGCTTTGAATTTTTTGTCTTGAGCATATGCTTCAAGCGCCATTGTTGAGGTCGTCGCGAGCATTGCTGCGGCAAATGTAAGGCGAGAAAGATACGGTTTCATTCACAGCTCCAGATGAGAAAAATCTTATGTACTATTCTCTTCTTAATAGTAATGCGAATGAATTGCAATAAGGATTTAAGCCGAGTTCATATGAATGAAAAAGGCCTTGCGGCTAATGATTGCACAGCATGTCGTGTGTTTTGGTGTTAACTTGCGGGCATGACTACGTATGAATTTCAGTGAAATATAATTGAAGCTCTGGATTTTTTAAATCGATTAGATTATAGGGTTTATAACACTTGGAGGCAAAGTAATGTCGAGTCAGATTATTCCCGTTGACCCATTCGACTGTATCGTTTTTGGCGGTACAGGTGATCTCGCCGAACGTAAATTGTTGCCAGCGCTCTATCATCGCCAAAAAGATGGTCAGATGACTGAACCAACAAGAATTATCGGTGCGTCTCGTTCAGAGATGACAAAGGCTGAGTATCAAGACTTTGCTCTGGCGGCTCTTAAAGAGCACGTTAAAGAGGAATTGGATGATGAGCAGGTAAAACTGTTCATGAGTAAGCTGGACTATGTTTCGGTTGATGCGAAGTCTGATCGCGGCTGGGATGTGCTGCGTGATACGATCGGTGATGCAGACACTAAAAAGCGGGCTTATTATCTGGCTGTTGGTCCGGGATTGTTTGGGGATATTGCTTCGCGTTTGCGTGATAATCAGCTGATAACGGATGAAACGCGTATCATTGTCGAAAAGCCAATTGGCCGTGACTTAAAATCAGCCGAAGAATTGAACGATACGCTCGGGCAGGTATTCAAAGAATATCAGATTTTCCGAATTGACCATTATTTGGGTAAAGAAACAGTTCAAAACCTTATGGCGCTGCGTTTTGCAAATGCGCTTTATGAGCCGCTTTGGAACTCTGCCCATATTGATCATGTGCAAATTACGGTTGCTGAATCAGTGGGTCTTGAAGGCCGTGTTGATTACTATGACCGCGCGGGTGCCTTGCGCGATATGGTGCAAAACCATTTGCTTCAACTCTTGTGTCTTGTGGCAATGGAGCCACCAGCTTCCATGGATGCAAATGCGGTACGCGATGAAAAGCTCAAAGTTTTGCGCAGCCTTACGCCGATTGAGGAAAGCAATGCAGCTAAACTCACCGTGCGCGGTCAATATGGCGCGGGTGCTTCCAGCGGCGGTCCTGTGGACGGTTATGTTGAAGAGCTAGGCTCTGCAAGCAATACCGAAACCTTTGTGGCGATTAAGGCCGAGATCGGCAATTGGCGCTGGGCTGGGGTGCCGTTCTATTTGCGCACGGGCAAACGTTTGTCGACGCGGGTTTCTGAAATTGTAATCGCTTTTAAAGAAGTGCCGCACTCCATTTTTGGTGAAGCTGGCTCTCGTATGCAGTCAAACAACCTCGTTATTCGTCTCCAACCAGATGAAGGCGTTAAGCAATGGATCATGATCAAGGATCCAGGGCCGGGCGGCATGCGCTTGCGCCACGTCCCACTTGATATGAGCTTTGCTGAAAGCTTTGATGTGCGGAACCCTGATGCTTATGAGCGTTTGATTATGGATGTTATCCGCGGCAACCAGACATTGTTCATGCGCCGCGACGAAGTTGAGGCAGCGTGGAAGTGGGTCGATCCAATCTTGAAGTCTTGGGAAGACACCGAGCAACCTGCACAAAAATACACATCTGGCACATGGGGCCCTTCGGCATCTATAGCCTTAATCGAGCGTGATGGGCGCACTTGGCATGAAAGCTGACGCACTAAAACCAACTGATCCGCATATTGATCTTCAATCATATGAGACACGCGGTGCACTGGCTGAAGCTTTGGCCTTGTCTGTTGCTGGTATTCTCGCTGGCGGCATAGCAGAGCGCGGAACGGCTACGCTTGTTGTGTCGGGCGGATCAACGCCAAAATTATTTTTCAAAACGCTTTCGGCATGCGATATTGATTGGGCGAATGTGACGGTCATGCTGGTTGATGAGCGTATTGTACCGCCAGAAAATGATCGCGCCAACGCTAAGTTGATCGCTGATTATTTGCTGCAAGATAAAGCAGCAGCAGCGCATTTTCTGCCCTATGTTACAGATGGGCGCGATGCTGCTGAGTGCGCTGAAAAAAGCGAAAAACAACTTGCGCCCTCGTTAAAACATATTGATGTGACGATCCTCGGCATGGGCACAGATGGCCATACAGCGTCCTTTTTTCCAAATGGAGATCATTTGGAGGAAGCGCTCGACATGCAAAGCGATAGGCAAATTATATCAATGCTTGCCGAAGGTGCAGGCGAGCCGCGCCTAACGCTGACGATGCCTGTTATACACGCATCACGCTTTGTAGCGCTGCACATTGAAGGTCAAGAAAAGGCTGATGTGCTGAAAACAGCTCTGGGTCTTGATGATGATCTAACAATGCCAATCGCATGCGTCGTTAAAAATGCACCTGAGCCTGTGAAAGTGTTCTGGGCACCATAATTGCAACCTCGAAATGGGGCAAAACATGACAAAATTTGATGTGAATGAAACTGTTGCGGCAGTGACTAACCGGATTATTGAACGCTCAAAACCAGTGCGTGAAACCTATCTGGGCCGTGTGCGTGAACGGGCATCTCAAGGGCCTAAACGTTCAACGCTTTCATGCGGAAATTTAGCGCATGGCTTTGCTGCTTGCGGTGTCGGCGACAAAGAAAATCTCAAAGGTGATGTGGTTGCTAATATTGGCATCATTACCGCTTATAATGACATGCTTTCAGCGCACCAACCATTTGAGACTTATCCCGCGCTTATAAAACAGGCTGCGCGTGAGGCCGGCGGTGTTGCGCAGGTTGCAGGCGGTGTGCCGGCTATGTGTGATGGTGTGACACAAGGCCAAGCGGGGATGGAGCTGTCGCTGTTTTCACGCGATGTGATTGCAATGGCGACGGCCGTTGGTCTGTCACATGATATGTTTGATGCGGCCGTTTATCTGGGTGTGTGCGATAAAATCGTTCCCGGATTGACGATTGCTGCGCTGACTTTTGGCCATCTTCCTGCGATTTTCATTCCTGCTGGCCCGATGACGACAGGCCAGTCAAATGATGAAAAAGCAGAGATCCGCCAACTCTATGCCGAAGGTAAAATCGGACGCAAAGAACTGCTGGAATCCGAAAGCAAATCATATCACGGACCGGGCACATGTACGTTCTATGGTACGGCCAATTCAAACCAAATGCTTATGGAGATTATGGGCCTGCATATGCCGGGCGCAAGCTTTATCAATCCGGGCACAGAGTTGCGTGATGCGCTAACAAAAGAAGCGGCAAAACGTGCATTGGCAATCACAGCGCTTGGCAATGAATTTACACCAGCAGGCGAGATGATTGATGAACGCTCTATCGTGAACGGCATTATCGGCCTTCATGCAACGGGCGGTTCAACCAACCACACAATGCACTTGGTTGCGATGGCAGCTGCCGCTGGTATCAAAATCACGTGGGCTGACATTTCTGATCTTTCCGATGTTACGCCGCTGCTTGCGCGCGTCTATCCAAATGGATTGGCCGATGTGAACCATTTTGAAGCTGCGGGCGGTCTCGGATTCCTTATTCGCGAACTAGCCGATAATGGCATGCTGCACCGCGATGTTCGCACGGTCTATGGCCACGGCATGGATGATTATATGGTTGAAGCCAAGCTTGATGGAAAAGGCGGGGTCGAACGTCATAAATCACCGAAAATATCCGGCAACGAAAAAGTCTTAGCGCCATTTGATAAAGCGTTCCAGAAAACAGGTGGCTTGAAAATGCTGTCTGGCAATCTTGGACGCGCCGTTATTAAGACCTCAGCCGTTAAAGAAGAACACCGCATTGTTGAAGCGCCTGCACGCATTTTTCACGATCAAAACGAAATGCAGGCAGCCTTTCAAGCTGGTCAACTGACCGAAGACTTTATCGCCGTGATCCGGTTTAATGGTCCAAAAGCCAACGGCATGCCAGAATTGCACAAATTGACACCGACACTGGGCATTCTTCAACAGCGCGGCTTAAAAGTTGCACTTGTTACCGATGGGCGCATGTCTGGTGCATCCGGTAAAATTCCGGCAGCTATTCATGTAACGCCAGAGGCGCTTGACGGCGGTGTAATCGGCAAAGTGCAGGAAGGCGATATCGTGCGCCTTGATGCCAATGCGGGAACGTTAGAAGTTCTCGTCGATGATGCGACCTTGGCCGCACGCCCGCAAGCAACCGCAGACTTATCAGGCAATACGCATGGTATGGGGCGGGAACTGTTTGAAACATTCCGCCGCGTCGCGGGTCACGCAGATGAAGGCGCAAGCGTCTTTGGTTGATTAGAACGCGTCTTTGAATAAAGAAAAGCCGCATCAAAATTGATGCGGCTTTAAAAACCAGTTTATGTAAGAAGCGTTAGAAACTTGGCGCTTCTTCGCCTGCGCTGCGATAGGCTGAGGTCACAGCATTTGCCATCAGCATCGCAATCGTCATCGGCCCAACGCCGCCTGGTACAGGGGTGATTGCTCTGGCAACTGCTTGGCAGCTGTCAAAGTCTGCATCTCCGACGAGCCGTGTTTTACCTTCGCCTTTTTCAGGCGCATCAATCCGGTTGATACCAACATCGATGAGCACTGCTCCCGGTTTCACCCAGTCGCCTTTAATCATCTGAGGGCGACCAACAGCCGCGATTAAAATATCGGCAGTTTTGCAAAGAGCCTCTAAATTAAGGGTTCTGGAATGGGCTATGGTAACGGTGGCATTGGCGGCAAGTAATAAGTTGAACATCGGTTTGCCAACAATATTAGACCGGCCAACAACGACAGCTGTTTTACCAGACAAATCCTTGCCCAGCACCCGTTCGATTAGCAACATGGAGCCTGCTGGTGTGCATGGCACAAACGCAGTATCTATCTCGCCAGTGCCTAGCTTCCCGACATTGATAAAATGAAATCCGTCTACGTCTTTTTCAGGCTCAATGGTTTGGATAATACGGCCAGCATCAATGTGCTTTGGCAAAGGCAATTGGACAAGGATACCGTGGATCGCGGGATCATTGTTCAGGTTTTCTACAATATCGACAAGCGCCTGTTCAGAAGTATCTTCCGGTAATTTGTGTTCGACAGAATGAAAACCACAGGCCTTGGCAGTGCGGCCTTTATTGGCAACGTAAACTTGTGATGCAGGATCTTCGCCGACAATCACAACGGCAAGACCAGTTTGGATGCCTGTTTTTTCTAAAAGTGTATCTGCAACGATCTTTACTTTCGCCGTTACGTCCGCAGCAATTGCTTTACCATCAATAATATCAGCCATGATTGTGCATCCCATAAATAGATTTGGCGCGACCTTGACGTAAACAAAAATGCTTAGACATCATGGTCACGCCTTCTTATGGCGCTTTTTGCACAAGTAGAACGAGAGTGCTAGCCGAAACGGCGTTTGGTGCCCCGTCTTTGTGCCAGCTGGTCAACAACATCGCGGATGTCTTGAACAGATTGGCGCAGTTCTTCCATTTCAGCATCTTCTTGCATCTGATGTGTTGGATAAGCCTGCTGCGGGGGGGCCGGTTGTTGCCACTGTTGCATTGGTGGATATTGCGGCGCTGCTTGCATCATTGGTTGCTGCTGCGGATATCCACCCATATGCGGGTGCGGTTGATATTGCGGCATTTGCTGCTGTGGAGGATAATGGTTCGCATAGCCTGCAGGCATAGGCGGCATTGGGTGAACCTGTACCTGAGGCGGCTGACCATATGCAGGATAACCATGCGGCTGCATCGGAACATAGTTTGGCATTGGCTGCTGCGGGTGCATAGAAGGGGCTTCTGGCTGTTGCGCAGCTGCATAAGGATAATAAGGCGCTCCGGGATACATTTTTTGCTCGCTTTCCGCTGAAGCTGTCGGTGATGGATTGTGTGCCAAAGGGGCAGATGCGGTGCCCATTTGATTATGGTTTTGTCTTTTTTCAGGACGTCTTGATCGACCGCCATTGGGCGACGGCGATGATTTGTTAGGGGCATTTTTGGGCATTAAGCAGTCACGAAGCCCAGCGATAAAGGCAAGCCCCAAGCCGAGCATCAATCCGCCCATCAGACCGCCCATCATGACCACTTTGCGTGATGTCGAAGATGGTGAAGACGGAATATCTGCTTCTGCCAAGATATCGACATTCACACTGCTTAATTCACTGAGCTGATTTGTTTCACGAGCACGCAATAACGCATTTTGATAAACTGTACGTGCTGCTGCAATTTCTGTTTCTAAATCACGCAACTTAATCAATGCATCGCCATCTTGGCCTGCCTCTGATTTGGCACGCGCCAATGATGCGGCAATTTCTTGCTCGTTTTGAACTGCGCGACGTAAATTCGCCTGTGTTCCTGAAACGATGCGCTTTAGTTCCGCAGATATTTCATTCCGTGCAGCATCACGCGTTACGATAGCCTGTTCCAACCGTGGGTGGCGTGGACCAAGAGCTGCTTCCAGAGATGCAGCATTTTGCGCCAACGAAGCATATTGCGAGCGGAAAGTCGTAAGCGCTGTCGTTGCAAGTTCTGCCGGTAGCCCGCCATTAATAGCGTCGCTTAAGGTGACTTCTCGCGCGGCATCTGCAAGTGATTGCGCACGAATGGTTGCGGCGCGTGCTTCAGTCAGCTGGTTGGAAGTCGCAACAAGATTGGTGTCGCTTAGCGTAAGCCCTTCGACGCGGCGTAGATTATTACTTTGGGCAAAATCTTCAGCGCGCCGTTCCGCACTCTCAACAGCTGCCTGCAACTCTTCCAATTGGCCGTCTAGGGCGCTACTTGCATGTTTTGCAGCTTCAGATTTTTTGTCGTTTTGGCTTTCAATGAAGGCCTCTGAGAGTGCATTGGCAATCTCTGCCGCTTTATTGGGAGATTCGGAGCGGGCACCGATTGAAAAAACAAAAGTCTTTGGTGTTCTGTTCGCGAAAACCGATTTACGTAAAGCGTTAAGTGTTTCCCGCTCATAGCCCTCTATTGCAGTTTCACCACTAAATAGGGAGCGCACAAAAGAAATTCCGTCAAACAAAGCTAAACCAGTGTCGCTTGCGCCAGAAAACTCAGGGTCTTGATCAAGGTTGAGTTTTGCAATCACTCGCTTGAGAACGGGCGTAGAAGTGACAGATTCAAGCTGGCTATCGACGATAGAAAGAGCAGCCTCGGTGCCTAGAAACTCAGGCGTTAAATCACGCTCAACCAATTTTACTTGGCGTGGATCAACAATCAGTTGGGTCGAAGCGCTATATATTTTTGGCGTGCTAAGTGCATAAGCTGCGCCAGCGGCGCCGCCAAGCAAGGTTAAACCGATGATTGGCCAGCGCCAGCGCCAAATCGCGCTGATCATAATTGCAGGATCAATCAAAGGCTTAAATGCATCATCGCGCGGTGCGTCATAAGACATATCATATTCTTGCGGTGGCGCTGCAGGGTAGGATGCTTGCTCATAATGTTTCTCGGAGCGCGCATCGTTAAATTCCGGCCGCGCTGTAAGGTGAGGAGCAGGTGCACTCACCTCTTCTTGGGTGCTTTCATTTTTCTGCATACCCAATGCAGCTAAAAATCCGTTTGGTTTAGCTGTGCGGCGTACAGAACGTGCACGTCGATGCTTGCTAACAGAATCTGCTTCGTCATGGAGTTCATGAACATTGGACCGGTTCTCACTCTGGCGCGCAGCTTCGCTCTCGCGGTTAGCGAGCATAAGTAGTGAGGTTTTTTTGTCGTTTCCGTTGCCGAACATCATTCATGCCCATGTGCCATCATCAAAATGAAGATGGTCATTTCTAAATACACGCTAAATTTTTATGACAAACAAAAGGTTAATATTCGCATTAACAGCACTGAAATTCGAAATTAAATTCATATGTTGTCAGGAATTTTGAAACGGCATTTTAATCGTTTCGTCTTAGAACTAGGCTATGGTGGAAACGTCGATCAAAGCCCAAAACTACAAAGTCCAGCCCGTTGGCGGTGAGGGCAGGCGCACCCTTATGGTCAAATTTCTAAAAGCTTTCTCCGGTGATGGCATTCGCTTATTTATTCAGCTTTTCTATTTCTACCTTGTCGCCAATACGTTGACGATTGGGGAATTTGGCCTTTTTGCTACCGCATCTTCCATCGGTATTGTTCTGTCACGTTTAGCTGGGTTCGGGTTTCTTTCACCTCTTTACCGCATTGCGACAGTCAAACCGCGATTAATCGGCGTTTATACCGCAGGTTATTTAGCGGCTCTTGCGCTTTCTTTGCCACTTGTCGCCATCATCGGCTGGGCGGTGCACACCGTCTTCTTTGCTAGCCTGATGCCTCTGGTTGTGTTTGCGATGATCGCCGGCACAGAAGTTTTGTTCTGGCGCACACTCGAGGCTGTCATCAACGTCAATAAGGGGTTAGAGAAGTTTGGTCTCGCCTCAATTGTGATCGTGTTCGGCTTCTCTGTCAAAGCGCTTGCAGCGCTGTATTTTGCGCTCAGCAGCGAGCCGGATCTGGCCTCTTGGGCTTTGATTTATATAATCTCGCAAGCCCTGATGGCCGTGATTGCGATAATAGTCTTTTATCCGCGCAGAAAATTACGTTTCGTTCCCAAACTTTATATACGCCGTATCCCTGATGCTTTGTCTGTTTCAGGAGCAGAGGTTCTTTTCTACATACAAAGCGAGCTTGATAAGCTGGTGGTGCTGGCCATAGGCGGCAGTGTCGCTGCGGGCCTATATTCAATCATCATGCGGTTGGTGGATTTGACGGCTATGCCGGTTCGAACCTTTTCGACTTTGCTGACGCAGCGTTTAATGCGCAAACCTGAATTAATGAATTCAATGAAGATGCGGATTGGATTTGAAGTAGGGGTCTTTTTTGTCTCTGTCGCTGCGATTGCATGTATCGCTTTAGCGCTTTTCATCAAGCCGAATTTGCTTGGTGATAATGTCGCTCAAATAGCACCCTATATGGCAATTGTGTTGCTGGTGCCTGCGTTCCGCAACCTTATAGAATACCAAGCTGAATTGCTCTATGGGCGCGGTCAAAGCTTTCAGCGCCTGCTGAATTATCTCGTGCTGGGTATATTAAAAGCAGTGCTGCTCGTCTGGTTGCTTAGCACATATGATGCGCCCTCGCAGTGGATGGTCTGGATAAATGCTGTATTTGCAGCGCTCTACGCTGTCTCGTTCGTGCTCACCTATACATCGCTTAAAAAACCAGCAATTCGCGTCTGATTGTTATTAATTTGGCTTATAGCCAGAGGTCAGTTTACGAAACTTTTCCGGGTCCATAGGAATGAAGGATTGCACACCAAATGCAACTTGCTCCTGCGTTAAGTCATTCATGAACTTGATCAGTTCTTCATCGCTTGGTGCCGGGTCAAACCAACACATCGGACATAGCATGACGTCCGTTCCCCAATGGCCTTCGCCCTTTAAAATGCTATCAACATAGGCACCATAAAGCATGCATTCGGAGAATTTCCGGCTAGCACCAATCACAGAAATCCAAGGTCTGCCATGCTTGGTTGCCATATGATTGCACATGTCGATGACGGTCTGGCGGTTCCAACTTAAAAATGTGCAAACATAATTATGCTCAGACTGTTCCGCCTCTGGAATACTTAATGCGCGCCCTGCATGTGCCTTCCACTGAAGATGATCGCTTTCAGCAAAAAGAGCACCTTTTTCTTCACGCCATAAACGCAAGGCATCGCCATGCCAAATGTCTTCAACATTAAAAGGCTTCACAAATACAGTATCTGAATCACAATATAGAAGAGCGTCTTCGGTCAGCAAAAATGCGACTGCAATCCGCTTGATTTGTTGAACGTGCCAGCCATGTAAGGGCACGGTGAGTGGGCTTACCCAAACGCGGCGACCATTAGGCGATAATAGTTTTGGAACGCGGTATAACCACCAAGGCAGCAATTGCTTATCGGTGATAATTTTACGCTTCGGCCCTTCCAATTGTTTGAAAAGCGCTAGGTCAGGCACATCCACGAGAATGTAATGACATTCATAACCGGTTGCGTATCGGTCCATGCTTTCACACAGGATTTTGCAGCGTTCAAAATCAGGTGCGTAGCTGGCAGTAATGATGGCGTTGGTTTTTGTCATATTTTATTGTTTCTGCGATGTTGAGCAAAAAAATTGTATTGTAATACGTGAAGAATAAAAAGCGGATTGCCAAGAATATAGCGCCGCCACATGCGGCTGGGTTCTTGAAGCAATCGGTAAACCCATTCAATTCTTAGATCGCGTGCCCATTTTGGCGCACGCTTTACATTGTCGGCTAGAAAATCAAAAAGTGCCCCAACACCAAACACAACAGTACAATGTTCTGGTTTAATGTGTTCGGAAATCCAAAATTCTTGGCGTGGTACACCTAGCGCTACAAGCAAAATATCAGGTTGATAATCTGCAAGGGCAGCAAGCATATCTTCTTGTTCGTCTTGATTGATAAATCCGTGACCAACAACTTGAATATCGTGTCTTTCATCGAGTGCCGACAGTTTTTGTGCAGCTTTTTGGGCAATGGTTGGCGCTGCGCCATAAAGAGCAACTTTTAAAGGTGCGGGCGCTGAAGTTAGCACCAAGGGCGTAAAATCTGTGCCATTCAAATTCGATTTGAATTTCTGCCCATGCAGTATTTTTGCGGCAATATCGACGCCGACACCATCGGGCAAAACGGTGCATTGTTTAAGCACCTGCCGATATGCGTTATTGGCCCATGCAACATTGGCGCAATGCGCATTTAAATAATTTACAGATGTGAATAGTTTTGAAGCGATCCGACCATGGATAAAAGCGAGTGCTTCGGATTGGCTGAGATTAGCAACCTGTGTTCCGGTTATATCAAGCGTCGCCAGATCGTCTTGCATAACATTATTTCCCAGACATCTTGTTCAGCGCCGTCTGCATGATCTCGTCCATGCGTTCGATCTGTGAGCTGCGAAACGTTGATCCATCTATATCGCCAATGACGTTTGTTCTAACATCGAGCACATGGTCGGCGAGTGTTTTTGCAAACTCCTTGCCTGTCTCGGCCATACGGACATTGCTTGGCAGATTTGCAATTGCACGAATGGATGATTGTGTCGCTACCGCCGGCAGGCCCATTTCGAAAGTTTCAATCGTCTTTAACTGAACGCCGGTTCCCTCGCGCGATGTTAATGCGATAACGCGGCATTGCCTTAAGAAGTCTTTTGCATTGATAACACGGCCAAGAAACTGAACGCGCTTATCACGTTGCGGAAAGCCCTTTGGTAATTTTCCAGCAATGGCAAGTGTTATGCCGTCCGGTAAGTGCGGCATAACTTCCTGAAGCATCCACTCAAGGCCAATGCGATTAGGTGCCCATGTCCATGTACCGATCATGCCAATATCGAATGCCTTAATGCGCCCGTCCTTGTAGTTTTCAGCTTTTGGCGTAACCAGCGGCAGGCAGAGCGAGCGCTCATCACCATCAACGCCAAGGGGTTCTCGGTCTTCATCTGCAAATGTCAGCACGAATTGCGCTTTTTTAGCGAGCCGTTTTTCAAGCTTTTCAAGATGTTTTGCCTCGCGCTGAAACATCAATTTTTCAATGATGCTGCTGGCTGCCTTTGCATTTGCTTGCGCGGAAATATGCTCAACATTATGTGCGATGAATATGAAAGGTTTTGCCGTAAGAATCTTCTCAAATGCGCCAGCGAGCGGAACACCGTTTAAAACGACGCCGTCCACATTCTCAATCTTTTCAAATGCTGCACGTAAAGCCTGATCATCCATCACCTTTAATTTTGCAGACGAAAAGGTGGTGCCATTTGCAATCGCTTTTGCCAGCCAAAGCAGTTTTTGCTTGGTTGAAGCGGTATCCGTCTTAGGGTCAATCTCGCCAAGGCAAACAGTGTTATCCGGATCGGCCAGTTCAACGCCGGGCCATTTGAAGCCAAAATGGGTCACTTTAACGCCGGCACGGCGCAGCGCACCGACAACAGCATGATTTGCGATATCAAAACCGCTTTCTGGTGCCCCGCAAGGCACAAGTGATGATGCAAAAACCAGATGCATATTTCTTCCCAAGTTAATCATGGTGCGTTTAGCACTCTTTTCTGAACTCAGCCTTAATCTAATTGGAAAAACATGAACTTTGTTGTTTTTAACGCTTCTGTAGCACTTGTTAACGATAAGTAGTGGCGTGGAAACAGGCATCATCATGAAACAGCGATTGGCAGATAACATATCATTGGTAGCCCAGACACCGGATCTGGATTGCGCTGCAGTTGATATCGTGGTGACGATTCCAACGTTTAAACGTCCAGAACATGTGCTTGAAACATTGCGCAGTGTGAGCAATCAGAAAACGCAACACAATGTTGCTATTATCGTGATGGAAAATGAAGCTGAAGCGCGTGAAGGCGCTAATGCTTGTTCACCTCTTTTCGAAGATGGCACGCATAACGGCCTTGTTATCATTGCCCATGATCGTGGCAATTGCTGCGCGTATAATGCTGGATGGTTTACAGCTTTGACCCAGTTTCCAAACCTCAAATATATTGCAGTTATTGACGACGATGAAATTGCTGCTCCACAATGGTTGGAAAATCTTTGTGCAACTGCTGAAAAGCATGACGCTTCTTTTGTCGGAGGCCCGCAGCTTCCTGTCTTTGAAGGCGCCGTTAATGAAAAATGGAAGTCCCATCAGGTCTTTAAGCCGCATTACGAGACAACGGGCATGGTGGATATTCTTTATTCATCCGGCAATCTTTTGGTGCGCAGAGATGCATTAATGGCAATGCCTCAACCATTTTTTGATCTTGCTTTTAATTTTACTGGCGGCGGCGACGCTGATCTGATGCAGCGTGCTAAAGACAAAGGGTTTGATTTTGCTTGGTGCGCAGAAGCAGAAATTCACGAAACTGTACCAGAACGTCGTGTGACATGGGATTGGATACAAAAGCGCGCGCTACGCAACGGCCAGCTTTCGGCGCTTATTGCCCATCGGCGTGCAAAAAGCACATGGGGCCATCTTAAAGTCATTCTTCATTCATTAGCTTTGCTGGCTGTATCGCCAGTACGGTCATTGTTTCAACTTGTAAGATCCGGTTCGGTATTGAGTTCTCTATATCCGGTTCATATTGCACTTGGGCGCATCGCATCCGAGTTTGGGTATGCCAATGAACAATATCGCAATCCAGAACAGAACTGATAAGCAGGGCATATCGCCCGCCATTATCTTTTCAGAGCTACGGCCTGTTTTGGCTGTCGCTGTTCTTGCGTTGATTTGGGTTTCTTTTCGACCTTTTTCAGGCGGCTCGGCGGAGGAAATCCAAAGTTCAGTTCTCAACCAAATCGGTTATACCGGTTTGCTGGCTGTAACGCTGTTTACATTAGTGACTACCGTTGATCGGCGAGCGATTTTTATATATCTCAGCGCGCCTTGGATGCTCATCATAGCGCTATTCATTTTCTCTACCGCATCTTCGCCAATTCCAGCGGATGCCTACCGTGCTGTTGCATTTACTTTGATTGCATTTTTGCTGGCAGCAAGCTTTATCGTGCTGCCGCGTAATGCCGATGAGTTAAGCAATGTGTTGGCGATTGCGTGCTTTTTCGTCCTTGGTTTGTCATATGCAGGTGTCGTGTTATGGCCAAACGCGGCTGTTCACCAATTCTTTGAAGCGGAATCGCAACATGGCGGCTTATGGCGCGGCATATTCAGTCATAAAAACATAACTGGGCCTATAATGGCGGTTATTGTGTTTGCCGGTGTATATTTGATACGGCGAGGCCGCTGGATAAGTGGCGCGGCGATTGGGTTGCTTGCCCTTTTCTTCATTGCGCAGACGGGGTCGAAGACATCGCTGATTGTTGCGCCTGCTGTTGCCGCAATTATATTGTTGCCAACTATGGCTGGTATGCGCGGGTTAGCTGCTTTTCTTGTTTTGGCTGCTGTTTTAACGACACATGCAATGACAATTGGCACGGTCTATTCCAGCACATTAGATGCGATTTTACGGTCCATTGATCCGGTGACAACATTTACCGGACGAATTGGAATTTGGGAATTCTCTAAACCGTTTGTGATGTCCAATTTATGGAGCGGATACGGATATGGTGGTTTTTGGCTATCTGACCTGGTTTTGACAGCTGAAAAAGCGTTCGACAGTGATTGGGACCCGCGCGGTATTATTCATGGTCATAATGGTTATCTTGATATCGTGCTGGTTATGGGGTTGCCAGCGATGTTATTACTTGTCTGGCTTTCATTGATCGCGCCTATAATTGACTATCTTCGTGTTCCAAAATTGAAAGAGAATATCTTTTTGTCAGATTTTCTTTTTATGATTGTTGCATTCACAGCTATGAACTCGGCGCTTGAAAGTTTCTATTTCCGGCGCATTGATCCTGTTTGGCTAACATTGGTCATTGCACTCTTTGGTCTTCGCTTGGTTGCAAGATTGCCTGTGAAGGCGCGCTAGAGCGCTTGCTCATATCCCGCTGTAACGTTATGCAAACATCTTTCAAATGAAAGGCAGAGCATGACCGATACTCAAAAATCAATCATTCTTGTAGGTTGCGGCAACATGGGGCGGGCCATGCTTGAAAGTTGGGCTGCATGCGAATGTGTGAAGCCTGAAAATATTCACGTTGTTGAACCTGCTGAAGCATTGCGTAATAAACTGACAACGTTTGGCGTAAGCATCTACAGCTCGGCAGATGCCCTGCCTGAGGGGTTGAAACCTGTCCTCTTCATCATGGCTGTCAAACCACAGGTCATGTTTGATGTGGCGCCAGATTATCAAAAATATGTTGATGGTGGAGCTGCCGTTTTAAGCATTGCAGCAGGCATTGGTACGAAGAGATTTGAAAAAGCTTATGGCGCTTCAACGGCTGTCGTGCGCGTGATGCCCAACACACCTGCTGCTGTCGCAAAAGGTATGATGGTTATCTATACCAACGAATTTGTAACAGAGCAGCAATCGGCACTCGTCGAGGAGTTGATGCAGGCCAATGGCGCCTTCGCGACGATTGATGATGAAGCCTTGATGGACGCTGTTACAGCTGTTTCAGGGTCAGGGCCTGCATATGTTTTTCATGTGATCGAAGCAATGATAGAGGCTGGAATTGCAGCAGGGCTGCCGGATGAAACCGCCAAACTATTGGCTGAGCAAACAGTTTACGGCGCTGCATGCTACGCAAAAGAGAGCGGCGTTGATGCAAAAACTCTGCGAGAGCAAGTAACCAGCCCGAATGGCACGACCGCTGCGGCGCTTGCCGTTTTGATGAAGGACAACGCGCTTAAAAATCTAATGCGTGATGCAGTGGCAGCTTCTAAGAAAAGATCAGAAGAACTGGGTTAATCGTCAAACTCAAAGTCTGGCAATGAATTGAAAGCGTTTTTCAGAGCTTCACCCCATCCGTTGGATATGCTCGCAAAATACGCATCGTCAGCTTCGATACGTTGAGACGTGCCTATTTTAAAACTGTCAGTGTCATAAACTTGCACATCAAGTGGAAGGCCAACCGAAAGGTTGGCTTTCACCGTTGAGTCAAACGAGACCATTAAGAGTTTTATGGCGTCTTCAAATGCCATGTCCGGATCATAAGCACGAACGAGGATAGGCTTACCATATTTGGTTTCGCCTATCTGGAAGAACGGAGTATCCGTCCCAGCTTCGATGAAGTTACCTTCCGGATAAATCAGAAAGAGACGCGGGGCGGAACCTTTAATTTGGCCGCCCAATATCATCGTTGCATTAAAGGTTGAGGAAGCTTCCTCGCCGCTGCGTGAATTGGTTTGAATGACCTCACGCAAAACACGTCCAGCAATGCGCGCGATTTGGAACATGGAAGGTGCTTCCATGATCGACGGTTCGCGGTCTTCAGGTGCTTTCGTGCGCTCTTCAAGAATGCTGACGGTCGCTTGGGTTGTTGCCAGATTACCCGCAGTCATGAGCGTGATGACACGTTCGCCAGGCGTTTCCCACGTAACCATTTTCTTAAAAACGGAAATATTGTCGATGCCTGCATTGGTGCGGGTATCGGACATAAAAACAAGTCCCTTGTTCAGAGACATGCCAACACAATAAGTCATATTTCAAGAATCGCTTTATTTGTACAGGCTCTGTTTCTACTGCTGCACTTGCAGAGACACAAGCATCTTCTCAGCATTGGCTCTGCCAAACCGAAGGCCGTAAATTGGCATAGCTTCGCTATAATCCAAACCTGTTGCCACACGAACATAGCGCTCATCTGGACAAATGCGGTTGGAAACATCAAAGCCAACCCAGCCAATGCCTTCAACATGCGCCTCTGCCCATGCGTGCGTCGCTTCTTGCTCAATACGGTCGTTCATCATGAGATAACCGCTCACATAACGCGCAGGATAGCCAAGCTGGCGTGCTGCGGCGATGAAAATATGAGCGTGATCCTGACAAACGCCAGTTTTGGTTTCGAGCGCCTCTTCAGCCGTTGTTTTTGAATTTGTTGTTCCGCTCTCATAGTCCACATTGTTCCGTATCAATGCTGACAGTGCATGAAGACGGGTGATGTCTGCTTCATCCTTATCAATATTGCGAACAAGATGCCGAATGCCTGAGCCTACCTTGGTGAGCGGTGTAGATCGTTTAAAATACCAAAGCGGTGTAAACCCGCCATGGACGCCAACAACGCCATTATTATCGGTTGTTTCAACTTCACCTTCGCTGCGCACGATAATCTTGGAGCGCCCTGGTTCAAACAAAACCAAGTTAACGTGATTATTGTGCTGATCATCATAGGAAGCTTGCTTGGTGCCGCCTTCAATTGTGGTCTGCCAATTGATGATACTTTGTCCGGCTCGATCTTTGGGCGTTAGCCTGATTTGTTGAAGCGCATAAGAAACAGGCGTTTCATACGTATATGTCGTCTCATGTTTGATCTTTAAGCGCATATCTATTCCGTAAACCGGTAATCTTTTTGAAGCTGCACGCTTAGCGCGTTGCTGTTGTTGAGGAACCGACGAAGAAATTCGTGGAGCCCCTCATCAAAAATACTATCGATATCCCGGTTGTTAACCGATTGGTTGAGTTTGTCACCCATTTCAAAACTGGGTAAATCAGAACTATATTCTTCACGCAGATAATTAAGATTATCCAATATCTGTATACAACAGAAAGCCAATGAACGTGGCATACGTTTGTCGAGGACTAAAAAATCAGCAATGCTTTTCGGGCTCATCTTGCCTGTATGGGTCCAGTTATAAGAGCGGAATGCAGATACCGACCTTAAAATTGTTTCCCATTGCACATTGTCGAGCGAAGAGCCGACAAGTGATACTGATGGCAACAATACGTAATATTTGACGTCCAGAATACGAGCGGTGCTGTCCGCACGTTCCAAAAAAGTTCCAAGGCGAATGAAGTTGAAGATGTCATTGCGCATCATCGTGCCGTGCGTAGCGCCGCGCACCAAAGCACTTTGCTGACGAATAGTGGTGAGCACCTCGGGCAATTCTTGCTCGGTAACGCGTTTTGATAAAAGCTTAGAAAGCGTCATCCAACATTCATTGGTTGCTTCCCAAGTTTCGCGCGTAAGTGCGGTGCGCACAAGCTTGGCATTATTTCGAGCAGCTTCGATAACTGATATTACGCTGGATGGATTGTGCTTATCACGCAGCAAAAAATCGATAACATTCGGGCCGGTATAGCTGTCATGTGTTGCGTCAAATGCAGCCGAAGCACCAGCGGTTTTAATGATCGATTGCCACTCTTTTTCGGCAGATTTTGATCGTGTTAAGGCAATTCGAAACCCTGCTTCAACAAGACGTGCAGTGTTCTCTGCACGCTCAAGATAGCGAAACATCCAGAAAAGACCGCCTGCGGTTTTACCGAGCATCATTCCTCCAAAACCCATGTGTCTTTAGTGCCGCCACCTTGGCTTGAATTGACAACTAAAGAGCCTTTTTTAAGTGCAACGCGGGTCAGGCCGCCAGGCACAATATCAACGCCTTTCGGCGAGACTAGAACATAAGGTCGCAAATCAACATGACGCGGCGAAAGGCCTTTTTTGGTCAGTATAGGCACCGTTGATAGCGAAAGCGTTGGCTGCGCAATATAGTTGGACGGTCTGGCTTTTAGTTTCGCACGAAACTCCGAAATCTCTTTTTTCGATGATGTCGGGCCAACCAACATTCCATATCCGCCAGAGCCGTGGACTTCTTTAACGACAAGATCAGCAAGATTATCCAATACATATTTCAACGAATCTTCTTCAGAACACCGCCATGTCGGTACATTCTCAAGAATTGCTTTTTCGCCCGTATAGAACTCAACGATGTCCGGCATATAAGAATAGATCGCCTTATCATCGGCAATGCCGGTGCCCGGTGCATTGGCAATCGTGATGCCGCCAGCTTTATAAATATCCATAATGCCGGGGACACCAAGCAATGAGTCCGGACGGAAGTTCATCGGGTCAAGATAATCATCATCGATGCGGCGGTAGAGCACGTCAATCGGCGTGTAGCCACGGGTCGTTCGCATCGCAATGCGCCCATCAATGACCTGTAAGTCATGCCCTTCGACCAGCTCCGCGCCCATTTGATCGGCAAGGAAAGAGTGCTCGAAATAGGCTGAATTGTGAATGCCGGGTGTCAATACTGCGACTACAGGTTCATTTTTTGTCGCAGCGGGCGCACATTCTGCCAAAGAGCGCCGCAAATTAGCTGGGTAGTCACTGACAGGCCGTATCGGAAGTTTTGTAAAAATCTCCGGAAACATTTGCAGCATCGTTTCACGGTTTTCCAGCATGTAAGAAACGCCGGAGGGTGTGCGTGCATTGTCTTCCAATACATAAAACTGGTCGTCATCAGTTCTCACCAAATCAGTGCCAACAATATGGGTATAGATACCGCCCGGCGGTGTAACGCCAATCATCTGGGGCAGAAATGCTTCATTTTGCGCGATCAAGTGATGCGGAATGCGTCCTGCGCGTAAAATCTCTTGGCGGTGATAAATATCATAAAGGAAGGCATTGATTGCCTTCACCCGCTGTTCGATGCCGCGTGAAAGCTTGTTCCATTCTTTCGCAGCAATGATGCGCGGTACAATATCGAACGGGATTAAGCGCTCATCGGCTTCGTCTTGACCATAAACATTGAATGTAATGCCGGTGCGCCGAAAAAAGCCCTCGCATTCCATCGCCTTCTTTTTGAGGCGGGCAGGGTCTTGCGACTGAAACCACTCAGAATAATCAGAATAGGGGGCACGCGCTTGAGCTTCGTCGTCACTTGTGTGCCCAAACATCTCGTCAAAATACATAGGCTTATCTCCCATGCTAATGAACGTATGGCATAAGAGAAATTGTGCAAGTGTGATTTGTGATTAAATTATAAGCAATACTGCACTATATTCGTCTGACGATAATTGATCCGGCTGAATAGCCAGCGCCAAAAGAACAAATAACGCCAAGGTCGCCGGAATTTAAATCATCACTATGTTGAGAAAATGCAATAATTGAACCGGCCGACGATGTATTTGCATAGTCTTGGAGGATATTGGGTTGCTCATGCGTTTCTGGTGTTCGGCCAAGAACTTTATTGCCGATAAAATCGTTCATCGTTTTATTTGCTTGATGAAGCCATAGACGTGACACCTCATCTGCCGACAAACCATTAGCAGTCAAATGATCTGTAATAAGAGCGCTTACCATTGGCACGACTTCGCGAAAGACTTTACGTCCTTCTTGGCGAAACAGCATGTCGCGACGATCGTCCATATGGTTTTCGCGGGTCCGTCTCAAAAAGCCGGAATCATTGCGGATATTATTAGAAAACTGGGTAATGCATTTCGTGTCGAGAATCTCATATTGAGCTTCTGACGTCGCCAAATCAGCACGTTCCAAAATCATTGCCGTGCAAACATCGCCAAAGATAAAATGGCAGTCACGGTCACGCCATTCCAGATGCGCAGAACAAATTTCAGGATTGACGATCAGTATCGAGCGGGCGGAGCCACCACGGATCATATCGCGCGCTGCTTGAATGCCGAATGTGGCAGAGGAGCAGGCGACATTCATGTCAAAAGCAAAGCCGCTGATCTCAAGTGCCTCTTGCACCTCAATGGCAATGGCTGGGTATGCGCGTTCGTGGTTAGATGCCGCGCAAATAACGGCGTCAATATCAGAGGCCGTTTTGCCAGCTTTCTGAAGTGCTGCTTTTGCCGCCGCAACGGCCATCTCGGCCATTTGCGATAGTTCTGTCTCATCACGCGCGCGCAAAACAGGATGCATGATATCAGGATCAAGAATGCCTGATTTATTCAGAACATATCTTTGTTCAATGCCCGATGCTTTCTTGATAAATTCTGGTGAAGAGTAGGGCACCGCAGCCATTTCACCGGCCTCAATTGCCGCGGCATTCTTCTCGTTGAACTTATCCGCATAGGCGTTAAAAGCGTCAACAAGTTCTTCATTGGTAATGACGTTTTCAGGTGTGAATACACCGGTGCCTGTAATTACAACTTGTGTCATCCCGTAACCCTTTATTTTTATTCTCTATTCCAACGAAGCCAATAAGGTAGGTTTACGCTCATAAAGGCCAAAAAAACATTAATGCCGGTACAGAGACAATAATGACGATAATTTCTAACAAAAGACCCATGCGCCAATAATCACCAAACTGATAATTGCCGGGGCCCATAATGATCGTATTATTTTTGTGCCCGATTGGTGTAAGGAATGCGCAAGAGGCAGCAACCGCAACGCCCATCAAAAATGGGTCAGGGCTAGCACCGATTGAGTTGGCAACTGAAACGCCAATAGGCGCAGCAATAAGAGCGGTAGCCACATTATTCAAAAAGTCAGAGAGCGTCATTGTGACGATCATCAGAACCGTAAGAATTGCCCATGCGGGAAGCCCCTCGGTTTGTGTAACGATTGCGTCTGCAATGAGGGATGTGCCGCCGGTACTTTCTAATGCGCTACTTAATGGAATGAGGCAGGCCAAAAGAACGATGACCTTCCATTCAATCAGTTCGTAAAAGTCAGATCCACCGATCAGGCCAGCAGCAACATAGGAGATCACACATAGACCCAGCGCTATGGAAAGATCCATTAACCCAAGCACTGAAAGCATGATGGCAGCGGCAAACGCACCGATGGCAAATATTGCTTTTGTGCGTTGAATAACTTCCGTTCTGCGGTCCGCAAGTGGCAACACGCCAAGCCAATTCGTTACTTCGTCCATGCGTTCTTCTGGCCCAAGAAGCAGCAACATATCGCCTGGCTTAATCGGCAACCGTCGAACACGGTCACGAAAACGAACACCGTTGCGCGATACACCAAGCAGCGTGACACCGCGTCTGTAAAGCAGGCGCAAATCTATCGCAGTGCGTCCAGCAATGCGCGCATTGTCAGGAACGATAACTTCAAGAATAGCCAAGGAGGAGCCACGAAGGCCGCCATGTTTTTCTGCACCAACAAAATCAAGATCGGCGGCACCCATGAATTTTTCAATTGATTTAGGGTCGCCCTCAAGGACGAGAAAGTCTCCAGCGCGTGTTTCCACCATGCGCGAAAAGCCTGGCAGGCGTTTACCGTTACGCACAAGCCCAAGCACAGTAATATCGTGCTCATTCGCTGCTGGGTAAAGCTCGCGCAATTGTTTGCCGATTGATTTGGACTCGTCCTTTACACGTGCTTCGCAAACATAAAGACCCGCATCGCCTTCGAGCGAGCCGCTATTGGCGCGCTCTGGAATAAACCGCCAACCGATAATGGCGACATATAAAATTCCGACCAGTGATACCGTGAGGCCGACAGGCGCAAAATCAAACATTTGATAAGGTTCGCCCAATGCCGTGCCACGGTATTGAGCGATAACGATGTTCGGCGGTGTGCCGATCAGCGTGATCATGCCGCCCAATATAGTCGCAAAAGATAACGGCATAAGCGAAAGAGAAATCGCGCGCTTGGCTTTATTAGCCGCGCCGATATCAAGTGACATCAACAGCGCAAGTGCCGCGACATTGTTGATGACTGCAGATAAAGCAGCGCCTGCAATCGACATAATGGAAATGTGGACAGGTAAGGGCCTGTCCGGTTTGACAACAAAACGCGCGATCAATTCGACCGCGCCAGAGTTCATCAGACCTTTGCTGACAATCAGCACCAGTGCGATAATCACCACAGCGGGATGACCAAACCCCATGAAGGCTTCATTATAGGGCAAATAGCCCAGAATTACCGCGATCATCAGAGCCGCAAAGGCTACGAGATCGTAGCGGATGCGGCCCCAGATAAGAAAGCCAAACAAGACACCAAAGAGCACAAATAGAATGATCTGATCTGTCGTCATAGTGTGTGCTCCATTGGTTTAGTTGTCTTGATTAACCAATGCAGCGTCAACAGGAAACCTAAAATTTAGGTTTAGTGCGACCAGCGTTTGATTTTGGTTTTTTGACTTTTGCGCCTTTTGGCTTTTTCTTTGCCCAACCTTCTTTGGTTGACGCATCAGCAGCTGGTTTTGGCCCTCTTTTCGAAGGAGCGCCATCATTGCTGCCGGCTTTATCAAAACTCTGTGGCTGGCGATCGCCGCGCGGCTTGCGTGAGCCAAACCCTTTTTTATTCGCAGGCTTTGGTGCGCGTTCACGTTCTTCCGGTTTCAAGAATGATTCTTGCTTGAAAGTCGGTGTTCCGTCGAGCGCTTTGACGGTGATGTTTTTCTCTAATGTATTGTTCGGACCAAGCGTCATGAAGAATTTTTCAGCATGATCACCATCAAGCTGAACGAAAGTCTCTTCATTTTGCATTTTGATTTGGCCGATTTGGCGCTTGGTGATGCCGCCAGCATTACAAATCAATGGAATGAGCCAACGCGGTTCAGCGTTTTGGCGGCGACCAACTGAAAGTGAAACCCATTGCACATTTTCAAATTCATCACGTGAAGGGCGTGGCTCGCGTTCACCGCGATCATTGTTGCCGCGCTCGCGCGGCGTATCAAACGCAACTTGTTCAATATCTTCTGGCGCTGATTTGCCTGCTTTGATTGTACGCACAAACGCAGCAGCCAATTGTTCAGGTGAGAACTGCCTCATAAGACGATCAATGAATTCGCGCTCTTCATCAGCAATAGGATCGTTTAGAATTGGATCAGCAATCAAACGCTCCTCATCGCGTGCAATCACTTCATCAGCGCTTGGTGGGCTTGCCCAGATTGCTTCCACTTTTGCAAAACGCAAAATACGCTCGGCTTTCTTGCGTCCGCGCGGGTCAATCATCAGTGCGCTAACACCTTTGTTGCCTGCACGGCCTGTACGGCCTGAACGGTGAAGCAGCGTTTCTGGATTGCTTGGCAATTCAGCGTGAACAACAAGATCAAGACCCGGTAAATCAATACCGCGCGCAGCGACATCGGTCGCGATACAAACACGTGCACGTCCATCGCGCATTGCTTGTAGCGCATGTGTGCGCTCGTTTTGAGAAAGCTCGCCAGAAAGCGCTACGACAGAAAAACCACGATTGTTAAAGCGTGCAACCAAATGGTTCACGCTGGCGCGGGTGTTACAGAACACGAGGGCGTTTTTAGCCTCATAATAACGCAAAACGTTGATAATCGCGTTTTCTTTTTCGCGGCCAGAAACACTCAAAGCGCGGTATTCAATATCGCCGTGCTGTTTTTCTTCGCCTTTGGCTTCCACACGAACGGCATCACGCTGATAGCTTTTTGCAAGCTTTGCAATCATCGCTGGCACAGTCGCCGAGAACATCAATGTGCGACGTTCTGTTGGCATTTCATCAAGAATAAACTCAAGGTCTTCTTTAAAGCCAAGATCAAGCATTTCGTCAGCTTCATCCAGAACGACAGCACGCATTTTGGAAAGATCGAGCGATTTGCGCATAATATGATCGCGCAGACGGCCCGGTGTGCCAACAACGATATTTGCACCGCGTGATAAAGCACGGCGCTCGTCGCGCATATCCATGCCGCCAACACAAGAGCAGATAACCGCATTTGCATCCTTGTAGAGCCAGTCTAGTTCACGCTTAACCTGCAATGCGAGTTCGCGCGTTGGCGCAACAACAAGAGCAAACGGTTCAGCTGCAAATAAAAATTTATCTTCGCCGTCGAGTAGTGTCGGCGCGATTGCTATGCCGAAAGCAACGGTTTTACCTGATCCGGTTTGGGCCGAAACGAGCAAATCTTTGTCGCTATAATCAGGGTTCAAAATATCAGTTTGAACCTGTGTGAGTGTTTCATAACCGCGATTTGATAACGCGGTAACAAGCGCCGGAGAGACGCCTTCAAAATTGGACATTTGTGTCTTTCGAATAAAGGTGGCGCAATATATTATGCAAAGCCATATGTGTGGGCGCATTTGTGCGCATTTTCAGTTGAGGCTCTGTAAGGCGAAAGTTGTGAAATGTCGAGTGCTTAGTCCACAGCTTTGCAGTGATCGCGCACAAATATGATGATTTGTGGCTTAATAAGCCCATTTGCCTAGCAATATAGGGCCTTACCGCGAAATTGCCGGAATTGAGACATGCTTTGTCCAAGTTTTACAGCTATCGCGATTTTAAACAGGAACGATACGATGAAATCTGCCATTATTATCCTAAGCCTCATGGGCTGTAATGACGCTGCGAAGAACTGCGAAGCCATCGAGGTAAACAATGCGCAGTTTGTTTCAGAAGCTGCTTGCCTTCGTGCTTCGGAGAGCCTTTTCGAAGAGCATGCGAGCGCAGAATACCCAATGATCATGGCAAAGTGTGATCTAAAAACACCTGCAGAACTCGCTGGCCGCCCTGCAATCCAAGATATTGATGCAAGTGATGCAGCGCATGAGGTTGTAACAGTTGACCTGTCCGAGCCGGAAGAAGACGGCTGGTTCCGCGTTGGCGTGAAGGAATC
This sequence comes from Ahrensia sp. 13_GOM-1096m, assembly GCF_000620605.1. Taxonomy (NCBI): domain Bacteria; kingdom Pseudomonadati; phylum Pseudomonadota; class Alphaproteobacteria; order Hyphomicrobiales; family Ahrensiaceae; genus Ahrensia; species Ahrensia sp. 13_GOM-1096m. The sequence continues at coordinate 401,528 of NZ_JIAX01000006.1, forward strand.
TGTGGCTAAAGTTACAAAGCCCGTTGCGGATGCTGCCAACGGAATAGCAACGAAAAGCCAAGATACGGCCAGTTGGTTGGTTGACCGCGTTTGGGCTGCTGTCGATTATGTGAACCCGTTTTAGAGCTTATCCAGCATTGCAAACCAAGTAAGAGCAGCGGTTAGGAGCGGTTTTCTAAATTGCCGGCCACCTGGAAACGCTTGCACTTTGAGATCGCGGAAATATTGAAGCCGATCACGGTTGCCGGTAACTGCCTCTGCATAAAGCTTGCCAGTAAAGTTCGAAAGCATAACGCCGTGGCCGCAATAGCCGCCAATGGCTGTAACGCCAGGCATGACATCACGCACAAAAGGCTCGCGCGGTACTGTGATACCAACTGAACCGCCCCATGATTGGGTAATTTCCACATCTTTGAGCGCAGGATAGATTTCTTCGATTTGCTTGCGGATATGCTTGGAAATATCATTCGGATTGTCTGCCGTGTAAGCCTCGCGACCTCCGAATATGAGGCGGCCATCTTGGCTCTTGCGAAAATAACGCACAACAAAACGGCTATCATCGACACTTTCGCCGCCGCGCAAAACGTCTACATCGCCAAGCGGCACAGTAGCGCCAATGAATGAGCGTATGGGCATGACATGACTTGCCGATTGCGGCTCCAGCTTTTCAGAACCGTAAGCATTGACAGCAAGTAAAACGCGGTCTGCGGTCACTTGGCCCATAGCCGTCTTGATAATCGTCTTGCCAGCCTCATGGCGCATTTCAGTAACGTTAGAGTTTTCATAAAGTTCAGCGCCATTTGCAGCTGCAACACGTGCCGTGCCAACCACAAGCTTAAGCGGGTGAATATGGCCGGTTTCACTGTCATAACTGCCGCCAAAATAGCGCGATGATCCGAGCCGTTCGGCGGTTTCTGCCGCGTCCATGAAGTGCAAGTGTTTGTAGCCAAAGCGTTCAGCCATGGTGGCTGGATACGCTTCATAATCTTTTACAAGGCGTTTCTTATGCGCCACTGACATGTGGCCTTTCTGGTATTCAATATCGATATTGTTATCTTTTGCGAAAGACAAAAGATGATGCTTTGCTTCTTCTGCAATATCAAAAAGCGCTTTGGCGCGTTCAAAGCCTAATGTTTTTTCGTGGTCTTCTGCGTGGGTGCGTTGTCCGGTGTTTAGCTGGCCGCCATTGCGCCCTGATGCGCCATCGCCAAAGCGGTGCGCTTCAAGCAAAATAACCCGCAGGCCAGCTTGCGCCAGATGAACAGCTGCCCCAAGGCCAGTAAAGCCGCCGCCGATGATCGCGACATCGCAGCTTCGATCACCTTTGAATACAGGATATTCAGGCCGCTCGCCAACCGTTGCTTCATACCAAGAGTAACCTGGAGAAATAGGGCTTTGATAAGTCATCTCATTAAACATTCATCAAGAGGAATTCACGTTCCCAAGGACTAATAACCTGCATGAAAGTTTCAAACTCGCCGCGCTTTACGCCTGCATAGTTTGCAATGAACTCACGGCCCAAAATTGATCCGAAAGCTTCTTCCTCTTCCATCAGTGATACCGCTTCGAGAAGACCGCGTGGCAAACTAATCTCGCCTTCATTGGCTGTGGTCGATGTCGGGTCGGTTGGCACAAGTCCATTGACCATTCCCAGATAGCCACATGCCAATGATGCAGCCAGCGCAAGATAAGGGTTTGCATCAGAGCCGGGCAGGCGGTTTTCAACACGGCGTGCACGGGCATCCGATGTCGGAATTCTAAATGCCGTGGTTCTGTTGTCATATCCCCAAGCAGTGTTGACGGGCGCTGCCATCTCGGGTGCCAAACGGCGATATGAATTCACATAAGGGGCAAGCATAACCAATGCGCGGGGTATGTAATGTTGCATGCCGCCGATGAATGAGCGGAATAGTTCGCTTTCGCTTCCATCAGGGTTGGAGAAAATATTTTCTCCGGTTTTGCTGTCGATCACTGATTGGTGGATGTGCATTGCGCTGCCTGCAGCGCTTTGAATGGGCTTAGCCATAAATGTTGCATACATATCATGCTTGAGGGCAGCTTCACGCAGCGTGCGCTTGAACATGAACACTTGGTCAGCAAGCGCGAGCGGATCACCGTGGCGCAAATTGATTTCTAGCTGCGATGGGCCTTCCTCGTGGATCAACGTATCGATCTCAAGTCCCTGCGCTTCTGAAAAATGATAAATATCATCGATCAATTCATCGAACTCATTGATGCCGGCAATGGAATAAGCCTGACCACCGGCAATGGGTCTGCCTGACCGGCCTGTTGGTGGCTGCAAGGGATAATCAGGGTCGGTATTACGCGCGACAAGATAAAATTCGATTTCTGGGGCGACAACAGCTGTCCAACCTTTTGCCGCATAGGCTGCAATAACATGTTTGAGCACCGCGCGCGGTGTGTAGCCTACGGCCTCACCATTTGGATCAACAAGATCGCAAATGACCGCAGCCGTCGGGTCGCTTTCCCAAGGAACCGCACAAAGTGTGGAAAGATCCGGCATCAATTTCAGATCGCCATCATTGGGATCATACCGAAAATCACCGCTCTCTTCGGGATAATCGCCCGAAATTGTTTTGCGAAACAGTGCGGAGGGAAGCGCTAGCGCTGTATTTGATGTAAATTTATTCGTCGGCATCATTTTGCCGCGTGGAACGCCAGCTAGATCGGGGGTGATACACTCGATATCTTCAATGTTCCGGTAAGCCAGCCATTCAGCGGCTTCATCCCAACTTTTAACGCCGAGCGGCGTTTTTATATAATCAGGTATTTGTTTGCGTTTTTGTTTCGTGCCAATAGCTTTTTCTGCTGCACTTTTAACTGCTTTAACGGGCTTGGCCATCAATCACCATTGTTTTGATTTCAGTTGTTTATAACGTGTGCCAAGCCAAGCGCAAATACAAACAAGCATAGTATAGTAAATATCATTCAAAAAACCTCCCCAAAATTTGGAGAGGTTTTTGCAGTTTTAATAAGGCTGGAGATCTAACCTTGTTTCAACTGACAGTTATTTGCTTTGCGTTACGATGACCGGAATAAGCAGGTCGCCCCAGTTTCCGTCGCCGCCATGGTGGCGTGCAGAGCGTACAAGCTCAACAGAAACGCCAGCCTCTACGGCTTTCATAACGGACTGGTTCAAACGGTGCAGGTCGTTGGCGACCATGCGGATCATAGCCTGTTGATCTGCATCCATTGATGACGATTGCTCTTCTGCGCGTTCTTTAACGCCGGTCTTCGGCCGTTCATGGGCATTCATAACGCTTGTCCTTTCAAAAACTGCGTAATTTCCAGTTCGATAACGGTTTGATAGGCTTATCAAATAGTTCGAAGCTGTATTGTAAACACTTGTCATTGTGACGGTGCGTGCTTTTGAATGTGGCGGGACTTGCGGGGAAAAGCACGTAAAATCGTATAATTACTGGAATTATCGCGTTGCAATGTATGCTTTGTGACAAAAAACATCTGTCAATTTGTAAAAAGTGTAAATATGATGGAGGTGCTAATTAGAGGCGATTAAAGATGGCAGAACAAAAGATTTTCGCTGGCCCGCGTATTCGGCGTATTCGTAACCAGTTGGAGTTGACCCAAACGGCTATGGCGCAGGATTTGGATATTTCGCCGTCCTATTTAAACCTGATTGAGCGAAATCAACGCCCGCTCACCGTGCAGCTATTGCTCAAGCTTGCCTCTGTTTACAAAATAGATATGGAGGCGCTTCAAGGCTCGAATGATACCAGCCTGTCGCAGCTTAAAGAAATCTTCTCTGATCCATTACTGGCCGCTGAACTGCCTGGCGATCAGGAGCTTATCGAAATTGCTGAAGTCGCGCCGAACGTATCGGTTGCCGTTCAAAAACTTTATCGCGCCTATAGCGAAAGTCAGGCACGTTTGAGTGATCTGTCGGACCTTTTGGCGCGTGAAGGGCATGAAACAAGTTTAGCTGCAGCGCGTCTGCCCACCGATGAGGTGCGCGACACATTGGAAAAAAGGCCGAACCATTTTCCTGCACTTGAAGAAGAGGCGGAATCTTTCAACAAGCTTTTGAAAGCCGATGATGACTTGCTCGGCGCTTTAAAGAAATGGCTGACAGCCGAGCACGGCATCGTCGTGAAGGTGCTACCAGTTAAAGCGATGCCTAATTGGCGTCGCCGCTATGATCGTCACACCAATCGATTGTTTATATCTGAACGCCTATCGCCTTTTGACCAATTGCGTGAAGTGGCGATGGAAGCATCGCTTGTGCGTATGCAAGTCGCGATTGCCGGAGAAATACAGAAATTTAAACTGTCATCTGATGAAGCCAAGCGGCTTATGCGGTTTGAAATGGCACGCTATGCTGCTCACGCATTAATGATGCCCTATGACGCTTTTCTACAGGCATGTAAAAAGTCAAAATACGATATTGATGTTTTGCGCGCGCGGTTCAGCGTTTCGTTTGAACAGGCCGCGAACCGTATAACGATGCTTGGTCGAAAAGATGCCGCTGGTGTTCCTTTCTTCATGAGCGAGGTTGATCAAGCGGGCAATAAATTTAGACGCGCTGGCGCAGAAGGCTATCCGCAGTCGCGGTTTGGTGGGTATTGCCCGAAACTACCTGTGCATGCATCTTTCTCTCAGCCGGCACAGATTTTAACCGAAGCGGTTGAGATGCCAGACGGCACGCAGTTCATGGTGATCGCCCGTACATTAGAGGGGCCACAAGGGGCGTTCAATGAACGCACACGCCGCACGGCGATTTTGCTTGGCTGCGATGTTAAATACAAAAATGATGTGATCTATGGCACAGCATTGCCCGGTGGTTTGACGGAAGACGGCGATATGCTGACCATTTCTATTGGTCCAGCTTGTAGGGTCTGCGAGCGCGCTGGATGTTTGGCGCGCGCGGAAGCGCCTGTCACGAAACCGCTTGGACTTGATGAAATGGCGGCTGGCTTATCGGCGTTTGATTTTGTGTAACTTGCGATCCTAAGCGTTTACTTGATGCGCAACACGCTTCTGCTGAAGCTTCCAAATCCGATAGATTTCCAGTGCTGCGAGCGGAATGAAGTGAACAAGCGCACCGCCAATCTCATTGGCAACGAAAAGCCAGTGGACCAAAGTTAAAATTGCTGCTGGATAAACAAAGCGCTGCAATGTTTTCCAGCGTCGTTTCAGGAATTTGATTGAAGCATCGTTTGAGGTGATCGCCAACGGTACAAAAATTGCCATTGCAAGCCAGCCTGTCCATATGCCCGTTTCTGTGATTTCAGCTAAAATGCGCTGCAGGCTGCCCAAATCTAAAACATAAAATAAAGTATGCAGCGCAGCATACCCAGCCGCGGCTACACCAAAATATCGACGGTTTTTAGCAAACCATAGCGGAACGCTGGACGTTGGGAATAGCATACGCAGAGGCGTCGCAATCATCGCAACAATCATAAAGCGCGCAGCAAACTCACCCGTTGGATGCAGTAGAGGTTCCAAATTATCACCCGATAAAGCACCTGTAATCATCGGAATCGCTGGAATGCTCAGCAAAATCCATAAAAAATAAGGTGATTTTATGAGTTGTTTTAACGTGTTCATTTTGGTTTCCAGCATCTGAGTATTTATCGATCAAATAACGAGTTTTGCGTGTGAATTGGAGTTACGCTTTGTTTAATCTCGTTACATTTTTGTAATGAACCATTGACAAAGTTGGTGCGGGTACGTCTCTATCAGTTATCTAAAACAGCAAAATGTGAACCTAATTGAGTAATCTATCGCCGCGCGAAGAAGCCAGTTTTGACGCCAAAACGGATATTGAAGAATACAATAATTTTATAAAAGAAAACCCTGATCTACAGGCCGTTGAGTTTTTAATGGTCGATCCCAATGGGATCATGCGTGGAAAATGGGCGCCCGCAGATGCTTTGAAAAAAGCGTTCGAAGAGGGTGTAAATTTCCCGATGTCCATTCATGGTCTTGATATATGGGGCCGCGAAGTTGAAGAGACAGGCATTCATATTGAGACCGGAGATATGGATGGTTTTTGCCGTGCTGTTCCGGGCACTTTGAGCCTTGTGCCTTGGGCAAGTCGCTCAACTGCGCAGGTTCTACTAACCACCTTCACGCCCGAGGATGAGCCACTTCGCTATGATTGCCGCAATGCGCTTGCCCGTATTACGAAAGCGCTGGCGCAGCGCGATCTTTATCCCGTGGTTGCTTTTGAGGTCGAATTTTATTTTCTTGAACCCAATACAAGCGGTGATGGACTGATGCCAACGCCGGTTGGTGCGTCTGCAGGTCCTGATCGTCAGCGTATGTATGGCTTGGATGATCTGGAAGATTATGCCGAATTATTTGATGATATTCGCGCAGCTGCCGACGCTCAAAAGGTCCCGATCGATACAATAATCAAAGAGGCAGCACCAGGCCAGTTTGAAGTTAACCTCAAGCACCGCTGCGACCCTTTAAAAGCTGCCGACGATGTTATCATGCTGCGCCGTATTGTCTTTGGCTCTGCGCGTAAACACGGTTTGCAAGCAACTTTTATGGCCAAACCATTTATTGATTACGCAGGTAACGGCATGCACATTCATGCGTCTGTTCTTGATGGTGAAGGCAACAACATCTTCGATGAAGAAAAGTTTGATGATGCAAAAGAGAAGCTCGGCGGTGCGATTGCCGAGCTTATTCGCACGATGCCTCAAGGCCTGTTGATGTTTATCAATTCTTGGAACGGTTTTCGCCGAATTCAGCCGGGCTCTTACGCGCCAACACGCGCTGTATGGGCTGAAAATAATAGGTCTGTTGCGTTGCGTATTCCTGCATCGACATCAAAAAATAGACGGCTTGAGCATCGCATAGCTGGTGCCGATGCTAACCCGTATATTGTGCTGTGTGCTTTGTTGCAGGCGATGCTTGATGGTCTTGAGAAACTGGAAACACCGCCGCCGCAAATTACTGGCAATGCTTATGATGATAACAATGCAGAGCTACTTCCTGATGATATGGATGAAGCATTGATTCTCATGCAGCGTGGTGAATTTGCTGACCGCGCATTAGGGCCTGAATTATCGCGTATTTACAAGCATTTGAAGCGCGCTGAAATTCTGGCGTTTTGGGCTGAAATCACACCATTGGAGCAATCAACCTACCTCTAAAATTTAAGCTAGTTGCACAAATCATTTGCATAAAAATCTCTTGTGCATGTGTAATTTCCAAAATAGTCTTTTTTATAAGGTGAGGGCTTAAAGCCCATTATTTAAATCGGGAGAATAAAATGGTTCGCGTAAAAACGCTTTTGACGTCCGTCGCACTTATTTCGATTGCAGCAGCCAACACAGCCATTGCGCAGGACCGCTCCGTGAATGTGTATAACTGGTCAGATTATATTGATGAAGAAATCCTGACTGAGTTCACTAAAGAAACCGGCATCAAAATCACTTATGACGTGTTTGATTCCAACGAAATTTTGGAAACAAAGCTGCTTGCAGGCAAAACGGGTTATGATGTGGTGGTTCCGACCGGCACATTTCTTGCGCGTCAGATTCAGGCGGGTGTTTTCCAAAAACTCGACAAATCAAAACTCGATAATTTGAAGAATATGGATCCGGCGATTTCTGAACGCATGGAAAAATATGATCCAGGTAATGATTATGCGATCAACTATATGTGGGGAACCACAGGCCTTGGCTATAATGTTGATAAGGTAAAAGAAATCCTTGGCGAAGATTACACCGTTGATAGCTGGGATATGGTTTTCAATCCTGAAATTTCTGGAAAGCTTAAAGATTGCGGCATTTATATGCTCGATGCGCCGACAGAGATTATTCCTGCTGCTCTTAACTACCTCGGTAAAGACCCAGATTCTAAAGAGACAGCTGATATCGACGCAGCACAAGAACTGGTTTCGAGTATTCGCCCGAATATCCGTAAGTTCCATTCATCAGAATATATCAATGCGCTTGCCAATGGTGACATCTGCCTTGCTGTTGGCTGGTCTGGTGATGTGCTTCAGGCACGTGACCGCGCAGCAGAAGCCGATGCTGGGGTAACGGTCGAATACGCCATTCCAAAGCAAGGCGCTTTGATGTGGTTCGATAATATGGCAATTCCTGCGGATGCTGAGAATGTTGAAGAAGCACATGAATTCTTGAATTACATCATGCGCCCAGATGTTATGGCGAAGGCTTCTAACTACGTTTATTACGCAAATGGTAATGCTGCCTCTAAGCCACTCTTGGCTGAGGACGTGATTGGCGACCCTGCGATTTATCCAAGTGAAGAAACGGTTCAGCGCCTTTACACGGTTTCGCCAAACGATCAGCGTACAGACCGGGTTTTCACACGGGCATGGACTAAAGTCGTTACCGGTCAATAAAACTTGAAAGCCTCGAACGACAGTTCGAGGCTTTTTATTTCGTGCGCCCTTTTTCAAACCCGATGTGCCATTCATGAAATCACTTGGTTCCACCAGACGCAGTTTTACTCCTTGGCTTGATGCGAATGCCAAGCCGTATATTTCATTTCAAAATGTAACCAAAAAATTCGGTGATTTTGTTGCCGTCGATAATCTGACGCTCAATATTTACGAGCGTGAGTTTTACTCTTTGCTCGGTCCATCTGGCTGCGGAAAGACAACATTGTTGCGCATGTTGGCAGGCTTTGAAGAGCCAAGCTCTGGCGAGATATTTCTTGATGGCGTTTCGCTCAAAGGTGTGCCGCCACATAAGCGCCCAGTAAATATGATGTTCCAGTCATACGCTCTTTTTCCGCATATGAGTGTGCGTGATAATATTGCTTTCGGCTTAAAGCAGGCAGGCATTGCAAAAGCACAAATTACTGAGCGCGTTGATGCGATATTAAAATTAGTCAAACTGGAAGAATTTGCGAAGCGTAAACCAGATCAGCTTTCGGGCGGCCAGCGGCAACGCGTAGCTTTGGCACGCTCTGTCGTATTACGGCCAAAACTTTTATTGCTGGATGAGCCGCTCGGCGCACTGGACAAAAAACTACGTGAAGAAACGCAGTTTGAACTGATGGATTTACAGCAGGACCTTGGCCTAACTTTCATGATCGTCACACATGATCAGGAAGAAGCAATGACGATGTCAGATCGCATTGCGGTCATGGATAAGGGAACCGTTATTCAAACGGGCACGCCTGCTGAAATTTACGAGGCACCAAACTCGCGTTACGTTGCCGATTTTATCGGGACTGTGAATACGCTTGAAGGCAAAATTGTCGAAAAAACAGATACGATGACCACGCTGCTTGGTGATGACGGATTTACGATTGAAGCGGCGACAACAGATAGGCCGGCACTGACCAAAGATAAGACGGCATGGTTTTCTATCCGTCCTGAAAAAATCAAAGTATCGCGTAAGAAACCTGAGAAACAAACCAATGCTGTCGAAGGCGAAATTTGGGACATTGGCTACCTTGGCGATATGACGCTCTTCAATGTCAAACTCGATAGCGGCACGATCATGCGGGCTTCCGTTCTCAATGCCAAGCGTACAGTTGATGATCCGTTCAGTAATTGTGATCGTGTTTGGCTTTCATTTGACCCTGATGCAGGCATCGTGCTGGAGCGTTAATTGATGGGAAGCTTTTTCAAAAGAATAACAATCGGACTGCCATACTTTTGGCTGTGTATCCTTTTTCTTTTGCCGTTCCTTATCGTTTTACGGGTAGCTTTTTCAGAGCCTGTTCTTGCTATGCCGCCCTTCGCGCCGCAGTTTGACCTGTCCGAAGGTTGGCAGGGTTTTGTGCAATCTGTATCTCAATTTACGACCTATAATTTCCAGTTCGTGTTTGAGGATAGCCTTTACACAAATGCTTATCTGTCGAGTTTGCGCATCGCTTTGATATCAACATTGCTCACGCTCGCGATTGGCTTTCCGCTGGCCTACGGTATGGCCCGCTCACCCATGACGATCCGTCCTATTTTGTTGATGCTTGTTATCTTGCCATTCTGGACGAGCTTTCTTATCCGCGTTTACGCTTGGATTGGTATCTTGAAGCCAGAAGGTCTCATGAACCAATTTTTGATGAGCGTAGGCATAATCAGCACACCGCTGCGCATTTATAATACGGAAATCGCCGTCTATATCGGCATCGTCTATTCTTATCTGCCGTTCATGGTTCTTCCAATTTATGCGACGCTAGAAAAGATGGATTATTCATTTGTCGAGGCTGCGCGCGATCTTGGATGCTCGTCAATCGCTGCTTTTTGGAAAATTACGGCAAGACTAGCGCTGCCAGGCGTTTTGGCTGGCTGTTTTCTTGTGTTCATTCCGGCAATCGGCGAATTTGTTATTCCTGAATTGCTCGGTGGTTCACAGACCTTGATGATCGGTAAAACGCTTTGGAGCGAGTTCTTCAATAACCGCGACTGGCCAGTTGCATCAACAGTTGCGATAATTCTTTTGGCCATATTGGTTGTGCCAATTGTACTGTTCCAAAATGCGCAAGCGCGTGCAACGGAGGCAAATCGATGAATAAGAACTGGTCTGCTTTCAATATTGTGTCTGTCGTATTCGGCTTCACATTTCTTTATCTGCCAATCGTTTTATTGATCGTTTATTCGTTTAATGCTTCAAAACTCGTGACCGTTTGGGGTGGGTTTTCAACCCATTGGTATAGCGAAATGCTTTCCAATCAGGGGCTGATGGATGCTGCATGGGTGACGGCGCGCGTTGGCCTATTGTCGGCGACTGTTGCAACAGTACTGGGAACATTGGCGGCTTTGACACTCGTGCGCCATACGCGCTTTCGCGGCCGCACATTGTTTACTGGAATGGTCTATGCTCCGCTTGTAATGCCAGAGGTTATTACAGGGCTTTCGCTGCTGTTACTCTTTGTTTCCATTGGGTTTGAACGTGGCTTCTGGACTGTTTCTCTTGCCCACATCACCTTTTCAATGTGCTTTGTCGCTGTCGTCGTCCAATCGCGCTTGGTCAGCTATGATATGTCGTTGGAAGAGGCCGCGCAGGATTTGGGCTGCACACCGTTTGAAGCATTTTATAAAATAACACTGCCCGTCATCTTACCGGCCGTCATTGCAGGCTGGATGCTCGCATTCACTCTGTCATTGGATGACCTTGTTATCGCGAGTTTCACATCGGGCCCTGGCGCAACCACACTGCCAATGAAAATATTCAGTCAAGTGCGTTTGGGTGTTACGCCAGAGATTAATGCTGTGTGTACGGTTCTCATTGGCTTCGTGGCGACCGGTGTCATTATCGCAAGCCTAATCAATAAACGCAGAATGGTGCATAATGCACGCACCGATGCGGATATGTAACGCGGTAGACGAAGCATAAAAGTTACCAGCATGATGTCGGCAATGTCAGCTAAGCGCTTCGCCATGTCAAAAGTTCATTCAGGTAAATCAAATGAGTTCGTGGATAGGAGCGGCGTCGCAAAAGCGCGATCCCATGACCCACCGATGAAAAACCGCTTTGTATCAGTCGCATCGGACTGTGTCGGTGTCGCTATGGCGGTGAGAGCTATACCGCTGCTGCGATAGGGAGCGACCCCTTCGAAGTGAACCGTGCCGGTAGAATAGGTGGCTATTGTGTCACGAATGGTGACAACTCCATCTGATAATTGTCCATAAAACGCAAGCTTTTCGAAAGCTTCTTGGCGGTTTTCATCACTGGATAATGTGAAAAACTGCCCTGTATTCTCACTTTTCAAAAGAGTGCTGGCAGCAAAGCTCCGCGCGATGCCATTCGCCATTTTGAAGGCGATTTTACCCTCGGCAGTTTGCGCCATTTGGCGCCAAGACGCGATGTTCGATTGACTGGAAAATGTAAAGTCTGCTTTTCCCAGCGGAATAATCGAAGGCACATCTATGATTTCGGCGGCCTTTGATGTGTCAATTTGAGTGCCATTCATATTGATCTGCACAGTACCGCCGCTTGGTTTTTTGCGAGAGATTTGAAGTTGAGATTGAAGATTGCCGCCAAAAAGTTGCACATCACCAATGTCAAATATCGCTGTCTCGTCACTAACTTGTGCTGTTGCAGCAAGCTTCGTCAGTGAGATGCTACCAAAATTTGCAGCAGCGGCAGAAATGCGAATATCAGTGCGAATTTGATCGAGCAGTTTGAACTCTGACTCTTGCAACGACGACAAACCAGCATCAGGAACTTCAATGAACACATCGATCAAATCAGTTAGATTAAGTGCTGAAAAGTCAAATGTACCTGAGATTAGTGGCTTTTCATTTTTAGGAAAACTTATCTCTAATAAGCCTTTTCCGAGATTCTTATCGAGCTGAATATCAAGTGCATCAAAGCGCGCCTTGCGATTGGTGACATGCATGCCGCCTACAAATGATAGCTCTGCGATATTTCCGCTTGGATTAAACCCTCCGTTCAACCATTCCATTAATGGGGAAAGCGCAGGCGCAGAAACTTGGATCTTGCCATCGGCAAAAAAGGTTTTCAAAAAGCCTATCGTGCCTTCAAAGTTAAACTTTCCTAAGTCACTGGCACCAAGAATCCGGATAGTGCTCTTATCACCAGCTAATAAAGCCAAAGGCTTTTGAACTTGCCCCTCAAGATTAACTGGTTGTCCGTTATAGACGCCGCTGATCTTGGTGCTTGCTGCACCATCAAGATCACTCCAGTTAATCGAACCGTTTAATGCTGTGAGCTTAATCGGCTCTATGGTCATCTCATCTTCGATGACAATGGTGCCGGATGAAAACGAGACCGTACCCATACGCGTTGGAAAATACTCAGGAAGCAGGTCAACATCTTGTGACTCTGTATTTTCAGCAAGATCAGTTTGGGTTTCCCTGCTTGCTGAAAGCGCAGCTTTGGCTTGCTGCGTCGCTGCACAGATCTTTCCTAAAACATCAGGCCAATTGAACGTACCATTTGCGCGGCGCTGAAGCGTCAGCTGGGGCCCATCTAACTTATAGGCCGTAAAGTGTGGGTTTCGCGATAAAATGGTGAGTAAAGAGATGTCTGCTTCAATGCGATTGATTGTAAGCGTACTGGCTCCCTCCTTGCCTCTGGCTGGAACGCGCACATTTGTAATTCTGGCTTTTGGCGAGGGGAAGAGGTCGAGCTCTAAGCTTCCATCCAGTATAACGGGTCTGCCAACAAAGCTGCTTAAGTCCCTTTGCACGGCGCCGCGCATCAGGTCGGATGACACAAGCCAAGGCAATGCCGCAAATAGGCAAGCTACCGCAACAAGTAGAATTACAAGCGTTCCGATGAGTGGAAGTTTCAGTTTTTGTGCCATGATTGCCTTGGTATCAAAATTCCGTTGCGCGCCATAGCATTTCGATAATGGGAAGTGAAATGTGCACCGTTTATTACGTGAAATACGACAATTGTGGAGAGGCAAAGCGCATAGTTAATGCGTAAAACAGAATTTTGTTTGTGAAATTAACCAGTGTACGGAAGTTTTAATTCCTAAAGTCAAGGTTAACCTTGTTTCGTAAGTTTCCGTTAACGGATGAAGCTCAATGCTGTTTTTACAGAATTTAGACGTGCATCACACTTTTATCAAAGCCACTCGTTTTTACAGCAAACTAATTTTTTAAGCGCCGCCAGCCGGCGCTTTTTTTTGATCTTTAGTCAGCAAGCACACGCTCTGGCGGAAATGTTATCTCAATAGATGTACCGCGGCCAGGTTCAGAAGCGATCTCAAATTCTGCGCGATTGGCATGAACAAGGGCGCGTGTCAGCGGTAGGCCAAGGCCCGTTCCATCACCATGCTCTCTGTCTCTGGTCGCAATTTGCTGGAATGGCTTGAGCGCTGTCTCTATTTCGCGCGAAGACATGCCTATACCAGTGTCACGGATACGTAATATGACGGAGCCACTCGCTGTGTAATTGGTGCTCACCACAACCTGTCCACCGGACTGTGTGAAGCGGATTGCATTGGACAGCAAATTGAGCACGATTTGTTTAACCGACCGCGTATCAGCGACAACCGATGGTAGTCTGTTTTCTAGCGATGAGCGAACAATAATACGGTTACGGTTTGCTTGAGGTTGGATCATTGAAATCGCGTCGGCAACGGTTTCGTTGAGTATGACGCTTTCAAATTCGAGGTCCTGCTCACCAGCCTCGATTTTAGAAATATCCAAAAGGTCATTGACCATATCCAGAACATGACGACCGGATTTATTGATATCAACCAAATATTCTTTGTAGCGCTCATTGCCTATCGGCCCAAAGCGCTCTTCGCTCATGAGTTCGGAAAATCCGATAATCGCATTAAGAGGCGTGCGGATTTCATGGCTAACTTTTGCAAGAAACTCAGACTTAATATTCGAAGCATTTTCGGCTTCTTGTTTGGCTGCTTCCAGCGCTTGCTCGGTTTGCTTCCACGATGTGATGTCACGCATAACAGCGCAAAATCCGTTAGATGTTGGCAACTTTCCAATCGTCATGAACACAGGCAAAAATCCGCCATTGCGTTCGCGGGCGAGCACTTCACGGCCTTCATTTAGAAGACTAGCGACGCTGTAATCAGAAAATCCATTTAGATAATCCATTGCCGCGCGCTGGCTCTCATTGGCAAAGAGTATGGAAAATGATTTACCGGCGACATCTTCGTTTGAATAGCCGAATAAGGCTGATGCAGCGCTGTTGATTGAGCGAACCGTGCCGTCTTGCGCAATCACCACGACACCATCCGTAGCGGTGTCTAATATTGCGCGCATCTCAGCGACTTCATCAAATGCAGTGCTGCGAAGTGTATCTGAAACACTTTCGACCGAGCTAGCGTCTTGCGGCGTATCTATAACATGTTCATCAAGAGGCTCGAAGGCGAACATCAAAGCGTTGTGCCCAAGCCAAGGAACGATTTGCAGGTGTGCACGTGTTGTGATTTCACGGCCATCCTCAGCAACCAAAGTGATGGAGCTTTTTGCAACGGCGCTTTCGTCGCCGGCGCTCTCATAGCCGTCGGCAAACAGGGCGCTGAGGCCTATATCGTTGAGCTTATCGACACTGTTAAATCCAGTAATGCGCGAAAATGCTTCATTGCCGTAAAGCGCTGTTTCGCCGCGCACAATCAAAAGCGGCAGCGGCAAAGCGTTCAGCTCATCAGGTCCGATACCAGCAAGTTTTTGCTCTGCTTCATCATCTTGATAAGCGTCTGGCTCATCGAAATCTTCTAATTCAGCACTTTGATCAACATCAACAGATGCTGCGGCCTCATCACCAAATTCAATAAACTCAACTTGCTGATCAATGTTCTTCGTATTGTTTGAAATAAACGGCTGCACCTGCTGTAGAGGCAAATCCTCTTCACGGCTCGGCGTATTTGAAGAATCGTCGTCACCTACAAGGTGATCTTGAATTTCAACACTTGGCATATCTGTTTTTTTGCCGAGCGTTTCGCCTATTTTCTTAAAAGCCTCAGCTTCGCCCGCATCAAGCCCTTCGATTTTCTTGCGCTCTTTACGGTGCTTATCTAACGGCACGACCTTGTCGTTGTCACGGCGCATTGGGCTAATGGAGGCTGATTGGAAAACAGGCGGCTCACCGCCAAACAGATCCTCTGCAGCCTCGTCTGCTGCGTTGCTATCGTCTTCTTCGATAGGCTGAGGGCTGGCCTTAACGTCATCTTGAATAGGTTCGGGCGCATGTACTTGGCTAAGGGACAACCCAAGCTGTTCTGGATCGTCGACAAAATCTCTTAAGCGCACAATACCGAAACCGCGATAGCCTTCAAATTCCCGGTTTCTATTATAATATGGCAGTGCAGCCAGATCGACAGGTACGCGCAAAGTTGTGGACTGAACTGGCCACAGGACTGTTTTGCCTGACCAAGTGTCACGGCGTTCCATCGATGCTTCAATCTCGCCAGCTGTGTCGAGTTCAAACACTTTGGCAACATCTTTCATGGTGCGCCCAACAAGATCGGCAGCATTGTTGCCAACGGCACCGCCAAAGTCTTCCGATACTTCTGTAAAGCGACCATCAACATCTGTTTTCCAGACGAAACGCACAGGGCGTCTTTCGAAATCGGCTTTGAAACCTTCTTGCTTCTTATGTGTTGGCGCAATGGCGGGTTCGAAACTAACGATACTCTCATCATCGTCTTCATCGTTCGAAGTCGAGGCATCTTCAAACACAAAGTCTTCATCATCATTGTCGTGATCGATAAGCGGAGGTGCAGACTCAATCACTTGCATTTTAGGGGGCTGAATTTCTTCGATAACGCGCGGCGGCTCTGCCTTGCGTGGCTGCGCGGTGTGCAAAATATCTGTTTCCATCGCGACCAAAAGATTGCGAACAGGTTCTTCGCTCAGCCTGCCAATTCCCACAGCAATTTTAGTTCTGCCTTCGCCGCGCAACACAAGACGCTTAACGAGGCGATCTTCCTCAGAAAGAACCTCATCGCTCAATGCAAAAAGTTCGAGTGTTGGAATATCCAGCGTTTTAAAAAACGGGCCGCAGACAAGAATGTTTCCATCTTCGCCCAATATTGCAGCGCCAGCGCCATCTTCTTCAAGTCCTGCTATCGCATCGAGCAGTAGCGCATCTTGGTCGCCGCTATTTTGACGATCAAATGTGAGAAGAGCGACATCTTCATTGGCGCCGTCAATCGAGATAAAATGCAACTGCGCATGATGAGCGTCGCTGCGCATACCAGCGGTGATTCTTAGCAGAATGGATTGCGGTGTGCGTGGTTTGCGCGCTGCAGCTGATTTTAACTGGCGCAGGGTCGTATTAAACGGGAAAATCCCCGCAACTAAAAACTCACCAATAGCCTCATAGCCAAACATTTTTGCTGCTGTGCCATTGGCCCAAATGATCGTATCGACGGATTGGTCAAAGATAATCGCAGCCTTGCCGTCAAGCATAGCGCCGCGCACCGCGTCTTGTACGGCGATGTCAATGAATGGAATCTGTGACATGTCTTTACTCATTCGCGGTAATCTTGGCCTGCAATGTGAAGCTTAACAAATATTTAATAGCCAAATTATGCCCGTATCGTCCAGTTTTATCGCTATAACCGCACTTTTGATTGCGGGTTTAGTTAATGTTTGCGCGGTGCAATGGATTTTGCACCGCAATATTAATGTGCTAGCATCCTGAAAGATCATTTGATTAGGAGCAATAGACATGGCCGCAAAGAAAGACACATTTGAATTTCCAGAAGGCGTAGATCCGGCGCAATATCTTGAAAAGCTCAAATCAATGGCAAATGACGGGTTGTCCAAAGCCAAAGAGACTTATGAGCAGGCACAGATTGCTTTTGAAGAAGCGAGAAAAGAAGCTGAAGCAAATTTAAGCACTGCGCAGGGACATTCATCCAAGATTTCATTGGCAACAATGGACGCTGTGCGCACAAACACTGAAGCAACGTTGTCTCACATGGAAAAACTCTCAGGCGTAAAGTCTATGTCAGAATTCATGGAGCTTCAAACAAGCTTTTTGAGCTCTCAGACGCAGATGGCAATGGAAAATGCCAAGTCGATGCAGGCACTTTACCAAGATGCCGCTAGCGATGCGAGCGCACCTGCAAAGAAAGCTGCTGAAAAAGCAATGGGTGCCTTTAAGCCGAAATAAGCGTAAATACAGGCCTAAACGACGATTGGCCGGACACAATCCGGCCGATCTTTAAATTTTTTTCACAAGAACGGTAATTGGTGCACAGCAAACTCTTGCATTGTCGCGCACATCAGACTAATTGACCCTCGTTGGCTTGCGGACGTAGCTCAGTTGGTTAGAGCGCTGGATTGTGGCTTCAGAGGTCGGTGGTTCAAATCCACCCGTTCGTACCACCAACATATTTCCCAAATTATTTATCACAAAAATGGCGCTTACCGCGCTTAACTTCTGTGCTGATTACTCATCAAACAAAGATGTTTGTGCGGCTGGGGCCGATTTAGCCTGCTTTTCTTTTGGCGGCTTAGCCGTGGGCTGTTTGCTCGATGACGGAACCGCGTCGCCATTTGCAATCGCTGCTAAACGATCATCCCCTGCAAACTGAATCGTGAGCCCTGCACCTTTTGCAATGCCCTTTGAGCTTCGCAGCGGTTTTGCATTTTCATCCATAACAAGTGCGAAACCACGATCTAAAACGCGTTGATAGGAATAGCTATCAAGGAGCTTTGAAACTTGGCGCGTTTTGTCGTTGCGATTTTCAATCAAACGTTCAACGGCAAGATCATTGCGCCGTTCCAACGCTTCTAGCTGTTCGCGGCCCGCTTTCACATTGCGGTTGATCGTTTGCGGTGACAGGCGCTGGGCGCAAAATTCTAGCTCGCGGCGATGGGTTTGAATATTGCGGCTAAGTGCAGAGGGAAGGCCCCGCGATAGGCGGTCCAGATTGCTACGCACATTTTCAAAGCGTTGAATAAGACGCGCAGGGCTAAGCTTTGCTTCTGCTGTTATAAGCCGAGAACGTTTTTGCGTTGTAAAACGATCAAGCGCTGCACCCAGTCGGATTTGCTGCCCGTCTAGGCGTTGGCGGGGCAGGGCCAGAAGACCATCAGGATGCGGCAAAGCACGGGCAAGACCAGCAAGGCGCTCTTTCTTACGGTCCGTTGAGCGGCTAAGGCCAGCGCGTAGGCGTGCAGCAAGCTGCGCCATTTGCGCCACCAGCTCAGCCTGAACTGGCACAGCAATTTCTGCGGCACCGGTTGGTGTGGGCGCACGCACATCGGCAGCAAAATCAACCAGCGTTGTATCTGTTTCATGGCCTACGGCCGAAATAATAGGAATATCCGAATCAGCGACAGCGCGTACCACCACTTCTTCGTTAAAACCCCATAAGTCTTCGAGCGATCCGCCGCCACGTGCAACAATGAGCAAATCAGGCCTTGGAATGCCCAACGTCCCATCAATAGCGTTAAAGCCGCGTACAGCATCGGCAACTTCTTTTGCCGATGATTCACCTTGAACGCGCACAGGCCAAACAAGGACATGGCTTGGAAAACGGTCTGAAAGCCGATGTAGAATATCGCGGATGACCGCGCCGGTTGGCGATGTAACAACGCCAATAACCCGCGGCATATAGGGAAGCAGCTGTTTGCGTGCAGGGTCAAAAAGCCCTTCGCTTTCCAACTGGCGTTTGCGCGCAGCGAGCAGCGCCATCAGCGCGCCTTCGCCTGCAGGCTCCATATTATCAATAATTAGCTGATATTTGGATTGCCCCGGAAAAGTGGTGATCTTGCCGGTCGCAATGACTTCCAAGCCCTCTTCAGGGCGCACAGCCATTTTGGCGGCCGCACCTTTCCAAATAACTGCGGCTATGACAGATCTGTCGTCTTTTAGATCAAGATAGATATGGCCGGATGCAGGACGCGATACACGGCCTAATTCACCGCGCACGCGCACGCGCCCATAGGTATCTTCCATTGTGCGTTTTATCGCGCCAGAAAGTTCTGAAACCGAAAACTCGGCTACATTGGAGTGTGGAGTAGGGCTGTCGTTCATAAATTATTTGTGCCGGTTCATGCCATTAATATATTGATCGAATATTGATTCAACGGATTTTTGATATTGGTCTTGTTGCTTGCGGCCTGTTTCGAACATGTCGCCAAACAAATCTTCATATTTATTTTTCGTCGGTGCGGGTTCTGGCGCTGGTTTGGGGCCGCCCATCATGTCCTCAAAAATCTTGCCAAAAGGGTTATTAGTAGGGTCCATGGGGTTTGGTGCTGATTGTTGCTGTGTTTGATTGCCGCCAAACATATCCTGAAGCGCTTTGCCAAAGGGATTATCCATCGGATTTGAATTACGCGGCGCAGCTTGAGGGGAGGCTTGCCCTGAGTGCTGCATCATTTGCTCAATGATTTGGCCAAGAATATTACCATTTCCAGCATTTTGAACGCCAAAAGCTTGCGGCTGCGTTGTTTGCTTATACATCGCCCCCATCAATGTTGAGGCGATTACCGGTAGCATTTGTTTGAGAATATCTGGCCCAATGCCAGTTGCCTTTGCTGCTTGCTCTGCCACCGCGCGGCTAACGTCTTTTGAGCCAAACAAATGCCCCAAAATGCCGTTGCCTTCATTTAGTCCCTGCGGTTGAAAGGCGCTTTGCATATCTTCAAAATATTTTGCGTGATTGCCACTTGCAAGTGCTTGCATAAAGCCTGCAACACCCATTGGTTCGGCTGCATTGCGCTTTAATCCGGTGGAGAACGCAGGCGTTAAAGCTTCAAGCGCATCTTGCGTTTGCTTTGCAGAAAGCCCGAACTGTTCTGCCATCATATCAATAGCATTTC
The DNA here is from genome assembly GCF_000620605.1 of Ahrensia sp. 13_GOM-1096m. Classification (NCBI taxonomy): domain Bacteria; kingdom Pseudomonadati; phylum Pseudomonadota; class Alphaproteobacteria; order Hyphomicrobiales; family Ahrensiaceae; genus Ahrensia; species Ahrensia sp. 13_GOM-1096m. Next base: position 421,731 of record NZ_JIAX01000006.1, read on the forward strand.
CGTTTTGTGCTTTTGTCAGCATATCAAAGATTGGCAGCATAAGATTCTCCTTGCTTTTGATCTACCGTACCACAGGCAAAGCCGCAGACAATGTACGAAGACAGGGTTCACAACTAATCTCATGAATTGGTGCGCTAAGGCTACGATTCATGAGGCGTTTGCGATAGATCATAATGATATCAAACTTGGATAATTAACATGCAAGCACTTCCTGACTTCAAGCTAGAGACCCATTTTTCAAAATGGGAATTCAAAGCGCGTTATCACATGACAGCATCAGATGCTGAAAGCATGACGATGCGCGAACTGCTTGATATGGCAAGTGATGAAGATCGAGCAGAATTTGAAAATCTTTGGCTCGGCTATACACAAACATTTGGAGCGCCGGATTTGCGCGAAGCGATTGCTGCGACTTACGAAAAGCAGACCGCGTCTGACATTTTGTGCTTTGCTGGAGCTAGTGAAGGCATATTTGCAGCAAATACGATTATCCTTGATAAGGACAGTCATGCGATCTGCGTGACGCCCAACTATCAATCGCACGAAGCACTGCCAAACGCGATTGGTGAGGTAAGCGCTGTGCCGCTTGCCCCTAATGATAACTGGTCGCTGGATATTGACCGTATGGCAGCGGCGATTAAGCCAAACACAAAGCTGATCACAATCAACTTTCCGCACAATCCTACAGGTGCAATATTGCCGTTAGATCGCTATCAAGCGTTGATAGAGCTGTGCCGTAAGCATGGCCTTTATCTTCTTCACGATGAAATCTTCAACGGCCTTGGTCCAGCTGGCACAAAACATTTGCCCTATGTTGCCGATGTCTATGAGCGCGGGCTTTCGCTCGGTGTTATGTCGAAATCTTATGGGTTGCCGGGTTTGCGTATTGGATGGATTGCGTGCCAAGATGCTGAAATTCTTTCCAAAATGGAACGTATGAAGCATTATTTGTCCATTGCAAATTCTGGCCCGAGCGAAAGGCTTGCCAAGATTGCTTTAAAGAATCGGGATAAAATTCTAGCGCGTAATTGCGCGATCATTGATGAGAATTTGCCAAAGTGGGACGCGTTCTTTGCGCGTTATCCTGATCTTTTTGAGTGGCGCAGGCCAGATGGTTCCTGCATGGCTTTTGTCCGTTACAAAGGAGCAGAAGGCGTGGAAGCCTTCGCGCAAAACCTCGTTGAAGAGGCCGGCGTTCTTTTTCTGCCTGCCTCAATCTACGCGTCCTCATTTGGCAACACACCTGCCGATCATTTTCGACTAGGCTTCGGTCGGTCAGGTCTGGATGAAGGGCTGTCAGCATTTGATGCCCATCTTAAAAGGAACAGCAAATGAGCGATGATAAATATCTCATAAAACGCAACGAGATTGAGCAGATGGAAGGTTTAGATAAGACGCACTTTCTGAACACCAACGCTAAGCGCAACAATAAATCGTTAGGCGATATTGCCGGTTTGACAGGGTTTGGCTTTCACATCATTGAAGTGCAGCCGGGGCATGAGACGACCGAACACCATGTGCATTATCATGAAGACGAATGTGTCTATGTGCTGAGCGGTACTGCAACAGCCTATATTGGTTATGATAGCGTCGAAATAAGCGAAGGTGATTTTATTGGCTATCGAAAAGGCGGTTTTTCCCATTCAATAAAGAATACAGGTACGGAAGTCTTGCGCTGTATCGTTGTTGGAGAGCGCAATGCTCATGATGTTGCTGATTATCCACGATTGAACAAGCGCATATTCCGCAATCAAAATATGCGCTGGAACCTCGTTGATATTGAAGCGATTGAAACACCTGATGCTGGTGCAAAATAACGCTTACGCCATTTTTTTATAGCTGTTCCCGCTCTGCAGTAAGTTGTGACGGCCAACATTTTTGATGTCTGTCTCACCGGCAAAACCCATTGTGCGATCAAGCTCGTCTTTGATTATTTCCAAAGCTTTGGTGACACCTTGTTCGCCCATCGCGCCGAGGCCATAAATAAAGGCACGTCCAATCATTGTGGATTTTGCACCAAGGGCAATGGCTTTGAAAACGTCTTGGCCAGAGCGAATGCCGGAATCCATATGGATTTCGATTTTATCGCCCACCGCGTCAACAATATCGGCAAGAACATCAATTGACGCTGCTGCACCATCAAGCTGGCGGCCGCCATGGTTTGACACTGTGATGGCATCCGCGCCTGATTTAGCCGCGATTTGGGCATCTTCAATATCGTTGATCCCTTTAAGGATGAGCTTGCCATCCCATTTGGATTTGATCCATTCAATTGATTCCCAGCTCAAAGAAGGGTCGAACTGCTTGGCTGTCCATTCAGACAAAGAGGTCATATTATCAACGCCAGGTGCGTGACCAACAATATTACCGAAAGTTCGGTTCTTCGTGCCGAGCATTTCCATGCTCCATTGTGGCTTGGTCATCAGATTTAGGATTGATTTGATCGTTGGCTTTGGCGGAGCCGAAAGGCCGTTGCGAATGTCTTTGTGACGTTGACCCAAGACTTGAAGGTCAAGTGTCAGCACAAGTGCATCGCATCCTGCAGCTTTTGCCCTTGCAATCATATCTTCGGTAAAACCGCGATCACGCATAACGTAAAGCTGAAACCAAAATGGATTTGTTGTCGCCTTGGCAACCTCTTCAATGGAGCAAATTGACATTGTGGAAAGCGTAAACGGCACGCCAAACTTTTCAGCAGCTTTAGCTGCTTTGATTTCTCCATCCGCATGCTGCATGCCGCATAGCCCGATAGGGGCCAGCGCAACAGGCATCGTGACATCGCGCCCAATCATCGTCGATTTCAATGAGCGGTTGTCGATATCTACAGCCACCCTTTGGCGCACTTTTATGCGTGAAAAGGCTTCTGTGTTATCACGGTATGTGCCCTCTGTATAAGAACCGGAATCCGCATAATCATAAAACATGCGGGGTACACGAAACTCAGCGCGTTTGCGCAAATCTTCAATACAAGTAACCGGACCAAACATAGCAATCTCACTCCCAATCAATGTTTTTGATTAAAGGCATAGTGCATCGTAAGGCAAGGTCAGAAATTTGAAACTTTAGGAGGGAGCGCCCTTATAAGGCAAAATATTGCTTAGTTTTGGGTAATTGAGGAAACGCCATAGCCATCATGGGAAACCTTGCCAGCCATAGCGTCTGCTGAATAAACAGATAGGCCCCAAAGTGCGGTTGCTGCAATCATAGCAATAGATAAAGTGATAGCACGCACGGCCATTTAACGCTCCTGAAATTAATAATTATTGGTTCTTTGTCAGCTTTCCGAGGCGACTTGAGCGGCGTATAAAGTGTCCAAGCTCAAAAGCTATCAAAAGGTTGCTGGAAGGTTAATTTGATGACGCTTCAGAACAGAGTGACACCTTTTGGCAACATAATTGCCGATAAAGCGCGTGGGTTATTCACAGGCAACCGTGGAATTATCCACAACCCTGATACACGCAGCCTGCTGCCATCACGGCGATGGACGTCCAAAGCGTGGATTATCTGCCTTTGCAGTTTCAAAGGACGGCGCCGCGACGTTTTTGGCCGCAATGGAAAAAATGGCGGCACTGGTTGGTCAGAATTGTTTTTCTTGGATGAAGCAACAGCACTGGCAGCAGGCCATAGGCCTTGTTTTCATTGCCAGCGCGCGCGCGCCACCATGTTTCAAACGGCTTTCTCCACTGGGCAAAGTGAAAGCAAGATGAGTGCTCCGCAAATTGACAAATTGCTACACAATGAACGCTTAAACACTGGCAAGAAAAGATTACACACGATCACAAATGATTGGCGCTCTCTGCCGGATGGTACGTTCGTTGGGAATCAAGATCGGGCATACCTCATATCAAATCAGACTTTGTTTCTGTGGAAGCCAGAAGGGTATCAGCGCGACGATGATGCTCCACAATATCTCATTACGCCGCCATCAATAGTCGCAGCCTTAAGATCAGGCTATCAACCGGTCTTGCATGATAGTGCTTTGTCGCGCTAACGGTTTTGAATGCGTGCAAATTATAAAATCCAACGGTTATTTCTTGATGTTCCTTTAGGCCGAGCAGCGTCTTTTGCGCTCGACAAGCCTCAAGCCAATTATCTTGCCAATGTTTTGCGCATGAAAACGGGTGACAAGGTTCTTGTGTTTAATGGAAAAGACGGAGAATGGCTTTGCGAAGTTGAGGTCGAGAGCAAGCGAAATGTTTCGCTAATGTGCATCAACCAAGAGCGTGAGCAGCCGCAAAATTCTGATTTTACGTACTGTTTCGCACCGCTAAAAGTTGGCCGCTTGGATTATATGGCGCAAAAGGCTGTCGAAATGGGCGCGAGCTTGTTGCAGCCTGTTTTGACGCAGCACACGCAAAACCACCGCCTCAATATTGATAAAATGAATGCAAACGCATTAGAGGCAGCCGAGCAATGCGGTATCCTCAATATCCCGCAATGTGCCGAGCCGATTAAGTTTGAAAAGTTTCTGGATGATTGGGACGAAAGCCGCACACTGATTTTTTGTGATGAAGATGCGCAAACGAATAATCCAGTCGAAAAACTGCAAAGCCTTAAGGGCAATAAATTGGGCGTTCTGATCGGACCTGAGGGCGGTTTTTCAGATGATGAACGTGCAGCTTTGCGGGCAAAACCTTTTGTTGTTGCGATTCCTCTTGGGTCCCGCATATTGCGTGCTGATACCGCAGCAGTCGCCGCAATGGCCGTAATTCAAGCGGTTGCGGGCGATTGGTAAGAATAAAATTGACTAGCGATCAACTTCTATTGAATGATCATTCATAAAAATTGGCTTGCCGCGTAAAGCACAATCGGGCAACGAGCATCAATCTTAATCAAACGGACAAGTGATATGGCCCGCGATACAACTGATGAAGCACCAATTAGCGGCGTAGAGGAAATGGCAGGCTATCTTGCCTCCGGCTGCAAGCCGAAGGAAGAATGGCGCATTGGCACCGAGCATGAGAAGTTTCCATTCTGCATGCAAGATCACACGCCAATTCCCTACGCAGGCGAGCGATCTATCGAAGCGCTTCTTAAAGGCATGCAAGCTGAGCTGAACTGGGAGCCAATCATCGATGAGGGCAATCTTATCGGCTTGTTTGAACCAAATGGCATGGGTGCAATTTCTTTGGAGCCGGGCGGTCAGTTTGAGCTGTCGGGTGCGCCATTAGAAACCATCCATGAGACCTGCCGCGAGAGCAATCGCCATTTGGCGCAATTGCGCCAGATCGCTGATCCGCTCGGCATTAAGTTTTTAGGCTTGGGCGCAAGTCCAAAATGGACTCTGGATGAAACGCCGCGTATGCCAAAATCACGCTATGATATTATGCGCAATTATATGCCAAAGGTCGGCACGCAAGGCCTTGATATGATGCACCGCACATCGACAATTCAAGTTAATTTGGATTTCGATAGCGAAGCGGATATGCGCAAGAAAATGCAAATGTCTTATCGTTTGCAGCCACTTGCAACCGTATTGTTTGCAAACTCGCCGTTCACAGAAGGCAAACCTAACGGATTACTGTCTTGGCGCGCCGATATTTGGCGTGACACCGATAATAATCGTTCCGGTGTTTTGCCTATGGTTTTCAACGACAATTTTGGCTTCATGGATTATGTCGAATGGGCATTGGATGTACCAATGTATTTCGTTCTTCGTAATGGCAAATATATTGATTGTACTCATGTGACGTTCCGTCAATTCATGAATGGAGCGCTTGAGGGTGAAATCCCTGATGCAAAGCCAAATAAAGGCGATTGGACAAACCACCTTTCAACCGTGTTCCCTGAAGTGCGTCTTAAAAAGTTTATTGAGATGCGCGGCGCAGATGGTGGCCCTTGGCGGCGTATTTGTGCGCTACCTGCCTTCTGGGTTGGTTTGTGCTATGATGAAGCTGCGCTGGAAGCTGCTTGGCAACTCACAAAAGACTGGACGTTTGATGAGGTTGTGGAGCTTCGAAATGCAGTGCCAAAAGATGGGTTTAAAGCTAAAATCAAAGGCCAGTCTATGCATGAGCTTGCCAAAGAAGTTCTCGGCATTGCACGGCAAGGCCTGATCTCCCGCGCCAAACTCAATGATGACGGGTTTGATGAGGCTCACTTCCTTGCACCGCTAGAAGAAGTTGCTGCACGCGGCACAACATCTGCCGAACAGATGTTGCTGCAATACCAGTCGAACTGGGCAGGTAGCATAGAGCCAGCATTTCTCGAATATGCTTATTAAGAGGTGATTTTCAGCGTAACGCCTTAGCTTACTTGGTGTTACGCATTTGCCTTCTTAATTTAGAGACTGTTTGCCAAGCGCCGACTTTTTCAGCCTCGCGTTTGCTCTCTTCAACAAATTCCATGTGCGCCGCCGCAGCAGCTGCTGCCGCATCCGGATTTGCGTCCATTATTGCTTCGTAAATTGCGCGATGCTGTTTGAGCAGAAGCGATCTTGCGCCCGGTGCGCGATAAACCAAAGAACGTGAAAAGAATGTGCCGTTTGTCAAAAGCCGGTAACAGGAGCGCAGCGTATGCAATAAGATCAAATTATGGGCTGCTTCACAGATCGCTTGGTGAAATTCGACGTCAATCGCAGCCTCTTCTTGAAAGTCTTCTTTCTTATGCGCTTCTTCCATGCGCAAGATGATGTCAGTCAAAAGTGCGCGGTCATCATCCGTTGCGCGGCGAGCAGCATAAGAAGCAGCAATCGCTTCAACTTCGCGTCGATATTCCAAATAATCCGATGTTGCCTTTGGGTGATCTGCAATGAGATCCAGCATTGTTTTGGAAAAAACATCACCGATGACATCGGCAACAAAAGTGCCGCCACCATGACGTGTCACCAATAATTCGCGCGCTTCCAATTCTTTGAGCGCCTCGCGCAAAATAGGCCGTGAAATGCCGAGCTGTTCAGACAGATCGCGTTCGCCCGGTAGCTTATCACCAACGCGAAGGACGCCTTCTAAAATTAGGGTCTCTATCTGTGCGCACACTTCATCTGCTGTGCGCGCATGATTGATCTGTGAAAAAATAGTTGTGCCCATTCAATCCTCCAATCTTGATCATATGAGGCATGTGCCGACTGGTCAATAATTATAGCCAATTTGAACAGGAGTTACGTGCGCTTATGTAGCAGCCTTGCTTATTTCCAAAAAGCAGACACCATATTAAAATCGCTTAAGATGGTGGCTTATCAGGTGGGCCATAATAGCGCTTGGGGGCAACGTGAATAAAAAAGATATCGGTGCTGTTGATCAAGCCGAAGCTGCGCCGCGAGGCGTCTTCGGATTTCCGCTTCATGCAGAAAGAGCCGTTGCGCTTGGCGAAGTTCACGCTCGACCAGCGCCGATTATTTCCTCACCGCGAACACTGATCAAATTGTGCTTCGTCACAGATGGCGGCTCTACGGTCGATCAGGCTGTTCTTGCGGGGCTTTCACGTCAAAATGGAATTTCTCCACCTGTTGAAGGTGCACGCCATCACCGAATTGAAATGGGAAAGAGCAGCATTTGGTGGGAACGCCATACAGAAGCTTCCACCTATCTTTGGGAAGGTCCAGCTGCCAGTAATTTCGATACACTGCCGCAAGGCCATCCTTTTGGCGATGCTTTTCCTGCGCCCGGTTCACTGATCTCTGCTGTGCGCGTTGATATTATAAATTGGAGCGAAGAGGCCGAAGAAAAAGCGCTGAATAATTTTGATCGGCGAACTCTATGTGCATCGGTTACACGTAACGGCCTTGGTATTATCGCAACCGATTTTCGGCAGGATCAGGCAGGGCTAACGCGCTTTGTTGTCTTGGATAAAGGCATGGCGCCCCAGCGGCTCGGCGCGCTTTCGCAGCGGTTATTTGATATCGAAATATACCGCACATTGGCCATGCTTGGGTTGCCGCTTGCACAGCGTCTTTCTCCAAGAATGCGCAAAGCCGAAGACCGTCTGGCGGAATTAACGCACCGGATGCGAAATCTGGAGCCGTCGAACTCTGAAGAATTGCTCAACGAAATGACGAACCTTGCAGCTGAGCTTGAGGCGGATGCTGCATCCAGTCTTTATCGGTTTGGCGCCAGCCGTGCCTATGACAATATTGTCCAAGACAGGCTAGAGGAGCTTGAACGTGAACCTCTTTTGGGGTGTGACACGCTAAAGTTTTTCCTAGAACGCCGTCTTGCACCTGCTATGCGCACATGCCGTGCCATTGAAGAGCGCCAAGCCAACCTATCGCGCAAACTGGCACGTACAGCAACATTGTTGCGCACGCGCATAGATGTTGAAGTTGAAAAGCAAAACCGTGATCTGCTGCAATCTATGGCCAATCGCGCCAAGCTACAATTGCGCCTGCAGCAAACGGTTGAAGGTCTTTCTGTCGCGGCGGTTTCTTATTATGTCGTTGGGCTTTTTGCCTATCTGGCAAAGGGTTTGGGCATGTCGCTTCCCGGTATTTCAGATGCAACATTGGTGGCGCTTTTTGTGCCGATTGCCGTGCTAGGCATGTGGCTTGTCGTGCGCCGAATACGCGCGAAACATTCTGATGCTGATATGTAAGGTGGCAACGCTTAGCGCTTGCGCTCTAGTTTTCTTTTTTTAGTTTCGGTGTTTCTGGCGTGTTTAAACCTGCTTCCCAATAAGGAACGCCACCAAATATTTGCGCGAGATAATCAATGAAAACGCGCACTTTCGCTGGCAAAAACTGACGTGATGGATAGATCGCGTAAATGCCGACATTCGATGTGCTTTCATACTCTGGCAAAATCTGCACAAGCTTTCCGTCGGCAAGTTCTTGTCCGACATCCCATGTTGAACGAAGTCCAATTCCAAGGCCTGCCAGAACAGCTTCGCGCACCACTTCAGAAGAATTGGTGCTTATATTGCCGGTCGGACGAACGCTGACATCACCTTCAGGGCCTGCCATACGCCAAGTGTCTGAAACCTGATGTGTAAGGCAGTTGTGATGCGCTAGCTCTTCGAGCGTTTTGGGAGTGCTATTTTCAGCTAAATATTCTGGTGTCGCGCAGAGTATTCTGCGAACGGATGCAAGCTTACGCGCAACAAGGCTGGAATCTTCAAGCTCCGCAATACGGATCGCGACATCAAATCCCTCGCCAACAATATCAACAAGGTCATCGGATAAAAGCAGGTTGAGATTTAAGTCATCATTGTTTTTCATGAAGTCGCCGAGATTCGGCGCGATATGCATTCGTCCAAATGACGTCGGTGCAGAAACTTTTAAAGTGCCGCGCGCGATGGCTGAGCGGCGTGCGACAAACGCTTCTGCTTCTTCAATACCCGCTAGGATAGCGACAACGCGTTCGTAAAAACCTTGTCCTGCTTCTGTGAGCGCAATTTGCCTTGTTGTACGTTGTAGCAGCCTTGTACCAAGTCGGTCTTCTAAGCGGCGAAGGCGCTTTGAAACGACCGCAGGTGACAAGCCTAGTTCACGTCCTGCCGCAGACATGCTGCCTGCGCCGACCACGCGTGCAAAAATTTCTAGATCTCCGAAATTACTCATTATATTGGCTAACCATTGTTCTTAAACTATTTGTTTTGCCGCTCGTTCATTCATTCATACCGTATAGTATCAACCAAAATGGGGCAGGTTACACAAAAGTCCATAGCCATTAATAACAGTGTTATACCATTTCGTTGAAACTGTTTCGCCTGCAGTGCGCTTGACTCTAATTGGTAATTATAATTTACCAATTGAAGGCTGCTAGTGTTTCATTTGAATTGGAGGGATGAAATGACGACGATTGAGTTTCTGAAACCCGATGCAAATATCACCGGCCGTCGCAATGCCATCGTGGAAGGATTGTATAATCTTCTACCTGATGAGTGTGTTATCTCAGATGAGCGTGAGTTAGTGCCATTTGAAACCGATGCTTTTACAGCATATCGGCGCCTGCCTTTGGCTGTTGTTTTGCCATACACAACGCAGCAAGTGGCGGATGTTCTCAAATATTGTTCAACCAATAAAATTCCGGTTGTACCTCGCGGGGCAGGCACGTCATTGGCTGGCGGTGCGATACCGCAGGAAGATGCTATCGTCATAGGTGTTTCACGTATGACCCGAATGATCGATGTTGATTACAATAACCGAACTGCCGTTGTCGAAGCAGGCGTAACAAATCTGTCCATCTCTGAAGCTGTCTCAAAAGATGGTTTTTTCTATGCGCCTGATCCTTCATCGCAGCTTGCGTGCACGATTGGCGGCAATATCGGTATGAATTCCGGTGGTGCGCATTGCCTTAAATACGGTGTCACAACCAACAATCTGCTCGGTGTAAAACTTGTCATGTTCGACGGCACAATCGTTGATATTGGCGGGCAAGCGCTTGATGCACCAGGTTATGACTTACTTGGCTTGCTGTGCGGTTCTGAAGGACAGCTTGGCATTGTTACCGAAGCAACGGTGCGGTTGATCGCGAAGCCAGAAGGCGCGCGTCCTGTGCTGTTTGGATTTGATGATGCAGAGGTTGCAGGCGCCTGTGTCACAGACATTATTGGCAGCGGCATAATACCTGTCGCAATCGAGTTCATGGACAAGCCGGCAATCGATATTTGTGAATCCTTTGCGGGTGCAGGCTATCCGATGGATGTCGAAGCGCTGCTTATCATCGAAGTCGAAGGCTCCGACGAAGAGATGGACGCAATGCTGAAAAAGATCATCAAAATTGCGCAAAAACATAACGTAAAGAATATCAAAGAAAGCCAATCTGCAACAGAAGCAGCGCAAATCTGGAAAGGTCGAAAATCGGCCTTCGGCGCGACCGGACGCATCGCAGATTATATCTGTATGGATGGCACCGTACCACTTGGAAAACTGTCTTATGTCTTGCGGGAAACCTACAAGATAATTGAGCATTATGGCTTGCGCGTCGCCAATGTTTTTCATGCTGGTGACGGCAATATGCATCCGCTGATTTTGCACAATGCCAATGATCCCAAGGAAGCGCAGGCAGCCGAAGACGCTGGTATGGATATTTTGCGTCTATGCGTCGATGTGGGTGGTTGCCTGACAGGTGAGCATGGCGTCGGCATCGAAAAACGAGACTTGATGCTGCACCAGTTCGCAGAAATAGATCTAAACCAACAGATGCGGGTACGCGCAGCATTTGATCCTGATTGGATTTTGAACCCATCTAAGGTGTTCCCGCTCACCCTCTCACAACGCAAGGTTATATGAGATGGCGTTGAAAATTTTAAAACCAGCAGATGAACTCGAAGCTGCCCAGCTAATCGCGAAAGCACGCAGTGAAGGCACGCGTCTGGAGATCAGAGGCAACGGCACGAAGCGTGATATCGGCAATGCTGTGAGCGCTGAAAAAATCATTTCCGCATCGGCAATGAGCGGAATAACGCAATATGATCCCGCCGAACTGGTGATGGTTGCCAAGGCAGGAACTTTGTTGTCTGAAATCGACAAAGCGCTTGCAAAAAACAAACAGATGCATGTTTTTGAACCGGCAAATTACGGCAAACTGCTCGGCACCAATGGCAAGCAAACAATCGGCGGTATTGCTGCAAGCAACATGTCAGGTCCGCGCCGCTATGTGGCTGGCGCTGCACGCGACAGTCTGCTCGGCGTACGGTTTGTCAATGGCTCTGGCGAAATCATCAAAAATGGCGGTCAGGTGATGAAGAACGTCACGGGCCTCGATCTTGTCAAACTGATGGGCGGTTCATGGGGAACGCTTGGCTTTATAACTGAGGTTTCTTTCAAAGTATTGCCGCGTCCTGAAACACAAATCACATTGGCAATTCACAATGTATCTGATGCGGATGGTGCGCAGCTTATGGCTACGGCAATGGCAACAAGTGCAGATGTTACAGGCGCTTCGCATGCGCCAGCAGACATTGCATCACAGCTCATGAATGCGCCCGTAAAAGGCGGGATTACTTTTATGCGGCTTGAGGGGTTGAAAGAAACCATTGGCGTTCGCCGTGATCGCGTTATCGCAAGTCTGCCCAAAGGGTTAAATATTCAAGAAATTGATGCTCGCGCATCGTTGGCCTTATGGAAAATGATCCGCGATGTTTTGCCTTTTGCAGATCAAGACCAGCGACCTGTTTGGCGTATTTCCGTTGCACCGATGAGCGGTTATAAAGTCGCCGCAGCTATTTTGGACAAGCTTGAGGGGCAAGTGTTCTACGACTGGCAAGGCGGGCTCGTCTGGCTAAGATTAGACGATGTGTCGAACGCCAATGCACCCGTCGTCAGGAACATAGTTAAAGATCATGGTGGCTACGCAACTTTGATCCGTGCATCTGAGCCGGTCCGTGCTTCAACGGCCGTATTCCAGCCTGAGATTGCACCTTTGGCGGCACTCTCTGAACGCATTAAGATGGCAATGGACCCGAGCGGTCTTTTCAATGTCGGGCGCATGTCACCAGATGTATAAAATAACATTGCTTGAGCGTAGATTAAAACTGCGGTTTACTTCGGCCACATCCATCAATGTGAGAAGGAAAAAATCATGAATGATGAGCAAAACCGCCAACCAATAGCGACTGACGATTGGCTTGGTGCTGGGCCTAAAAACGCGCAACTAATCTATATTCTATTTCTAGCATCTTTTCTGCTTAGCGGCATTCCTGCCATCATCGGCTTGGTGATGGCTTATATGAACCGAGGCAAAGCCGGCGGCTTCACCGAGACGCATTACACATGGCTCATCCGCACATTTTGGATTGGTCTTCTCTATAGCTTGATCGCCGCAATTTTGATGTTTGTTATGATTGGAATGTTTGTTGCAATCGCCGTTGCTATTTGGGCCGTTATTCGCGTTGTCAAAGGCCTTATGGCACTTGGCAGAAATGAACCGATCCCAGACCCGCAAAGCTGGTTGATATAATAATATTGGATATGTGGCATGCAAACTAATTTCACATCTGAGCAGCTTGAAGATCCGGGCGTTGCACTATCGGAAAAAATCTTACGCTCTTGTGTGCATTGCGGTTTTTGCACGGCCACATGTCCAACCTATGTGACGCTTGGCAATGAGCTAGATAGTCCGCGTGGTCGTATTTATCTCATCAAGGATATGTTGGAAAATAACCGTGCTGCAGATGAAAAAACGGTGACGCATATTGATCGCTGCTTGTCATGCCTTGCTTGCATGACCACATGCCCGTCGGGTGTGAACTATATGCATCTGGTTGATAATGCGCGGGTTCATATTGAAAAAACCTACAAGCGTCCATTTTTCAACAGGCTGACAAGGAACGTGCTAGCAGCCGTGTTGCCATATCCAAATCGCTTTAAAACGTCGCTTTATTTGGCACGATTGGGGCGGTCATTTGCGCCGCTTTTAAAAGCCATTCCGCCGCTTAAAAGCTTTGGTGCGATGCTAGAACTTGCGCCGAATAAAATTGCTGCACCTTCTGCCTTTGCATTGCCTGCGACACACGCGCCTGAAGAAGAAAAGCGCGGCCGTGTTGCTATTCTTAGCGGCTGCGCCCAGCCCATCCTCAAACCTGGAATCAATGAGGCAACAATCAAACTGCTTAACCGCATTGGCGTTGAGGTTATTGTGCCAGAAGGTGAGGGCTGCTGCGGCGCGCTGGTCCATCACATGGGGCGTGAAGAGCAAGCATTGGATGATGCGCGGCGCAATGTCGATGTTTGGACCCGTGAGGTTGAGCATGGCGGATTAGACGCCATAATTATCACAGCCTCTGGGTGCGGAACCACGATCAAAGATTACGATCATATGCTTCGGCTCGATCCTGATTATGCTGACAAAGCCAAGCGCGTATCTGCGTTAGCAATGGACATTACCGAATATTTGGCATCCATCGAAATGCCGGAGCCAACCATCAAGCCTAATCTTGTTGTTGCGTATCATTCGGCTTGCTCCATGCAACATGGACAAAAAATCACCGAAGCACCTAAAACCTTGCTTAAGGCTGCTGGATTTGAAGTGTGCAATCCTGCCGAGGGGCATTTGTGCTGCGGCTCGGCAGGTACATATAACATCATGCAGCCTGAAATTTCTGCGCAGTTAAAAGCGCGCAAAGTGAAAAATATTGAGGCAACGAACGCAGATATCATTGCGACCGGCAATATTGGCTGTATCACGCAAATTTCTACGGCCACGAATATACCGCTTCTTCATACAATCGAGCTTTTAAATTGGGCATATGGCGGGGATAAACCCTCTGAAGCGCCTGACCCTAAACCTGTTCAAAACATGCCTGAGCAGCGCACAAGCCTAACCGATTTGGTCGCGCAAGCTTCAATGTAGCATTAGAATTTAATCTCAAAATGAAGCCGCCGCCTGACCTCTTTTGAGATCAAGCGGCGGCTTCTGCCTTCGCCCCCGAAGAACAAATGGCGCTTAGCTACTGAACAATAACTTTAGCGCCGACACTGGCACGATTATAAAGATCGGTAACGTCTTCATTGCGCATGCGAATACAGCCCGATGATACAGCACCGCCAATTGTCCAAGGCGCATTGGTGCCATGAATTCGGTAAAGTGTTGATCCAAGATAAAGCGCACGCGCACCGAGTGGATTAGACGGACCGCCCTCCATAAAGGCCGGTAGGAATTTACCTTTTTTCTTTTCACGCGCGATCATTTCCGCAGGTGGTGTCCAAGATGGCCATTCACGTTTACGCGTAATGCGCTCTGTGCCTGTCCATGAAAAACCTTGTTTGCCAACACCAACCCCATAGCGCATGGCTTTGCCGCCTGCCTCTACTAAGTAGAGAAAACGGTCGCGTGTAGAAATAATGATCGTACCTGGCTTTTCGCCGCCATTATAATTGACCTGCTGCGGCAGATACATCGGATCAATGCCTTTAACAGGCGGCTTGGGCGGATTAAGCGCGGCAACACGCTGCTGTACCTTTGGCTGATAGCGTTGTTTAACCTGCTTTTTGCGCGTCACGATAACGCGCTTAGTGCGCTGTGGTGCAGTCGCGCGAATAACTGTATTTGGTTTAAGTTGCAAAACCCATGGGCTCGCCAAATCAGGACTTAGCGTTAGCGGCGGCGGTGTAGCATAGCGCTCACCAGCGTGGGCAGGCATCGTCGCAAATGCAACGGCAACTGCCGATAGTTGTAAAAATCTCTTCATCAAGCATACTCTCAACATTTTGCCCGATATCCGCTGACATAAGACGTCAGCAGACTTCTGGCGTGAACATGACTCAAAGCAAAGACTCAATTATGAATCAAAATAAATAAAATGCGATTCTTGGCTGAAAGCTTTCAGCAAGGTTACTAGCGTGTTGCCGTAAATGGTGAATCAAAACTGAATCGGACCTATATATGAATGATGGATTGGTTGAACGGCCAGATTGCAAGCAGAGCTGTTGGTGGCATGGCGATTTGGATGAATATCGCAATTATCATGACACTGAATGGGGCCGGCCGGTAATTGATGATACGCGCTTGTTTGAAAAGGTGTGCTTAGAAGGGTTCCAGTCGGGGCTATCTTGGCTGACTGTTTTGCGCAAACGCGAAGGGTTTCGCGCAGCGTTTGCAAGTTTTGACATCGACAAGGTTGCAGCTTTTACCGACGCGGACATAGAGCGCTGCGTTACTGATGCGAGCATTGTGCGCCACCGCGGCAAAATTAAATCAACCATCAATAATGCTAAGCGGGCACAAGAATTGCAAAAAGAGTTTGGCTCTTTGGCTGCTTATTTTTGGGCGTTTGAACCGTCCAGCCAAGAGCGCCCAGCTAGAGTAACGAAGGATGCTATTCCAGGCTTTACTGAAACTTCGACCAAGATTTCCAAAGATTTAAAAAAGCGTGGTTGGTCGTTTGTGGGGCCAACAACAATCTATGCTTTCATGCAGGCAATGGGGCTTGTGAATGACCATTTAGAGGGATGTTGCTGCCGTCAAGAAATCGAGGAAATCCGCAATGACTTCATACGGCCTATATGAAGAATTACACGCACTGATTTTTGAGGTTGCAGCTCAAAACGACAAAATAGGACCGCTCGAAGAAAGTTTAAAATGGGGCCAGCCGAGCTTCACGCCAAAGCGCAAAAATACGGGTAGTTCGGTTCGTTTGTCGAAGCAGGATGATGGAACCGTTGGCATGTTCTTCATATGCACCACCAAGCTGGTCGATCGCTTCAAAGAGCTTTATCCGAGCGCCTTTGATTATCGTGGTAGCCGCGCTTTAATGTTTGTCGCAGGGCAGGATTATGACCGCGAAGCGCTTAAGCACTGCATCGGCATGGCGCTGACTTATAAGCTTAAACAGTAACCATCATACGCGTTTGGTTTTGCTGATGATCGCAAGTGCAACGCCGCCCAATATAAAGACGGAACCGAGAACGAAGCGTAACGTAAATGGCTCGCCGCTCCAGATAAGACCGCCAAGACCAGCGATGACGGGCACGGTGAGTTGCACGATACTGCCTTGCATGGCTGATAATTGCGGCAATACGCGATACCAAATCGCATAGCCAATACCTGATGTGATGGCGCCAGAAGCAATACCGAGCAATATGCCATATGTGCTGGCATTGATTTGAGAAAAACAGATTGCGGAAACGGCAATTGCCATGGGCATGGCCAAAATGAAGTTTCCAGCCGTCGCTTTGAGCGGGTCTGTTGCGCCGCGCCCACGCAGTGAATAAGCGCCCCAAGCGATGCCGGAAAGTGCCATTAAAAATGCGCTGAACGGGTCCGGTGCTTCAAGTCCAGGTGAAACCAGCCAGACAAAGGCGCTAAAAGCAATAATCAATCCAGCCCATTCAGGCACGATTGGTCTGTCGCCCTTAAAAACACTCCAGCCGATCATCGTTGCTTGAACAAGCGCAAATAAAATCAGTGCGCCCACACCTGTATCCAGCCCGATATAGGCAAATGAAAGCGTTACCGCATAAGCAAAAAGCCAAAAGGAAGAGTGCCAATTTCCGCCGCCGATGAGATCGCGCATTGATGTTTGTTTTCGCGCAATCAGTAGCAAGGCAAGCATCGCCGCACCGCTTATCAGGCGAACAGTGGTAAAGCTGGCAGGGTCAATGGCTGGTCCGAGCAGGGCTGCACGCGCCAAAACTGAGTTTGCAGCAAAAGCGGTCATAACAAGGGCGGTGAGCAGAAAAAGAGGCACGGCGATAGTCCAGTTAAAACGCACTGCTAACATGTGTGTCATGAAACCAAAGTGACAATTTGGTGATAAGTCCCGTCAATAAATTTGCCAGATGCGAAAAATGCGATAGATTGAAATTAAGGGACGCTTAACCTTAACAGGGAGCATGATAATGAATATCAGTAAATTCTTGGCTGCGGCTGCAATTTCAATTGCTGCAAGCTGCGGCGTTTCAACATCAGCGAGTGCTGCACCAATCGCAATTGCACCGATTGCATCACCAGCAGATAGCTTGGTTCAAAAGGTAGGTTCAGAACGCCACCGCGGGTTTTACCGCCATAGAGGCCATGCCTTTTACAATGGTCATCGCGGTTACCGCCATCACAGGCGTGGCTATCGCCGTCACAGCGGATATTATTTTCCACGTGATGCATTTTCAATAACGATCCACATTGCACCGCGCCGTTATGTTGAACCAAGACGCGTTATTCGCCGTGCACCAGCGCGCCCGCGCATTATAAATGTTGGCACATTGCATGTGAATTGGTGCCATTCGAAATACCGCTCTTACCGCGCATCGGATAATTCGTTCCAGCCATATCATGGTGGACGCAAACGCTGCCGTTCGCCTTACGCAAGATAAGATTGCGGACCGGCTGCTATTAAGTTTTAGTGGGCCGGTTCCATTCTTCTTCGAAGATCAAATCTTTGAGTTCTAAGCGTTGCCGCCATCCTTTGGCGGCAAGCTCCGGTTCTGTGTATAATTCGTCCACATAGCCAATGCACAGATAAGCGATAATTTCGATCTCATCGGGGATTTGAAAAAGCTCCCGCATGTCGCTCTCATTAAATATGCTGACCCACCCGACACCAACGCCTTCTGCACGTGCTGCAAGCCACAGATTTTGAACAGCGCAAACCGTGCTGTATAAATCCATCTGCTGATTATGCGTGCGCCCAAGCACAACTTTGCCGCCGCGATTGCGATCACATGTCACGATAAGATTGATCGGCGCTTTGCGAATGCCTTCCAGTTTTAGCGATTGATAGGTTGCCTTGCGCTCACCTGAAAACATGTCGGCGGCTTCATCATTGGCCTTGCTGAAAACGCTCCATGCTTGTTCGCGCTTTTTAGCATCGCGCACGACAATAAAATTCCACGGCTGCATGAACCCAACCGAAGGCGCGTTATGGGCAGCCTGCAAAAGCCGTAGCAAAACATCATCGGGAATGGGGGCCGGCAAAAATTGATCGCGCACATCGCGCCGTTCATTGATTGCACGATACACCGCATCTCGTTCTTGATTGGAAAACGGACGGGCAGGGGCCAGCGCAGGGCGTGGAAGTTTGTTCAGCATTATTTGCTCCCAACAATGCATAAAGGTTGGGGCGCTTGCGCTGTCCGCACGCAAGAACCGTTTTGTTCGGCCGGTCTTCTGACTTAGGATCAACTGGTCTGCGCGCCTTCCCGGTTTCCCAGTGGCATATGCGAAAGCCATCTCCATCACAGCGTTGGGCACGTCTCCGAATTGCACGGACTTCCCGTTCACCGAACTTGCATAGCATTCCACCGCTCACACCACTTGGCAAGAGGGCACCTGTCGCTTATGAGAAAGCCAACAAATGTTCTCATAAAATGAAGTGCTGAAATGGCTGATAAAAAGAAGAAAAAACCGCAGAAACTTAAAGCGCGTAGCCCGCGCGGTTTTGTGGACCGCTCAGCGGCAGACATTCGCGCAACCGATGAGATGATCGGTAAAATCCGCGAAGTCTATGAGCGCTATGGTTTTGACCCCGTGGAAACACCTGCATTTGAATATACCGATTGTTTGGGCAAGTTTTTGCCAGACACAGATCGGCCAAATGCTGGCGTGTTTTCTGTGCAGGATGACGACGAACAATGGATGAGCTTGCGCTATGATCTGACAGCGCCGCTGGCGCGTCATGTGGCTGAAAATATCAACGAAATCACGCTGCCATATCGCACCTATCGCAATGGTTGGGTGTTCCGCAACGAGAAGCCGGGGCCGGGCCGTTTCCGCCAGTTCATGCAGTTTGATGCCGACACGGTTGGCGCACCGGGCGTTCAGGCCGATGCTGAAATGTGCATGATGATGGCCGACACGATGGAAGCGCTGGGCATTGCGCGTGGCGATTATGTGATCCGCGTTAACAACCGCAAAGTGCTGGACGGCGTGATGGAGGCCATCGGCCTTGGCGGCGATGAAAATGCGGAGCGGAGACTGACGGTGCTGCGTTCAATCGATAAGTTGGACAAGTTTGGCATCGAGGGTGTTCGCCAACTCTTGGGTAAGGGTCGCAAAGATGACAGCGGTGATTTTACTGAGGGAGCTGGGTTAGATGAAGAGCAGATCAAAAAACTATCTCTGGTTATAGATTTGAACGCATTTTACTCGCCTGAGGGATATAAATCCCACGCCGATCACCATGATTATTTTACCGATGTACCTACTACAATCGATAAACACGGAGATGATGCTAGAGATTATCATTTTTTCAATGCTCTAAGAAATTGGGCGGTTCACATTGGAGTTGGTAAAAATGGTTTATCTGGTATCGACGAATTATTTCAAATAGCTCTCATTTCAGAAATAAATGGCTATGACGAAGATAGAATTCGTATTGACCCTACCTGCGTCCGTGGTCTCGAATATTACACTGGCCCTGTTTATGAGGCCGAACTTCTGTTCGATGTGACAAACGAAAAGGGCGAAAAGGTTCAATTCGGTTCTGTCGGCGGTGGCGGGCGTTATGACGGTTTGGTCAAGCGCTTTACAGGCCAAGACGTGCCAGCAACTGGATTTTCCATCGGCGTATCACGCCTCATGACGGCGCTCAAAAATCTTGGCAAACTAGGACAAGACGACGTGCTCGCGCCTGTGCTTGTCACCGTGATGGACAAGGATACGGAAAGCCTCGGCGCTTATCAAAAAATGGTGCAGGACTTACGCGGCGCGGGTATTCGCGCTGAGATGTATCAGGGCAATCCAAAAGATTTCAGCAAGCAAATGCGCTATGCGGATAAACGCGGCTGCCCGATTGTTATCATTCAAGGCAATGACGAACGGCAATCCGGCAAAGTTCAACTCAAAGATATGATCGAAGGCAAGCGCCAAGCCGCCGCGATTGAATCCAATGAGGAATACCGCGCTGCCCGCCCTGGCCAATTTGAAATTGAGGCCGGCGCTCTTGTTGATGAAGTGAAAAAACTTTTGGCTGCGCAAAAATAATGCCCTCATCCGACCTCGCTTTGCTCGGCCACCTTCTCCCGTAAACGGGCGAAGGGAAAACATTTATTTCGTCGCTGACAGTTTTCACTTATCCTTCTCCTGCTAGCGGGAGAAGGTGGCCGAGCGCAGCGAGGTCGGATGAGGGTGAAATGCGGGATGACGAGACGCCAAGGCTTAGACGTTATGCGCGCAATATGCGCCATGAATCCACCGATGCGGAAGCTGTGTTGTGGTCAGAACTCCGTAATCGTGGTTTGAACAAGCTCAAGTTTCGCAGGCAAGTGCCCATCGCCAGCTATATCGTTGATTTTGTCTGCATCGAAAAGAAGCTTATTGTAGAAGTTGATGGAAGCCAGCACGCAGTCAATATTTATGACAAGCAACGTGATGAGAGATTGAAAGAGCAAGGCTATATTGTGCTGCGTTTTTGGAATGACGATATTATCCGCGATCTAAAAAATGTGTGTCAGCATATTATTGCCGTATCGGAATTAGGCAGCAAAAACACCTAAGCATTTGGCAAATGATGCAAAACGCGATAAGGCCCTCACACAATTAGGTTATCGGATTTTTCGCATCAATACGGGTGAGCTATCCGATAATCTAAATGGATGTGTTGAAACGCTTTTGCATGAACTTGGCCAAATAAAGTGACCACCCTTAGATCATTCTCCGCACGCGCCGACATTGAGGCGATACTTGCCGACCGCAATGCTGTGCGCATTGATGTGCCGGTGCTGCAACCCGCAGAGCCGTTTCTTGATACGGCTGGCGAGGAATTGCGCAGACGGATATTTTTGACGCAAAACCAAAATGGTCGCGCAATGTGTTTGCGCCCAGAATTTACCATTCCCGTTTGCCTGCAGCATATTGAGGGCGGTGCACCATCTGGCCGTTATGGCTATGTCGGTACAGCGTTCAGGCAGCGTGATGCGGGCGCATCTGAATTTTTGCAGGCAGGCATTGAAGATATAGGCGAGGCCGATACCAATGCAGCCGATGCGCGCTCCGTTGCCGATGCGCTGGCATGTGTAAGCGATTTGGGTGTTCGTGCCGATAGATGCGAAATCATAATTGGCGATCAAGCGGTCTTTGATCAGGTATTGGCTGCGCTCGGCTTACCTTCCGGTTGGCGTTTGCGTCTTGCGCACGCCTTTGGCCATGATGCCACACTTGAGGCAACGCTCGACCGACTTGCGCATCCGATCACAATGCCAGATTTGCCAGAGCCAATTTTGCAAGCTGCTCAAAGCGGCGACAGCGCCAAGCTAGAAGAACTGATTTCAGCGGCAATGGATGCAGCAAGCTTGAGCAATGCTGGCGGGCGCACACCGGCAGAAGTCGCAAAACGTTTGCAGGCAAAGTTCGCACAAAGCCAATTGGTGCCGGAAGAAGCAAAGCTGGATATATTGCGCAAATTCCTGTCAATTTCTGTGCCGCTTGATCAATCTGTTGCTGTGCTGCGCGGCTTTGAAAAAGACAACGGGATTGATCTGGCCCCAGCGATTGCGGTTTTCGAAGAGCGTAATAAGTCGCTTATCGCCGCTGGCCTTGATCTTAGCGCTATCATTTACAACGCCTCTTTTGGGCGCAGGCTCGATTATTATACGGGGCTTGTTTATGAGCTTCGCTCGCGCAGCGGCGATGTGTTGGTGGGCGGTGGCCGCTATGACCGTTTGCTTCCATTGCTGGGCGCAGAAAAAGCAACACCGGGTGTTGGATTTTCCATTTGGCTGGACCGAATTGCGGAGGCAAGCGCATGATCACACTCGCATTGCCATCGAAGGGACGTTTGAAAGAAAACGCCATCGAATGTTTAAGCTCAATCGGCTTAAATGTGCTGCCGCCAGCAGACCCGCGCTCATACCGCGCAACAATTGAAGGCCGCGATGATATTGAAATCGCCTATTTGTCTGCCTCTGAAATCGCACGTGAAGTAGCAGCCGGCAATGTTGAGGCAGGCGTAACAGGCGAAGACCTTGTGCGCGAAAATATTCCCGATAGCTATAATTCTATGAAGCTTTTAGCAAAGCTTGGCTTTGGCGCAGCAGATGTGATTGTTGCCGTGCCAGATAGCTGGTTTGACGTTCACACAATGGGTGACTTGGGCGAGGTGGCGGCTGGTTTCAGGGCGCTGCACGGTCGCCGTTTGCGCATCGCGACAAAATATTGGCAGCTCACGCAGCAATTTTTCTCCAATCAGCACGGCATTCAGCTTTACCGTATTATTGAGAGCCTTGGCGCTACAGAAGGCGCTCCAGCTGCGGGACAAGCGGATATCATCGTTGATATAACCTCGACAGGATCGACATTGCGTGCAAACGCGCTGCGGGTGCTGGACGATGGTGTGATCTTGGCGTCTGAAGCATGCTTGTTTGCGGGCAAAAAGAGCGCAGAAAATCCGCTTGTTCTTGAGCTGGCACAAAAGCTATCAGCACGTAAATAGGCTCTGTAGCAGTTTGCTGGGCAGGCCGCATAGTCCTGTCCGCAACCTAGCCTTTTCAAGCTCTTACAAAAATTTGCGACACAACCCGCAAGATCAAGTATGTGATAGGACCATCAACGGCAGCTCTAAGGTTGAGCACGCCGCCAAACAGAGTCCGAGCGCCCATCATGCCAATAGACCAAATCATCCCGTTACATCACCAACGCTTGGGTGATGGCGGTCGGCATATTATATTTCTCAATGGCTTTAGAATGCCATTTGAAACGTGGGACAAGGTGTATCCCACATTTTGTTCGACCAACAGTGTGGTGCTGTTTAACAGGAGAGGTATTGGCAGGTCGCCAAAAGCCACGACAGCACAAGATGGACTGACAGTCATTTCGGAGATGCGGTCCCTATGCTCCCTCTTAGAGGTAGATCCGCCTTATGTTCTTGTTGCGCATTCCTTAGGTGGGATATTCGCCAATCTGTATGCCCGTATGTACCCGCAAGACGTGGCCGGCATCATCTTCGTTGATGCGACACATCCCCAGGAGGTGGAGGAGCAAAAGGCAGGTAAATCTCCCTTTGGATTAGGAACTATCAACAGCTGGCTGAAAGTCATCGAGAAGCTGTCTGATGAATTCAAATATTCCGAAGATGAGTGCATTATGCAGACCATCGAACAGATCAGGCATGCGGGGGCATTTCCCAACGTTCCTGTTGCGGTCGTGTCCGGTAAAAAGAAAATGCAATTTGCCCCAGACAAACTGTTCAAATCCCATCAAAAGTACCAGCAGTCCTTGCTGCAATTATCGCCGAATTCAAAGCACTATCCCTGCAGCGAAAGTGGTCACTTCCCCCAGATCACTCAGCCGCAAAGAGTAATCAGTGCCATATCAGACATTTTGAACGAAACGCCCACGCCGCGCTAACTTTTGAAGGTGGCCATGTGCCCACAGAGTACATCTTCATGCAGGACGCGCAAACAGCCTTGGATCAATAATAATATCACCTGACCGTCTGGATGCTCAAAAGTTTTGCGGCAGAGCTCTCCTGCTTTTCAAATTTCATTTGACCATGGATTGTCCATCGCTTAATTAATAAAGAGGCGATGGCGTCGCCTGACAATCTTCAAAAATTATCCTGTACGCCCGGATGCTTTGTTTTTTACAACGCACCGGAAGAATTCAAATCCGGTGCATCATCTAGGATTTGAGCATGAGCGACATTACAAAACGCCCCGATTTCTTTTCACGTCACGATGGCGGTAAAGCTGCACTTCCTTTCTCGAAGGCTGAATATCAACGCCGATTGAAAGGCTTGCGTGCGATTATGGCAAAGCAAGACCTACCAGTCGTTCTTCTAACTTCCATGCACAATATCGCCTATTACTCTGGCTTTCTTTATTGTTCATTCGGCCGCTCTTATGGTTGCGTGGTTACCGCCGATAGCTGCACAACGGTTTCAGCAAACATTGATGCCAGCCAGCCGTGGCGTCGCTCTATCGAAAACAATGTTATCTATACAGATTGGAAACGTGACAATTACTGGCGTGCGGTCAAAGAACTGATCGGCAATACAGGTAAAATTGGCATTGAAGCAGATCATCTGACGCTTGCTAGCCATGAGAAATTGCGCGACATGCTGGATGTATCTGAGACAGTTGACATAGCTGGAGCGACAATGCGCCAGCGCATGGTAAAGTCTGCCGAGGAAATTGCCCTGATTAAAGAGGGGGCTCGCGTTGCTGATGTTGGTGGTTTTGCCATTCATGATGCAATTGGGGCGGGGGTGCGCGAAATCGACATTGCAATGGCCGGCCGCAACGCAATGGAACTGGAAATCGCCAAAAGTTTTCCAAATGCTGAATATCGCGACACTTGGGTGTGGTTCCAATCAGGTATCAATACGGACGGCGCACATAATCCGGTGACCGCACGTACATTGGAACAAGGCGATATCTTGTCGCTGAACACGTTCCCAATGATATCAGGCTATTACACGGCACTTGAGCGCACATTGTGGGTGGGTGAACCGGATGCGGCTTCACGCAGAATTTGGGAGGCCAATGTTGCAGCCCATGAGCTCGGTATTTCGCTGATTAAGCCCGGCGCAACTTGTTCGGGTATTTGCGCTGAGATCAATGAGCATTTTAAAGCTGCAAATCTGCTGCAGCACCGCTCATTTGGTTATGGGCATTCATTCGGCGTTCTTTCACACTATTATGGCCGTGAGGCTGGACTTGAGCTGCGCGAAGATATTGATACCGTGCTTGAGCCGGGAATGGTGATTTCCATGGAACCAATGGTCTGGATACCGGAAGGTGAGCCAGGTGCAGGTGGATACCGCGAGCATGATATTCTCATCATTGGTGATAATGGTGATGTTGAGAACATTACCAAGTTCCCTTATGGGCCTGCTCATAATATAATCGGCTAATAAAAAGCCCCCGTTAGTGCGGGGGCTTTCTAGCTTTAGTCAAAAGGGGGCGGTGCTAATGCCCGCCGCCAAATGTACCGGTGCGAACGCCATAATCCACGGCGATCTCATATTCAGGATCGTCGTCTGCATCGACAATCAATTGGCCAGCGCGATTAAGCAACTGATGACAGTCACGCGATAGGTGGCGCAATTGCAATGTCTTGCCTTCAGCCTCATAGCGTTTTGCTAAATCCTCAAGTGCTTGAAGCGCTGATTGGTCAACGACGCGCGAATTCATGAAATCCACAATCACAACATCAGGGTCATTCTGCGGGTCAAAAATTTCAGCAAACCCGTCAGTGGAACCGAAGAACAACGGCCCTTCAATGCCGTAAATCTTAGCGCCTTCCGGTGACATGCTTGATTTTGCCCAGATGCGGGTCGCATTTTGCCAAGAGTAAGCAAGCGCAGAGACAATCACACCCACAACCACTGCGATTGCAAGGTCGGTCATGACTGTGACAACGGTAACAAGCACGATAACAAACGCATCCATGAGCGGAATTTTGCCCATGATACGCAGTGAGTTCCATGCAAATGTGCCGATGACAACCATGAACATAACGCCGACAAGTGCTGCGAGCGGAATCTGTTCGATCAATGACGATCCAACAAGAATAAATGCCAAGAGGAACAAGGCAGCAGATGCGCCAGAGAGCCGTGTTCTACCACCCGATTTAACATTGATCATCGATTGGCCGATCATCGCACAGCCGCCCATACCGCCGAAGAAACCGGTCACGGTATTTGCAACACCTTGAGCAACACATTCTTTTGAAGCGCCACCGCGTTGTCCGGTGATTTCACCAACAAGGTTGAGTGTCAAAAGGCTTTCGATAAGGCCAATGGCGGCAAGAATGACGGCATAGGGCAAAATAATATAGAGCGTTTCGAGTGTAAGCGGCGCTAATACACTATCGTAAAGGCCTGTTGCGCCAGTTCCGGCTAGATCAAAGGGAATGTGGAACGGCGGTAAGCCACCTTCAATCGATGCCAGATCGCCAACGCGTGGCACGTCCATTCCGAAAATGATTACAATCGCAGCAACGATACCGATACCTGCAAGCGGAGCAGGGAAAGCATTGGTGATGCGCGGCATAATCCAAATGATAGCCATTGTCAGGCCAATAAGGGCGAGCATGAGGAAAAGCGGAAGGCCGCTGAGCCATTGACCGCTAAAAAGACCTTCGCTTGCTTCTGCCGTGCCGGGCACTTTGAACTGTGATAATTGAGCAAGGAAAATAACAATCGCCAGCCCGTTCACAAATCCAAGCATGACCGGATGCGGGACAAGCCGGATAAATTTACCCAAGTGAAAAACACCAGCTAGAATTTGTAAAACGCCCATCAATATGACGGTTGCAAAAAGATATTCGACGCCGTGCTGTGCAACGAGCGCAACCATAACAACTGCCAGCGCGCCTGTTGCGCCGGAAATCATGCCGGGTCTGCCGCCCATAATGGCGGTGATTAGACCAACGATAAAGGCAGCATACAAGCCAACCAGCGGGTGAACGCCAGCAACAAATGCAAAGGCAACGGCCTCTGGCACAAGCGCAAGTGCAACCGTTAGGCCTGAAAGCAATTCGGTTCTGATGACAGATGGTGTGAAATCGACAAGTCTGGTCTGCGTCGCTTTGTTTGATTTAAACCTTGAAGCGAAGGCAGCCAAAGTGGGCTTTAGCATGAGTTTTCCGTATTTAGATGGATGTGTTTTCCTTCTCTTATAGCAATTGAAATTCAATGCAATGACAGCAAGTTGCGCACATGTCTTGGCGCTACCTTACTAAAATGTAATTTCAGCACCGTTGCGCATCATGCTTTGGCTTCCCATTTATAAAGAACGAAAGGAATAATAATGGACACTTTAAAATCATTTTTGAGGTTTGGACTTGCAATCGCACTCGCTGTTATTGCTGTGCCGATTTTAGTCTGGATCGGGTTGGCCGCGATTGGAGCAGCCGTATTAGCTGCGATTACGGGGTCAATTTTCGGCGCATGGGCAATTCACAAAGCGCAGAAAGAACGCTCTGGGGTCATTATCGATCACAAGTGAGAAATGCTATTATTGCGCTTTGGGAAGCTGAACATTCTCAATCCAGTATTTGCTCAAAATTCGCACGACATGAACCAAGCCATCAAATGTGACCGGCTTTGTGATGAATGAGTTCACCCCAAGATTATAAGCCTGCAAAATGTCTTCTTCTGATTTAGATGTGGTGAGTGCGACAATTGGAATGGCCTGAAACTCAGGAATTTTGCGAATTTCTGCAAGCGCAGCGCGTCCATCCATGCGCGGCATGTTCAGGTCAAGCAGAATAATGCCAGGTAAATCTTGGTCTTTGAGTTCTTCATATTTGCCTTGGCGATTCAAGTAATCAAGCAAGTCTA
Organism: Ahrensia sp. 13_GOM-1096m; assembly: GCF_000620605.1. Taxonomy (NCBI): domain Bacteria; kingdom Pseudomonadati; phylum Pseudomonadota; class Alphaproteobacteria; order Hyphomicrobiales; family Ahrensiaceae; genus Ahrensia; species Ahrensia sp. 13_GOM-1096m. Next base: position 449,325 of record NZ_JIAX01000006.1, read on the forward strand.
GCCCATCGACAACAAAATCGATCGGATTGGAAAGATTTGCTTCTTCAAAGGCATCTGCAATGAGCATGCGGTCGTCGGCATCATCGTCGGCGATTAGAATTTTGATTGGATTGCCGTCCTTCATTGGCTATCTTCCCCAGCGTATTTTACAGGAATATCAATACTGAAAGTAGAACCAACGCCTTCTTCGCCGTCGGCTTCAATTGTTCCAAAATGTTGGTCAACAATCTTTCGGCACGTTGAAAGTCCTATGCCTGTTCCTTCATATTCCATTCGTCCATGCAATCGCTTGAAGATTGCAAAAATCTGATCTTTGAAGCGCCTATCGAAACCGATACCGTTATCTGAAATTTTAATGCGATGAATAGCGATGGGCTGCCCGAACGAGTCTTCTATGGTGAGGGTCTCACCATTCACATGAATAATGGGCGCTTCATCAGGCTTGTGAAATTTCAATGCATTGCTAATCAGGTTTTGAAACAATTGGCGTAGCTGCACTGCATCGCCATCAATTATTCCCAAACCTTTCGTTTCCACCTTGCCGCCGGTTTCTTCCAGCCGCACATGAAGGTCTGACAAAGCGCCTTTGACGATGTCATTTAGATCAACTGGATTGAATGGCCGTGTTTTGTTTGTCACGCGGGAGTAAGCTAATAGGTCGTTGATGAGCTGCCGCATACGCGATGACGCATTTTGCATACGATTCAAATACATCGAACCATCTTCAGGTAATATATCACCATATTTTTTGGCTAAACGATCACCGAAGGCCTCAATCTTTCGTAAAGGCTCCTGAAGATCGTGTGATGCAACATAGGCAAAATCTTGTAGCTCTGCATTTGAGCGTTCAAGGTTTCGGGTATATTTGGCAAGTCGTGCCGTATCATGCTCGCGCTGTGTGACATCTGACATGGTAACAATAGTGTAGTTGTTGGAGACAGGCCGGTTGTGCACTTCGATAATACGGCCATCTGTGAGATGATGCAGATGTACACTTTCTTTATTGGTAAAGCCGTCTTCACTGTACCTTTTAAGGGTTTCGGCTGCTTTTTCGTTTGAATAATGACCGCGTTCAATTGAATTACGCAGAATGTCGATGCGCGGTGTGCCTTTTTTCATGATCGCAGGGTCAACGCCTGTCATTTTTATGTATCGATCGTTCCAGACTAAAACTTCTTGCCGTTCGTTATACATGGCAAGACCTTGAGACATATTAGCAAGCGCATAGTGAAGTTGCACTTCTTGCGTTGCTGCTTGCTGGCTTAGATCACGGGTGTGTAGTTCATGGTGTTTAAGCTGCGTAATGTCGGCGACATTGAAGATTGTGCAGCCATTATCGAGGCGGTGCGCACTAAAGCGAACCCATTTTCCATCTGCATTTCTGTGAGCTGTTGCACCTGATGGTTCGAGCCGTTCTTTTTCCGCATATGCGAAATAGTCTTCACGCGTCTGGCCATTCATCTCGATTTTGCCGCTATCATAGACAGCAGCGATGATGTCAGCATGGCGAGCCCCAATTCTAATCGCGTGCGCAATATCAGGGTTTAAGGTCACATAGTTTTTATTATAAGCTAAGAGTTGTCCATCTGGACTGTAAAGCCCAAACCCATCAGGCGTACGGTTTAGTGCAGCCGTAAGCTCCTCCATTGTCAGGCTTGGTGCGTGCTTGAGGTTTGGATCTTGATTGAAATTATTTAAGGTTGTGTCCGAAGCCAGATGTTCGACGGTTTCAACGACCATTTTATTGGGTTTGAAATGCCGTGAAATACGTAACTTACGCTCATTTTTATCGAGCAGCTCGATTCTAAACGCTTCACCATTTTCAAACGTGTCTTTAACCATTTTATGAACTTCGGAAGCGGCAAAATTTCCAAATTTTTTGGATTGCACCGTATGCTCAATGACTTCAAACATAGTCATTCCGATAGTGACATCGTTCGTACTAATGCAATGCAGATCATAAAAACTTTGATTGGCGCACAACAGGTGGCCGTTCGAGCCATATATGGCGATTCCGACATTTAAATCGTCAATGAGACTTCGATAGTTCTGCGCTAATTCTAATTCAGCTGTTGCAGATAGATCGTGCATTGCTGTTTTATTTTGCATTGTGCCGCCTTGAAAATTCAATTGAGTACATATGCTTTCATAAAATGCTTAAGATTCCGATTGTCTTTCGCAATGGTTGCTGCCCGCATTAAGGTTAGTGGTTTTGATTGCTAATAGTGTGTTTTCATTGAATTAATCGTGCAAGCCAAATGAATTCAAATGCTTACTAGATGTATTCGCCTCCGCAGTATTTTATTGTGATAAGGCGCATATTTACATTTTTACCAATGGTTAAGCATAAAATGCCGATTGTGTAACACAACGGAACGAATTTGACTTTTTGCAGTTAACTATTGGAATGATAACACCACGAAGAAAAAAGGATGGTCCGGAAATGCCTAAAAAATCACACTTTTTGATCGTGGAAGACGATATATTTCTAGCGATGGATTTAGAAGAGTCGCTTATAGAAGAAGGCTACCATGTTATTGGCGTTGCGCGCTCTGTAGAAGAAGCTGAACAAATTCTACAGAACCAGACGCCAGATTATGCTTTGCTCGATTACAATCTTGGAGACAAAACGAGCGTCCCTATAGCCCGTAAACTGGCGAATTTAGGCGTGAAATTTGCTTATGTTACAGGCCAGCTCGCACGTTTCTTGGAAGATGACAAAGTGCCGACGGCACCAATCTTTTCCAAACCCATAGATTTGCCGCACGTCCTGAGAAGCTTTGCCTGATCTAATGTTATACATACACGGACGTTTGTATCGTTTTCCCGAAATATAAAAAGCCCGCTGAAATCAATCAGCGGGCTTTCTTGTTTCCAAGGTGGAAGCGTTATGAGTTAATTGCCAAAGGCAATTACATCATGCCGCCCATACCACCCATTCCGCCCATGCCGCCCATGTCAGGCATGCCGCCTGATGAACCTTCCTTTGATGGTGCATCTGCAACCATCGCTTCCGTGGTAATCAAGAGGCCTGCAATTGAAGCTGCATCCTGAAGAGCAGTGCGAACAACTTTAACTGGGTCAACAATACCCATTTTGATCATGTCGCCATATTCGGCTGTCTGAGCGTTAAAGCCGAAGCTTGCTTCGTTTTTCTCAAGGATTTTACCAACGATGATTGAAGCTTCTTCACCAGCGTTTGTTGCGATCTGGCGGGCAGGAGCCTGCAGAGCACGACGAATAATATTGATGCCGGCTTCTTGGTCTGGGTTTGCACCTTTTGATTTGATGCCAACTGAAGACAAGAGAAGAGCTGTGCCGCCACCAGGGACGATACCTTCTTCAACCGCAGCGCGTGTCGCGTTCAAAGCGTCATCAACGCGGTCTTTTTTCTCTTTAACTTCAACTTCTGTTGAGCCGCCAACACGGATAACAGCAACACCGCCAGCCAATTTAGCAAGACGCTCTTGAAGTTTTTCACGGTCGTAATCAGAAGATGTTTCTTCGATTTGGCCTTTGATCTGAGCCACACGGCCTTCGATGTCTTCTTTTTTGCCAGCGCCGTCTACGATGATTGTGTTCTCTTTAGAGATGTTCACTTTCTTCGCTGTGCCAAGCATGTCGAGTGTTACTGTTTCAAGCTTGATGCCAAGCTCTTCAGAAATCACCTGACCACCAGTCAAGATTGCAATGTCTTCTAGCATTGCTTTACGGCGATCGCCGAAGCCTGGTGCTTTAACTGCTGCAATTTTAAGGCCGCCGCGAAGCTTGTTAACAACAAGAGTTGCAAGCGCTTCGCCTTCAACGTCTTCTGCAACGATGAGAAGTGGGCGTGAAGATTGAACAACAGCCTCAAGAATTGGAAGCATTGCTTGAAGGTTAGTAAGTTTTTTCTCGTGGATCAGGATGTATGGATCATCAAGATCGGCAACCATTTTCTCAGGGTTTGTCACGAAGTAAGGTGACAAGTAACCGCGGTCAAACTGCATGCCTTCAACAACTTCAAGCTCTGTTTCAGCAGTTTTTGCTTCTTCAACAGTGATAACGCCTTCGTTGCCAACTTTCTGCATAGCTTCAGCGATCATGTCGCCGATTTCTTTTTCGCCGTTTGCAGAAATTGTACCAACCTGAGCAACTTCATCAGAAGTTTTGATTTTTGTCGCTTTTTTGATGAGGTCAGCAACAACTTCGCTAACAGCCATGTCGATGCCGCGCTTCAGATCCATCGGGTTCATGCCAGCAGCAACTGCTTTGTGACCTTCTTGTACGATTGACTGTGCAAGCACTGTCGCAGTTGTTGTACCGTCACCAGCAATGTCGTTGGTTTTTGAAGCAACTTCACGGAGCATCTGTGCGCCCATGTTTTCGAACTTGTCTTCAAGTTCGATTTCTTTTGCAACAGAAACACCGTCTTTAGTGATGCGTGGTGCGCCGAAAGATTTGTCGAGCACAACGTTACGGCCTTTAGGGCCAAGCGTAACTTTAACAGCATCAGCAAGAATGTTTACGCCAGCCAGCATGCGTTCGCGTGCTGAGCGGCCGAATTTTACTTCTTTAGCAGCCATTTTAAATTCTCCTCGGGACGAGCCCGTCAATTGAAAGTTCTAAAGTGAAAAACGAAAGTGATTGGGGTTAGCCAATAACGCCCATGATGTCGCTTTCCTTCATAATAAGAAGGTCTTCGCCGCCTACTTTAACTTCTGTGCCAGACCATTTGCCGAACAGGACGCGATCACCGACTTTAACGTCAAGTGCAACGACTTTGCCGCTTTCGTCGCGCGCACCGTTGCCAACAGCAACGATTTCACCTTCGGATGGTTTTTCTTTAGCAGTATCAGGAATGATGATGCCACCTGCTGTCTTCTCTTCTGAGTCGACGCGGCGAACGACTACGCGGTCGTGCAGCGGACGAAAATTCATCTCAGCCATGATTTTACCCTTAAAATAAGTTGATTGAAAACGCATAAAACGTATTAGCACTCACCTTTGATGAGTGCTAGCTGCACATAGTAATTGATGCACACAGAGTCAATATGCTGCGATGTTGAATGCTATAATTTTAGAATAAAATAAAAAAATCCCGGCTGAAATTTCAGCCAGGATATTGGTTTAGGGAGCTATAGTTTACTTGCTATCATACTGTGTAAGACGAAGTTTCCCGATATCGCTGCCGATTTTCTTGAACGCGTTTTCCAAATCAACATCATTTTTAGCCCAAATGGCGCTTTGGGGTGATGAAGCGCAATGGTCCATTAGCTTTCCAGCACGCGTACTGTATTTGGTTGATCCAAAATAGATGAAATAAATACGCACGCCCATCTCTTTAATGTTTGTACACATGGATTTTGCAACGTCATCAATCATACTATTAGCTGTTTCTGAATTTGGAGGACCATAAAGCCCCCACCCTTTTTCATATGGATCATCAACTGCGTATCCATGTGGAGAATGTCCATATCCGTAGGAGTTGGGGAAGTTGATAGTATTATCACCATCAGTCATCAGAACGAGTACTTTTTCAGTATCATCGAATCCCCCTGCGCCTCCCATAGGTTCCCACGGTGTCAAAGTGTTCATTGCCCATGCAAGACCGATAGAAACGTCAGTTGCACCGTTGGATTTCATACTATCAATGGTTTTAGCCAGAGCACCATCTTTTTTGTTGTTATTGATGCCGTCAACATCATCGTTCAACCCAATCATAGGCGGAACAATGCAATCCATATCTGGCCCTACACGTTCTTTACCGTAGCTGCCCGATAAAGTGATATTATTTGTATTCGTTTGGCTACCAACATATTTGGGAGTGTTGAATGTACGCGCACGATAAATATCATCTGCAGTGAATTTAGAGTGTCTATATTTTACAGATAGATAGTCATTATCATCGACGTCATCCCCATACAAAGTTGTATAGGAAAAGCCATATCTGTACTCTTTAAAATCACTTTCTGAATTTACATCATCAACGTAATTTACGCGCCAATTTCTCCAGTAGTCACTGGAGTCATAATCATATTCGTCCGGTGCGAAGTGTGGTAGATAGAGCGAGTTACCAATTCGTTCATTAGGGGCATCAAATGTTTCTCTGAAGCTACCTGCTCGGTGATCAAAGCAACCTTTCCAAGAGGCGTTCTTGAAGCGGTTAAACACGTCTTTACGTGTTACGATGCCGATTCCTGGCTCCTTGTGTAGCGCCTCGAGATCAACGCCATCACGATTTAATGTAAGCGGTAAAACGTCTTTCAACTTATTGGGATCATAATTAACCCATTCATGAGTTCTGTTTGCAGGCCAATTAGATTTTCGGTTTGGCATTGCATAGTACATATCGCCTTTGTCGCCATCACCGGAGTTAGTTGTTTTGTAGGGGGCAAGATAACGGAAATGGTCAACAGACCTGCCTGCCCAATCAATCCACCATGCGTCTTGGCTGTCTCCAGAACCTAAATATTCGTTTGGTACGCGAACATGATGATTCCAAGGAACCACTGAAAACTTGATTTCTGCACTTTCCAGATCCGCGACAGAGTCAGTAGCTACTTTGATGAGTGTTTTGGCACCAGATTTAGCTGAATCCATGCGGGATTTGAATCGCTGTCCGCTAGCCGCTGCGTTGGTATCCATAGAGCCTGAGTTATCAATGGCGATCGCAACTTCAATATTTTTACGGCCGAAGCGGGATTCCGTTTGTACGCGAGCATCTAGATGTTCATACCCGAACAAGTGCATAAAATACGTCTTAACTTGAGATTTAGCAATAATTTGCACTCTTCCAGAATCAACATCGACTGCAAACTTATCATATGTAACGGGTTCGCTGACCAACGCTTCAAGGAGCTTTTTGCCCTCCTCTTCGTACGCAGCTGGACTTCCGCTTGGATTGAGCGCGACGCGTTTGGCAAGATGCAGCGCAACAGTTTGCGTTGCGGTTTCAAGGTCGGTGTATACTCGATCTTGGTTGGTATAATCGATAGCAAGCGCAATCATGCCGAATATCGGCATCATTGATAAAGCAGCGAGCACATAAGCAGAGCCACGTTTATCGTCGCGAAACCTGCGCAGGATGTTTGTTTTAGCCATGTTTTAACCCACCAATACTAATTATTGTAGGCAGACATTAGAACAAAGCTGTTAACATGCCGTTCTTACGATTGGTAAATTACAAATTACCGCGCTTACGAATTAGAAATCTTTTTAGATTACGATTGCCGAAAAGAAGGTGGTAAATCGGTGATGGCAAGAATTCTAAGTAAATTTGCTCGGGATAAGGATGGGGTGGCAGCGATTGAGTTTGCTATTCTGGCGCCAGCCTTTTTTGCTCTTATGGCCGCTATATTTGAAATTACGTATTTCATCTTTGTTAACACCACCGCACAGCGCGCGGTCGAAAATGTGATTTATGAAATACGCACAGGCTATATATATGAGCAGTTTGCAGCTTCAGGAAATCCGCCGCCTGAGCAATATATAAAAAAAGAAATTTGTAAAAACGCAAGCATTCCAAACTGTTTGGATACAATAAAATTGTCGATGGAAAAATACGACGGAAATTATAATAGCTACGATCGCACCGATGAAACAAAGGTTTTTGACGGGGGTGTCCCTGGAATATTAATGCGCTTGGAAGCTCAAATTCAGGTCCCGAGTGTTGTTTTTGGGAATGCTATATTTGGAAAAGAAAATATGGAAGTCACGGCTGGTTTAACTTTCATGACGGAGCCATATTGATATGAGCAGACATAAAGGGATTTTCCAACGTTTACGCGGTATCTTAAAGCATAAATTGATCAGTTTTGGCCGCCAAGAACGCGGCGCAATTGCTGTGGAGATGGCGTTCATTCTTCCGATTTTTGCGTCGATGGCTTTTCTGACTTACGATGCTGGCACTGTTTATACTCAATATAAACGTGGCATACGGAACTATTATGCTTTGGGAGATATTCTTGCGTATCAAACAGAAGATGTAACCTGCTCGCAGCTCGATAAAATCTCAGAGATGGTTTATAAATCATATGTATCTGGAAACTGGGCTCGCAGAGAACAGGCAGGCAGAGATGATTTCACAAAAGATGGCGCGGTAGACTTTCGTTTCGCACTTCGTCTCGTGAAAATCGACGAAGATCCAGTCGACAAGAAGCTTAAGGGGCGCATTGAATGGTCCTATTGGCGTCATGAGAGCGACATGACTAATCCCAATGAGCCAAAGCCTGGTGATTATATTGAAGTACCTGAAGGTTTGCAGATAAAAGGCTTGGAAGCTGTTTTCGTCGATGGTTCTTTATATATTGCACCAGCATTAAATTACCTTGGCATTTTTGACTTTAATCCAAGCGCAAACGAAACGCACAAAATTATCGATGTTGATCGATATTTCCCTTTGCGGTTTGTGTCTACGCTAGGGCTAAAATATAGTCTCAAGGACCCAATGAGCAAAAAATGCTGGAGCCGCGTCCTAAAGTATTAGTGCATTCGTTTCAGGCCGTACAAATAATGTCATTCTGATAAAACGTCATAATAACTTTATCGCCAAGTAGGATGACATTCTCAATATCTTCGTCTATTGCGTGAGCTATAGCGCGCAAATAACGCATATAAGATTTTGAGGTCTGCAATTGCCCACACAGCGAATTAAACGGCTTGATGAGCTCTTGCCGAATTATGATGTCATTTTATGCGATGTTTGGGGCGTGCTCCATAATGGCGTAGATGCATGGACGCAGGCCTATAAGGCGCTGATGCGTGCACGCGATGCTGGCGCAAAAGTGGTGCTTATAACCAATGCTCCCCGACCTTCGCCCAATGTAATCGAACAATTGGGCGCACTTGGTGTTCCTACAGCTACATTTGATGCTGTTGTGACTTCTGGCGACGTTACCCGTGCGCTCATCGTAAATGGTTCGAAGAAAATATTTCACTTGGGGCCACAAAGAGATACGGCAATTTATGATGGTCTCGGTGCCGAGCTGGTAGACTTAAAGGAAGCGGACGTTGTTGTTTGCACCGGTCTTTTTGATGATGAAAGCGAAACACCGGCAGATTACGCAGATCAATTACAAGAAATGAAAAGCCGTGATCTTCCATTCGTATGCGCCAATCCTGATATTGTTGTGGAGAAGGGGGACCGCCTAATCTTTTGCGCCGGCGCTTTAGCGCGTGATTATGCAGAACTTGGCGGTAAAACTTATATTGCTGGAAAACCTCACAAACCGATTTACGATGAGGCCATTCGTAAAGCTGAAGCCCTTATAGGCGGGAAAGTTGATCGGAGCCGCATTTTAGCAATCGGTGATGGCATGCCAACCGACGTTAAGGGCGCGATGGATAACAATCTCGATTTGCTGTTTATTTCCGACGGTATTCATAGCCGTGAATATGGTCAGCCGGGCAAGCCGGATGATAGCAAGCTTGACGCTTATCTTGATGCGCATAAGGCAACGCCTGTTGCTACAATGATAAAATTGGCATGAGCTGACATGGCGGATTTTGCACGCATTCAGGACCTTATGGATTTTCCAAAAGGCTTGCGCGGTGGTGTTATTGCTATCGGTAATTTCGATGGCTTGCATCGGGGCCATCAAGCCGTTCTAAAAACAGCACTTAATCTGGCGCAGCAAATGAATGTGCCAGCACTGGTTTTGACTTTTGAACCGCATCCACGTTCTTTTTTTCAGTCAAAGATAAAATTGTCCCGCATCACGCCGCCGCGCATGAAAGCGCGCATTGTTGAGAAAATAGGGTTCGGTGCAATCGTCGAATTGCCGTTCACGAAAGAATTTTCTGAGCAGACGGCAGATGTTTTTATCAATGATATTCTCGTTGATCGTATGGATGCCAAAGCAGTCGTGACGGGATTTGATTTCCATTTCGGCAAAGATCGACAAGGTGACCCTGCTTATTTAACGCAAGCAGGTGAAGAAAATGGGTTTCAAGTTAAACTTGTCGACGCGCAGCGCGATCAGGCATCTGATATCATTTCTTCCAGCCGAATTCGCCACGAACTTGCAGAAGGCAATGTCGCTGCGGCCAACAATCTTCTTGGTTACCGCTACCGTGTAACGTCTCCAATCATTGCAGGCGAACAATTGGGGCGTACACTCGGTTATCCGACCGCGAATATGGCGCTTCCTGCAGAAACACCATTGGCGCATGGTATTTATGCTGTCCGGTTTCACCGCCAAGACGGTACAATATTTAATGGTGTAGCAAGCTTTGGGCGACGCCCAACTGTAACCGAAAAAGGCGCGCCGCTTTTAGAAACATATGTTTTCGATTTTAAAGGCGATCTTTATGATGAAAACTGTACGGTGAGCATTACCGAATTTTTGCGTGGTGAAGAGAAATTTCACGGCCTCGATCCATTGATTGAACAGATGAAAATTGATGAGAAAAATGCCCGTGAAATCTTGTCGGGTCTTGAGCCAATTTCTGAGCTCGATGCGCAATTAACATTTGGTAGAGATGGCGGCTGATGCGCCGCAAGATACTCATCACTGGCGGCTCATCTGGGATTGGCCTTGCACTGGCGAACAGATTGAGCGCACGGCACGACGTGATCGTAACGGGTAGCCGTGATCGCAGTGAAATTACAGAGGTCTTCTCACCCAATCTTATTTACGTACAGGCTTCGCAAAGCGATCCGGAAGCAGCGATAAAAACCATCGCTGAGGCCTTGCTTAAGGCAGGGTGGGTGAAGCTGGACAATGTTGTCTTAAATGCAGGCACGGGATTTGCCGTCAAGAACGCAATTGATGATGTCGAACGTATTCGGCAGACAATAGATATCAATTTGACGACCACAATATTATTGTCGCGCACACTTTACCCTTGGCTCGCCAAAGCCGAAGGCACTTTGACTATTGTTGGCTCTGTCGCCCATAAGGGCCAAGCTCTGTTTCCAGCCTATGCTGCATCCAAAGGTGCGCTGCACGGTTTTGTGCGTGCTTTGCGATCAGAATGGCAGGGCAGGGTAGCGGTGCAAATTTTGCATCCCGGCCCCACAAGAACTGACATGCATGCAAAAGCTGGACATGATGCTGGTCGCCTGCGTTCGATATTTATCAATCCGTCATCAATGGCCGCAATGATGGAATATGCAATGTCTTCAAAACGTTCACCGCTTAGCCTGTCTTTTCTGAAGTATTATATGGGCGGCAGCATAATGGGCAAACGTCTATGAGAGCGCTCGTAACAGGTGGAAGTGCGGGGCTAGGCCAAGCGCTTTGCGACAGGCTCTTAGCCGATGGCTTTCATGTCACAAATCTTGACCGTGATCTGCCAGATCAAGCCAGCACAGCCGAATATGTGCAGTGTGATTTATCAAGCCGTGATGCGGTTGATAAGGCACTGAAAACTTTAACATCGTCGGATGGCTATGATTTGGTCATTTTTAATGCGGGTATTTCAGCAACTGGCAAGTTTGAGGAAATCGCTACATCAAGTCATGCTCGTATCATCGCGGTTAATGCAGAAGCGCCAATAAGCCTATGTGCAGGTTTGATGAAGGCTGGAAAAATCAACAAAGCGGGCCGTGTTGGTTTTGTCTCTTCATTATCCCATTTTACAGGATATCCCGGAGCGGCAAGCTATGCAGCTTCCAAGGATGCTTTGGCTGTGTATGCAAAGGCTGTCCGCAAGGTTTGGCAAAAACAATTCGATATCAAAGTGACGGTGGTTTTTCCAGGGCCGCTTAAAACCGATCATGCCGCACGCCATGCACCAGATGGTGCTGATGCAGAAAAACGAATGGCTCCGAATGACGCTGCAAAATTGATTTTGCGGGATATAAAACGTGGCAAGGCACATTCGATGCCCGGCGTAGCCGCAAGACTTTTTGCTTTTTTAGGGCAGATTGCGCCTAAAGTGATGACCTTTGCGATGAAAAAACTCATCTATTCAAAGCTAGATAAAACGGTTGCCGATTAAAGCTTTTATTTTTAATCAAGCATTGCTATGGGAAACGCATGTTTATGGAAGCTATCATAATCCGAATTATAGGCCCGGCCTACCGCTAGCAGCGATGTAAGGCCGGGATATTGCGCATTGTCTTCGCGCCCATTTTCCATTTGAACTTTAATGCCGCGCCGATACACTGTAAGCCGCGCCAGAAATGACCGATAAAACAACTATGACCGATTCCGCCGATAACAAGATCGACTATTCCAAAACACTCAACTTGCCGCAGACAGATTTTCCTATGCGTGCTGGCTTGCCTAAAAAAGAGCCTGAAATCATTGAGCGTTGGAATGAGATGAACCTCTATAAATCCTTGCGCGAAGATGCAAAAGGCCGTGAGAAGTTCGTGCTGCATGATGGTCCGCCTTATGCCAATGGCAATCTGCACATCGGCCATGCGCTCAACAAAACACTAAAAGATGTGATCACGCGCTCATTCCAAATGCGCGGCTATGATTCCAACTATGTGCCGGGCTGGGATTGCCACGGTCTTCCAATCGAATGGAAAATCGAAGAGCAATATCGCGGTAAGGGCAAAAACAAAGACGAAGTGCCGATCAACGAGTTCCGTCAAGAATGTCGTGATTTTGCTGCCCACTGGGTAGGTGTTCAATCCGAAGAGTTCTTGCGTCTTGGCATCACGGGTGATTTTGAAAATCCATATCTGACAATGAACTTCGATAGCGAAGCAATCATTGCTGGCGAATTGATGAAATTTGCCAAATCCGGCCAGCTTTACCGCGGTTCAAAGCCAATCATGTGGTCAGTGGTTGAACAAACGGCTTTGGCTGAAGCTGAAATCGAATATGAGATATATGAGTCTGATACGGTTTGGGTAAAGTTCCCAGTTCTCTCCGTCAAGCAGAGCATAACAGGTTTCTCGATAGATGAAGTGCAAACTCAAGCGCTCCGTGCTCATCAGCTAGTCGGGGCGTCCGTAGTAATTTGGACAACGACACCATGGACTATTCCTGCTAACCGTTGCGTTTGTTACTCCACAAAAGTGTCTTATGGCCTTTATGAAGTGACCGTTGCTGAAAATGAGTTTGGCCCGCAAGTCGGCGATCGTTTGATTTTTGCCGATAGTCTTGTCGGTGAATGTGCAGAAAAAGCCAAAGTGGAAATGAAACGTGTTGGTGATGTTTCTGTCGATGATCTCAAAGGTATGATCCTTGACCACCCGCTAAAAGGTATGGGCGTTGATGGCTACCAGTTCAAAGTACCAATGCTGCACGGTGATCATGTAACGGAAGATGCCGGTACAGGCTTTGTCCATACAGCACCTGGCCATGGCCGCGATGACTTTGAGAATTGGATCGCTAAACGCGCAGAAATCGAAGCGCTTGGTATAGATTCATCTATTCCGTTCTGTGTGGCCGATGATGGCACATACACAGACGATGCACCGGGTTTTCCTGATGTCAAAGTAATCGATGAAAAGGGCAAAAAGGGTAAAGCCAACCAAGCGGTGATCACTGCGCTTATTGGCCAAAACAATTTGTTTGCGCGTGGCCGTGTTAAGCACGAGTACCCACATTCATGGCGCTCTAAGAAGCCGATCATCTTCCGCAATACGCCGCAATGGTTTGTCTATATGGACAAGGATGGCGTGTGCGAAAAAGGAACGCTTCGTAACACAGCTTTGGCAGCGATCGAAGAGACGCGCTTTGTACCAGCTTTGGGTAAAAACCGTTTGCGCGGCATGATCGAAGGTCGCCCTGACTGGGTGCTTTCGCGTCAACGTGCTTGGGGTGTGCCGATTTCTGTTTTCCGCAATGAGGAAACAGGACAGGTTATTCCGGGCCCTGAATTCGATAAATCTGATGAACTCTCACAGCGCATCGTCGAGGCTTTCAAAAAAGAAGGCGCGGATGCGTGGTATGCTGAGGGTGCAAAAGAACGCTTCTTAGATGGCATTGTGGACAATCAGGAGCAATGGACGAAAGTTAACGACATTCTTGATGTTTGGTTTGATTCAGGTTCAACCCATGCTTTCTGTCTGGAGCAACGCGAAGATTTGAAGTGGCCTGCAGATGTATATCTTGAAGGCTCAGATCAGCATCGTGGTTGGTTCCATTCTTCACTGCTTGAAAGTGCAGGTACGCGTGGACGTGCGCCTTATAATGCCGTTATTACGCACGGTTTCACTATGGCCGAGGATGGACGTAAAATGTCCAAATCTCTTGGCAACCAAATGTTCCCGCAAGATATCATAAAGAAATCAGGTGCAGATATTCTGCGTCTATGGGTTGCCTCGACAGATTACCAAGAAGATCAGCGTATTGGAGAAGAAATTCTCAAGACGAATATCGACAGCTACCGTAAATTGCGTAACACATTGCGCTGGATGCTTGGGACGCTTTCGCATGATGAGGGCGAAGAGGTTTCTCTTGCTGATATGCCAGAACTAGAGCGCTTGATGCTTCATCGCATTTGGGAACTCGATAAGCTGGTCAACAACAGTTACGATAATTTCGATTTTAAGCGTATCACACGTGGTTTGCTTGATTTTATGGTGCTTGAACTGTCAGCGTTCTACTTCGATGTGCGCAAAGATGCACTTTATTGCGATGGTCCTTCATCGGTTCGCCGCAAAGCAGCACTTCAAGTTGTTGGTATTCTTTTTGATCGTCTCGTGACATGGATGGCACCGATTTTGCCATTTACGATGGAAGAAACATGGCTCAGCCGTTATCCGGATGCGAAATCTGTTCATTTTGAGCAGTTCCGTAGCTGTCCTGATGAATGGCGCGATGATGCATTGGCGGCAAGGTGGAAAAAAGTGCGTCAGGTACGCCGTGTTGTGACCGGCGCTCTGGAAATCGAACGCCGCGAGAAGCGCATTGGTTCTTCTTTGGAAGCCGCACCTGTGGTTTACATCAATAATGATGAGCTAAACACTGCGATCAATGGCCTTGATATGGAAGAGATCTGTATCACGTCCGACATCGAGATCAGTGTTGGCGCTGCGCCAGATGGTGCATTTACACTTGATGATGTTTCTGGCGTCGCCGTTGTGCCGCAATTAGCAAAAGGTGAAAAATGTGCGCGTTCTTGGCGTGTGACAACAGATGTTGGCGCCGATCCAGAATTTCCTGAAGTCTCAGCACGTGATGCAAAGGTTCTTCAGGAGTTGAAACTTCTGGGTAAATTATAAGCACATTGCTTGAATTGCCGTGCTTATGGTATGAACAACCACGAAAAAGTCAGATTTCGCGTCTAACGCGGAGTCTGAATTTAAATGCGTTTATGCGCAGGCCTTAAATCAAGGCGAAACAGGGTGTTGAGTTTGATGATTAAAAATGTCGTAAAAACAGGTGTGGTTGTTGCTGTTGCAGCTTCTGTAGCTGGCTGTATGGGCCCAACCTACGGTACAGGCAAAACATCTGGCGCACATTTGATGGATGATTTAGGCGGCGCGCTTTCATTAGCCCCAGCTGGTCATGATAAGGCTGGCATCCAGTATACGCCGCGACCTGATATCGTGAAGCCTGCTGACACATCCGCATTACCTGCCCCGCAGAAAAAGATTGCTGATACTTCAGCTGAGTGGCCAGAATCACCAGAGCAAAAGCGTCAACGTATCTTAGCAGATATCGAAAGCGGCAAGCGCAGCGCTAACTTTGTAACCAACCGTGCAGATGCTAACGCACTTGGCTCGTCTGCAGGTCCAGGGCGGGGCGCAACCGGCGGTACTCGTACTTATCTTACCGATCCACCGTCTGAATATAATCAACCTGCCGAAACAGCTGTAGCAGGCGAGTTGGGCGAAACCGAAGCGACTAAAGAACGTGCACGTAAAAAAGCACAGGGTAAGGGTAAAAAAGGTTTGGGACGTCTTATCCCTTGGCTCTAAAGCATGAATTAGCGCCGCGCTAAGAAAAAATCTTTCAAGATGCGCGCTGATGCATCTGCTGAAATGCCATCATACACTTCAGGTGCATGGTGGCATGTTTCATTTGAAAAGAAGCGTGTGCCAGAGATGATTGCCCCGCCTTTTTTGTCGAGTGCGCCAAAATACAAACGGCGAATACGTGCGTGAGATATGGCACCTGCGCACATCGCGCAGGGCTCCAGTGTCACGTATAGGTCGCAACCTTCCAGTCGTTCGCGGCCAAGTTTTTTAGCTGCCATCCTTATTGCCATTGTTTCGGCATGTGCAGTTGGGTCATGATCGGTTCGTGTACGGTTGCCGCAACGTGAAATAACTTCGCCGTCAAGGACAATGACTGCGCCGACGGGGACTTCGCCCATTGCTCCAGCCAACGCGGCTTCTGCCAATGCGATATCCATAAAGCTTTCTTTTGATGTTGCTGTAGTCATATTCAAAGTTTCTCTCGCAAATATTGCCCTCTTTTGTTAGGGAGCGGTAACAACCAAGGCAATACCAGATGAACAAGAATGATGATAAGCGCAGCTTTAAGAGCAAGCCGACCCAAAATGAGGCAACTTCGCGCCCTGTAGAACGTATCGCTAAGCGTTTGGCGAGAGCAGGAATAGCCTCGCGCCGTGATGCGGAAGCGTTGATTGTGGATGGCCGAATTAAAGTCAATGGCAAGACGCTGACCACACCTGCGCTCAATGTAAGCGACAGTGATATTATTTTAATTGACGGAAAACCTATTCCGACGATCGAAAGAACACGCCTATGGCTTTACCATAAGCCCGGCGGCTTGGTGACAAGCAACCGCGATACAGAAGGACGGGCAACAGTTTTTGAAAGCCTGCCGGATGAATTGCCACGTGTTGTGTCAGTTGGGCGGTTGGATATTAACACTGAAGGCCTGCTGCTTTTAACAAATGATGGCGGTTTGGCCCGTGTACTTGAATTGCCTCAAACGGGTTGGCTGCGCCGATACCGTGTGCGTGCACATGGCAAGGTTACACAGCAGCAGCTTGATAAGCTAAAAGACGGCATTGCTGTTGATGGCGTTTTCTACGCCTCGATTGAAGCACGTCTTGAGCGCGAGCAAGGCACGAATGTGTGGATTGAAGTCGGTCTTCGTGAAGGTAAAAACCGCGAAGTTAAAAACGTTATGGGCGCACTTGGCCTTGATGTTAATAGACTTATCCGTATTTCATTCGGTCCTTTCCAGCTTGGTGAATTGCGCGAAGGCGAAGTATTGGAAGTCAAAGGACGCACGTTGCGTGACCAGCTTGGCGACCGATTGATTGAAGAATCTGGCGCTAATTTTGATGCACCCGTGACCAATGCATTTCCCAATGCGCCGGTGCGCAGCAATAAACCTGTCGAAGATAAGCGTATTGAAGCATCACGCCGTGGTGACTGGGTGTCTGGCACCAAACTCTTAGGCGAAGCTGCCGAAGAAGAAGCACGCAAAGAAGCTAAAAAAGCAGGGCGTAGATACGAAAAGCCCGTTGATAAGCGTGAACGTGATCGCGATAGCTGGTCGACACAGGCACCATCTGAAGATCGCGGTAAAAAGCCGAGCTTTGATAAAGCCAAACGCGAAGCGCGTCCCAGCCGTTCAGTAAATGTTTGGATGGCTCCAGGCGCACGCCCACAAGGCAAGCGCAAAGATGATGAAGCTGAAGGACGAGGTGATGCACGCGGTCCACGTCGCTCGGACTCTAAGAGCGAAGGCGGTTTGCGTTCAAAAGGAATGTACGGCGCTAAAAAAGAAGACGGCAAAAAGCGTAGCGACAAAATGTTTGATGCCTCCGCTTCGCCAAACGGCGACAAAAGACCAAGAGGCGCAAAGCCTGCTGGTAAGCCAAATGATCGCCCCGGCGGATGGAAAGCCGGAGATCGTTCGAAATCTGGCAAACCGACGGCAGGCCGCCGGCCACCACAGCGCGGCAAAAAGGACTAGAAACGGTTTATGCGTATCGTTGGCGGTAAATTCAAAGGGCGTGCAATTGCAGGCCCTAAAGCCGGTTCAGATGACATAAGGCCGACGACAGATCGCGCGCGTGAAAGCCTGTTCAATGTTTTGCAACATGCTTATTCTGACAAGCTGAGCGGTGGACGTGTTGCTGATATTTTTGCAGGCACCGGTGCACTTGGTTTTGAGGCTATGTCGCGCGGTGCATCTTTTGCTTTGTTTATCGAAATGGGTGCGCAGGGGCGCGGCCTTATACGTGAAACGACACACACACTTGGCTTGCAAGGCTCCACTAAACTTTTCCGGCGTGACGCAACCAAGCTTGGCCCTGCCGGAACTGTAGAACCGTTTGATTTGGTTTTTATGGACCCGCCTTATAATAAACAATTAGGCGAGTTAGCGCTTGTGTCTCTGCGTGAAGGGAACTGGCTGCATGCAGATGCTCTCATTGTGCTGGAGGAAGCATCAAAGGCACCATTCATGATGCCTGATGGTTTTCAACTGATAGACGAGCGAAGCTCAAATACCAGTGTGGTAAGATTTATAAAGCAAATCGAGAAATAATAAGGCTATGGCTGACATGAAAAAGCCCTCTGATAAGGCCACCCCATCCACAACTGACCCCACGATTGCTGTCGCATTTGGCGGCGGCGGTGCGCGCGGCTATGCGCACATCCACATCATCGAGGTTCTTGATGAAATGGGCATAAAGCCAGTTGCTGTTTCAGGGGCTTCTATTGGTGCGATCATGGGCGCGGCAGTTGCATCGGGTATTTCAGGCAAAGAAATACGTGAATATAGTCTGGAACTCGCTAGCAATCGAACTGGTGCTTTAACACGCTATGTGAAGGCACGGCCGAGCGGTTTTAAAAACATGTTCAACAGTGAGTTCAGTATTGGGCAGCTCGACGCTCGAACCATGCTTAAAGCGTTCTTGCCTGAACAGATCAAAAAGACATTCGCTGAACTTGAGATGCCTTTGTCTGTCAGTGCAACAGACTATTATGGCTTCAAAGAAACGGTTTACACCGACGGTGACTTAATTGATGCCGTGGCGGCATCGGCCTCTATACCAGCCGTATTTAGGCCCGTGCAAATAAATGGCCGCTATATGGTTGATGGCGGTATTTATAACCCAGTGCCATTTGATCATCTCATAGGGCGCGCTGATGTTGTTATCGGTATTGATGTCGTTGGAACGCCTATTGGCGATGCAACCAAGGCGCCTAAAGCCATCGATAGCATTTATGGCGCTAGCCAATTGATGATGCAGTCTATTCTCAGCCATAAATTGGCAATGAGCCCGCCGGACATTTTCCTGCGCCCGAATATTTCAAAATATAGGGTTCAGGACTTTTTCAAAGCGCAAAATATTATCGACGACTCCATAGGCGTTCGCGATGAGCTAAAACGTTCTTTGGATGCGGCGATGAACAAGATCATCAAGTCGTAATAGCCGCGGCTCGGCCGCTAGCCAAGATTGGCACCCTTCGAGCTTGAAAATGGAGAGTTGGCCGCAGGCGGTAGGGTAGGTTGTGGCTCGATGCCAGCATCATCTCGCTTCTCAATTGTTTTCAAAACACGAAAACAAGTAATGATAGCCGCAAGTCCGAACATAACAGCGCCTAATGCCCAGCCTGCCAATACGCCCTGTGCGCCATAATATTGAGCACCAACCCAAACAAATGGAATGACGCCCAAGGTTGAGCGGCCCCAGTTGAAGACAGTGGAATAAAACGCATAGCCAAGATTGTTGAACGCGGCATTGGCAACGAATAGCGCCCCGTTGAACAGAAAGCTGATCGCCGCAAATTGGCAAAAGAATATGATTAGCGTGCGCGCTTCACCACTTGTGTCAAAAATGTCAGCAATTGTTCCTGCTAGGAAAAACAATATAAAGCAGACAAAAAGGACATAGCAAAGTGTGAAAACCAATGCGTCACGCATAGACTGCCTGACGCGGTCATATAATTTTGCACCATAGTTCTGTCCCAATATCGGGCCTATCGCGCCTGAAAGCGCAAAGATAACACCAAATACAACCGGTATTACGCGGCCAATGACAGCCCACCCAGCAACCGCTGAATCACCGAAACTTGAAATTTCTGCTGTCACATAAGCATTGCCAACAGGGGTAGCCAATTGTGTCAACACAGCCGGAATTGCAATGCCAGCAAATGGTTTTGACACACGAGAAAATGTCTTGATGGTCGGTAGCTTGACGAGATTATGGACAATTATTGCACCATAAAGTCCTGCGATCATAATGATGCTACGCGATATAACCGTTGCAATTGCTGCACCCGTAACGCCCATATCCAGCGTAAATATAAAGAACGGGTCAAGCACTGCCGATGCGGCTCCCCCTAAGAGCGTGACATACATTGCGCGCTTGGCATCACCAACGCCGCGCAATATCCCACTTGCCCCCATGCCGATAGACATAACAATTGTTGAGGGCAGAACGATCTGTAAAAAGCCGGTGGCGATAATGCGTGTTTCGCCTGATGCTCCTAAAAGCCCTAACAGGTAATCAATGTTTGGCCACGCGGCCGCAACAATGATTGTCATGACGATAGCAATTAAGAGCAATGCTGCGCCGCCGTTTTCCGCAGCAAGCGTTCTGTTGTTCTGACCAAGTGCTCTGGAAACAAGCGCGCTTACGCCAATTGTCATGCCAATGGCTACTGACAATGTGAAGAACATGAGTGTGCCTGCATAGCCAATTGCAGCGGCAAGCTCGGCTTGACCAAGGAGCGATATATAAAACAGGTTAAGCGCATCAACCATAAATATTGCGACGAGACCGAGTGAGCCCGTAGCCGTCATGGTGGTGACATGTCGCATCGTTCCGCCAGTTGTGAACTTGGCGTTACTGGCAACACCGGAAGGCTTTGTCGTCATGCGGCAAAAACCTGATCCATTGAAGTAAAGCCTTTAAACTCAAGTGCGTTGCCGGAAGGATCGCGGATAAAAAGCGTTGCTTGTTCTCCTGCTTCGCCTTCAAAGCGCAAGCTGGGTTTCATAATCCAGTCAGTACCGTCATAGGCTTCAAGTTTGGCCGCCAGTGCTTTCCAATCATCCATCATAAGAACGACTCCGAAATGGGGAATGGGCACGATGTCTTTGCCAACAGAGCCAGCGCTATGGGCCGGCTGCATGTCTTTACGAAGGTGGGCCGACATTTGATGCCCAAACAAACTGAAATCTGTCCAAGTTTCAGATGAACGCCCCGGCGTGCATCCAAGAACATCATGATAAAATGCGCGCGTTTCCTGCAAGTCACGAACGGGAAAAGCTAAATGAAAAGGTGTCACAGATGGATTAGTCACGCGTTGGCTCCCTTCTTAGAGTGGCGTTCTTCAACATTCACGATACGACCTTCTTGTTTAGGTTTCGTGAGTGGCTCAGGCTTCACAGGAGTTGTATGAATCATATTGCCGCCTGCCGCCAGTCCTTCACTTGCTTGAATACGCAAACGTTGTTCATCAAGGCGCCGAACATCATCAACGATGTCTCGCGATTGTTCTTCGCTTACTCCCAGAGCTTCCAGAGTGCTTGCGCCAAACAACAGGCCTGATTCAAAAGTTTCGCGAAGTTCGTACTCCACTTCTTTTGCACGAAGGCTTAAACTGTGGGTGCGATCATAAGAGCGTACATAAAGTTTTTGTTCGGGATATTCGGCCTTAATGAGATCAACAATGCGGTCGGTGACTTGCATATTATGTGTGCAAATAGCGACAAGACGGGCGCGTCTTATGCCTGCAGCTTCTAATACCTCTTTGCGTGTTCCATCTCCAAAATAGATGCGAAACCCGAATTTTCCGGCCGATTGAACACGGTCAGCGGAGTTATCAATAATCGTCACTTCCTTGCCGCCTGCAAGAAGCGCTTGCGATGCGATTTGCCCGAAACGTGAAAAGCCGATCATCAGCACATCGACACTTTCATCGGCACCTTCGAAATCTTCTTCCATATCAACAGACGGGTCCGCTTTTTCTAACCGCGATCCAAGTGCTACGGACAAAGGCGTAAGCGCCATTGATAATGTTGTGATGGCAATCAGCAGGGAAGATGTGTCTTGATCAAAAATACTCATGCCTGCGGCTGCGGAAAAAAGGACGAAGCCAAATTCCCCGCCCTGTGGCAACACCATCGCGGTGCGCAGAGACACATTGTAATCGCTTCCAAATATACGGCACAGCACGAACACCACCAATGATTTGACGATCATTAAAAGCGGCACAGCAATGATAATTGTAAGCCATTCGCTTATCAGAACGCCGAGGTTTAAACTCATGCCGATCGCAATGAAAAAGAGGCCGAGTAACAAACCTCTGAAAGGTTCAATGTCGGCTTCAAGTTCGTGTCGATAAGACGATTCAGCGAGCATTACCCCCGCTATGAATGCGCCCATAGCCATGGAAAGACCTGCCAACTGCATCAAGTAAGCTGAACCGAGCACCACCAGCAAGGCAGTCGCCAACATGGCTTCGCGTGCGCCCGTATTACCTATAATGCGCAGCAATGGTGTGAGCAGATAGCGCCCAGCCACAATGAGAAGGACGATTGCCCCGACAGCCTTGCCAAATTCAATCAAGCCATTTGAATCTGTTTCAGTGGCAAAAGGTGCAAGCAGTGGAATGACGGCTAGCAAGGGGACGATTGCAAGGTCTTGAAATAACAAAATCGCAAATGATTTTTGCCCGTGTTGCCGGTTCATTTCGCCGCGCTCTTCAAGCACTTGTAGTGCAAAGGCCGTCGATGATAGCGCTAGGCCAAAACCGATAACTGCTGATGCTGCTATGCCTTTATCCGTGAGGAACACAGCCAGCGATGTGAGGGCGACGCCAGTTAAGAAAACTTGCAGTAAACCTATGCCGAAAATATCGCGCCGTAGTGACCATAACCGTGAAGGCTTTAATTCGAGCCCGATAATAAATAACAAAAAGACAACGCCCAGTTCAGACACTTGGAGAACTTGTTCCGCGTCTGTAACAAGCCGCAACACAGGGCCAATCACAACACCTGCCGCCAAATATCCAAGCACGGTACCAAGGCCAAGTTTTTTGAAAAGGGGTGCAGCAACCACAGCTGCCCCCAAGATCAAAACGGCTTCACTAAACAATGCAGTCGCTTCGCCGCCAGCCATACTTTTGATCCTTTGAAATGTTATATATGTTATTGCTTGATATTTAGGACAGTAATTAGATTTCTCAAAAACTTGATGAAATCTCAAGCTATTTATACATAGTACTGCATAGATATTGCACGTGTCTTGTGCCAGAAGGCAAGTATAACAATTTGCGCTTAGCGCGCACCAGCAATCGGAGACAATATGCAGGACGACGCTCAGAGTTTGATCGATCACGCTGCCGCACTTGTAGAGGCTGCCAAACGCGCCGGAGCAGATGCGAGCGATGCTGTTGCTGTGCGCCAGAGATCCACGTCAATCCAAGTGCGCAATGGCAAAGTTGAAGGAACAGATGCATCTGAAGCCGACGATATGTCACTGCGGGTTTTTGTTGGTCAGAAGGTCGCTAGTATTTCTGCAGCGACATCAAGCAATCCAGACATGCTTGCCGCACGCGCGGTTGCGATGGCCAAAGTTTCCCCAGATGATGCTTTCAACAGTTTGGCTGATGCAGATCGGTTAGCGACAGAATTTGCCGATCTTGATCTTTATGACAAAAGCGACGTTACAGCAGAAATGTTGACACAAGATGCACTCGAAGCCGAAGCCGCAGCTTTAGAAGTTGAAGGTGTGTCAAAATCATCTGGTGCAGGCGCATCTGCCGGTGTTGGCGGAATGGTGCTTGTAACCTCAAATGGTTTTCAAGGCAGTTATCAGGGAACCCGCTTTGGCTGTTCAGTCTCAGTGATCGCCGGTGAAGGAACCGGTATGGAGCGTGACTACGATTATTCCAGCCGACGGTTTTATAATGATCTTGATCGTCGCAGCGAAATAGGAAAGTCGGCTGGCGAGCGTGCAGTAAAGCGATTAAGCCCACGCAAAATGCCTACGCAAACCGTGCCAATTATTTTTGATCCACGGGTTTCACGAGGTATTTTGGGACATTTAAACAGCGCGATCAATGGCGCATCAGTCGCGCGTAAATCTTCTTTCCTGCAAGAAAAAATGGGTAAGCAGATCGCCAATGATAAGATTACGATTATTGACGACCCGAATATTGTGCGCGGGCAGGCTTCTCGGCCGTTTGACGGCGAGGGCGTTCGCGGTGAAAAACTGACGATGGTCGAAAACGGTGTTTTACAACACTGGTATCTTTCCACGTCTATTGGCCGTGAACTTGGTTTGCCTACCAATGGTAGAGGCGCACGAGGTGGCACCTCCGTTGGTGCATCATCAACCAATGTATGGATGCAGCCGGGCGAACAATCACCCGATGAAGTCATCAAAGCCGTTGGAACAGGCTTTTATGTCACTGAAGTCTTTGGCCAAGGCGTAGACATGGTCACAGGTGAATATAGCCGTGGCGCGTCAGGTTTTTGGGTCGAAAATGGTGAGATTGCGTTCCCAGTGTCTGAAGTGACGATTGCATCGAATCTAAAAGACATGTTTATGACAATGGTACCTGCAAATGATTTGGACAGAAATTACGGCACTGCTGCGCCTACAATTTTGGTTCCAGAAATGACACTGGCTGGCAGTTAAGCATGGATAAGAACTTGTTGAATAATGAAGATGGATTCAGCTACCAAGAAGACTTGGATCTGATTGTTGAAGTTGCGCGTCATGCGGGTAACTTGGCAATGCCATATTTTCGCGGTGACAAACAACTTGATGTGCAGATGAAGGTTGGTGACTCTCCAGTGAGCGCTGCAGATTATGCCGTAAATGCTTATCTTGAAGAACATTTGATGGCAGCGCGTCCAGATTATGGCTGGCTTTCTGAAGAAACGCTGGATGCTGATAAATCTGTGCGGCTTGCTGCAAAACGCACATTTATTGTGGACCCTATTGATGGCACACGCGGGTTTATCAACGGTTCAAAGGTTTGGTGTGTGTCCGTCGGTATCGTTGAAGATGGTCGTCCTGTTGCCTGTGTCTTAGTTTGCCCAGCATGCGATGAAATCTACACTGCAGTTTTAGGCGGCGGCGCTAAACTAAACGGCGAAATTATTAAAATTGACGCTGAACTGCCCAGCCAAGACTCGCTCATCATTGGCGGTGCGCGTGTTTTCCTTGATGCAATGGATATAAGAACGACTGCCTTTTATAAACGCCATCCCCATGTGCCATCGCTTGCTTATCGCATTGCCATGGTCGCGGCGGGTAAAATGGCCGGCACTTACATCAAACCAAATGCGCATGATTGGGATATTGCCGCGGCGGATTTGATTTTGCATGAGGCAGGCGGCGTTTTGCTGGATGCTAAGGGCGAACGTTTTGTACTCAATCAACTGAGCCCGAAGAAGCCGGTTATGGTCGCTTGTCATCCAGAGCTATTAAAAACTATGATCGGTATTGTCGCGGAAACACCGTTCAGCTAGAGCACAACAAGATATGAACTAATGAGGTTTTTTAATGAGCGATGACAACACAGAAAAACAATTGCTTCATATGGTGATTGGCGGAGAGTTAACATCTTTGGAAGGTAAAACTTTCCGTGACTTGGATGCGCTCGATATCGTTGGCGTGTACCCAAATTATGAATCCGCTGTGGCTGCATGGAAGTCTAAAGCACAGCAAACCGTGGACAATGCGCATATGCGTTATTTCGTTGTGCATTTGCACCGCTTGCTTGATCCGCAAGACGAGAAATAAGCGCTTAAATCGAACATAAGATTGCCGCTATTCTGATTTATCAGGTAATCTTCATCACAGCTGTGGGCCCGACTGCTTGACGGGGCCTACAGGAGCAAATTAAACACGTTTATCGCGAAAATGAAATTTATAACGCGGTTTCTAACAATACGTGTGAAACGGGATATTATTAGTTTGGATATTGGTAATGAGTGAGCGGTGGGCAAGTGCTGCGCTGCAGACTTACCGCTGGGTAGGGCTCGCCGCATATCCATTTCTTGGTGCTTATGTGGCATTGCGTGCCTCGCGTGGCAAAGAGCAACATGCACGCCGCCATGAGCGTTATGGTAAAGCTTCTCTTCCTCGGCCTGAAGGTCCGCTCGTATGGGTGCATGCAGTAAGCGTTGGTGAAACCGGTGCTGTTCTTGGTTTGATAGAGCGCATGTTGTCAAAGGGCCTTAATATTGTCCTCACAACAGGAACAACAACGTCTGCCGCGCTTGTTCGCGAACGTTTGGGTGATAAAGTCATCCATCAATATGTGCCGCTTGATTTAAAGCCAGCGGTAAGTCGTTTTCTCAATTATTGGCGCCCTGATGCCGCAATTTTTGCAGAGTCAGAAGTTTGGCCAATGACCATATTGGAGCTTGGTGCTCGGCGTATTCCGCAAATCTTGATCAACGGACGTATGTCAGACCGTTCGTTTAACCGCTGGAAGAAACGATCCGCACTTGCTGACTCATTGTTTGAGAACTTTCATCATGTAGCGGCACAATCGGAACGCGATGCTGAACGTTTTCGCGAACTTGGTGCACGCCCAGTAACCGTTACAGGCAATTTGAAAGCAGATGTTCGAATTCCTTCTGTGGATAGTGAAACAAAGTCCCAGCTCGAAAATGCAATTGCAAACAGACCCGTATGGGCTGCTATTTCGACCCATGATGGCGAAGAAAAAGTTGCTGCGCGCGTTCACCGCGCGTTGAAAAAACATTGGCCGGAACTGCTCACAATTATTGTGCCGCGCCATCCTAAGCGCAGTGCAGATATTCAGAAAATGCTGGTTGAGTATGGCCTAAATGTATCCATGCGCTCGGTCGATAAAATGCCGGATGCAAATGCTGATATCTTTTTAGGCGATACGATTGGCGAAATGGGGCTTTATCTGCGCATGGCAGGTGTTGCTTTCGTCGGCAAATCACTGAAAGGCGAAGGCGGGCAAAATCCGCTAGAACCTGCCGTGCTCGATACGGCAATTCTATCAGGGCCAAACGTTTCAGCATTTGAAGAGGCGTATAAGAAGTTGGTTGCCGCACACGGCGCGCGCTTTGTCGACGATGAGATTTCACTTGCCAAAGCAGTGTATAAATTACTTGCAAATGACAAGCTGAGAACAGCGATGGCAATGTCTGCAGCACGTGTAGTTAGCGACATGGAAGGTGCACTGGATGATACTTGGGACATGCTTGGTCCCTATATTCAACCGCTCATTGTGAATGCACAGCTTGGAAACGCTTATCAAACATCTGATGACGATGACATAAACGGCACGCAGGGTGGAAAGAAACGCATTGGCTGGAAATGAAACGCCTCCATTTTGGTATGAAGCGCCCGGTTGGAAGTCTCGTTTAGCAGGTCCAGTCAGCGCAATTTATGGTGCTGTTGCGCGCAGACGTATGGATAAAGCTGATCCAAAGCGCGTCCTTGCACCTGTTCTTTGCATTGGTAATCTGACTGTCGGCGGAACGGGTAAAACACCCACCGCCATTGCCATTGCCATTGCTGCAAAAAAACTCAAATACCGTCCAGGCTTTGTCAGTCGGGGCTATGGCGGCATTCATGTTCGCTCACATTTGGTTGACCCGAAAAGCGATACCGTTACAGCGGTTGGCGATGAACCTTTGTTGCTGGCACGTTACGCACCCACAATCGTCGGGCATAACCGAGCAAATAGTGCACAGGCATTAATTGATCAAGGATGTGATTTCATCATCATGGATGATGGCTTTCAAAGCCGCACATTACATTATGATTATGCATTAATAACACTGGATGCACGGCGCGGTATTGGCAATGGGTCGGTTATTCCAGGCGGTCCATTGCGCGCGCCGCTGATTGATCAGATGCGCTGGGCAACGGCGATTTTGCGTATTGGTGATGGCGACAGGGGAGACAGAGTTATTCGTGCCGCAGCACGCGCGGCAAAACCGATCATGCATGGCCATCTTAAACCGGCGCGTGTGCGCGGCATTTCAAAAAAGAATGTCCTTGCTTTTGCAGGCATTGGTGACCCGACAAAATTTTACGAAACGCTCTCCAATTATGGTTGCAATCTTGTTGGGACGCACTCTTTTGCCGATCACCATGTTTATACGCACAGTGATGCCCGTCACTTGCTCGATAAAGCCAATGCTGAAGGTCTCGAACTTGTGACGACTGAAAAAGATGCGGTACGTCTAACGCATATTGAAGGCCCGTTGGCCGAGCTAAGAGAAAGAACGCATGTTCTTCCTGTTTCATTGGTTTTTGAAGCCGAAACAGATGTGGATAGTATCATTCTCGAAACGGCTGAAAAATACCATCAATCCCGTATTAAAAACGGTTCTATCTAACGCTTGCCGTCTTTTCAGCCTCAAGTGAGGCTTTAACATCGATATAAGCCTCTTGCCGCTCAACAGACCAATATTTCAACTCTTCGATAGAAATAGGTTTGCCAGTGATAGCGCATTTAACAAATGTACCCGGCTTAATGACACGAAAAACAGCATCCAGATATTTGAGCTTGGCTTCGCTCGCGCCCTGTAGACCATGAATGTTCATATCCGTATCCTAATCAGTGGTAATTTGCGTTGTATCTATTGCGCTTTTGACTCTATCTGTGTGCTCGGTCAAGACAACCCCTGTCTAACGGCGGCCGAAAAGCCTTTCCATATCAGCCAATTGCAACTCAATAAAAGTCGGGCGTCCATGATTGCATGTGCTTGAACCGGGCGTAGCTTCCATCTGGCGGAGCAAGGCATTCATCTCTTCATTGCGCATTCGGCGACCCGCGCGCACGGAGCCGTGGCAAGCCATGGTGGAGGCTACTTTTTCGATCATGTCTTTAAGACGCAGCGTTCCGTCAGATTGACCACCATCTAAGATATCACCAGCCAGATCACGGATGAGGCTATGTGTATCTGTGTTACCTAGAATGGCAGGCGTTCCGCGAACAGCGATTGCACCCGGTCCAAAACTTTCAATCAAAAGTCCGAACCGTTCCAGTTCATTGCTCACAACCAACAGTGCTTCGGCTTCATCTGCATTCAGATCAATAATATCGGGAACCAGCAACATTTGACTTGGCATTACGCGTTCTGAAAGTGCTTTTTTCAAAGACTCAAATACCAACCGTTCGTGGGCTGCATGCTGGTCAACAATAACAACCGAGTTTTCTGTTTGAGAAACAATATAAGTGTCGTGAATTTGCGCGCGTGCAGCCCCTAGTGGAAATTGTGTTTCTTTTCGCGATGCTTCTGCATTGTCACTGCGCGGCGATGCCTCTGCCAAATCTCGCACAACAGGCGGCATATCAGTCATTCGAGATTGTGGATCTTCATGAAAGCTATTGGCAGAGCTGTACGAGTGAGCCGTAAAATCCTGCTCAAGTGGCCTTTGCCAGCCTCGCTGGCTTTCGATGTTTTGGTGCTGCGAATTATTCACATGAAAGCCAGGCTTGAATGCCTCGCTCATAGCACTGGCGGCCGATGTGGAAGCGCGGACGCCTTCTTGCGCAAGCGCATGGCGAATACCGGAAACAATCAGACCGCGCACTAAACCTGGGTCACGAAAGCGCACGTCCGCTTTTGCAGGATGTACATTCACATCAACCAGCGCTGGATCAATGTCGATAAATAGAACAACAACCGGAAAACGATCACGCACCAACATGTCTGAATAAGCGCCGCGCAATGCGCCCAGAATTTGGCGATCCTTAATAGGCCTTCCATTCACATAGGCATATTGATGCGCCGCATTGCCGCGATGATAGGAAGGCAATGAAATAAGTCCCGTTATGGATACGCCGTCACGTTCGACATTGAGCTCAATGCAATTATCCGTGAACTCTTGGCCAAGAACTTGCGCGATACGTTTTTTGCGGCCAGCTGCATCTGCACTACATTTTGGAAAATCAAGGATTTGGCGCTCGGTGCCTGACAGTGAAAAGCCAACCGCAGGCGCAGCCATTGCAATGCGGCGTATGACATCATTGATCGCTGTGCTTTCTGCACGTTCGGATTTCATGAACTTCAAGCGGGCAGGTGTCGCGTAAAATAAATCGCGTACTTCCACCCTTGTACCAGGGTTGCTTGCCGATGGTTTCGGGCCAGACACTGTGCCGCCTTCTACATCAATGCGTGCGCCGTCTGTACCGTCGTGCTGCCGAGATGTTAGCGATAATTTGGCAACCGACCCAATGGAAGGCAAAGCCTCACCGCGAAACCCAAGGGATTGAATAGCGCTTAGGCCATGTTCCATTTTGGACGTACAATGGCGAGAGATCGCAAGCTGCAAATCATCGCCCGTCATACCGTAGCCATTGTCGGACACGCTCATATAGGTTTTGCCGCCTGCCGCTGTTGAAACCTCAACGCGGGTTGCACCTGCATCCAGAGCGTTTTCAACAAGCTCCTTGATAACGCTAGCGGGCCGCTCGACGACTTCGCCGGCAGCTATTTGGTTGACTGTGATTTCATCGAGGCGTCTAATTTGCATAGCGCTTATATAGGCCAAATTGATTAGCGCTTAAACAGCTGTATGATGATATCAACCACTTGCTAAAAACGTTGATTGCAAGCCAAGTGCATATTATTGTGCGTTCAAGAACAATGTTGGATTTAATTATGAATTTGCCTGATGATTACCGTAAAATTGATGATGAAGTTGCTGTTTCAGGGCAAATTACACCTGAACAAGTCGCTGACATTAAAGCTGCTGGATATAAATCTATCATCTGCAATAGACCGGATGGAGAATCAGCGGATCAACCGAATTTTGAACTCATTGAAGCCGCGGCTAATGAAGCAGGTTTAGCTATCCGTTATATTCCCGTGACAAAAATGGGTATGACACCGGAGAATATTGAAGACACACGCACCGCTCTCGATGATTTGGAGCGTCCTATCTATGCCTATTGCCGATCTGGCGCCCGTTCAACCAACCTCTATGGCATAGCCAAGGGCTAACAAATCATAGCTAGGGTGTGAACCCAACTCAGTCTCTTAATTTTTTTTGAAATTGCGATTCACGATTTCCTTCAAATGTCAGGAACGTAACATCCATTTGGATATGATGGTCGGGAACTTGTTTATTGTAACGCTTGGTGTGAATCTTGCGTATACGTGTCCCCTAGGAAGACGGTTCATCCCATTTCGTTTTAGAATTCTCGCAACGGTGGCGCTGGCAATATCAATGCCGTGATACCGTTGCATATACCAGACGATACGATACGAATTGCTCCGAGGTGATAGTTACTGCGCAGATGAAGAACCTTTTCCTCAATCTCGACCGGCGTCCGATTATAGTGCTGTTTTGGAATAGATGGGCGGTTGATTAGGCCAGCTTCGCCTTGCTTGGTATAGCCTTCACGCTAACGATAAAAACTTGAGCGACCTATACCAAAATATCGACATGTTTTAACGACGCTGCCGATATTTTCGGCGTGTTGAAGAATGCGTAATTTATGTTGAACTTCGCGTTGATCCTTGTTCATAAACATCTCCTACTTCCCAGACTTAGGAAATTAACGGAAATGTCCTGCGAGTAACGAGATATCTAAAACCAATTTAGAAGAATTTAAGTAGGCCACAACTTACAAAGCCCTATACCATGATGAATTTGAATTAGACCATTCAGAGGCATGTGATTATTATACTTTTAAATGCCTGCTGGATGACCTTGCAGGAAATTCTGCACTTCTGCGGTCGGAATAATAGGTCGGAATTGTCCAGTAGAATGAGGCAGGGGTTCCGATCGGTCGGTTCAACTACAGCGATTTGCCTCCATCTTCCCAAGCCTGAGAAACTTATTTGTCCCACCCCAATCAAAATGCAAAGCGCTTCAAGCCCAGACCTATTGTCTCAATGCCATGGCGCAATTGAATACAGCAACTGCTGATGCTTGAAATCTACATGAAACACCATCATTACGTACAATGTAAGTTAATGTGGCGACATCGGCTGGTGAGTTAGATGCTGGATATGTGTAAGCTGCATCAATCAAAAACGAGCACAAATGCAGATCCAAAGACCGCACGAAATTTATTTTGCAAGGGCCATTGCCGCCATTGCAGGTAGGCGCAAGAGGTCGTGAACCTGCGCCACACGCTCGAGGTTATAGTAGCCTTCTTCATGCAAAATATTCATTGTAGCGACCATTTTTCCACCCAGTATGATTGGTAAATTGACAACTGAGCCGCAGCCAAGTTTGCCGATCAATTCGGCATCAGGAAATACGGTGTCGATATCAGCGAGCGTGTTAGCAACGAAGCTTTCATGGCGCCCATGCACCTGTTCAAACCAACTGTTCATCTCAACTGGCTTTGTCCCTGACGTAGGATAGTTGACTGCATCATCCGTGTAGACGCGACGAGCCAGCATCGCGTCCATATCCGCTGTCATAACAGTGAATAATTTTGCACCTACAGTTATTTTTGTTAGCGCACAAAGGGCATCAAAGGCTTCTGTGCTGGTCTTGGCTTGTGAAAGAGCTTTTTCAAAAGCTTGAAGTGCTGGTTTTGTATCAGTCATTGAGTGTCCTTGTAATCAGGGTTTCCGCCTGATGCAGCATAAAGGGATTGGGAATAGGGTTCTGTGAAGCTGCCGTCATGCAATGCACTTGCAGGCGCGATTTCGACAATTTGGCCTTTGTTCATGACAGCCATGCGATCACACATGAAGCTTACCACTGGAAGGTTATGTGTGACCATCAAGTAAGTTAGATTTTGTTCGCGGCGTAATTTTTTAAGCAGGTTTAGAATCTCGGCCTGTACAGAAACATCAAGTGCAGATGTCGGCTCATCTAAAAGCATCACTTTGGGTTCCAAAATTAGAGCACGCGCAATCGCAACTCTTTGTCGTTGGCCGCCAGATAACTGGTGTGGGAAGCGGAATCTAAAGCGTTGATCAAGACCCACAGCTGCGAGCATATCTATGACACGTTTATTGCGGTTCCCTATGCCGTGAACAATCAAAGGCTCCATAAGCACTGTGTCTACTGATTTGCGCGGATGTAGTGACCCGTAAGGATCTTGAAACACCATTTGGCATTGCAGAGCAAAATCGCGTTCAATCTTATGGCTACGTTCTTGTCCAAGTAAGGACATTTCACCAGTCCAATCAGGTGCTAAGCCAGCAATGGCTTTCAGAACAGTTGATTTTCCTGATCCGCTTTCGCCGACTAAAGCAAAGCTCTCGCCTTCAGCAACATCAATATTGACACCCATAACGACTTTGGTGTGCCCGTAAGAGACATCGAGGTTTTTTAATGAAATTGCATTCATGTGCCACTCCAAGCGCTGCGGTCTAGCACCGGTAATTCGTCGCGATCTTCTTGCATTTTAGGAACAGCCGCTAACAGGCCGCGCGTATAAGGATGGCTAGCCTTATGTAAATCCTTTGCTGCGCAGGATTCGACAACTTCTCCAGCATGCATCACCAAGATACGGTCACAATATCGAGCGACTAAATTAAGATCGTGAGAAATAAGGATAAGTGACATGCCTTTGTCACGAACAAGTTCGTCTATAAGGTCAAGTACCTGCGCCTGAACCGATACATCAAGTGCTGAAGTAGGTTCATCTGCAATCAATAAATCTGGCTGCGGAATAAGCATCATGGCGATCATGATTCTCTGTCCCATACCGCCAGAAACTTCATGCGGATAAAGATTCATCACACGCTCAGGATCATTAATACGTACAGAGTGAAGCATTTCAATAACACGCGCCTTCATCTCTTTTCGATTAAGGCTCTCATGCGTTTTTAAAGCTTCAACAATTTGTGCGCCAACGGTCATGACGGGATTTAGTGAAAATTTCGGGTCCTGCATAACCATCGAAATGCGAGCGCCTCTCAGACGCCGCATAGCACGTTCAGATTGTGCTTGAAGGTCAATCCCATCAAAGATCATTTTATCCGCGATCTGTTTACCAGGTCGGCGAACAAGGCGCATAATTGCGCGTCCCGTCATTGATTTGCCTGAACCGCTTTCGTCAACGATACCAAGGCGTTCGCGGCCCAGTGTAAAGGAAAGCCCTTTTACGACATCTACACGCCCGCTCGGCGTTGGAAAACTAACCCTGAGATTTTCCATTTCCAATAAAGGTAAGGTCATCATGAACCCCTTTGTTTAGGATCTAGGACATCACGCAGTCCGTCGCCTAGAAAGCAGAAACCAAGTGAGACGAGAATGATGGCAAAGCCTGGCATTGTTGCGACCCACCACTGATCAAGGATGAAGGTGCGTCCACGTGAAATCATTGCGCCCCATTCAGGTAAAGGCGGCTGCGCACCTAAGCCCAGAAAGCCAAGGCCAGCAGCGGTAAGGATAATGCCAGCCATGTCTAAAGTGACACGCACAATGACTGATGAAGTACACAATGGTAAAATATGACGTGTTATGATTCTGGTGTGAGAAGCGCCCAACAGACGCATCGCAGATATGAATTCTGAATTGCGAAATGTCAGTGTCTCAGCGCGTGAAATACGGGCATAAGCAGGCCAGGATGTAATTGCGATCGCGATAATTGCATTTTCGATCCCTGGTCCAAGCGCTGCAACAAATGCCAACGCCAATATGAGTTTTGGCATAGAAAGAAACACATCGGTAATGCCCATTAAAACCTTATCGACCCAACCGCCAAAATATCCTGAAATCGCACCGATTAGCAGACCCAATGGGGCAGAAATAACAGCAACCAAAGCAACGATTGCAAGTGTGATGCGTGCACCATAAATAATACGGCTGAAGATATCGCGTCCAAGTTCGTCAGTGCCCATCCAGTTTTCGGCAGATGGCGGCAATAGTCTTGCGCCAAGATCTTGCCCCATAGGGCTGTGCGGCGCGATTAAAGGAGCAAATATCGCGGCCAATACCAGTGTCAGCAAAATCAACATGCCGATAACAGCCAGCGGATTCCGTACAAGTTGGCGCATCATGCGGTAGCTGCTACCCATGCTTGCCTGAAACTTGGAATTGGGAGATTGATCTAGAAGCCAGTTTTTTGCCGTTGTCATAACGACCTCCTATCGACTGCGCGGATCAAGGACGCGGTATAATACATCCGAGAGCCTGTTGATCAGAATAAATACGGCACCGATCACAAGTGTTGCGCCAAGCACAGCGTTCATATCGGCGTTTAGTAACGCGACCGTGAGGTAGTTACCGATGCCGGGCCAGCTAAACACGGTTTCAATCATCACTGATCCCTCAAGTAGAGCAGCATAAGATAATCCGATAACTGTGATCAGCGGCACGCGGATCGGGCGGAAACCATGTGTCCAAATTACACGCCATTCTGAAACGCCTTTAGCGCGCGCGGTTGTGATATATTCTTGACCAAGCTGATCGAGCATAAAGCTGCGGGTCATGCGCGCAATATATGCCACGGAGAAGAAGGCGAGAATGGAAGCTGGAAGGATCAGGTGGTCGAGCGCATTCCAGAAAACATCCCAATCTGCTGCCAAGGCCGCATCAACGAGAAGTAACCCAGTGCGCGGTTCAACAAGACCTTCATAGAAAATATCAACACGCCCTGGGCCGGACACCCAACCAAGATTTGCATAAAATACGACAAGCCCAACAAGGCCTAACCAGAATGCTGGTACTGAATATCCAAGCAAGGCGAAAACGCGAATAATTTGGTCAATCCATGTGCCGTGAAAAGCCGCAGCCCAAACTCCAAGTGGAACGCCCATGCCAACGCCTATGACAATGCCAAGTGTCGCCATTTCGAGTGTAGCGGGAAATACTTGTAGTAAATCAGAGGCAACTGGACGGTTCGTCGAGATTGAGTGACCTAAGTCGCCTTGAAAAACATCACCAATATAGGAAATGAATTGGATAATTAGCGGGCGATCTAATCCGAGTGCTAGTCGGGCAGCGTCATATTGTTCCTGTGTGGCGCGGTCGCCAACAATGGAAAGAACCGGATCAATTGGGATCACACGGCCGATAAAAAATGTAATCGTCATCAACCCTATGAAGGTTAGCAAGGTGACAACAATAAATCCGCCAAGCGACAAGATGGTTCGTTTTAGTCTATGACCTTTGGGGGCATCTGTACTCACGGGCGATGACCTTTTCCTGAGTGTTCACCGTACTGAAGCGATTAATAAGCACACATTCAATGAATAAGAATAATGCCATCAGACGGTTGTCGTTAGAATTTAGATAAAACATTTTTTTCTAATTGTAAAAAAATATTTTGCATATAAAATTTTTTTTTGTAAGGTTGGCTATGAGAGTAGCAGAACAATACCTGTGTTCAGTAACGACTTTAACTTTGATGGCTGCATCAATTGAGTTCAAAGTGTTGAGCAAGGTACAGCTACTGGGAGGCAAATTTATATGACCCGAAAAAAGAGGGTGGCAGAGCCGCAACTTGGACCGTCAATACGTAAGCGTCGCAAGCTTATGAAAATGACGCTGCAAGATCTGTGTGATAAGTCTGGTGTTTCCGTAGGCTATCTCAGCCAAGTTGAGCGGGATAATGCGACGCCTTCGCTTGGCTCTTTAGCGCAGATAGCTGATGCCCTTGATGTCGGGTTGGAATATTTCATTACGACACCAAAGCCAGCCGATGGACTGACACGTAAAGGACAGCGTGTTCAGTTTTCTTTGACGGATTCTTCGTTGATGTATGAAAGTCTTTCAGCTGGCTTTCCTGGCTCCGAACTATCAAGCTACATTCTACATGTCCCTGCTGGCTACGCCTCTGAAACGGTTAGTCATGAAGGCGAAGAGATCATCTATGTTTTAGAAGGTGAGATCGATCAAACGCTCGATGGACAAACAGTTCGGATGCGTGAAGGTGATAGCATGAATTATAGCGGCCATATCGCGCATTCATGGACAAATCCTACTGAAAAAAAAGCACGTATTTTGTGGACTGGAACGCTTACCGTTCTCAGCCGCAACGGTGCAATCGTATTACCGGAATTATCCCAACGACAAGAGGCGAATGAACGTCCGACTATTCAAACTATGCAACAAGGAGACTAACGTGAAACACTTCAAATCCTCACTTCTAGCCAGCGTTCTAATGCTGCCGCTCGTGGTGCCAACTGCTTTTGCAGAAACACCTGCAGATGCACTCGTCGTGGCACAGAATATTGATGACATCGTCGCGATTGATCCAGCACAAGCCTATGAATTCACTTCTGGTGAGTTGGTAACAAACCTATATGATCGTCTCGTTCAGTACGATGCTGATGACACAACGACTTTGGCTGC
The DNA here is from genome assembly GCF_000620605.1 of Ahrensia sp. 13_GOM-1096m. Classification (NCBI taxonomy): domain Bacteria; kingdom Pseudomonadati; phylum Pseudomonadota; class Alphaproteobacteria; order Hyphomicrobiales; family Ahrensiaceae; genus Ahrensia; species Ahrensia sp. 13_GOM-1096m. Next base: position 486,384 of record NZ_JIAX01000006.1, read on the forward strand.
TGGCTTGGCAGAAAAGTGGGAAGCTGATGCAGAGGCAAAAACGATTACGTTCACATTGCGTGATGGTGCGACATTTGCATCTGGTAATCCACTCACAGCTGAAGACGTTCTTTTCTCTTTCTCGCGCGTTATCAAGCTCAACCTTACGCCTGCATTTATTCTAACGCAGCTTGGATGGAATGCAGACAATATTGCTGAAATGGTCACAGGCGAAGGCAATACAGTCACCGTTAAATATGAAGGTGATTTTTCTCCAGCGTTCGTACTGAACGTCTTGGCCTCTCGCCCCGCGTCGATTGTTGATAGCGTACTTGTGAAAGAAAACGCTGTTGATGGTGATATGGGCAACGCATGGCTCAATGAAAATGCTGCCGGTTCTGGCCCGTTCACACTTGATCGCTATGTGCCTGCGCAGATGATCCGTATGAAAGCCAATGAAACATACTTCAAAGGCGCACCGGAAATCGACAGCGTGATTATTCGCCATGTTGCAGAAGCTGCAACTCAGCAATTGTTGCTTGAGAAAGGTGATATTGATCTTGCCCGTAACTTGACGCCTGATCAGGTCGCTTCACTTAATAACGAAGACATCAAAGTTGAAACATTCCCGCAGGCGGCTGTACACTTTTTGTCATTCAACCAAAAAACACAAAGTTTGACGGACCCAGCTGTATGGGAAGCTGCGCGTTATCTGGTAAACTACAAAGGCATGGCCGACACGATCATCAAAGGCCAGATGGAGGTTCATCAGGCGTTTTGGCCAAAGGGGTTTCCAGGATCATATGATGAAACACCATTTACTTACGATCTAGAAAAAGCCAAAAAAATTCTGGCTGATGCTGGCATTGAAACGCCAATTAGTGTTTCTCTTGATGTAATCAATGCGCCGCCATTCACAGATATGGCCCAGTCATTACAAGCAAGTTTTGCTGAAGCTGGCATCAACTTGGAAATCCTGCCGGGCACAGGCGCGCAGGTTATTACCAAGTATCGTGAGCGCACACATGAAGCAATGTTGCTTTATTGGGGCCCGGACTTCATGGACCCACATTCTAACGCTAAAGCCTTTGCTTATAATTCTGACAATTCAGATGAGAATTATGCTGCAACAACAACATGGCGCAATGCCTGGGCTGTTCCAGATGATATGAATAAAGAAACCATGGCAGCGTTGTCTGAAACAGATGCTGAAGTGCGCCTAAATATGTATCGCGACCTACAGAAAAAAGTTCAGGAAAGCTCTCCAATCGTGATCATGTTCCAAGCTGCCTATCAGGTTGCAATGGATAATGATGTGTCGGGCTATGTGAACGGTGCGACATCAGACTTTGTTTACTACCGCCTTGTCGACAAAGACTAATATCTTGCTTTGGGCCGCTGCCACATACTCGGCGGCCCATTTTATTATTTCATTCCATATAAATTAAGAGATCAATTATGACCAAGTTTCCGCCTGCAGAAATCCGCCTTTCAAACTTACGAGAGCGTATGGCGCAGACAGAAACGGATCTCGTTGTGCTTGGCCCATCAAGCCATATGGATTGGCTTTCTGGTGTTCACCCTCATGGGGATGAAAGACCGGTTATGCTGGTGGTTAGTCAAAAATACGCAGGCTTTTTAATGCCCGCTCTAAACGCGGCCGCTGCACGTATCTCGACTGATCTACCTTTCCATTTCTGGCGTGATGATCAGGGGCCGGATGAAGCGTTGGCCGAACTCCTTGCCGCATGTGGTGCTAATGTGCCGAACCTAACGGTCGTGCTTGATGAGACGATGCGTGCGGACTTTGCGCTTCGCATTCTTGATGCTCTTGAAACACCAAAGCGCCGCTTTACTGGTGACACTGTAAGTTTGCTTCGTGCATCAAAAGATCAAAGCGAGTTTGAGGCAATTAAAGCCGCCCATCTTTTAAACGATGCTGCGATTAAGGCAGCATTTGAGGCGCTTAAAGAAGGGGTGACTGAAGGTGAAATTGTCGCTGTCATCAATGAGCATTATAAAAAACATGGCGCTGCGCTTGAGTTTTGTTCCGTATGTTTTGGTGAATCGGGTGCTTTCCCGCATCATTATTCGGGCTCTACAAAACTTGGTGCGAATACAGCCGTTTTGATTGATTCTGGTTGCCGCTTAAATGGCTATCCGTCTGATATGACACGCTGTGGATTTTTCGGAACACCTGACGAAACCTATAAGGAAGTTTTCGATGTTGTAGAGCAAGCCGTTCAAGCAGCGCTGGAAGCTTCAAAACCTGGTGCTCGTGCAAGTGACATCGATAAGGCTGCCCGCGATGTTATTAGTGCGGCAGGTTATGGTGATTATTTCCTACATCGCACTGGTCACGGACTTGGCATCGATATTCATGAAGAGCCATATATTGCGGCCAATTCTGATCGAGTGTTGGTTGAAGGCAATGTATTTTCGATTGAGCCAGGTATTTATCTGAACGGTAAATTCGGTGTTCGCTTAGAAGAAATAGTTATACTGCGTGAAACGGGCGCAGAGATTTTCTCGGATATGCCTCGCGACATGATTCTCCGCTGATTAGGTAGGGTGAACTTGTCCGGTTTTAATTCCGCATCCAGCTCTTGTTTAGGCCATTTTTTGTTCGAAGTCTGCGGGTGATATTCCTGCTATTGCTGAGTGGCGACGACGGGTGTTGTAAAAGCCGTTTATATATTTGAATCACGCTTCGGTCACTTGCTGACGTGTGCTCCATGAGTGCCTCCATATCAGTGCGGCCTTCAGCGTTTTGAAGAAGGTTTCAACAGCAGCGTTATCCACTGCCCGACAGGCAATTGCGCGGCAAATGCTGAGAGGGATAATAATTTCCCTTGCCGCTCATGGATACTTTGAATCCAAGTTGACGAAGCCGCTTTTGATAATCATGAGAGCAGTATTGGCTTGCGCGGTCAGAGTGATGCACACCACCTGCTGGTGGGTTTCGAAGCGCGACGGCATGGTTCAATACTTTTCAATCTTTGCTGCCGTTTACTTTGCAGAGACAATTTTGAAAGGTTTGTCTTTTGGCCGTGAAGTGAACCAGACCATGAGTCCGGCCATAATAGTAAGCGTACCACCTGCAATGGTGATCAGGTCGGTCACATGACCAAATACCAAAAAGGTCAGCGCAATTGCAATTAATAGCGCAAGAAAGTTCAACGGTTGGAGTGGGCAGTCATGCGAAAACTCATTGTCGTTGCAAATACATTGCTACGCGACGGCCGGAAATGGGTGGAAATACCCACTTGACCAATACGGATACTCGACGATGTAAATATCGTCTGCCGGGCAGCGAATGAAGTACGCCTTTATTAACAAGCATCGACCGCAATTCAACGTCCGTTCGATCTGCCGAATGCTGCGCGTCCATCCAAGTGGCTTTTATGCATGGTTGAAGAAACCGTTCAGCGAGCGTGCTGTGGAAGACAAGCGGCAGACGGAACTGCTCAAGGATGCCTGGGATGAAAGCGGCAAGGTTTATGGATATCGCAAGCTCCACGACGATCTGAGGGATCAGGGCGAGACTTGCTGTCCGAACCGGGTTGCAAGACTGACGAGAATAGCCGGCATCAGAGCGCAGATCGGCTACAAACGTCGACCCGGAAAGTATGGTGGCCGACCTTCAATAGCCGTGAATAACACGCTGGATCGTCAGTTTGATGTCGCTTCGCCCGACACGGCGTGGGTCACGGATATTACTTACATAAAAACATACGAGGGATTTATATATCTGGCGGTCGTCATCGATCTATTTTCCCGGCGTGTCGTAGGTTGGGCAATGCAAAGTCGTCAGCCGACAGATTTGGTTCTTCAAGCGTTGCTGGCGGCCGTCTGGCACAGAAAGCCGAAGAATAATGTGCTGGTTCATTCCAATCAATGCTCACAATTTACCAGCATGGATTGGGCATCGTTTTTAAAGCAGCACAATCTGGAGCACTCGATGAGCAGACGCGGAAACTGTCACCCCTCTCAGCATTTGCTTCGCAATTGCTTGCCGGGCAATGGACAACGCCGATGCAGAAAACTTTTTCAGCCTATTAAAGCGTGAACGTATCAGGCGCAAAATCTATCGAACAAGAGAAGACGCCAGATCAGATGTGTTCGACTACATCGAGATGTTCTATAATCCAAAGCGCAAGCAGGCTAGAAACGGGATGCTTTCACCCGCAGACTATGAAAAAAAGCAAAAATTAAAATCGCAGGGTGTCTAGGACAACGCGGGGCTATGCATTGAACGCTTCTTCTGCAAATGAAGGATATGGGGCAATTGGCAAAAAGGCTCGAGAAGAAAGCTCGTAACTTCCTCCCAATGATGCAACTCTTTGCAATCAGATGTTGGGCGAGTTGAGTCCATACCTTAGTTTTTTGCTCATGCGTTCATAACATCCTTTGACCCGGTATGGCGCTACTTAATAGATAAAAGGAATGAATTTGGCTGTCTTTCTTGCATATGCATCAAATTCCGCGCCGTAGCGTTCTGAAAGATATCCGTCCAATGCTGGAATGTGAAAGAACACAAAGCCTGCTGTTACAAAAATTGGAATACTCCAAGCATAGATCGACATGGCCAATATTGCCCAACCGGAAAACAGAACGCTGTCGCCAAAATAATTGATATGCATGGAGTAGCCAAACAAACCCTCAGTGTAACATTGGCCTTTTGTTGAAGGTTTTTTCTTCCACCGCCAACGTTGCAGTTCTGATCCAGTATTGACAAATGAGCCGATCAAAACAAGCGCAATACCAATCAAATCCCAGGTGCCAAACGAGGTTGGTGACGTTGCGAAAATGCCTGCGCCCAAGAGCAGAAAGCCGATTTCGAAAATGGGCATAAATAGGGATAGACCAAATACTTCGGCGTATTCCACTTGCCGTTTTAGCAGGACAAAAAGTGTCACGCAGTGGCGCAGCCAATAAAGCACGGCGCAGAAAGCTAATAGACGTGCACGTGACGGGTCGAGCCATTCAATAGTTCCAAACGCCAGCCATAAACAGATAGCGACGATACATGCATGGATAAAGGCGAATGTTAGTTTTTGAGAGCAGGATCGGTCATAAGTGCGGTTAACACCACCAGAACTGGCCATGGGGAACTCCTTAGAAGGGTTTGAAGATCATTAAAACAAGGGCGGCAATTGACATAACCAATGCACCAGAACCAATGGGGACTGCTTTAGTGAATGTGCTGTTGTAACTCTTGGGCAGGGTACTTTCATGCTGTGTGCTCGATTGTGTTGCAATGATATGCAATCGCTGTTCTAGCCTAAGTCCCAATAGATAGGCAGCAATTAGGGATATACTCAACACAAGCGAGATCAAGAGCCATTTATCGGCCAATCCGTAACCAGTAATGACCATCAAGGCATATCCAGAAATTGGTATCAGCACCAAAGATGGGGCCATTAATAAACGATTGATTGATAGGACGGCTTTTAACAAAGCGGAGGCTTCCAATGGCGTTGCCGCTTTGGCTTGGCCATGAATTAAACCGTTGATAATGGTTGCACCCACCATCACGATCACAGCGAGGAAATGAATGAGTTTTGCGGAAAGATATAGATCAGGCATTTTTATAGACCGATTGGACTGTTTTGTGATAACTAGACGATGCCGTCGCCTTTTGTCAATTGTTTTCGACCAGCTGGACTATTAATCTCATGCCCAAAATTGTTAATCGAGTAAAATATATTGAAGAGCTTGCCACGAAAGCCGCGGGTTATTTTTCTCAGCATGGCTATGCTGGTGTTGGAATGCGCGGCATTGCAGAACATCTTGGCGTCTCAAAAAGCGCGCTTTACCATTATTTTCCGACCAAAGAAGCTCTATTTTTGGCTTGCACGCAATCCGTTATGGGTCGCGTTGGCGAGACGATTTCTAGTACTGGCAAAAGTGAAAATGAGCAACTATCGGCTCTGTACACTTCTATGAAAGATGAATTTGGGTCTGAGATGATTTTGGTGCTTGAATATTTGCGTGGCAAAAACTCTCAAGAAATCGCCGAAGATGCTGCGATGCAAGTCGCCCTGTCGGCTTTTCTGGAGACAATCGAACGTATAGTAGGCGCTGATCGCGCCGTTCACACATTAGAGAATATTATCGGCAAACTGATGCTGGATTATTTGTCTGGCGGCGCAATTGCCCAAATAACAGGCGCACCAAACACGCAGACATAAAAAAACCGGCAAAACTGCCGGGGCTCGTAAACTTTCCACGCGTGTAAAGTGCCTTAAACGGCCTTACGCGCCTTCACACTACGCCGATCTTTTGAGCCGCTGTTAGGGCAACTCGTTTTGTACTGGGTTCTCTGGGTAGCCCCAAGTGTCAAAGCTGCGCCGTAATCTGCTATAAAATGTTGCCTTGGTAACTTCGTTCAGTTCGGCGAAGTCGTTCTTTTTGTATTCGTCCAACGTGGTCACATAGTTCTCTAACCGACGCAGAAAGTCTTCGGACATGTCCAAGTCTAGTGTCTTGTAGATATTCTTAATCCCTTGAACTGGATTTCGCTCCAATTTCTCAAACTGAATGTCGTAGAAGTTACCTTCTGGAATCAGGTCAAGGTCCTCAAAATATACGTCATAAATGCGTTCATATAGGCTGAAAATGCTGGGATCTAATGTTATTAAGTTCAGGTGCTGCAAATAGGATGAATCATCCCGCAGTATTGAAAAAAGTGCCGCTGAGAAAGGAATACGCGATATGGGGTTCGATGAATGTGCACTAATCGAGCGTTTGGGAGAATCTCCAGTATAGTTTTAATTCGGGCAGTATGGGGTGGCGATTTTAGCAGCAGAGCACGTTTGGCGTATAAGCTCAATTTTGCAAAAATAGTGTGCCGCCCCTTCCAGGCTTTGACGTCATCGCGCTTTGCCAGCAGCAATTCTATCAAGTGCTCCATGAATGGCCGCACTGCCCGTCGCACAGGCATTTTCATAACGGGTTGCAGGAACGTGGCGCAGTTCAGGCACGGCAGACGAAACTAAACTTCCGATAAAATCTTGGCGCACAAGGCCAGCATTAAAGGTGCCTAAACAAACCGCATCTATTTGATCTACCGACAGACCAGCCTTTTCAATCGCCTCATTGGCAACGTCGCCAATGAGCGCTTCGACGGTTTTATCTGTCAGCTTGCCAAAGGGTGTGTGTGCCCAGCCCGTGATTGAAGCCATGTAAATTCCTCCCGCAGCTATATTGAATGGGAACGATGCCCCAATCAATCAAAAAGCTAAACGCTTTAGGTGCCGCAGAATGTATTTTTGATAACTTCTTCCGGTTTAGGTGGCAGCAGATAGCGCTCAAATCCTGCTTGTTCTTCAAAAGGATTTGAAAGAACTTCCATCAGTTTTTCTGTAAAGGTCAGATCGCCTTCTTGTGCCGCCTCCAGCGCTTCATTGACCAAATGATTGCGCGGTATATAGGCAGGGTTCACGCTAAGCATTGCTTTTTGTCGTTCTTGATCATCCCTGTCTTCAAGATGAAGTCTTAAACGATACGCAACCATCCACATGTCAAACATGGACGGACCACCAAACAACTCATGAAAAACCATATCTTTCATGCTTGGTTCGATTGACGCTTTTGAAAGCGCACGGAAAAATTGGGTGAAATCAACTTCACCGGCTGTGAGGTGTTTCGTTAAATCTTGCCATAAAGCTACATCGCCTTCATTCGCCTTTTGAAAGCCAAGCTTTTTGCGAATGAGTGCCTCGTAAGTCGTTTCAAAAGTCGTCGAATAAGCATCAAGCGCCTTTTTCGCATGCTCGATAGCTTTTGCCTCATCATCGTCTAGAATTGGCAACATGGCCTGTGCCAGCGCAGATAGGTTCCACTGTCCAATAGAGGGCTGATTGCCATAAGCGTAACGGCCGCCTTGATCGATCGCGCTGAAAACAGTTTTAGGATCAAATCTGTCTATAAAAGCGCAGGGTCCATAATCGATGGTCTCGCCAGCAATGGACATATTATCGGTGTTCATGACACCGTGAATAAAACCGACCATCAACCAGTTTGCGATAAGCTCTGCTTGTTTTTCAACCACGCCTTGCAGCATCGCAAGATAAGGATTTTCATGATTGCGCGCTTCGGGATAATGCCGCTCAATGACATGATCAGCCAGTGCTTTAAGAGATGCAATGTCATCACGGGCATAGAAAAACTGGAACGTGCCAACACGGATATGGCTGGACGCAATGCGTGTTAAAATGGCGCCAGGTAAAATCTCTTCGCGAATAACATCATCGCCGGTAACCAGCGCTGCCAATGCGCGCGTGGTTGGAATGCCAAGCGCATGCATCGCTTCTGAAACAATATATTCGCGCAACACTGGCCCGATTGCAGCCTTACCATCACCGCCGCGCGAAAATGGCGTAAGGCCGCTGCCTTTAAGCTGAATATCGCGGCGTTTTCCATTCGTGTCGATCACTTCGCCGATCAATAAAGCGCGTCCATCACCGAGCTGCGGCACAAAATTACCAAACTGATGGCCAGCATAAGCTGTCGAAATAGAGGCTGCGCCATCCGGTAGTGCATTGCCAGAAAGCATGGCGATGCCAGCGTCAGATTTCAGCCATTGTGTGTCGATGCCAAGTTCTTTGGCAAGGCTTTCATTAAGGGCCAATACTTCCGGTGCACTTGCCTTGGCTGGCGTGACTTTAGCGTAAAAACCCTCTGGTAATTTAGCATAGGAATTGTCGAAATTGATCGGCGTTGCCGTCATATATATTCTCCTGTTGGGAGCTGTTGAATTGCTATGCGTTGTTTTGGCATGACGCGCAAATGCCATGCAGTTCCACTGTGGTTTTTTGCAAGCTAAACGCTGCGCGTTCTGCAACTTGGTGCAGCTGGGAAGTAATCGTGTCGTCGTAAATTTCCGCTACAATCCCGCAATTCTTGCATATGATGAAAGTTGCAGAGCTATGCGATGAACAGCCTGCATGCGAGCAAGCAACAAAAGCGTTTAAACTCTCCAGTCGGTGCACGTTACCAAGCGAAACCAGAGCATCTAATGCACGATAAACCTGTAAAGGTGCGCGCAACCCTTCACTGCGAAGCGAATCCAAAATTGTATAGGCGCTCAGCGGCTGCTCTGACTTATCGAGAATACCCAATACAAGCGATTGATTTTTTGTCAGTTTTTGCGGTGTGCCCATTACTCGTTCCTTTTTGCACGTAACATCCGAGGCGACAAACGGCTTAAAATGAAGAGGATAAGTGATGCCACAACAATTGTCGGCGCGGTAGGCGTGTCAAACTGCAAAGATCCTGCGACACCGCCGCTCACAGATAGGATGCCTATTAATATCGATATCACGACCATCTGCTCAGGAGCTACAGAAAATTTGCGCGCAGTCGCAGCCGGTACAATCAACATTGCTGTGATTAGTAATACGCCGACAATCTTCATTGCAAGAGCAATCACCGCAGCCATCAACAGCATGAATATAATTTCCGGTAGGTTCGGATTTTTCATTTCTGCTTCGCTTAGTTCTTGGCTAACCGTTGCTGCAAACAGAGGTCGCCAAATCAAAACAAGAATGATCAATAAAACAGTACCACCAATATAGATGATACCGACATCTTGTTTAGATACGCCCAATATGTCTCCAAATAAAAGGCTGTTTAAGCTAACATTGGATTGGCTAAGAAAGCTTATGGCCACAAGGCCAAGTGCTAATCCTGAATGGGATAGCAGACCCAATATCGCATCGGATGAAAGCGTGCCGCTGCGCCGCAATAAAATCATCAAGCAGGAAATGACAGCAGAAACAACAAACACGGTGAGGGTAATGTTGATGTCTAAAAAGATACCCGCAACAACACCCAGCAGTGCTGAGTGAGCAAGTGTATCGCCGAAATAAGCCATACGGCGCCATATGATAAAGCAGCCAAGTGGACCAGCAATAATGGCCAAGCCAATACCAGCTAAAAGAGCGCGAGCAATAAAATCATCAAGCATGGTCTTGCTCATTTAAATGGTTGTGAGACGGCTTATCATCATGGTGACCATCGTCGCTGTGACAATGATCGGTTACGGTTCCATCTGCATGTCTGACACGCCCATCAGGTAAATGGTCGTGGTCATGGCGATGTTGATACACGGCCAAAGTTGAATCATTGCGGGGACCGAACAGGTTCTTATAGGCCTCACTTTTCGCAACGCTTGTAGGCGTGCCTTGGCAACATACATGTCCATTAAGACAGATAACTTTGTCAGTCGCAGCCATAACAATATGCAGATCGTGCGAAATTAGTAAAATGCCGCATCCAAGATCATCTCGAATGGTCTTTACTAAATCGTAGATTGAGATTTCACCGGCAAAGTCCACGCCTTGCACAGGCTCGTCTAGCACAAGTAAATCAGGGCGGCGTGCCATAGCGCGAGCAAGCATGACCCGCTGAAACTCACCGCCCGATAGACTGCGGACTTCAGCCTTTTTTAAGTGTGGCGCACCTGTCGCTGTGAGCGCATCGTCAATCTGTCCTGCTGTCAATTTACTCGTCAGGTTCATGAAGCGGCGCACATCAAGCGGCATTGTCCAATCGATAGATAGCTTCTGTGGAACATAACTGACCTTTAAATTGTCAGATCGTTGAACAGTTCCTTCGTCAGGCTTTATAATAGACAGTGCCATTTTTGCCGTCGTTGATTTTCCCGATCCATTCGGTCCAATCATTGTAACGATCTCGCCGCGGGCGACCTCAAGGTCAACACCTCTGACAAGCCAGCGCTTATCGCGATAGACGCCTGCGCCTTTAAGTGTAACGAGTGGACCGCTCATGGAAAACCTCAAATTAGTTCTAAAAACACTTGCACTGAAAATATATTTTACGTAAGTGTTATATTATAACATACCAGCAATCGTCGACATGAAAGTGAAGAAATGTACAATATTTTGTCCGCCACGAAGGCACGTTCAAGCATTTTTCTCGCAATGAGTACACTCTTGCTTTGTACATCTGCAAACGCTGCGCCGAAAGTGGTGGCGTCGATAGCGCCGATTCATAGCTTGGTGTCGATGGTAATGGGGGATGTTGCTGAACCTGAGCTTTTGCTCAATGCAAATGTTTCCCCTCATGATTTCTCATTGAAGCCATCTGATGCGCGGGCAATCCAAAATGCTGATGTCGTTTTCTGGGTCGGGCCTGCGCTTGAAGCCTTTCTTGCCAAACCATTAGAAGCGCTTGATAGCAAAGACACTAATGTTGCGCTGATAGATGCAAAAGGGCTGACACTGCTTGATTTCCGTGATGGAGAAAAAATTGCAGCCGCAGGTGCTCATAAAGATGGTCATGAGCACGAAGATGATGACAAGCATGAAGGTGAACATGACGCTAAACATGAGCACGATGACGACGACAAAGAAAAGCATGAGGATAAACACGAAGAAGCGCATGGTCATGAAGGCCACAGCCATCATGGTCACACACATGTAGGTGATCACGATCCGCATATTTGGTTGGACCCGCACAACGCCGCTGTAATGTTGGAAGCAATCGCAATGCATCTTGAAGGAATTGATCCTGAAAATGCAGAGACGTACCGTAACAATGCCCAGAACGCCTTGATTGAAATTCAAAGCTTGGAAACTAAGATTTCGGCAGAACTATCAAATGTTGGGAAGAAATCTTTTGTCGCATTCCATGATGGTACTCAATATTTTGAAGCACGTTTTGGATTGAATGCGAAGGGATTGTTGCTTGATAATCCTGAAGTTTCAGCAAGTGCCGCACGTATGAAATCACTAAGGGAAGTACTTCAAACTGAAGACGTGGCCTGCATTTTTAGTGAAACACAATTTAACAGTGATGTTACCGCGACACTAACTGAAGGGCTGAACGTAAAAGTGGAAGTGCTTGACCCTCTTGGTGCCGGAATTGAAACAGGTGCTGGGTTGTACGGTGAATTATTGACCAAACTAACAGGGTCGTTTCAGCGCTGCCTGTCTTAAAATAAAATACCTTCCAAGACTTATGCGCCGTTGCTTCAAATTTGGAGCAGCGGCGTTTTGAATTTCAGGCTGTTTGCACTGTTGTTTGGGCTTCAGCTTTTATTGGTTTCTTGCGTTTTGGATAGAATTTTCGGCTACCAACCAGCAATATTGCCAAAACAAAATAGACGATAGGCTCAACTTGCCATGTCTTGGTAAGAAGCATGTAATGCAGGGCGCCCAAAACCACAGCAACATAAACAACTTTATGAAGTTTGTTCCATGCCGCTAGACCAAGCTTTCGTATGGAGTAATTGTTTGATGTAAGCGCGAGCGGTGTCAGCAATAAAAAAGCCGACATGCCGATTGTGATGTAAGGACGTTTCCAAATGTCATCAATAATAGCGCTCACGTCGAGCTGACGGTCGAGCACCGTATAAACAAGCAAATGCATGAAGACGTAAAAGAACGCGATTAAACCAATCGCACGTCGATATTTTACAAGATTGATTTTCGCAAACCGCATTAATGGCGAGATAGCCAGACCAATCAATAAAAACTGTAACGCGCGTTCGCCCAAATTGTTTTCCAACACTTTAATTGGGTCCGGCCCAAGTGTGTTAGTGACAACGCCATATATAAGATAAGCTGCTGGCAAAAAGCCGACGAGATAAACAATCCATGTCGGCGCTTTTGTCCATAGTTTTGACTGCGCCATTGTCAGAAATTCTTTACAAGGTCCATGCCTTCATAAAGCGAAGCAACCTGTTCCTTATATCCATTGAACTGTTCTGTTTGTCTGCGTGATCCAAAGATTCCGCTGCCAATAATTTTCTCCGTCTTCTGGCTCCAACGCGGGTGATCAACACCGGGATTTACGTTGGAATAAAAACCATATTCACTCGGCCCTTGCAGGTTCCACGTCGTTGCTGGCTGCTTTGCTGTAAACTTAATACCGACAATAGATTTGATAGATTTAAAGCCATATTTCCACGGCACGACCAAGCGAATTGGCGCGCCGTTTTGGTTCGGCATTTGTTTGCCATAAACACCAACGGCCAAAATGGTCAGCGGATGCATTGCCTCATCCAAACGCAACCCTTCCACATAAGGCCAGTCCAAACCGAATGCGCTTTTCTGTCCGATCATTTCTTCTGGGCGCACCAAGGTCTCAAAAGACACATATTTGGCATCGCCTTGCTGATCATATTTGCTGAGCACGCTCGCTAATGGAATGCCGACCCAAGGGATGACCATTGACCATGCTTCGACACAGCGCAGCCGGTAAATGCGTTCTTCCAGCTCAGGGCTGTTTAAAATGTCGTTGATGTCGATTGTGCCAGGATTGTTGACCAAGCCGCCAACTTTGATCGACCATGGATCTGTCGTTAGCGTTCCTGCATTGGCGGCCGGATCACCTTTGCCAGTGCCGAACTCATAAAAATTATTATGTGTCGTAATATCTTCAAACGGATTTGCTGGATCTTTTGTGGAATAGGGACTGTTTTTGACCGAAACATTCAACGCTTTATAATCATCAATAGTTTTCGCATGGCCGATAGTTGGAACAGTAGCACCAGCGGCAAGCCCCGCCGCGCCAACCATAAATTGGCGTCTGTTTAAAAACATCTTTTCATCTGTTATCTCGGAACCCTTCGGCATTGGATAGCGATATACAGGCATGTTTTTATCCGTTCTTTTGGCTTGCTGTTGCATTATCTATACCAGAAATGCACAGAGTTAGTTATCAACTCGGCGGATGTGATTATCACGCTTTGGTGAGTCTCGCCCTTGGGTAATATTATCAATCATGGCGCAAAGCGGCAATTTTAATGCTTATTAGCGGGTATTTCGGACTGTTCGTTGCAAGTTTTTTAGCAGCGACTTTATTGCCTGCTGCAAGCGAGCTTGGTTTGGCTGGGCTTTATGCATCGCAGCAATATGGAATAATCCCGCTCGTTCTCATTGCCAGTCTTGGCAATACGCTTGGGAGTATAAGCAATTGGGTGATCGGCCGTTTCATTGTACGGTTTAAAGACCGCAAATGGTTTCCCGCAAGCCCTGCACAGCTTGAAGCTGCTCAACATCGATATGAGAAATATGGATATTGGAGCCTGTTATTAAGCTGGATGCCAATCATTGGAGATCCGATTACGCTGATTGCAGGTGTTTTGCGCGAACCATTTTGGCGGTTTGTCTTAATCGTCGGTTTTGCCAAAACGATGCGTTATGTGATTTGGGCATTTTTCATAATGCAGATTGTCTAGTTTAGACACCAGAACGGTACGGTGAAGCAGTATGCGATCGCAGGATGAATATTAAAATGGCCAAAACAAAAATTGCGGAAACGGAGCTATATGAACCGATAAAGGCTTTTCTTTCCAAACAAGGCTATCAGGTGAAAAGCGAGATCGCTGGCGCAGATATTGTCGCGGTCCGTGAGGATGAACCGCCCGTAATCGTTGAGATGAAAACAGCCTTCAGCCTCACGCTTTATCATCAGGCAACGGACCGCCAATCGATGACGGATGATGTTTATATCGCTGTACCACGTGGGACTGGGCGTGCGTTTTTGAATAGTTTGAAGAATAATAAGCGCTTATGCAGACGGTTAGGCATTGGGCTATTAACTGTGCGCTTAAAAGACGGGTTTGTTGAGCCACATCTTGATCCTGCACCCTATAAGCCGCGCCAATCAAAGCGAAAGGCGGGACGTCTTTTGCGCGAGTTTGAATTGCGCGTGGGCGATCCAAATCAGGGTGGCATTAACAAGCAAACGATTGTAACTGCTTACCGACAGGATGCGATGCGTTGCTTGCAATATTTATCAGATAATGGACCGTCAAAAGCATCTGATGTTGCTAAGGCGATATCGGTGTCGCGGGCACGAGCAATTATGGCCGCTGATTATTATGGTTGGTTTGAAAAGGTGGAACGCGGTATCTACTCAATTACGCCAAAAGGTGAAGCCGCAAAAAAGGACAATGATAATGAGTAAGAGGCCTGGATTTTTCGACTTCGATACGCCGTTTTTCTATCCGGTTTGGCGGCGCTACGCTGTGGTGACTGTGCTTTTTTTATGGGCGCTGTTTGAGCTATATGCAGGTGCCGTAACTTGGGCGATCATCTTTTTTGGTCTGGGCATAATCGCAGCTGTAAAAATGTATCAAACCGATTGGTCAGCGGTCAAACAAGACGACCTTGATGATCAGGAAAAATAAGTAACTTGGTGCTGATTTTTCAGCGCTCTGTAACTATATAAAAAGGCGAGGGCATTCCTGCCGCTCGCCCATGATTGAAAGTAGGCTGAACTTTTACTCAGCTTTTTTCGTCTCACTTTCTTCCATGCCGTGGTGTGAATGATCCATGGCTTCGCCGCCCAGCGATTTTTTGATCTCTTCCAATGTTTCGACATTCAATGTCACATCAACAGAGCCGGACTTTTCGAAGATCAAAGTCGCATCATATTTCTCGCCCTCCGTGAGCTGCTTTTCCAGTTGCATAAACATCAAATGGTAGCTGCCAGGCATAAGTTTAACTTCGCCGCCAGCAGGAATTTCGAGACCTTCTTCCAGCTTGCGCATTTTCATGACTTCACCGGACATCGACATTTCATGGATTTCTGATTTGCCAGCAAAATCGACCTCTACAGCAAGCAGTCGGTCAGCTTCTGAGCCGTTGTTTTTGATTGTCATGTAGCCGCCAGAAACGGGGGCATTGGCAGGTGTTTCCCGCATGACGGGATGATTGATGACGAGCTCGCCGACTTTGTAATCGTGAGCAAATGAAGCCGCTGACATAAGAGCCAAAGATGCAAATGTTAAAAGTAGTTTTTTCATGGTTTTCTCCGTCGCCTGCGCGTTATTGCGCGGCATTAATTTGATTGATCGAATTTAGAATATTCAAACAATCGGCGGAGCTTGGCTTTGCGCAAAAGTGCGATAAAGCGGACGGAAAAGATTGTCCGTCGCTTCCGGTATTTTGATTTCAAGAGCGGTTGCAAACCGGCAGAAAACTGAATCTGCGAGAGAACCGACAGACAGCGCAGCGCCCGCAATAGAGCAAAACTCACAAGGAACAGGTGAACTATGATGCGGAGTGCCATCGCCTGATTGTTCGCATAAAACTGGTAAAGTGCCGTCCGGCAATACGAATTGCGCTGAAAATGCGCGCGCGTCGTAGCCCGATGGCGCCACTGTTTCGCGTGAAAAAGCAGTATGCGCAAATGACGCTAAAATAAGCGCTGCGACCAGCAGTAATTTCAATGGCAGAAACGTGTTTTTCAAACGATAACTCTGGTCAAAATCATAACGAGGCAATGCGTATATGACCTGTTTACACGCAGCGCGTAATGAATAATAGGCACATTTTTGACGCAGCCTTGGACGCATCATTGCTGCGTAAAGCGCTGGATGCTTTAGATAAACAGCGTTTTTGTAAGCTGATTCAGCTTCAGGCAAGGTAGCGCGCGATATAGTTAACAAAAGGTTAACGAGCATAACACGCACCTGTATGTGAAGACCGCGCAAGTCAGATGCTACCAATAATTTGGACTGCTCTGGGGGAATTCATGAAAACCATTGCTGATACACATAAGCTTATAGATATCTATACTAACTTGCATCTGGTCGCCGCTAAACCAAAGCAAGCGGTGCATAATGCTAAAAACTTGAGTATTGTGATTGTCGACGCTGATGGCGTTGATTTTGAAATGCTTACTAAGCATCTAAACCTCATTCAACGTTATAATGTCAGTGCCATTCGCGCGCATAGCCTTGCTGATGCAACTAAAATCGTAGCGAGTAATCGCGCCGAACTTGTATTGTTGGGCAATAGCCATGAAGTTTCTGCTGGCGATGATGCACTTGCTATTTATGCCGAATTAAAAAGCGAAGTGCCTGTTCTTTTTATAGCGGGTGAGACCACAGACGATGGCTTTGATCGCGATATGGTCAATTATATTGATCTCGATAATTTGACGCCTGCAGTGCTAGAGCTAACGATCCGAAATGCGCTACACATTTTCAAACTTGAGCAGAAGCTTGAACAAACGACCACGCGGTTGAATGAAGTTAAGTGCGCAAAAGATAATTTTTTCGCCCATGTTAGCCATGATCTGAAAACACCGCTTAATGCCATTTTAGGTTATTCGGAAGCGCTGATGCTTGGGGCGTTTGGGCCATTAGATAATAGCAATGTTGCTGATACGCTGACGATAATTAATCGTGCAGGAACTAATCTTCTCGGTGCAATCAATGAGCTTATTGTCCAGGTTTCAAGTGTTGATTACTTGAAGAATCCTGTGTGGGAAATGACCGACATCAACGACATAATCAGTACAGCAATTAATCAGGTTGATGTCTTTGCCGATTGCCGAAAGCAGAAAATAACAAAACAGTTTGATGCTTTATTGTGTCTGACAGAGTGTGACAGCAATGCCGTAATGCAGGCTGTAACCAGTGTTCTTACCAATGCGATCAAATCTTCGCCCGAGCTAACGGATATTAGCGTTTCCACAAAAAATTGCGGCCAACATGTCGAGATTGAAATTTGCGGTCAGAATATCTGTTTTACTGGCGCCCTAGATGTTCAATGTAAAGGGCTCGAGCAATCAGCTGATACCGCAAAGAAAGATGCGCGTATAGGATTGTCCATCATACGCTCTGTTGTTGATATGCATAAAGGGCATTTGGAAGTATCAGATACTGATGAGAGTGGAACTTTGGTAAAAATATCGCTTCCTAGAAAACGCCCTCAGAGCCAAAATTAATCTCAAAATATAACTGAAACACGCAAGCGTACTGCATGATTTTATCCACGATTATGCGGAATCAATTTCCTGTGAGAGGTTGCGTTCGCGCATGTCACAAGCATGATATAATGCTAATCATAGTCTCGTGCATTCGATGTGGGCATGCTGATAACAATACTAAAAAATGGAAACGAAATGACAGAGCAACCAACGGTAGGGTTAATCGGACTTGGCACTATGGGAAGCAATCTTGCGCTCAACATTGCAGAGAACGGTTTTGATATTGCTGTTTATAACCGGACAGTTGCACGCACGCATGAGTTCGTTGAAGAAGCCGGGCGCTTAAAAGATAAGCTGACTGGCACTGATACGTTGGAGCAATTCGTTGCTGCGCTCAAAAGCCCGCGCAAAATAATTTTGATGGTGCCTGCCGGATCGATTGTTGATGACCAAATTGCGGCGCTACGCCCACTCATTGAACCTGAAGATATTATCATCGATGCTGGTAATGCTAACTTTGGTGATAGTAATCGGCGCGCAGCAGAAGCGCTCGAACAAGGATTTCGTTTTTTAGGCATTGGCGTTTCTGGCGGTGAAGAAGGCGCACGTTTCGGCCCGTCGATTATGGGCGGTGGTCCGCGCAAAGCTTGGGATGAAGTCGCGCCAGTACTCGAAGCGATCTCAGCCAAATATGAAGGCCAAGCCTGTGCCACATGGATGGGTGAGGGCGGCGCAGGTCACTTCGTTAAAATGGTTCACAACGGCATTGAATATGCCGACATGCAGATGATTGCGGAAGTTTATGGCATTTTGCGTGATGGCATGAATATGTCTGCACCCGATATTGCTAACGTTTTTGCCAAATGGAATGAAGGGCCGCTTCAATCTTATCTGATCGAGATTTCAGCAGAAGTTGCCAAAGTCATTGATGATAAAGCTGGCGTTCCTATTCTCGATATCATTCTGGATCGGGCTGGCCAAAAAGGAACCGGACGCTGGACGGCCATTGAAGCACAACATCTCGGCACACCGGTAACAACGATTGAGGCAGCGGTTGCCGCACGCAACATTTCTGCACGTCTTGATCAGCGCAAGTCTGGCGAAGAAATATACTCTGCTGCGCCGTCACCTATCACAGGTGATGCGATCACAATTGATATGCTGGAGAACGCTCTTCTGGCTGGTAAAATCGCTTGCTATGCGCAGGGCTTCGATATGTTAAGTGCCGCTTCTAAAACTTATGAGTGGGGCCTTCCAATGCCGGATGTTGCAGAAGTTTGGCGAGAGGGCTGTATTATTCGTTCTGCAATGCTGAACGATATGGCCGAAGCATTGAAAAAAACGCCAGATGCGAATTTGATGTTTGCGCCATTCTTTGTTGAACGCTTGAAAAACAGTCACGGCGATCTGCGCCAAGTTGTTAGCCAAGGTGCGTTAACGGGCAATTCCACCCCTGCGCTTTCAGCTGGGCTTGCCTATTTTGACATGATGCGAACAGGCCGTTCAACAGCGAATATGATCCAAGCACAGCGCGACTTTTTTGGAGCGCATACATTTGAACGCATTGGTGAAGAAGGCGCACATAATGGGCCTTGGAATGGCACCGATAAGTAATATTGTATGGCGTTGGCTTATGCCAGCGCCGTGCGCAACAATGCAGAGTTTTTGTCGAGCAACCCGTCAATGACATTAAAATGATGCTTGTCGGGTTCTTCAACTGCCTCGGTTACAATACCAAGACCATGCCAAATATTTGCGATGAGCGCGTTTTGGCGCAGGAACTCGCTGCGCTCATTACTGCCTACCCATGCCGTTAAACGTATGTGAGGCAATGGTGATTTAAGTGCAGGGCTGGATGTTTCTGCACTTTCTCCTGTTAGCCGCATCGCATCGTTGAGTTTCGTATTAAGAAATGGCCGCAGGTCGAAAAGACCTGAAATAGGAATGATATGAGTAAGCCGCGCCGATACCTGTTTTTCAAGGTAGGTCTGTGTCGTTGCAAGCTCGGCCACGATGTGTCCGCCAGCAGAATGACCCGTTAATATAATTGGGCCTGCAATATTTTGAGCTGCATGATTGATGGCTTGGGCAACCATATGTGTGATTTGGTCTATGGTGACGTTCGGGCACAGCTCATAGCCAGGAACGAGAACGGCAAATCCAGCCTCTACAGCACCTTTGGCATAGTGTGACCACATGGATTTGTCTGTCGATTGCCAATAACCTCCATGTACAAAAACAAAGAGACCTTTTGGCGCTCCATCTGGTATGAAGAGATCGTATTTTGCGCGCTCTTGTGGACCGTAAGAAACGTCTAACGTGCCTTTGGCTTGTTTTCTATATTGCGCGGCATCAGTCGGCCATTGCGATATTATTTCTGCGCTACCGGCAATATTGCCGCCATTTTCATAGGCACTGTCCCAATTTGTTATTTGAAAAGCTACCATGCTTGTTTGCGCTCCGGCGTAAAGGCTATTAAATTGTCTGCAGATTTTTCAGCAAGCATACGTTGAACATCACGCGCAATAAATCGGCCAATATCTATAACCTGTTGCGGTTTGCCGAAATAGTAACCTTGCAGATAAGTACAGTTCAATTCCGAGACCATTGAAAGTTGCTCTGCAGTTTCGATACCCTCGACCGTCGTTTCCATTTTTAATTGCTCACCCAAGCGAGCAATTGTTTGGAGAACCTTTTTGGCGCTTTCGTCACGTTCAGCCTGCTGCAAAAATGACCGATCGATTTTCAACTTATCGAATGGGAACTTGATGAGGTACATAAGGCTAGAAAACCCTGTGCCAAAATCATCAAGAGAAAAGCTGACGCCAAGACGCTTAATCTTAGTGACCTTTTCCATAACCGCTTCAGGATTATCGGCAAAAACAGCTTCTGTGATTTCAAGCTCTAGGCGATTAGCTTCCATTTTTGTTTCATCAAGAATGTTTTCGAGGCGTTCAATGAAGCTTTCTTGCTGGAATTGAGGAACGGATACATTGACAGCAAGCTTCATATGAGGCGGCCAATATGATGCGATATAGCAGCCTTCACGAAGCGCCCAATCACCCAGCTTGTTGATGAGACCAGTTTGCTCGGCCAGAGGAATGAACACATCAGGCGGCACAAACCCAAAGTCTTTATGTTCCCAACGCGCGAGTGCCTCAAAGCCTGCGAGCGATTGATCGCTTGATCTGAAGAAAGGTTGGAAGGCGAGCTTAAGAGCGCCATTATCCAGATCTTTTTCCAAAGCTTCACGCATAGCGTTCATGCGGTGAACTTGCTCATTCATACTCGTGTCAAACACACGGTAGCAATCTTTGCCAGCATGCTTTGCCTGATAGAGAGCTGTATCGGCAGAGCTCACGACGCTTTGAGTATCTTTTCCGTCTTTCCCAATAAACGCGATGCCAATAGATGCACTTACACGAACCTCTTGAATGCGGCATTGAATTGGCTTGGCAACGGTCTTGATGATTGCATCAGCAATTTCTTCGGTTTTTGATGTTGCTTTATCCACCTCCACCATCGCTGCGAATTCATCGCCGCCTAAACGTGCAATGACAGCCGTTTTCCCAATGGTTGATTTCAATCTTTTGGAAACTTCGACAAGCACCTCATCACCGGTCGCATGACCTTTTGTATCATTGATACGCTTAAATCCATCAAGATCGATATATAATATTGCAAACTCGCTGCCGCTTTCAAGATAATTTGCAAATGCCTGATCTATCTTGGAGAAGAATGATGATCTGTTCAGCAGGCCAGTCATGGTATCATTATTGGCCAAAAACTGAATGTTCTTTTGGTCTTCTACTTCAAGAGTACGGTTTTTCGCAAAACCTCGGTAGCCCATAAAGCTACCTTCTGCATCGAACTGAGGTTTTCCGCTCACTTCAATCCAGACCATGTTTTGATGGTTGGGGCCGACACCAAAGGTTATCTCTTGGAGTGGAATTCTTTCTACAAAAGCTTCTTGGATGGCCTCTAAATTTTGTTGAACGAATAATTTGTTGTTTGAGAATGCTTTTTGAACATTATCAAATTTAAAGTGCCATGATGAAATATCAGTACCTATAGCACTTGAAAAATTCTCGACGCCAAACGTCATTTTTCCTGATGAATCAATTTCCCAAAGCCAGTCGCTAGCACCTTCTGCATATTCGTTAAGTAAAATGGAAATTGTGTCAGCATTTTTTTGTTGCTCAAGATCCTTACAAACGGACTTAGCAAGGTTTTTGGCAAACACCATTCCTGCTCGAACAAGAATAAAGCAATAGATCAGGAACAAAATACCAAGCAGGACCGTGTCCAGTGTCGGGTACATGAACATTGCAATCGTTGTTAAGATAGCAATGGGGGTAACAAAAGCTAATAGAGCGGACGGAACAAAGCTCATAGCAACGGCACCGCCACCAAGCATGCCCGCAATTACAGCGCTAACAATAAAATCTGGATTGGCGCTCGTTGAAGAAAACAGCACAGCCAGAGAGCTACCCCACAATAATGCAGAGATACTGCAATATGCGGTTACTTTTTCGATGGCTGTTGTGCCGACATAGTCTGGCATTTTTCGTAATTTAAATTGATGCACAGCATAGGCATTGTGAGTAATGAGAACTAAAATTGGTGCCATAAAAAATATGGTTATGTTCCTGAGATCTGTGTTCCAGAAATGCATGATTAAAGACACCGCATTTGCATAACAAACCAACACCATAAGTGGATTGACTGAAATGACACGGTCAATCTGCGCTTTTCGAAGTGTGCTTGTCGTGAGCCTAGAATTTGCATGCTTACCAAGCATTATTTTTTCAAAATGCAGAACCAAGCTTTTCAGAATTGACATTTTAGCTCCGAAATCGAGAATTTCACTTACTTTGCTTGACAGAAATGTGCCGGAAAATGAGTGAGCAAGATATTTGCTATAAATCGAAGCGCTTTTCTTATCCTAAGACGGACACAAGGACTCGCTGTAGCGCAACGCGTGTCCTTCATGACACTAGGATGATCAGCATGATCTTAGCCAACTAGATCAGTGCTTTGCTAATTTTGAGTAAATCTAAACCGGAAAACCATTTATTTTCCTCTATTTAGCGCTAGTTAGTAATGTTACGCAACGTTACATTGGCGAGGTCGGAGGCAATATAGTTTGCATTTTTGTTTTGGTTGCGCAGTCGCTCGCTTTAATGGTCGTCTTTTACCGCTTCCATAGAGACGTGGGTTGAAGTGCTGTTCACATAAGGCAGAGAAGAAATGACTTCACCGAGAATTTGCCGGTAAGAAACGATATCGGTGGTGCGCACTTTAAGCAGATAGTCAAAGCCACCGGCAATCAAATGGCACATTTCAATCTCTGGAATCTTTCGGATTGCATCATCAAAAGCTTTGAGGGCTTTGGGTGTGGTGTCATTCATTTTGACTTCAATGAAGGTCACATGACCAAGTCCCATCTTCATGGGATCAAGTACGGCGCGATACCCAACTATATAGCCGTAATCTTCCAGTTTTTTGACGCGCATTTGGCACGGCGTTTTCGAAAGGCCGACTTTTTCTGATAGCTGCGTTATGGATATGCGCCCGTCTGTCTGCATAATACGCAAAATTTTACGGTCGGTCTGGTCTAATTCACTAAATTTCATAATTTCAATATTCAAATTTCACATACAGATGGCTAACAATGGGAAAATGAACTGGAAATAGCAACAATAAAGTGAAATTCACTGTTTCAGCTTTGCTAGTGTGCGTCATTGTCACAATGGATTGATGCCATGTTAAAACTTGAAAATCTTCGTACTGTCATTCGGCGCAATCATATGCGTGATGAATTTGAAATTATAAATGAGCTCGTTGCCAATGCTGAGATGAGTGAAGATTTTCACCAGCGTGCTGAAAAGCGTGGCGCGCAGCTTGTTCAAGAAATTCGAAGTGATCGCAAGCCAAGCCTGATGGAAGTGTTCCTTGCTGAGTATGGCTTGTCCACGAACGAAGGTATTGCACTTATGTGCTTGGCAGAAGCTTTGCTTCGCGTGCCAGACAGCGAAACAATTGATGAGCTAATTGAGGACAAAATTGCACCATCAGAATGGGGCGCCCATTTGGGTAAATCCAGCTCTCCGCTCGTTAATGCTTCCACTTGGGCGCTTATGCTTACAGGTAAAGTGCTGCGGGAAGATGAGAATGAAAAAAACAGCATGGCTTCGCTGCTTCGTTCAGCCGTTCGCCGCGTTGGAGAGCCTGTTATTCGCACAGCCGTATCGCGCGCGATGAAGGAGCTTGGCGCTCAGTTCGTTCTGGGTGAAACAATTGAAGCTGCGGTGTCACGCGGCCGTAAAAAACAAGCGCAAGGCTATACTTTTTCCTATGATATGCTGGGTGAAGCAGCGCTGACTGCGTCTGATGCAACCGATTATTTTGATGCTTATGCAAACGCGATTTCCAAACTGGCATCAGAATGTACGTCAGACGACATTCGAAAAAATCCGGGCATATCTATTAAATTATCTGCGCTGCATGAACGCTATGAAGTCGCCCAGCGCGACCGAGTTATGACGGAGCTGGTTGAGCGTACATTGATATTGGCAAAACAAGCCCGTGATGCTGGTATGGGCTTAAACATCGACGCGGAAGAAGCTGACCGTTTGGACTTGTCCCTTGATGTTATTGAAGCAATTTTGAGTGATGAAGCATTAGCTGGTTGGGATGGTTTTGGCGTTGTTGTGCAAGCCTATGGAAAACGCTCTGCTTACGTCCTTGATTGGCTATACGCATTGGCAGAAAAGCTCGACCGCAAAATTATGGTGCGCTTGGTCAAGGGCGCTTACTGGGACACAGAAATTAAGCGCGTTCAAGTCGAAGGCTTGGAAGGCTTTCCAGTCTTTACGCAAAAATCGGCAACCGATGTTTGTTACATCTGCTGCGCGCAAAAACTTCTTGGCATGACGGACCGTATCTATCCGCAATTTGCTACGCATAACGCTCATTCCGTTGCTGCAATTATTGAGATGGATGCGGCACCTGATGTATTCGAATTTCAACGCCTACACGGCATGGGCGAGTCGTTACATGATCTCGTGATTAGTAAAAACAAATATCGCTGTAGAATTTATGCGCCTGTTGGCGCGCATGAAGACTTGCTTGCTTATCTGGTGCGGCGTCTTTTGGAAAATGGGGCAAATAGCTCGTTCGTCAATCAAATCGTTGATGAGAATGTTCCGGCTAGCGTCGTTGCTGCTGATCCATTTAAAAAAGTTGATCCAGACCTCGAAACCGTATGTCATCCTGATGACCTTTACGGTGATGAACGCCGCAATTCACGTGGGTTCAATGTGCGTAACACAGATGATCTTGAACTGATCGAAAATGCACGTGGGCCATATAAAAATCATCAATGGCATTTGAAGCCTGTGATAGTGGCTAAAAAAGCCTCTGGTGAGACTGTCACAGTTAAAAATCCGTCTTTGCCGGATGACACAGTCGGAACAATTCAATTTTGCACAGCCAAGGATGTGGACAAAGCAATTGCTGACGCATCCATTTGGACAGCATCACCGCAGGAGCGTGCTGCCGTTCTCAATAAAGCCGGCGATCTTTACGAAGAACACTTTGGTGAATTGTTTGCCTTGCTGGCCCGTGAAGCTGGAAAGACCGCGTTGGATGCAATTGCCGAGCTGCGTGAAGCGGTCGATTTTCTGCGTTATTATGCAGCGCGTGCACTCGAACTTAAAAACCCGCCGCGTGGAACAATTACTTGTATCTCGCCGTGGAACTTCCCATTGGCGATTTTTACAGGACAGTTGAGCGCCGCGTTGGCCGCAGGCAATAGTGTCTTGGCCAAGCCAGCAGAAACAACAAGTTTAGTCGCTGTAAGAGCAACTCAATTATTGCATGAGGCAGGTGTTCCCGCATCCGCTTTGCAATTATTGCCAGGTGAAGGCAGAACGATCGGCGCTGCTTTAACAGGACACAAAGACATCAACGGTGTGTGCTTTACAGGCTCGACCGCGACGGCCCAATCAATCAACCGGAACATGGCTGAAAACATGTCTCCATCTGCGCCACTCATTGCCGAAACGGGTGGTTTGAATGCGATGATCGTTGATAGTACCGCTTTGCCGGAGCAAGCCATTCGAGATATTGTCGCTTCGGCTTTCCAGTCCGCAGGGCAACGCTGCTCTGCATTGCGAGTGCTCTATTTACAAGACGATATAGCAGACAGTTTTTTGAAGATGCTATATGGCACGATGGACGCACAGGTCGTCACTGATCCTTGGGAATTTAAAGCTGACCTTGGACCGGTTATTGACGAGAAAGCCAAAGCAACTATCGAAGCGCATATTGAAACCGCCCGCAGCGAAGGCCGATTGTTAAAACAGATCACTTGTCCTCAGACCGGCATATTTGTCGCGCCAGCTGTTTTGTCCTTGTCCTCGATTTTGGATTTGAAGCAGGAAATTTTTGGGCCTGTGCTCCATGTAGTTAGATTTCATGCAAACGAACTTGATCAGGTTCTGCGTGATATCAACGCAACGGGCTTTGGTCTGACATGCGGTCTGCATAGCCGTATCGATGATCGCGTTGAATATGTGACGCAGCGTTTGAACATCGGCAATATGTATGTGAACCGCAACCAGATTGGTGCTGTCGTTGGAACGCAGCCTTTTGGCGGTGAGGGCTTGTCCGGTACAGGGCCAAAAGCGGGTGGGCCATATTATGTGCCGCGCTTTGCAATGGCTGATACTATGACGCTTTCTGCGCCGCAGGCACAATTTGTTGATGCACACGAAGTGCAAGCGCTGTTAGATCGCGCCAAAACAACTGGCCAGAGTCTTAAAGCGCTAAACTTGCCAGGGCCGACAGGGGAATCCAATATCCTGTCCATATATGGCCGCGGAAAGGTTTTGTGCCTTGGCCCAACACGCGAAGCTGCACTGGCTCAAAAGAAAGTCGCTGAAGAAAATGGCTGTGCCGCGATCTGTATCGCACCGGACCTAGAACGTGATGAAGGTTTGAACGGATCACTAGAAGCGTCAGCACTGGCAACACTTGAAGGGTTTGATGCCGTGGTCAGCTTTGCTGAAGATGATGTTCTGCAAGCTTACCGAAAAGTGCTTGCTGAACGCGATGGCGCAATACTTCCATTAATCAACGACCAGAATTTTGCTGATCGTATTCATCTGGAGCGCCATATCTGCATTGATACGACGGCTGCAGGCGGCAATGCGAGTTTGCTGGCGTCGGTATAAATTGCTTAAAAGGTCAGCCCATTAGGTTAGCAATGTCTAACCTAATGGGTGTGATTTTAAAATCGAACTTAGCTGGTCTTTCAGTTGCTCGGCCCAGATGTCACTTTGTTGCAGCTGTGCCGGAAATAGGTTGGCAAGTTCTAGAAACGCCGTGCAAATATCGTTTACGTTGCCATTTCCAGATTTGAATGCTGAACGAAGCTCATCTTCTCTTGGATCGCGCAAATCATATGTTTTGCCGGTATTTGTGATACCTGCGCAAAAGCGTATCCATACAGCCGTTGCCAAAGCGAATGGTTGGATATCTAGCCCGTGTTCAAGACTTTCAATTGCAGGTTCGAAAATGCGTTGCGGCATTTTCTGTGAACCGTCCATCGCAATCTGATACGTCTCATGGGCAATGTTGGGGTTTTCAAATCGCTCGATGAGTTGTTTGCCGTAATCTTCAAATACAATGCCGCTTAAAGGCGTAAGTGTTTTGCTGGCGGCAAGAATGTGCTGTTCAACCAAATTATGTATGTGCTGATCTGCCATTGCATCGCGCACATATTTATGGCCGGCTAGAAATCCGGCATAGGCGATCAATGAGTGGGCACCATTGAGCATTCTTAATTTCATGCGCTCATAAGGGGCAACATCATCAACAAACAAGACGCCCACATCTTCCCACAGCGGGCGTCCGTCGCAAAAATTATCTTCCACCACCCATTGCGAAAATGGTTCTGTTTCAATCGCAGCAGCATCCTTCGCACCAAGTATTTCTTCAATTTCGGCTAAGAGCTCTGGTGTTGCTGATGGTGTGATGCGGTCAACCATCGAACTTGGAAATGCGCCATGCGCTTCAATCCATGCCGCTAATTCCGGATCAATGCGGCGTGCAAAATCAAGAACACCGCTGCGAACAATTTCCCCGTTCTTGGGAAGGTTATCGCAGCAAAGCACAGTGTAGGGTTTCAAGCCTGCGTCTTTGCGCAATCTTAGCCCTTTGACGATCATCCCGATAATGCCAATCGGGTTTGCAGAATCTTCCAAATCATGCGCGATGCTCGTATTCGACAGATCAACACCGCCTGAACTTCGATCAACACCGTAAGCTTTTTCAGTGACAGTCATCGTAACGATGCGCGTTTGCGGATCAGCCAAAGTTTGGAAAATTTTGTCCGTGCTGCGTGTTGCAGCTTCTACCTCTGTGATGCTGCCGATAAGGCGCAGAGAGAGTTGCTGTTCTTTGCCTTCACGCACTGCAAGCGTATAAATGCCATCCTGTGCATTGAGCGCATCTGCACCTTTTGTGCTTTGAAGGCTAACGCCCAATATGCGCCAATCGCCCCCATGTTTTGCAAGAACATCATCGATATAGACCGCTTGGTGGGCGCGGTGAAATGCGCCAACGCCAAAATGGACAATTCCAACGCCGTGCGCATTGCGCTCGTAGCTTACATTTTGAACTGTTTTGGGCGGCGTAAAAGAAGCATCAATATTCATGACTGGCTCACCGTTAATTTGCCTGATATAACGGCTTCCAAAGCTGATATAACACCGCGAAGTTCAGCTAGTCCTTTAAGCCTGCCGATGGCCGGATAGCCCGGCTGCGCACTGCGGTTTAGATCGTCCAAAATATCTTGCCCGTGGTCTGGCCGGAAAGGAATGTTCCAATCTTTGCGCCCAGCTTTTTTACGGCGGTTTTCCTCGTTTAAAACAGCATCAATGAGAGCCACCATATCGGTGTTGCCGGACAGATGTTCACCTTCGTAAAATGAACCAGGTGTTTGCTGCACATCAAGGACAACATTGCGCAAATGTAGGAAGTGAACACGGTCGCCAAGACGTTCCATCATGCCAGGTAGATCATTATCCTTATTCGCGCCAAGCGAACCAGAGCACAATGTTATACCGTTTGCGGGACTGTCCACGGCTTCCATAAGCAGACGGTAGTCCTGTTCTGTTGACATGGTGCGCGGCAGGCCGAGCAAAGAGAAGGGAGGATCATCAGGATGACAGCAAAGCCGCATGCCTAAACGTTCAGCGGTTGGAATGACCTCTTCCAAAAACGCATAATGGTTTTTTCTAAAACGGTTCTCATCAATACCGTGATAGCCGTCGAGCAAAAGCTGCAGGTCACTCAAGGTCAGTTTTTGATTGGCACCGGGCAATCCGGCAACCAAATTATTGGTCAGCTGAATTTTTGAAGCATCGTCCATTGTTGCGAATTTTTGAGCAGCGCTTTCAATAATAGCATCATCATAATTTTCTGTAGCACCCGAGCGCGCAAGAATATGAATATCGAAAACCGCAAAGTTGGTATAATCGAAGCGCATACAGCGTGCACCATTGGGCAGTGGCCAGCTTAAATCTGTGCGCGTCCAATCCAGTATTGGCATGAAATTATAGCAGATCGTTTCAAGGCCAGCAGCAGCGAGATTTTCCAAGCTCAGCTTGTAATTGTCGATGTGTCTGCGCCAATCATTGTCTTGCTTTTTGATGTCTTCGGAAACGGGCAGGCTTTCCACAACGTCCCATTTTAAACTGGAAGGCCCGCCATTCTTGCGGGTAGCAATTAGTTGTTGCCGTTTTTCGATTTCACTGCTTGACCACACCTCACCATTATCGATGTGGTGAAGGGCGGTAACAATACCGCTTGCTCCAGCTTGTTCAATCTCATCAATGGCAACATTATCGTGTTCACCAAACCAACGCCATGTCTGCTTCATTATCGCTCTCTTATTGTTGCAACGATAGTTGTTATCAAAGGTTGTAAGCTTGTTTTGCGAGCCGGTAGGTAAGGTCAATCGCGACCTCAACGGCATCGTCTTCTTTGATCAAATGCTCGGTAACTTGCTTAGCCAAGAACGCGCAATCGACACGCCGCGCAACATCGTGCCGCGCTGGAATGGACGGAAATGCACGCGTATCATCGTTAAAGCCTGCGGTGTTATAGAAGCCAGCGGTTTCGGTTGTCATTTCTCTGTAGCGCATCATGCCGGCAGGACTGTCATGGAACCACCATGCGGGGCCAAGCTTGAGGCTCGGATAGGCACCTGCAAGCGGTGCAAGTTCGCGGGCATAGGTTGTCTCGTCCAGCGTGAAGAGGATGAGCGAAAGACGTTTGTCCATGCCATATTTGTTCAAAAGGGGCTGCAGAGCGTCGACGAAGCTAACGGACTTTGGAATATCGAAACCTTTGTCACGTCCAAATGTTTTAAAGACAGATTGATTGTGGTTTCTCACAGATCCAGGATGCAATTGCATAACAAGCCCGTCTTCCACGCTCATTCCCGCCATTTCTGTAAGCATTTGAGCGCGGAACAATTCCTTGTCCATTTCGCTGTTTTTGCCATTCAAAACTTTGGCGTAGAGCGCTTCACAATCCTCAAGTGACAGGTCAGCGGTCAACGCGGATGGGTGACCATGGTCGGTTGCCGTTGCCCCCATGGATTTGAAATAGGCACGACGAGCGCGATGGGCGTTCAAATAGCCCTGCCATGTCGAAACTTTTTCGTTCGTCTGAGCGCCCATTTTCTCGATATTGTTGAGTAGATCAGGATGATCTGGGTCAATTGCCGCATCCGGACGATAGGTAGGCACAACACGTCCATTCCAGTCGCTTTCTCGAATATCGCGGTGCGCTTTGAGATCGTCAGTACATGCGTCTGTTGTGGCTAAGACTTCAATATTAAAGCGATCAAACAATGCACGCGGTTTAAAAGATTGTTCCGCAAGGCAAGCGCTTATTTGATCATAAACTGCATCAGAATTTTGCGCAGATAGAGTGTCTGTTGCGCCGAAAAGAAACTCTAACGTGTAGTCGAACCAAAGCCGTGATGGCGTGCCGCGAAATAGGTGATAGTTTTCGGCAAACAGACGCCAAATTTCACGCCCATCAGTTTGCTTTGCAACACCTGTATGATCAGGCACGCCCAGCATATCAAGGCTAATGCCTTGGGAGACAAGCATTCTCAAAACATAGTGGTCGGGAACAATGAGAAGCTGCGCTGGATCGGCAAAGTTTTCATCTTTGGAAAACCATTGCGGTTCAGTGTGACCGTGTGGGCAAATGAGCGGAAGGTGTTCAACTTCTGCGAAAAGGCTACGTGCAACTTTTCGAGTTTCAGGGTCCGCTGGGAACAACCGATCTTCACTTAGCATTTTTAACAGCCTCGAAAGCAGAGTTGATGTGTTGGCTCACAAGAGCTTGTGCTAGCTCCGCGTCTTTACTTTTGAGAGCTTCAATGAGCTTAAGGTGTTCTTCAAAGGCAACGTTGATGCGTAGCGGCAAATCTGCCGTTAAACGGATACGCGCCCGGTCTGTGTGCGCTTTGACTGATTGAGCCAAACGCCACGCCGAAGGTATGCCTGCCATCTTTGCGAGTAATTGATGAAACTCTTCATCATATTTGAAAAAATCGATATGGTTCTTTTGTGAAACCGCTACGCTTTGCAGCGCAACCAATGGTTCTAATACACTTAGGTCGCAGTCATTTGTGCAGATTATTTTGACAACTTCGCGTTCCAATGCTCGCCGAATAATAATGCCTTCGGTGACGCGCGCATCATCGATGTCCGATACAATTGTACCAACTTTTGAGATCGTTTTAATGAGGCCGTCATGCATGAGCTTTTGATAAGCTTCGCGCATCGGGGTGCGACTAACGCCCAGACATCCACATACGTCTTGTTCGTTAATTGCCTGACCCGGTATCAAATTATCAAGAATAATGTTCAGCCGCACAAGATCGTAAATCTGCGGGCCAATTGAGCGCGTGCGATCAATCATGTTTGGTGACAGAACATTTGCTATTTCAAATGCTTGTTCATTTTTAGATAATTTTACCATGGCAAACATTCTGTTGGTTCAATGGGTTTATTGGTCGTTCTGGTGTATCTCATTATCTAGTATACATGAACACAAGGCGACATGAAAGACAGTGCTGCCTTTTTAAACATCTGAATAAATTCTGGTTTTTATGTCGTCATTTGTTCTACATATGCTGTCGCGATAAACCCGCGAGTGATTTGCCGCTCTCAATGCAAAAAGGCCTTCAAGTGACAATTCCAAATGACATCGAACTTAAAGGCCCAACGCTGGGGCAGGCAGCACGCATATGGTGGAAAATCGGAATTCTATCATTTGGCGGCCCTGCCGCTCAAATCGCGCTCATACATAAAGAGGTCGTCGATGAAAATCAGTGGCTGACTGAACATCAATTTTTGAATGCCTTGAGTTTTTGCATGTTGCTGCCGGGGCCAGAAGCCACGCAAATAGCCACATATGCTGGTTGGCGTCTTCATGGTGTATTAGGCGGGTTGATCGCAGGTCTTCTGTTTGTCGTACCCGGCGCCGCAATAATTATGGCGCTTGCATGGATATATAGCGTCTATGGCAATGTGCCGCTTGTGGCTGCGCTGTTTTACGGCATCAAAGCTGCTGTGCTTGTTATCGTGGTGCAAGCCTTGTTTAGGGTCGCGAAAAAAGCACTCACACAGAACATGCACTGGGTCGTGGCAGGCTTGGCCTTTATTGGCATTTTCTTTTTGTCTATTCCCTTTCCACTCATCGTGCTGGCTGCAGGTTTTACCGGCTGGCTGTTAAGTACACAGCAAGTGCCCGATGAAGCATTGTCGATGGCGCACATTTCGCTCAGACAAACCTTGCAGACCATTATCATCTGGTTGGTGATATGGCTTTTGCCTTTGCTTATTTTGGCTTGGCTGGGCGCACCTGAATTGCTGGTTGATATTGGACGTTTCTTTTCAATATTGGCCGTTGTGACATTTGGCGGTGCCTATGCGGTTTTGGCGTATATGGCGCAGGATGTTGTCGTGCAATTTGGCTGGCTGACAGCTGGCGAGATGATCGATGCGCTGGGCTTGGCAGAAACAACACCGGGTCCGCTCATTCTGGTAACGCAATTTGTTGCGTTTCTGGCTGGCTATAAGGAAGCCGGATTAATGATGGCGCTCGCCGCCGCATTACTGACTTTATGGGTTACTTTCGTACCCTGCTTTCTGTGGATATTTGCAGGCGCACCTTACATCGAATGGATTGCTGACCAACCTCGACTGCGCGGTGCGTTGCAGGCGATAACTGCCGCTGTCGTGGGCGTTATTTTGAACCTGTCTATCTGGTTCGCCTTGCATGTGCTGTTCTCAAAAGTCACAAAAGAGCAGTTCGGCTGGATAACGCTTTGGAGACCTGACTTTGCATCAATAGAATGGTTGGCCGTGGGGTTGTTTGTGTTGAGCGCATATCTCGCATTTCGCTGGCGTTTTGATATGTTTAAAATTCTTGCAATCACGGCGCTATTGGGAGCTGCTGGGAAAATCCTATTGTCTTAAATTGCGCTGAAACGAATTCACGAAGACATATAAGTAGAGCTCAATCTTCAATCGATGTCGTGCGTTAAACCAGATAGATCTAGTTTCTCACGAGGTTGCCAGCCAAGGCTGCGCAAACGTGTGCAATCCATTTGATTATACGCGCTAGCATCTGATTTATTCGGCAGAGGTAAATGGGCTTTGCCGATAAGATTCCCGTATGCTTTCAAGAGTTCATGCCGATCGAGAAGAATATCAGATACATTAAAGATAGCTGGCTTGTGAGCGTCATCCATATGCAGTTGATTTGTGTCTAAATGGAGCAAAAGATTTACTGCCGCAGCAAGATCATCGCCGTGAACCTCAGTGCCGATACGGGGTGCGATTTTTGTCCCGTTTGAATATTGCTTAAAAAGCTCAGACCACTTGTGTTCATAACGCTTTGAAGGTGAGCCATAAATGCCGGTCGCACGCAGCGAGATGGGCAAAAAATCACCGCTGGCAAGTGCGGCTAAAGCGTTTTCAGTTTCAAGTTTGACCTGTCCGTAAAGCGTATCTGGCTTGGGCGGAGTGTCTTCCATAAGCGTTAATCCAGGCTCCTGAGTTCCATAAATAGCGCGGCTGGAAAGAAAAATAACACGTTTCACGCCTGCATTTTTTGCAGTCTCAAAGAGTGCGTTCGTACCATCCACATTGCGCTTGATAAAACCATCAGGATCATTGCCTTCACCGCCGCGATATTTACCGGCATCGTGGTGAAAAGCTGCATGAACGAGAGCATCAGTGCCGTTAAATAGCGCGCTTGATAGCGCTTGATGATCGAGTGAAAATTGTCTGAATTCTACATTCTTGTCGAAAATATCACGTTCGGGCGCTTTGCGTCCCAAAGCCATCACATGATGCCCGCTAGACAGTAGATTGTTGACGATGAAACGCCCGACATATCCAGTCGCTCCGGTGACTGCGACACGCATCATTTCATATCTGACGGGTTTGCTAGCGTATCAATATCCGGCAAGTTTTTACCTTCATAATAAGCTTGCCACAAATCAATCAGAGGCTTGAGCTTATCTGCCTTGCCGTGATTTTTCTCCCACGGCTTTTCATATTGGTAATGAACAATATGAACCGATTTCCAATCCCATAGTTCGGGTAGGTTAAACCAGACATATTGCAGTATATTGTAGAATACTGGCAGTCCATGCCAATCGCTAAAATAGGTTTCCAAAAATGTCTGATCTGTGCGGCGCCAATAAGCATCAGGCGCATCAAGGACAGTCAGCATGCTATCGAAAGTTGCCTGCGATGGCTTTGCGACAAAAACACCGGAGTTAAGCCGGTGGAAATCTGCAACTGATTCATAGACATTGGGTGCGGCTGAAAACTCAGGATAGTCAAACAGCTTGTCGATATTGCGTATGACCAAGGCATCCGCATCAATGAAAACAATCGTTTCATAACGCTCAAGCTGCCATAGACGCAGTTTTACAAAATTGTCTAATGGCGTGTGAAAAAGCGGCTTGTCGCCTTTTAAAAACGGTGCATTTTCATGAATGTTTTTCTTGCGGTGGCGCTCATTGAAAGCGGGAGAACACGGTAAATGTTCCACCGCTTCAAGCTTGGCACCAAGATCATGAAGAGGCAGAAGCGATGTCTCACTCACTGCCTTTGTGTGCATGACAACAATGTCTGCATTCGTTTTGGTTAGCACAAGTGACCGCACGAGTGCACATGCGGCCATTGCATAATCATCATTGGTGACGAGCGTCACAAAGGCATTTTCAGTCATTTTAAGAGACAGCTTTTAATCGCTTCTTTTCAGGGTCTGTATCAACCGTTTCAGCAATTTTCTTGGTCCATGCAGAGGATGCAGGCACACGGCTGCGGTCTACGCGGTAAGCGTATTTTTTCGCAACTTCGATGACTTCTTCCAAAAGACCTTCGGCCAATGTGATTGGTTTAAGACCAAGTTTGATAAACTGTTCTTTATCAACCACCAGATCGTTTTCGGCTGCTTCTTTGCGTGGGTTCGGAAGGTTTGCAATCTCGCCGCCCGTAAGCTTTGTGATCAGCTGTGCAAGATCACGCACACGGTGCGTTTCAGTAACCTGATTGAAAATCTTCACTCGGTCACCAGCTGCAGGTGCATCTGCCAACGCAAGTTCAATACAGCGCACAGAATCCTGAATATGAATGAAAGCACGTGTTTGCCCGCCAGTGCCATGCACAGTCAATGGATAGCCAATGGCTGACTGAATGAGGAAGCGGTTTAAAACAGTGCCGTAATCGCCATCATAATCAAAGCGGTTGATAAGCTGTTCATGGCGACGTGTTTGCTCGGTATGCGTACCCCAAACAATACCTTGATGCAGATCGGTAATGCGCAGCTGATCGTTTTTCGCGTAAAACTGGAAAAGCAACTGATCAAGACATTTGGTCATATGGTAGATCGAGCCAGGATTGGCAGGATATAGAATTTCTTGGTTTACTGTATTCCCGTCCATTGTTTCGATGCCAACCGGCAAATAACCCTCTGGAATAGCAGCGCCAACTGTTGAGTAGCCATAAACACCCATCGTGCCCAAATGCACCAAATGCGCATCAAGACCAATTTCGACCATTGCGTTTAGAAGGTTATGCGTCGCGCTAACATTATTGTTGACCGTATAATTCTTGTGGCGATCAGATTTCATGGAGTACGGCGCTGCACGCTGTTCTGCAAAATGAACGATAGCGTCAGGGCGGTGCTCAGCAAGCCAGTTTTTGAGCACATCATAGTCTTTGGCCAAATCAATGAGGTGGAAGTGAATGCGCTTACCAGTCTCTTGATGCCAAATGCGTGTACGCTCTTGAATGGAGTCCATGGGTGTCAGGGACTGAACACCAAGTTCTGTGTCGATCCAGCGACGGGACAAGTTATCAATTATGTGGATCTCATGGCCCTGATCTGAAAGATGCAAAGATGTTGGCCAGCCAACAAAACCGTCTCCACCGAGGATAGCTATTTTCATTCCCATTCGCTCCTATTTTATAAATTTAGAGGCCTATAACGCGGATTTGTGACAATAAAAAGTATTGTATTACAAGGCCGCTTCGCTTCGGCCTCATATCTCGCATTGTTCACAGGAAATGAGTTTACCAAAACAATGTTTCATTGTCCGAGACGCGCTACTTCTCAAATGTCAAAGCATCGGGGGCTGCACCCAGTTCTTTTAAGTTGCCCATCACGCTATCCATCATTGGCGGCGGCCCACAGACATAGATATTACCTGAGATATCGATGAGATTTGCCGCTAAAATTTCTTTATCAATGAAACCATGTGCATAGCCTTCTGTGTTCTCATCGCTCAGAACATGCATGATCTTAAGTTCGGGCATCGTGCTCAATAGGTCCTGCGCGATAATATCGTCGCGGGTCTTATTGCCGAGAATTAAACTGTTGCCCCGCAATTCGCCGCGTTTCTCCAAATCTCTAAATATTGCCAAGAAAGGCGTAATGCCTGCGCCGCCAGCAACGAAAGTTCCTTTGCCTTTAAACTGTATCGTGCCCCAAGGGTCTTCGATGATGAGGCTATCGCCCGTTATCAACGATTGTAATTCATTAGTTACACCTTCGTGGTCGCGGTAACTTTTGATCGTAAATTCTAGCGTGTCTTCATCTGGCAACGATGTGAAAGTGAAGGGACGCTTTTTGTCTCGCCAATTATCCTTATCAATCGCAACTTCGGTCGCTTGCCCGGGCGTGAAATCATAACCTGCCGGTTTTGATGTTCGGTAGCGCATGACATCGCCTGTCAAAGGTTCAATGCTAAGTATGTTGATTGTGTGAGACATTTACTCTTCCTTTTGTTGCTGATGAATAAACGGAAGCCGGACCTTAAAGTTCCTTAATTTGAGCAATCGGGCAGAGGAGTTGGTTGTCGTCAACAGTTGTCTTTAGTTCTCAGCTTAATTGAGCGCATAAGTGCTCTTTTGTGCCGAAATGA
Organism: Ahrensia sp. 13_GOM-1096m; assembly: GCF_000620605.1. Classification (NCBI taxonomy): domain Bacteria; kingdom Pseudomonadati; phylum Pseudomonadota; class Alphaproteobacteria; order Hyphomicrobiales; family Ahrensiaceae; genus Ahrensia; species Ahrensia sp. 13_GOM-1096m. The sequence continues at coordinate 523,600 of NZ_JIAX01000006.1, forward strand.
TTAAAATCGTAAGTTTTTCAGCATTTTAGTAACATAATTTTAATCATAATTTGCCGAATATCGCCGCAATTATCAATTGTGGATCTCACCATGAACTTACTATCTCGTTTTGGTCTCGTTCGGACTGTAACGGCAATCGCGGTCGGCACATTACTCCTGTCACTTGTAGCTGTTTCCATCGCTATTTCGCTTAATATTTCTGGTCGAATTCAAGAGCAGGCTGTCGCCAGCCAAAACGCAAGTTTGCGTACTTTGGCCACTATTGCCGAGCGCGATATTCCAGGCACGCAAGTCACTTGGGGCAAGTCTGGTAATGTTGAGCGCATTGTGATGGTGGCTATTCCCGAAGAGTTTTCCAACCACAGCATGATCGATACTGTTGGCCGGATGACCGGTGAGACAGCAACGATCTTTGCTTGGGATGAGGAAACAAAAGATTTCTGGCGCCGCACAACAAATATCATTAAGCCCGATGGAAACCGCGCTGTTGGAACACAACTTGGGCAAAACGGCGCTGTTTATCCTGTGCTCACAAAAGGTGATACTTTCCGTGGTGAAGCTGTTATTCTGGGCACACCATATTACACGATCTATCAGCCGATTTTCTCGCCCGACAATAAAACAATCGGTATTATTTATGCCGGTGTGCGTTCCGAGGTCATTAATGCTCAGGCCATTGATATGGTTTGGACAGTCGGCATAAGTGCAATTATCGTACTCGGTGTTGCCGCTGTCATTATGGCGCTGTTTTCTTCTGCGATACTTGGTCCAATTCCTCAGCTTGCAAATACAGCACGTAAGCTTGCCGAAGGCGATTTTGATGCGGAAATTCCATATCTTGAAAACCGCAACGAATTAGGTGGACTTGCTCAATCACTGGAAGTGTTCCGTCAAAGCGCGATTGAGAAACAAGCAATTGAGCAACAGTCGACAGAAGCGCGTATGGCGACAGACAATGAACGCCAGCAAAACGAAGCGGCTAAATTGAAACAAGAAGGCGAAATTAAAGTAGCCGTCGAAGAAATTGGGGCCGCTCTTAGCCGTCTTAGCCAAGGTGATTTATCCGTCAATATTACTGGACCATTTAATGAAGGTCTCGAGAAACTGCGTATAGATTTCAATCAAGCTGTACAGCGTATGTCAGCAACGATGACAGAGCTGCGCAATGAAGCTTTCGAAATTAAATCAAGCACTGAAGAAATGCGTACCTCTACGGATGATCTAGCACGCCGTACCGAACATCAAGCATCGTCTTTGGAGCAGACATCAGCGGCACTGGAAGAAATTACAGCAACAGTGCGCAATGCCTCAGAGCGTGCGGAAGAAGCTTCTAAAATGGCGACTGAGGCAGAGGGCAGCACGATCAATTCACGTAAAGTTGTCGCCAATGCTGTCGATGCAATGTCACGGATTAAAACGGCTTCCGGTGAGATTTCAAAAATCATCAATGTTATTGATGAGATCGCTTTCCAGACAAATCTTCTTGCGCTTAACGCCGGTGTTGAAGCTGCGCGTGCTGGAGAGGCGGGCAAAGGCTTTGCCGTTGTTGCGCAGGAAGTTCGAGAGCTTGCACAACGTTCGGCAACAGCTGCCAAAGATATTAAAGCACTGATCACAAAATCAGGTGAAGAAGTTGAAGGTGGCGTTCGTCTTGTGAATGAGACAGGCGAAGCGCTCAAAGGCATCTCCGATCATGTTCATAATATCAATGATCAGATGCATTCCATTGCATCATCATCACGCGAGCAAACCATTGGTTTGGGTGAGATCAACACCGCGATGATGCAAATGGATAGCGTGACCCAGCAGAATGCCGCAATGGTAGAAGAAGCAACCGCCGTGATGCACACCCTTGCATCGGGATCAGAAAAGCTTGCTGATCTGATCGCGCAGTTTAAGCTCGTTGAAAACGGCGCGCTCGGAACACATCAACGCGCCGCTTAAACAAGTTTTACTTTGAAATTAAACGCCCGTGTCGGTTATCCGGTGCGGGCGTTTTTATATTTCTCTCACTCTATCTAATTGCTTTCCTTTCATGGGATTTTGTGTTGATATTGCTTCAATGCCAATAGGTAATTTTTACCACTAGAACCCTGCGTTTATTTGCGCCGTGTTCTATTCGGCATTCATCATTTGATAGGATGAATCACGATGCTAAGAATTTTGTTCTGGTTTGTGTTTTATGTTTCTGCAGGGACAGCAACCGCGCAAGAAAGCCCCTCTTCTAAGTGTGACCCTGTGCAAAACTCAGTTGAAAAACTGGTTTGCGATAATCCTGAGCTAACCAAACTCGATCATTTGGTGGCGGCACGTTTTACTGATGCTCTTGACGTTACAAAGAGCTTAGATGCAGGCGCTAAAGATGCGGAACAGGAACTTGAAGCCCATCAGCAGAGCTGGATAAGTGGTCGTGATGATTGCTTGAAATCTGACGATCCGAAAAGCTGTATCTTATCGAGCTATGAACGCCGTGAAGCTGAGCTTGTCGCACTATATATGTTGGAAGAGCCAACGGCAGTCGCCACTTGGCAATGTGGAGATTCTCCGGCCAATGAGTTGGTGACTTCCTTTTTCGAGACGGAGTCGTCAGGGGTTCGTATAGAGCGCGGTGGCAACATATCTTTTGGCTGGCTTGCAATTACTGCTTCCGGTTCACGCTATGACGGTGATTTTGGGGAATCCATTTGGATGAAAGGTGATGAAGCGCAATACTGGACGCCTGAACCAGATAGCGTAGAACTGAATTGCATTGTCATCAGTCAGTAAATGCGCGGCCTCTTTAGTCATTGGCAATCATGAGTGATACGCGGTCAGCTGCAAAACGCGTTTTCGAGTATTGAATAGGATTGCCATCTGTATCTGAATTGATGGCTTGCGTTACAAGCACAATAGCACCCGGCGAAAGCTGCAAGTATTCAGTGTCTTTCATCGTGGCGTGATGGGCTTCAATTTCCGTCGACTGGCGCAAATAGTCATCAACACCGCAATGCGCCAGAGCTTTCGTTATCGAGCCGGTGGTTTGATATGCTGCGCCAATATCAGGAAAGCGCTGCGCACAAAACCACGAGGTTGAACGGGAAACGGGCATTCCGTCAGCTTCGCTTAATGCATCCAAACAGATCACATTTGAACCTGCTGTAATTTGGAGTGCAGATGCGATTTCCGGCGTTGCGATTTCAGTCGAAAGGTTCAGCAGCTTTCCGCGTGTTGTCTGTGCCTGCTTACCAATACCATCTGAAAACCGTGTTCTTTTGCCGATAGGATAACTGATACGCTTTTGGCGGCGCACAAAAGTGCCTTGCCCTTGGCGGCTTTCAACGATGCCTTCTTTTGCCAACGCATTTAAAGCAGCTCGTACCGTGTGGCGATTGACATCAAATCGCTTTGCCAGCGTTAATTCTGAGGGCAGACGGCTATCCTTGAGAGCTAGATTTGTCGCAATCTCATTGCGCAGCTCATCAGCAATCTGCCGCCATATCGCAATACCCGAGCGGCGTTCGAGTGCTTTTACATTCATAATCGTTGCCTCAACATCAGCGCAATTTCATCATGGTGTCATATGGTCGTCATGTAGTCCCGATAAATCACTTGTCACATGTTTAGTTGTCTATAACAATAGACAAATTTAAATGAGGCAGTTTATGAGTGATACAAAAGACAGTCGGCGCAATCGTATGGCGGTTTTGGCAATGTCTGACACGGCCACATTGGTGGAGTTTTGGATAACGCTGGGCGTTGATCCTGAGTTTACAATGCCGCGTGCTCCACAAACGGGCATTATCGGCTTGCGTGGTCGCATTGGCGGCGGCGGCGATGCCTTCAATTTTGGTGAAGCGACGGTTACGCGGGCAACAGTAAAATTGGCATCCGGTTTTGTTGGGCATGCTTATGCGCTTGGCCGCGATCACACCAAAGCAAAACTATCAGCAATAATCGATGCGCTTGCACTGGACGAAACTTGGTCCGCACGCATTGAAAATGAAATCATTACCCCGTTGCAAAATCGAATTAAGGCCCGCGATCAAAAACGCGCAGGTGAAACAGCGGCTACAAAAGTTGATTTCTTTACTATGGTTCGCGGAGAAGATTGATGCAGATAAATGAAAAAGCAATGGCGGCGAGCGCGTTGGAAGGTGGCTTTGCTGACCCGGTTTTCGACTCTCAAAATGTTTTTAATGCCGTGATGAATGCGATGGCCCGTCCAGGGACGGTAAGCTCGCTGCCAGCACTGGCCAGTGCGCCGGAGCCGGTTTTTGATACTGCAGCGGCAATTATTGCGGCGCTTTGCGATGCTGATACGCTTTTGTGGTTGGATGAGGTCTCATCACAAAACAGCGCTCTTCGAGACTGGGTTACATTTCAGACAGCTGCGCCGCTGACGACACAAAAATCCGATGCGCAATTCGCGCTTTTGACTGATAAAAAAATGCCGTTGGATATAGCGCAATTTGCACAAGGCTCACAAGAATATCCTGACCGCTCTTGCACGCTCATCATTCAGGTTGACGATATTTCAAACGCCGCAGGATTAAGCCTCTCCGGTCCCGGTATCAAAGATACCGCTGATCTTCATGTGCAAGGTTTGCCGGAGCTGTTTCTGGATCAGTGGCGACAAAACAAATCACGTTTTCCATGCGGTGTTGATGTCATTTTGGTCAGCGCTTCATCGCTTGTCTGTTTGCCGCGCACGACAAATATCTCACAGGGAGTTATCTGATGTATGTTGCTGTAAAAGGCGGCGAGACCGCTATTAATAACGCGCATAAACTGCTTGCAGATAGGCGTCGCGGCGACCGCGATATTGACGCATTGTCGCTGGCTCAAATCAAAGAGCAGCTTGCTCTTGCCGTGGACCGTGTCATGGCAGAAGGTTCATTATATGACCGCGATCTTGCTGCGCTTTCAATAAAGCAATCGCGCGGTGATATGATTGAAGCGATATTTTTGCTTCGCGCTTACCGCACCACCTTGCCGCGCTTTGGTTATTCGCAGCCAATAAATACCGGTGAAATGAAGATCGAACGCCGCATCTCTGCGACATATAAAGATCTGCCCGGCGGCCAAATGCTTGGGCCAACTTTTGATTATACGCATCGTCTGCTTGATCCTGATTTAGCACAAGATGAAGCCACAGATGAGCCTGTCACGCGCAAGCCAGATATCGGTCGCACGCAACGTGTGTCAGAAATTTTGGCGAATGAAGGGCTTATCGAAGCTGATGGGAAAAATGGCCATGGCGCAGAAGAGCCGGGCGATATTACCCGCACACCGACAGAATTTCCGATGAGCCGTGATGAGCGTTTACAATCATTGTCGCGCGGCGATGAGGGGTTCTTACTGTCTCTCGCCTATTCAACACAACGTGGTTATGCCCGCTCGCACCCCTTTGTCGGCGAAATTCGTATAGGCGAAGTCGACGTTGAAATTGAGGTGCCGGAATTAGGGTTCTCTGTTCCGATTGGCCGCGTGAAAGTCACCGAATGTCAAATGGTCAATCAATTCCAAGGCTCGGCAAAAGTGCCTCCTCAATTTACCCGCGGCTATGGTCTTGTGTTCGGGCAGTTGGAGCGAAAAGCAATGGCAATGTCGCTGTGCGATCGAGCGCTGCGCGCGCGTGAATTGGGAGAAGATATAGTTGCGCCAGCGCAAGACGAAGAGTTCGTGATCGCTCATTCAGATAATGTGCAAGCAACGGGCTTCGTGGAACATTTGAAACTGCCTCATTACGTGGATTTCCAAGCTGAACTTGGCATCGTGCGCCAGATGCGCCGCGAATATGCTGAGACGAGTGATGCTGTTTCCAGCATGATCAAGGAGGCAGCAGAATGAGTATTCAAGCTGATTATAACTTCGCTTATCTCGACGAACAAACCAAACGAATGATCCGCCGTGCGATACTAAAAGCAATTGCGATACCGGGTTATCAAGTTCCGTTCTCAAGCCGTGAAATGCCAATGCCTTATGGATGGGGCACAGGCGGTGTGCAGGTCACCGCATCAATCATTGGACCTGATGATGTCCTAAAAGTGATTGACCAAGGGGCGGACGATACAACGAATGCCGTATCCATCCGCGCTTTCTTTGCCAAAGTCGCGCGCGTGAAAACAACAACTCATACGGGCGAAGCCACGATCATTCAGACGCGCCATCGTATTCCCGAAGAGCAGTTGCGCGATGGTCAGATACTTGTCTACCAAGTGCCTATTCCTGAACCACTGCGCTTCCTAGAGCCGCGCGAAACTGAAACGCGCAAGATGCATGCACTGGAAGAATATGGCCTCATGCATGTGAAGCTTTATGAGGATATTGCAACGCACGGTCATATCGCCACGACCTATGCATATCCGGTGAAGGTTGAAGGGCGTTATGTCATGGACCCTTCACCAACACCAAAATTTGATAATCCAAAAATGCATATGTCTGAAGCGTTGCAGCTGTTCGGTGCAGGGCGCGAAAAACGCATTTATGCAATTCCGCCTTACACAAATGTAGTCAGTCTCGATTTTGATGATCACCCATTTGAAGTTCAAAAATTCGATAAACCCTGTGCGATCTGTGCAGCGGAAGGCGTTTATTTGGACGAAGTCATTCTCGATGATCAAGGCAGCAGAATGTTTGTTTGCTCGGACACTGACAATTGTGAAAGCAGGCAAGCGGCCGGTCACCGCGGCGAACTTTCTGGAATGGAGGCAGCACAATGAACAATCAGCCACTTTTATCGGTCAATGAAGTCTCCAAATTTTATGGCGCACGTATTGGGTGCCGCGATGTTTCATTTGATCTTTATCCAGGCGAAGTCTTGGCAGTGGTCGGCGAAAGTGGGTCTGGTAAGACAACACTTTTGAACTGTATTTCAACGCGCCTAGAGCCAACAAGCGGTTCAGTGATGTATCGTATGCGCGATGAAACAAAGCGCGACCTTTACCAAATGAGTGAAGCGGAACGGCGCTTCTTAATGCGTACCGATTGGGGTTTTGTGCACCAAAATCCAGCTGATGGTCTGCGCATGGCTGTTTCAGCAGGCGCTAATGTTGGCGAACGCTTAATGGCCGTTGGTGATCGCCATTATGGCAATATTCGCGAAAGTGCGATCGACTGGCTTGGCCGCGTAGAAATCAATGAAGACCGTGTTGATGATCAGCCTCGCGCTTTTTCAGGCGGCATGCGTCAGCGATTACAAATTGCGCGTAACCTCGTCACTGGCCCACGCTTGATGTTCATGGATGAGCCTACCGGCGGCCTTGATGTATCTGTACAGGCGCGTTTGCTCGATTTGATACGCGGTCTTGTGCGTGATCTTGGATTGGCGGCCATTGTTGTCACGCACGATCTGGCGGTTGCTCGTCTTTTATCGCACCGAATGATTGTGATGAAGGATGGCCATGTCATTGAGAGCGGCCTGACGGACCGTGTCCTTGATGATCCGCACGAGCCTTACACACAGCTTCTCGTATCTTCCATTTTACAAGTTTAAAACAGGCACGCGATTATGACTGCAGCAATTACAGTTTGCGAAATATCAAAAACCTTCACCATGCATCTGCGTGACGGGATAAAAATCCCTGTTGTTACGGGCGTAAATTTTGCCGTTAAGGCGGGGGAGTGTGCCGTACTCGGTGGTCCGTCAGGCGCAGGAAAAAGTTCGATCTTGAAAATGCTATATGGCAACTATTCGACTGATCAGGGACAGATATTGCTCACGCATAATGGTGAGCAGGTTGATTTGTCGAAAGCTGAACCACGTAAAATCATTGAACTGCGCCGCGACACGATTGGTTATGTCAGCCAGTTTTTGCGAACAGTACCGCGCGTTTCGGCACTTGATGTTGCTGCGGAACCGCTAACGCAGCGCGGCGAAGACCATGAGATTGCGCGAAAGAAAGCAGCGGATTTGTTCTCGCAATTAAATTTGCCAGAACGTTTATGGGACTTGCCGCCTGCTACATTTTCTGGCGGTGAACAGCAGCGCGTAAACATTGCGCGCGGTTTTATTACAGATCATCCGGTTTTGCTTTTGGATGAACCAACAGCGTCACTTGATGCTAAAAACCGCGCTGTCGTTGTTGATTTGATCACTCAAAAAAAAGCCGCTGGCGTTGCGCTGCTGGGTATATTTCATGATGAAGATGTTCGCACAAAAGTAGCTGATCGCATCATAGATGTGACGAGCTTTGCTGGCGCGAAAGCTGCATAATCATGGCAAAGAAACTATCTGAAGAAGCCTTTATTCACCCGACGGCACGCGTAACTGATACGGTGCTGGGACGTTATACTGAAATTGATGAAGGCTGCGTTGTCGCCGAATGTGAAATTGGCGATTACTCTTATCTCATCCGCCAGACTGAAGCATGGTGCGCAACAATTGGAAAATTTGCCAACATAGCAAGTCATGTCCGCATCAACGCGACCAACCATCCAACTTGGCGGGCAACCCAGCACCATTTCACCTATCGTGCGGCTGATTATTTTGATGCCGCCGAAAACGATACGGATTTTTTCAAATGGCGCCGCGATAACCGTATCACCATTGGACATGATGTTTGGATTGGGCACGGCGCGACAATTTTGCCAGGTGTCACTGTTGGCAATGGTGCAGTGATTGGGTCAGGAGCGGTCGTAACGAAGGATGTTACTCCCTATTCAATCGTCGGCGGCGTGCCTGCAAAGCTCATTCGGGAACGTTTTGAAACGGGCCTTGGGCAGAAAATGAATGCTCTTGCTTGGTGGGATTGGTCACACGACACATTGTATGAAGCGCTGCGTGATTTCCGTACATTATCAGCTGTAGATTTTATATCTAAGTATCAGAAATAATTTAATAAAATTTGATTGTGGAACGTCACAAAACTTACAAAAAACTGACATGCTGCGTTCACACAAGAGCCATATCCAGTCTCACAACACTGTAAGATTAACGGCAAGGAATGCCCTATGCTCGAACTCAAAAACGTAACGCGTCGGTTTGGCCCCAATATCGCTGTCGATAATGTGGATTTTGTAATCCCTGAAGGTCAAATGGTCGGTGTGATCGGTGCATCAGGTGCGGGTAAGTCGACACTGCTGCGAATGATTAACCGATTGATCGATACGTCTGAGGGTGAAATCAATTTCGCAGGTGTGAAAACCTCCGAGCTCAAAGGGCAAAAACTGCGCGATTGGCAACGTGATTGCGCTATGATTTTTCAACAATTTAATCTGGTGCCCCGCATAGATGTTTTAACAAATGTCATGCTCGGGCGTCTCAACCACCGTTCTACTGTTGCTAGTTTACTGAATATTTTTTCTGACGAAGAGCGCGCTATGGCCATTGCTGCGCTGGAGCGCTTAGGGATTGAAAAGGTTGCGCTGCAGCGTGCAGGCACTCTGTCAGGTGGGCAGCAACAGCGCGTGGCAATCGCCCGTGCTTTGATGCAGCAACCGAAAGTCATTCTGGCTGATGAGCCAATTGCATCGCTTGATCCGCGCAATGCGCAAATCGTGATGCAGTCTTTAAAAGACATCAATCAAACCGATGGCATCACAGTTATTACCAATCTTCATACGCTTGATACGGCACGTACTTTTTGCGAGCGCATCATCGGCATGCAGGCAGGGCGTGTTGTCTTTGATGGCGGTCCTGACGATTTGACCGAAGAAGCAGCGCGTAAAATATACGGCGCTGAAGGCTTGGAGGATGCTTTTTCAGAAGCTGTAACGTCAACGAGTTTAAGCGGGCCGCGTGAAAAATCGCCCGTTGGTCAAATGCCGCCAGTAATACGCCCGGCAGCAGAACAAAATCCTGCATACGCGTGACCTGATTTCCAGTTTGCCACATCACGTTTGCCCAGTGCTGTGGTTGTACAATTAAATTATTAAAAGGGCATACCTTTTATGGAGACTAAAATGCTCAAGAAAGCACTTTTGGCAACGGCTGCTGTTGCCACAATTTTCGCTACAACTTTTTCTGCACAGGCGCAGGATGTGTTCCGCATCGGCATCCTTGGCGGTGAAAACGAAGCTGACCGCCTACGTAACTTTCAGTGCATGGTAGACACACTGCCAGAAGCCATTGGCGTTAAAGAGGTTAAGCTATTTCCTGCTGCTGATTATGATGGCGTTATCCAAGGTTTGCTTGGTGGCACATTGGATTATGCAGAGCTTGGCGCTTCTGGTTATGCAAAGATCTATCTGACAGACGCAAAAGCTGTTGATCCGGTTTTAACAACTGTTCAGACAGATGGTGCCACTGGTTATTATTCCGTGATGCTTTCTCGCAAAGATTCCGGCATTGAAAACATTGAAGACATGAAGGGTAAAAAGCTTGGCTTTGCTGACCCTGATTCAACATCCGGTTATCTTGTTCCTGCAGTCGCTTTGCCAGCTCAGCTTGGTATGCCGCTCAATGAGTATTTTTCTGAAACTGGATTTGGCGGCGGCCACGAAAACGGTGTTCTAGAAATGCTTAAAGGCAATTTTGATGGACAGGTTACTTGGTCATCTGGTGTTGGTGAATATGAAGATGGTTACACATCAGGCAACATCCGCAAAATGGTCGACAAAGGCTTGCTTGATATGGCCGATGTAAATGAAATCTGGCGTTCGCCTCTTATCCCGAATGGTCCTGTTGTTGTTTCCAATAAGCTTGATGGCGACGTTCGCGCGAAGTTCATCGAATTCATGAAAGCGTTGCCTGAAAATGACGGCGAATGTTTCGCAGCGATTCAAGGCGGCGACTTCAAAAGCTTCACAGAAGTTGATCACTCTTTTTACGAAACGATCGTTGCAGCCCGTAAAGCAAAAATCGGTTCATAATTTTTAGAACTGATACGACACCACGCTCTTTTGAGATTTCACGAGCGTGGTGTCTTTTTCGTGAGAAACACATGTTGACTACTCAACCTAACAATCCGGCTTTGCATATTGATGCTGAGGGTAATTACGACCTCGACTCGCATTTCAAGCAATTGCGAAGCCAAAAGCGCCTTTACACATTCATCGGTTTGGCTGTGCTTGGCGCTGCGCTATTCTTTTCTCTTTGGTTCGCCAATGAGACCAATTCTGGAAAATTTCTAGATCGATTGCCGCATCTGTTCGATTTCGTAGGTGACATGGTCCCGCGCGATGGATGGGAAGTTTGGCGGGCGCTTTTTGATTTGCCAAGCCCTTATTTCGATGGGTCTTTGCAATATAATTACCCAGAGGGCCGTGTTTATATAACGCAAAATTTCTATGTGCCTGAGTACATTTATAAAATGGTTGAGACGCTCAATATTGCGATACTCTCAACATTGATTGGCTTCATTTTCGGCTTTCTTCTTTGTTTCTTAGCGGCCTCAAATTTAACAACCAAACGTTGGTTGCGCTTTACTGCCCGGCGCATTTTAGAAGTCTTACGTGCATTCCCAGAGATCGTGATAGCAGGTTTTTTCCTTGCGATTTTTTCATTGGGACCAATTCCGGCGATCATCGCCGTTTCAATTCACACGATTGGTGCTTTGGGGAAAATGTTCTTCGAAGTTGTCGAAAACGCTGACATGAAACCGGACGAAGGATTACGTGCAGCTGGCGGCAATTGGGTAGAGCGTGTTTGGTTTGGTATTGTGCCGCAAATTCTGCCAAACTTTTTAAGCTATGCGTTGTTACGATTAGAAATAAATGTGCGCGCTTCTACAATCTTGGGTGCCGTTGGTGCTGGCGGTATTGGCGAAGTCTTGCGCCTTTCAATTAGCCGTGGTCATGAAGCAAAAACACTCGCCATTATCCTCATTTTATTTTCAACCATCGTCTGCGTGGACCAGCTGTCAGCCTATTTGCGTAAACGTATCGTTGGCAATCAAGCCTTTGAATTTGGAGCATAGCCATGAACGCGTCCGCTATGAATTTGAGTGCCAAGATGCTTAGTCCAGCAGATGTATTAGCAATTAAAGAACGCCATCCAGCAGCATTTGAGCGCTCTTTAGTGAAGCGATTTAGTGTTGTTCTTTGCGTTGCTATTGTTACTCTTTATGCCGTCTATGTGAGTTGGTTTTTCGCGATTGGAAAAGTCGTCAGTGAAGGCAATTGGGACATTGCAGGCACTTATCTCGCCGATTGGATTTCCTATGAAGTAAGGCCAGACATTGATTTTCGTACTGGTGAAATTGTGGTTGAATTTCCCAAGTTTTCTCCGCTTGGTTCAAACCCTGATCCCGAATGGATTACCACTAAGAGTGGCACAGTTACTGTCAAAGAAAAATCAAACGATGATATGACGCAATCAAAGCCAGCATCATCTGGCTCGTTCATGGCCCCTGACGCATCGTCTGGTGGTGCCGAACTTAGTTTCATGGCACCTAGTTCAACCGCAACGAATATGGGTAGTAATGAAGCCCCTTCTAAGGCCCGTGATAGCAATCTCGTTAGTACGCAGAAAGAAGGGATTAATCAGGCGGAGATAGTTTTTTCGAAGACGGCTCAAATCATTGTAACACCAAGCGTGGTTACCTTGGTCAATGGTGCTGAAAGCGTTGTGCTTGACGTTGATCCATTGGATGAAACCGTAAAGCCGCGTGATGTTCTGCCTGAATGGGCGCTTCAAAAACGTGAAGGTGAAAAAATCTTTGCCAATTTCGGTTTTGCAGGACGCGCAGAAGTGCGTGCAAAAGAAGTGAAAATTATGCGCCGCTTCTTTGGTTGGGAAAATTTCTTTTTTGATACGAACTCACACTATTGGGGCAAGCCTTTCAGTGAAGTCGCATCACTTGCTATCAGCGGGGAACGCATTTCCGAAGGCCAGTCAAATGTCTCACTCATGTTGGATAATTTTCTCAATAACGCGGAATGGCAACATGGCGATGTCTATATCAAGCTGCTGCAAACCATAGTCATGGCTTTCGTTGGCACTTTATTCGCAGTCGTGATTGCTTTCCCATTATCCTTTGTCGCTGCACGCAACATTACACCTAACCGCTTTCTCAATCAGATACTCAAGCGCTTCTTCGATTTCTTGCGCTCTGTGGACATGTTAATTTGGGCATTGTTCTTTACACGCGCCTTTGGTCCAGGACCATTGGCAGGCATCAGTGCTATATTCTTCACAGATACAGGAACGTTCGGAAAACTTTATTCTGAAGCACTTGAGAATATCGATGATAAACAACGCGAAGGTGTGCGTTCAGTCGGCGCATCTCCTGCCGCAGTGCAGCGCTTTGGTGTTCTGCCTCAAGTTTTACCTGTCTTTGCCAGCCAAGCACTTTACTTCTGGGAGTCAAATATAAGGTCAGCAACAATCATCGGCGCGGTTGGGGCGGGTGGAATTGGTTTGAAACTTTGGGAAGCAATGCGTACCAATCAAGATTGGGAAAATGTATTTTACATGGTGATACTGATATTGATTGTCATCTTCGTGTTCGATTCAGCATCTAATGCCCTACGTAGTCGATTGATTGGAAAGCAGCAAAGCTAAACACTATGCGATATGGAATTTATTATACGCCGCCTCAAGAAAGTGCTTTGTCGCATCATGTTGCGCAATGGTTGGGCCGCAATGCCTTTACTGGCGAGACGCTTGAAACAACGCATGGGCTTGATGCCTTGCTTGCTTCGCCGCGTAAATATGGCTTTCACGGCACGCTGAAGGCTCCTTTCCATTTAGCCAATGGAGTGCGCGAAGATGAGCTTCTGGAGCTGTTTGAAACATTCGCCGCAGGCAGCGAAGCTTTCACTGTTCCCCAAATTCAACTGTCCAAACTTGGACCGTTTTTTGCTTTGACGCCTTCTGAACCAAATGAACAGCTTGAAGCGCTCGGCAGCGCTGCTGTGCGAACATTCGAGCCCATGCGTGCACCGCTTAGCCAAGCAGATATAGAGCGCCGCAATCCTGCCAAGCTTTCAGAGCAACAACGCATCTACCTTGAGCGTTGGGGCTATCCCTATGTAATGGATGAGTTCCGTTTTCATCTAACACTAACAGGCCCTGTCGATGAAGCTGATAGTGAGCGTGTCGAAGAGGCTCTTCGAAAGCATTTTAGCATGTTCCTCGATAAGCCTTTGCCAATAGAAACACTCGGCCTTTTCGTCGAGCCTGAACGCGGCGCACCGTTCTCGGTTTTGCGCGTTGCATCTCTTTTATAAATGAGAAGAAAATGACCACTGAAACAATATTCCGAAATGCAAAAATCGTGCTGGAAAACGAAGTCGTACATGGCTCCATCGTCATCAAGGACGGCAAGATTGCCGACATATCCGAAGGTGCAAGCACGATTGGTGAAGACATTGATGGCGATTATATATTGCCAGGTTTGATCGAGCTGCACACCGATCACCTTGAACAGCATTATTCACCGCGCCCGGGGGTTACTTGGAACCTGACGGCGGCGATACAAGCGCATGATGTTCAAGTCGCAGCTTCTGGCATCACCACGGTTTTTGATTGCCTTAGACTTGGGGCAGATGAAGATGGCGGCTTTGAAAAAGGCGAGATGAGTGCAATGTCATCGGCAATAGCCGCGGCGCAAAGCCAAGGTCGCTTACGTGCTGAACACCGCATTCATTTGCGCTGCGAAGTATCAGCGCCAAATGTTTTGGAACATTATGAAGAGTTTGTAGACGACCGTAATGTTGGCCTTGTTTCTCTTATGGACCATGCGCCGGGCCAACGTCAGTTCCAGACGATGGAACAGTACACTTTGTATTATAAAACGAAACGTGGGCTAACAGATGAGCAATTCAATGCGTTCGTCGCACGCCGTAAAATGCAATCATCAAAGTATTCAGACAAGCATCGACAGTTTCTCGCCAATGCATGTCATGAGCGAAACATCGCTATTGCGAGCCATGATGATGCAACGGTTGATCATGTTGAAGAATCGAAGAGCTTAGGTGTTTCTGTAGCGGAATTTCCGACCAGCTTAGAGGCGGCAACAGCATCGCATAATGCCAATATGGGTGTTCTAATGGGCGCACCGAATGTCGTGCGCGGCAAATCTCACAGTGGCAACATTGCTGCACGTGATCTGGCGCGGGAAAAGGTATTAGATATCCTTTCCTCTGATTATGTGCCGTTCAGCCTTATATATGCACCTTTCGTGCTTGCTGACGAAGTTGAAGAAATATCGATCTCAAATGCGGTCGCTATGGTGTCAGCCAATCCGGCAAAACAAGTAGGGCTCCAAGATCGCGGCCGGCTAGAAAAGGGTTTGCGTGCGGATTTTTCACGTGTGCGCCGTGAAGCAGGAAGTATTCCCGTTGTGAAATCTGTATGGCGTGAAGGGCAGCGCATTGTCTGATAGTCAGCCAATTTCAGGCCGGATTTTTGTCGTTGTGGGGCCGAGTGGCTCTGGCAAGGATACGTTGATCAATTGGCTGCGGGAGAAGCTAACGGACGAACAAAAATACATGTTCGTTCGCCGCAGCGTAACACGTTCTCCTGACGGCCAAACCGAAGATCACGACACGTTGACGAAGGAACAATTTGAGCTTGCTAAACAAAAAGGCAAGTTCGCCGTAACATGGGATGCACATGGCTTGAGCTATGGTATTCCCATTGGTGTATTGGCCCATGTGAATGCTGGCGGCATCGCGATTGCAAATGGTTCAAGACGCGCTCTGGCCGAAATGCACAAGCAGTTTCCGCATATGGTTGTTGTAAATCTTCGCGTTGATCGGGCTGTGTTGGCTGGCAGGCTTGCGGGCAGAGGCCGCGAAGATGCCGAACAGATCAAAAAGCGGCTTGATCGTATGGACATACCATTAGCGGGTGATTTGACTGTCTTTAATATCGAAAACTCCGGTCCGATTGAAAAAGCAGGAAGATCATTCATCGAGCTTCTGTCTGATCTAGAGCATGTGCCAGCTACATAATGACTGGGTAATCTGCACATAATGGGTCAAACTAAGCCCAATTTCATAAGCGCCATGATTGTTTGTCTTGGTGCTTTTTTAAGTGCCACTAAAACTTTTCATGTTATTTTAGATATTTCCTTTGCTATTGCCTCTCGGCAATCAATGGTGTTGATGTGTGCTAATTTTAAGCGCAGGTTTAAATCGGGGATAGTTTAACGGTGCAACGGATGTCTGAAAGTTCTTTAGAGTCAGCATCTGAGATGAGTGCACGCCCTAAACGTGAACGGAAGTTGAGCGGTAAAATACTCATCTTTATGCAAATTGCTGCACTTGTAGCGGCATTGTGGTTTCTTGTTTGGCCAAGGCTAGAGCGTCATTTTTTACTGCAAGCAGCAGAACAAAATGAAGTCACCTTGCGCTTGGTAGGAGACAGCATTCGCGCCGCGCTTGATCGCTATGCACCATTGCCGCATTTGATCGCAGAGCGCCCAGAGCTTGGCATGCTTTTACAAGAACCCTCGCGCTCAGATTTAATCGACATAACCAATAGCATTTTGCTCAATACCGCGCTCTCCGTTTCAGCGTCCGACGTTTACCTGATGAATACAGCGGGCACGACAATTGCCGCCAGTTCTTATCATAAAACGCGCTCATTCGTGGGCCGTAACTTCAATTTTAGACCATACTTCAAGCAGGCAATGGAGGGAGAGCTCGGTCGATATTTCGCGCTAGGTACTACATCGGGAGAACGGGGTTATTTCTTTGCCGCACCTGTACGTGAAGGAGCAAAAATCTTAGGCGTTGTTGCCGTTAAGTTTACCGTGGATGCTTTTGAAGATGCTTGGCGCAGCGCCGCTTCCAATATCATCGTGACCGACCATAATGATATTATTTTTATGGCAAGCAATCCTGAGTGGTTGATGCGCGCGACGAAAGAGCTTTCTCCTGCCGTGTTGAAATCAATTGAGGAAAACCAACAATATCCGCTAGAGCGCGTTACAAACCTTGAAGTGACACATACCTTTCTTAGTTCTGCGACTGATATTTTGACAATCGAAGGCACCAGTTTTGTTGGTTCTTCTGACGAAATGAGCAAGGCGCCTCATTGGACTGTCACGTCACTTGTACCGATCAAGCCTGCTCAATTTCAAGCTTTACTCGCGCTCATTGTCTTTTCACTTCTGGCTTTGATTTCTATTTTGGGGATTGCCTTTTTAAGACATAGAACCGCGCAGCAAATACGAACACAAAAGCTACTTGAGCGCCGCGTGAAAGAACGCACGGCTGCTTTGAGCCATGAGATTGAGGAACGGCGGAACACAGAAGAAGAACTGCGGCGCACACAGGCAACCTTAATTCAGGCCGGTAAATTATCGGCGCTGGGCCAAATGTCTGCAGCCCTTAGCCATGAGTTCAATCAGCCGCTTGCAGCTGTAAAGTCCTATGCTGAAAATGCGCGTGCATTTCTTGATCGGGGGCAGGTGGATGAGGCGCGCGACAATATCGGTAGAATATCGAAAATGGCCGACAGAATGGCGGCAATTTCAAAGCATTTGCGAAACTTTGCGCGCCGCCCTCAAGAAGCTGTCGGGCCTGTTTCGCTATTAACCGTTATTGATGACGCTCTAGCTGTCAGCGAACCGCGTCTAAAAACCAGCAAGGTTATGCTCAAATATGAGCGCCCTGAACAAGAGCCATTCGTCATCGGCGGTCATGTGCGATTGCAACAGGTCATTGTAAATCTTATCTCCAATGGGATCGATGCAATGAACGGTGAGGGCCTGCTAGAGCTTAAAGTCATATCAACACAAAATGGTTGGCAAATTAATATGCGCGATCATGGTGTTGGCATATCGCCTGATGCCATTGCACAAATGTTTGATCCATTTTTTACGACAAAAGAAATGGGCAAGGGTTTAGGTTTAGGGCTGTCGATTTCTTACAATATTGTGCGTGATTTTGGCGGTAATCTTTGGGGCAAAAATCACAGCGAAGGTGGTGCAGAGTTTGGTGTTGATCTTGTTGCTGCTGACCATCTTTCGATTAAGGCTGCCGAATGACTGAAACAATCTTATTTGTAGATGACGAAGAAGAATTGCTAATTGCAGCCAGCCAGACGCTCAAACTGGCCGATCTGCCCGTTACGACATTTTCAGAAGCTGAATTGGCCTTGAATAAGGTTGCGCGAGATTTTCCTGGTATCGTTGTTAGTGATATCAGAATGCCAAACATGGACGGAATGACGCTTCTACGCAGAGCTTTGGAGATTGATCCAGCTTTACCCGTTATCCTAATCACAGGAAATGGCGATGTGGAGCTTGCAGTTGAAGCCATGCGTGCGGGTGCCTATGATTTTTTGGAAAAGCCTTATAATCCTGCGCATCTGATCGAAGTTGTACGCCGTGCCCTCGATAAACGACGCCTAACACTTGAGAACCGCCTTTTGCGCAATCAGGTTGGCAGCCGGGATGCTATTGAAGCGCGCTTGATTGGGCGCTCCAGCGTTATGGTGCGTTTGCGCGAGCAGGTTCGCGCTGTTGCGGCAACAGATGCCGATATCCTTGTTCAAGGAGAAACGGGAACAGGTAAAGAGGTCATCGCCCGTGCAATCCATCGCGCCTCGGCGCGCCAGACCAAACCATTTGTTCATATCAACTGCGCAGCACTGCCCAAAGATCTGGTGGAAAGCGAACTGTTTGGCCATGTTTCAGGTGCATTTGCAGGCGCCGTAAAAAGCCGTTTTGGAAAGTTGGAGCACGGCCGGGGCGGGACAATCTTTCTTGATGCGATCGACTGTCTGGAAATGAACGTTCAAGCGAAGTTTCTACAAGCGATCCAAAGTCGCCAAATAACGCCTTTAGGCTCCAACGAGATCATAGATCTGGATGTTCGTTTTATCGCTGCCTCCAAAGAACCGCTCGATAAAGCTGTAGCCGAAGAGCGTTTTCGTGATGACCTTTTCTACCGTTTGAATGTTGTGACATTATATGCGCCGCCATTATCGGCGCGCCGCGATGACATTCCGCAGCTCTTTATGCATCTCATTGCTGAGGCTGCGACACGCTACCGATGCCCTATGCCTGAGGTGGACAGCCAAACATTGTCTAAAATGGCAACAGGGACATGGCTTGGCAATGTGCGTGAGTTGCGCAATGCCGCAGACCGTTATGTGTTAGGTTTAAGCGTTGATGAGGATGATCAAATCATCAGTGATCAGAGCTTGGCCGAACGTATGAACACCCATGAACGCGCCATAATTTCTGCAACATTGGCAGCACATGGTGGGGCGCTCAAACCAACCTATGAAACGCTGGGTGTTAGCCGCAAAGCACTTTATGAGAAGATGCAAAAGCACGGATTAGACCGCGAGAATTTTTCTTAATCCTTTTTGGTGCAAGGATTTGTAACGCATTCTACCCACGCAATTGGCCCTGATGTCCCTAAATCGACCCAAAGCTTAAATCTAAACTGGGAATTAGCTTTTCCAGCCAAGCTGTGGTCTTGTATAAGGGGCGCTGCTTTTGTTTTCTCGCCAAGTTCCAAAACCAAGAGGAACGAGACGGCGCTGCCGTATCGTCGGTGGAACGGGCATATGCCCAAAGAAACATATGGGAGAGATATTATGAAATTCCTTGCAATCCTTGCATCTTGCACAATTCTATCAGTCGGCACCGCTTTTGCTCAGTCAGAAGTCGACAAATCCGATTGGCCTGCCAGCTTCACAGTTGGTACAGCGTCACAAGGCGGCACATATTTCGTATATGGTTCCGGCTTTGCGAAAATCATCTCAGAAGATCTGGGTGTTCCAGGCGGCGGTGAAGTCACTGGCGGTCCAATGCAGAACATGGCGCTCGTTCACACAGGTGAAGCGGCATTCGGTATGACAACCATGGGCCCAGCAAATGAGTCACTTAAAGGCACAAACCCAATTGCGCCTGGACTTAACATGGATAAAGCTTGTGCGATGTTCCCGATGTACAAAACTCCATTTGGCATCACGACATTGTCTTCAACAGGCATCAGCTCAGTTGGCGATATTCCTGAAGGCGCAAAAATCGGTTTTGGTCCTGCTGGATCAACATCAGACACTTACTTCCCAGCGATGCTGGAAACGCTCGGCGTAAAGTTTGAACGTCGTAACGGTTCATGGGACGACCTTGGTTCGCAATTGCAGGACGGCCTTTTGGACGTTGTTGCGTTTGCAGTTGGTATTCCGACACCGGCAGTAAGCCAGCTCGAAGCGCAGTCCACAGTTAACTTTGTCGATTTTACGGACGAAGAGCAGGCGAAAATTATCGCTGAATTCCCAGTTGCGGATTTCACAATTTCATCAGGCACATATTCGACGTTGGACCGCGATTTGAAATCAGTTTCAATGTGGAACTTCGCAGTTGCTAACTGTGATCTGCCGGAAAGCTTTGTTTACGAAGCAACCAAGGCTGTCATGGCTGACCATGACCGCATGATGGGTGTTCATAAAGCAGCAAGCGAAACGCTTATTGAAAACTGGGACAAGAATAAAGTTCTTAAGTGGCATTCAGGTGCTGCAAAATGGATGAACGAAAATGGTGCATCTATTCCAGCTGACATGACTTACGGCGGCTAATACCAGCGCCCACTAAATCGAAGGGCTGTCTTGCGACAGCCCTTTTTTAACCATCGATTATTTTGCTTGTTTGCTAACTTGCTGGCTGCTTGTGCGACCAAGCTAATTGATCGGAAAACAAAAAATAAAATCCGAATGCTTTCTGGGGGAAGAAGATTATGAGCGACACCACTCTCGATGACGAAGTTGTAAAGCCAATCAGAGCAGAAGGCGTAGACGAGGAGCCGGTGGAGAGTAACCGCCGACTATTCCAAGGAAAACTTGGAATTTTCATGGCGGCCTATGCGGGCATTTATGCCTTGTTTCACATGCTTGCGCTTAACGGTGTTTCCATATCAAATCTGACGGGTGTGAATATCCCGTTTTTACCAAATTTTCCGATGGAGACTTGGAATTTTCGAATTATCCATGTCGCAGGCGCTTTGGGGCTTGGTTTTCTACTCTTCTCTGGTCGCAATTTTGCCGATGACGGACAAAAGCCTGCGCCCATGTTTAACATCGCCGCTATCGGCCTTGGCCTTTTAGCGCTTTTCAGTTTTGGTACGGCGCTTTCGTTCGCTGTGGAAATCAGCAATGGTGCCATGTGGAACGGCATTGACCCGACTATAAAATTTAACGAGATATGGCTTTATGGCGTGCCGCTTTTAGTGGCAACTATCGGAGCAATCGTTCTGTCATGGTTTGATAGTCGTCAACGCGGATCAATCTCCGGACTTGATGTCACTTTGCTTATTTGCGGCGTTTCGGTTGCAGCCTATCTCATCATCATTTTTAGCACGCAAATGCGCAACTCAACGGGCACACCATTTGCGCCAATTGGAATGTCCATTGCTGCGGTTGCAGGTACTGCTCTCATTTTGGAAATGACGCGGCGCGTGGCCGGACTTGCCTTGGTTATCATCTCTGCGGTGTTCTTGGCCTATGTTTTCACCGGACAGTATTTGCCAGGTGTTCTTAACTCGCCTGCGATATCGTGGCAGCGCTTTTTCAGTCAGGTTTATACAGATGCAGGCATTTTGGGACCGACCACGGCGGTTTCTTCAACCTATATTATTCTGTTCATTATTTTTGCTGGTTTTCTACAGGCGTCTAAAGTCGGTGATTATTTTGTGAACTTCGCTTTTGCTGCCGCTGGTCGTTCGCGCGGCGGGCCTGCAAAAGTTGCGATTTTTGCCTCGGGCTTGATGGGGATGATCAACGGCACATCTGCCGGTAATGTGGTTGCTACGGGATCGCTCACAATTCCGCTGATGAAGCGTGTTGGATATTCGTCAAAAGTGGCGGGTGCTGTAGAAGCTGCAGCTTCAACCGGCGGTCAAATTATGCCGCCAATTATGGGCGCTGGTGCGTTCATCATGGCTGAGGTGACGGGGATTGCGTATCAAGATATCGCGATTGCCGCTATTATTCCGGCTATCCTTTATTACGTATCTATTTATTTCATGGTCGATTTTGAGGCTGCTAAGCTCGGCATGAAAGGTATGAAGAAGGAAGAACTGCCTATTTTTGGTGAGTTGATCAAGCAGATATATCTTTTCATTCCGATTATCATTTTGATTGTCGCACTATTTATGGGCTATTCGGTAATACGCGCTGGAACGCTTGCGACTGCGGCCGCTGCGATGGTTAGCTGGCTGACACCGTACCGGATGGGCATAAAATCAATTGCCAAAGCGTTTGAACTATCAGGCTTAATGTCCATTCAGATTATCGCTGTGTGTGCGTGTGCAGGCATCATCGTTGGTGTGATTTCACTGACGGGCGTTGGCGCACGGTTCTCGAACCTTTTGCTCGGCTTAGCTGAAACCTCGCAGCTCTTGGCCATGTTCTTTGCTATGTGCATTGCAATCGTGCTTGGTATGGGCATGCCGACAACTGCGGCTTATGCGGTGGCCGCTTCGGTTGTTGCGCCTGGCTTGGTACAGCTTGGTATTCCGCTTTTGACGGCGCATTTCTTTGTGTTCTATTTTGCTGTTGTTTCTGCAATTACGCCGCCCGTTGCACTTGCATCTTATGCCGCAGCGGGAATTAGCGGTGCCAACCCCATGGAAACCAGTGTTGCCTCGTTCAAATTTGGCATTTCAGCGTTCATTGTACCGTTCATGTTCTTCTACAACGGCGCGATTTTGATGGATGGGACATGGCCCGAGATCATCCGCGCAGCTATAACGGCAATTTTCGGCGTATTCTTATTGTCTGCTGGTGTTCAGGGCTGGTTCGTTGGTGGCCGTGTCGCATGGTTCATGCGTCTAGGGCTTATTCTGGCAGCTCTGTGTATGATTGCAGGTGGCTTAATTAGCGATCTCGTCGGCATTGGAGCAGCGGTAGGGTTGTACTTTATACAGCGTACATTCAAACCTGATGCAGATGCGCAAATCTCTGTTTCAGGCAGTGATTGAATGAAACAAGAAGCTTAAGAGCACATAAAGCTCTTAAGCTTCAAATGATTTGCGAATTTTCTCAATCTGCGAGTGTTGAGAATTTTCGGAACGCTTTTTGATCCAAGACGTGAAGTTCTCAGGTGTCATGCTTCTTGAATAATAGAAGCCTTGAAGAACATCTGCACCTGATTTTTCAGCCAATAAAACCTGCTCTAGTGTTTCAACGCCTTCAACGGCAACATGAGAACCAAGAGAGTGGGCCATTTCAATAGCGGTTTCCATTATGACTTTCACACGGGGATCGTTGATGGCGCCTCTGATGAGCGAACCGTCAAGCTTGATCAAGTCAACGGGAATAGATGCCAGCCGTGTTAGGTTTGAAAAACCTCTACCAAAATCATCGATTGCAACAGTAAAGCCTTTTTCCTGAAGTGCGCTTACTGTCTGGCTGAATACACCGCGTGATGCATCCATAACATTTTCAGTAATTTCAATCTGCATACGACTTGGGCTAACATTTGCAGAAGAGGTTTGCTCAATCAGGTTCGGTATAAAACTATCAGCCGAGAAATGCTCTGTTCCGATATTTATAGCAATATTGAGATTGAAGCCTTGTCCGTCAAAATAGTTGATATCGCGCAATGCGCGGCCAATAACCCACTCGCCCAAATGTTTCATCACATGAGTTTGTTGGACCGCGGGCAAAAATAGATTTGGCTGTATGATGCCATGTATTGGGTGCTGCCAACGAACCAAAGCTTCAGCTGATGTAACTTGTTGTTTGGTGAGACAAAATTTTGGTTGATACTCAAGGTAAAGTTCGTCGTTCTCAATTGCATTCAATACAGCTGCGAGAATTTCGTTCTTTCCACCAAGGACACCTTGTGTGTTGTATAGTTGAAAACGATTTTTGCCATCTGCTTTCGCTTTATACAAAGCCACATCAGAGCGTCTAAGCAATTCTTCAATATTTGTACCATGATCTGGGTAAAGGGCACCGCCAGCTGATTGATCGCACGCGATCTCAACACCTGCGACATTGATAAGCTTAGGAAATGATTTTCGCAGATTTTCGCAGATCTCAGATATATCCGCCGTGACATCAGGCAGTGGAAGAAGAATTGCAAATTCATCACCGCCAATGCGCGCAATGACTGGATGGGCCGATGGCAAACCACGGAAATTGACATCCATGAATTTTTTCGTTGCTGGGTAAAGACTTTTAGCAAAGGATTTTAGTACTTCATCGCCGATGCCGTGTCCGCGAATGTCATTGATCTCTTTAAAGCCATCGAGATCGAAGAAAATAAGAATGCCTTTTCTACCTTGTGCAACCCGCGTTTTGATCTGTTTTTTGCTCTCAGACTCAAAATAAGCACGGTTGCCAATGCCAGTTAGCGCGTCTTCAAAAATCTGTTTGGCGAGCTGTGCTGAGTTTTGCTGCACTGTTACAGCCAGTTCATTATAAGCATCCACAATATGTGTCAGCTCATAGATACTTGTTTCGGCTTGGCTAGGTGAAACAGCCATTGGTTGACCCGTTGTGGATTGCTTTTTTAAAGTTATCGCAAGGTTTTCCAGTGGTTTAGCTAACCATCTTATGGACAAATACAACAGTAGAATAGCTGCGAGCACGGAGCCGATAAGGCCGATGAATAAAGGGGTTAAATTTTCAAATATTCTTGCCTGAACTTCACTAAGCTCTTGTGGAACCATGACGCCCCAACCAGTATCCTTGACTGAAGAAATACCTGCAACCATTTCAGATTTCGTTGCAGGGGAGTAAAAGGTTTCAATCCCAGTCTCGCCATTCATCATGCGCTTGACTGCTGAAACTTCGGAAATGTTTTTTATATCATTGGCCCAAGTTCGGATCGGGTGTGCCAATACATTGCCGACTTGATCAACAATTGCTGCGTGCCCGTTTCGTCCAAATGACACTTTTTTCGCAATATTGATGAAATATTCTGTACTAATACACGCAATGACAAAATTATCGCCACTATTGCGGATGACGTGAATAGTCGGAGACCCTGTTGTCGATTTTTGAACTGGTAAAAACTGAAGTTTGGAACTCTTAGGCGCGGCTTTGATCTTTTCGAACAAGTTTTGTTCAATAAATTCTAAGTTTTTAGTCCGCTTACTATTGGTAGAGAAAAGAATTTTGCCATAATCCGGAGAAATAATCGAAACTTCATCAATTTTCAAATTATCCATGACACTTTGAATGTATTTAGTATCAACATTCTGCTGTAATGATGCGGCCGTTGCGGTCACTATTGTTCGAACATCTTCTTCATAATGGTGTAAGCTTTCAGCAACACTTTTGGCTAAAAGTAAGTTGCGTGCTTTCACTTCTTTTAGCTCATGGGCGGCTGTGCGCTGATAAGTCATCCAAGTGAACGTGATGACAGGGAGCAGCCCAATTGCCAAAAAAGCAAGAAGAAAAGCTGATCGAATACGGATCGTCATTGGCATTTATGCTCCTTGGAACATTGAATATATATGGCCATCATGACGGGAATTTACATCAATGAGGTTGTAAAGTGCTTAACGAAAAGGGGCGTTTACACTGCAAATTCTACTGTTTTACAGTACATCTAGCCAAAAATATGCAAGTTTTGAGCCTTCTTTCTGCGCTATTAAAGCTCCCGTTATTTGTGATGATTGTTGCCGTATATTAGCTGTTGACCTTCCCGTTGCTGGAAGCCTTACAAGGGCTTATGTAAGGAGATCGCATCATGGACAAGAAAGAAAATACGTTGAGCAAAACAGGCAATCACAGTTGTTGTGGCGGAAACCACGCTGATCACCACGACCATGGCGCTAAAACAACTGCGTCATTAACGAGCACTGAAATTTTAGAAGCAGCGATAACACCGGTTGACGGTGTCGTTAAAGATCCTGTGTGCGGCATGAGTGTAAAGCTAGGTGCTGGCAAACCGACTTTTTCTCACAAAGGCAATGATTTCCATTTTTGCAGCCAAGGCTGCCATGACAAATTTGAAAATGATCCTTACTTTTACCTGTCAGGAAATAAGGCGAAGAAGAAAGACGCTGCGCCAAAAGATGCAAAATATACCTGCCCGATGGATCCGGAAATAGTTCAAGACGGACCGGGCACATGTCCTATTTGCGGTATGGCTCTGGAACCTATGGATGGTATCGCAGAAGGCCCAAACCATGAATTAATAGATTTTACCAGACGTCTTTGGCTAAGTGCTGGCGCAGCAATACCATTGTTGATTTTGACGATGGGACCAATGATTGGTTTGCCTGTTCGCGAGTGGCTTGGCGAGAAGGTGAGCCTCTATATTGAATTTGCGCTTGCAACACCTGTGGTCATTTGGGCCGCATTACCATTTTTCCAGCGCGGCTGGACGTCGGTTAAAACATGGAACTTGAACATGTGGACACTGATCATGATCGGTGTCGGTGTTGCATATCTATACTCAACCATTGCAACATTTTTGCCAAATTTATTTCCATCTGGTTTGCAAATGGCAGGTGGCCATATGCCTGTTTATTTCGAGGCAGCTGTCGTCATTGTTGCGTTGGTTTTTGTGGGCCAAGTATTGGAATTGCGCGCACGTGAACGCACGGGCGATGCTATTCGCGCATTGCTGGACTTGGCACCTAAAACAGCACGGCGCATTACGCCCGATGGCGATGAATATGATGCGCCGCTTGAAAACATCATCAAAGGTGATCGTATGCGGGTTCGCCCCGGCGAAGCAATTCCCGTGGATTCTATCGTTATAGAAGGTCGAACAACCATCGACGAAAGCATGCTAACTGGCGAACCGTTGCCGGTTGAAAAAACTGAAGGCGATAAAGTAACCGGCGGCACGCTCAACAAAAATGGTTCTTTGATTATCGAAGCTACCCATGTTGGCGATGAGACGATGCTCGCTGGTATCGTTGCTATGGTGTCTTCTGCACAAAGGTCTCGCGCGCCAATTCAAGGGCTTGCAGATAGAGTAGCATCATATTTCGTGCCGACGGTTGTTCTGGTAGCAGTCTTGGCATTTGTTATCTGGATGCTGATTGGACCTGATCCGGCATTCGTGTTTGCGATTATTTCGGCTGTGTCTGTTTTAATTATTGCCTGTCCTTGCGCACTTGGTTTGGCAACACCGATGTCGATCATGACAGCAACGGGCAGGGGCGCGCAGGCTGGTGTTTTGATTAAAGATGCTGAAGCATTAGAGCGCATGGCGCGTGTGGATGTTTTGGTGGTCGATAAAACGGGCACACTGACAGAAGGTAAGCCAACATTGACGGATGTTGTCTCGTTTGGCGATGTCGCCGAGCGTGACATGCTCGCAATGGTGCGCGGGCTAGAAGCAGGATCTGAACATCCCTTGGCAGAAGCGATTGTTGACGGGATAACAATGAAAGACATTGCAGCAACCAAAATAAGCGATTTCGATGCTGTCACGGGCAAAGGTGTTCGCGGTAAATCGGACAAGCACAGTGTTGCGCTTGGCAATGCTGCAATGATGAAACTGATTGATGTTGATCCTAGCGCAGCTGACGAGCAAGCAGACAAATTGCGCACCCAAGGTAAAACCGCAATGTATGTCGCAATCGATGGCAAGCTTTCAGGTTTGATTGCGGTTGCTGATCCGATCAAAGCGACAACGCGCGATGCAATTGTAGCACTACATGCGGCAGGACTTAAAATCATCATGGCAACTGGTGACAATGAAAAGACAGCGCGTGCTGTCGCTGACCAGCTCGGAATAGATGATGTGCGTGCCGGTGTTTTACCAGAAGATAAAAAGGCACTGGTGGATGAGCTACACAAAAAAGGTCACAAGGTTGCAATGGCTGGTGACGGTGTAAACGATGCGCCAGCGCTTGCTGCTGCTGAAGTGGGTATCGCAATGGGAACAGGTGCAGATGTTGCCGTTGAAAGTGCAGGCATAACGTTGCTTAAAGGCGATTTGGTCGGCATTGTTCGCGCTAGAACACTGTCAGTGGCAACGCTGCGAAACATTAAGCAGAACTTGTTTTTTGCATTTGCTTACAATAGCGCCGGCGTGCCAATTGCTGCGGGCTTGTTATACCCGCTAACTGGCACACTATTATCGCCAATGCTTGCCGCTGCAGCGATGAGCCTTTCATCTGTTTCCGTGATAAGCAATGCGCTACGATTGCGTGCTTTGAAATTGGATTGAGGAGTTAAAAATGAACATTGGTGACGCTTCTCAAAAGACAGGGCTTCCTGCAAAAACGATCCGCTATTACGAAGATATCAAGCTTGTTAAACCATCGCGAGCATCCAACGGGTATCGCGATTATGCTGACGAAGATATTCATCGATTGGCGTTTCTTCAGCGTTCTCGCAGCCTTGGATTCACGATTGAGGAATGCCGTGTTCTGCTGTCTCTTTATCAAGATAAAGATCGTGCCAGCGCTGATGTGAAGGCGTTGGCACTAGAGAAAGTCGATGAGATTGATCGCAAGATCAAAGAACTACAGTCGCTAAAATCAACGTTGAAATCATTAGCCGATCATTGCCATGGCGATGATCGGCCCGACTGCCCGATCATTGATGATCTTGCCGCAGAGTTGGCGGTTAAACGTTAAATATGTGCAGCATAGCCAATCTCTGGCAGAACGAAGAAATTCATTCCCTTTGGCACCTGTCCGACTGACATTGGGCAGCCATAAACAAATTCCAAATTTTCTGCGGTCAGAACCTTTTTAGGGGCACCATATGCATGAATACGGCCTTTATTTATGAGTATCACATGATCTGCATAATGCGCTGTAAGGTTGAGATCATGCAAAATGGCGACAACACCACCGCCGCTTTTGGCATAACCGCATGCAATATTCATAATCTGAATTTGGTGCTTTATGTCGAGGCTGGAAATAGGTTCATCTAAGAAAAGGCATCGCGGTTTCTTTTGAAACGTTGGCTCCCAAACCTGTGCCAAAACACGCGCGAGCTGAACCCGCTGTTGTTCACCGCCTGAGAGTTCCTGATAGTAGCGCTTGCCAAAACCTGCCAATCCGACCTTGGTCAGTGCCTCACTAATACGTAAAGGCACGTCTATATTGGCCTGGACGCCGAGTGTTAGTCCCAGCCGCACCACCTCATATACCGTGAATGGAAACGACAAATTTGCTGATTGCGGAAGAACACCGCGCATGCTCGCAAGTTTAAGAGATTTCGTGGTGGAGATGTTGAACCCGTTCAAATGAGCGTTTCCATCAAATGGAATTTCACCTGTGAGTGCGCGCATCAAGGTTGTTTTGCCCGATCCGTTTGGCCCAATGATTGCGGTCAATTGTCCTTGAGTAGCTGTCATGCTGATATCGCTCAAGATTTTTTTGCCGCCCAAGTCGACGCTAATATTATTTGCTTCAAGCATATTACATATCCAACAGGCCGCGCTTACGCAGCAATATCCAGAGAAAGAAAGGTGCACCGATTGTTGCGGTAACGATGCCAATGGGCAGTTCGGCAGGCGCTACAATTTGGCGTGCAATTGCATCGGCAAGCAAAAGCATGATTGCCCCCAGTAGAGCGCAGGCAGGCAATAGATATTTGTGATCAGGACCAATGAATAAGCGCAACAAATGCGGGACAACAATGCCCACAAATCCAATGCCGCCAGAGACAGCCACAGAAGCGCCAGTTGCTGCTGCAACTGCAACAATGGCAACGCGCTTAAACAGTTGGACATTGATGCCAAGATGCTGGGCCGTTGCTTCGCCTAGCGTCATTGCGTTCAATCCACGCGCCATAATTGGCGCTAGAATAATAATTGGCAAAATAATGGGAGCAACGGCAGCTACCTTAATCCAAGTAGCGCCTGCGACGGAACCAAGTCCCCAAAATGTTAGATCACGTAATTGCTGATCATCAGCCCAGAACACCAAAAGGCCTGTGAAGGCTCCGGCCATCGCACCAAGAGCGATGCCCGTTAGCAGCATCGTTGCGACAGATGTACGCCCGTTACTGGTCGATACGCGATAGAGTATAAATGTTGATGTAAGTCCGCCAAGAAAAGCAGCAAGCGGAATTTGATAAATACCAAACAAAGCGCCTAGCGATGCCAAGATCGTGCCGCCGAGAACAATCGCCGTAACCGCGCCCAAACCAGCGCCAGCTGATACACCAACAATGCCGGGATCAGCCAAGGGATTGCGAAACAAGCCCTGCATAATTGCGCCAGATACGGCAAGGGATGCGCCGATCATCATGCCAAGCAATGTGCGCGGCATGCGGATATCTAAAATTACAATACGTTCAACAATATCGATCGCGCTATCATCGCCGCTCAATAGCGCCCAAGCAACGGCAAACGCTGACGAGTTCGTTGCGCCCGATGCAAGGCTAAATATTGCCGTTGCCAGTAATGCCAAGGCCAGAACGATGAGCGAAAGGCGGGCGAACGCTGTGCGGTCGCCGCCTTCAATCGTTGCTATGGTGTGCGGTGTTGCGACATCAGAACTCATGACGATGAATCGCTGTCGAAAGTTTTGAAATTGCTTCACCTGTGCGCGGGCCAAAGCCAAGCATCAACAAACCATCCATACGAATGATTGCGCCGTTTTTAACCGCTGGTGTCGTTGATAAAGCCGCATGTTGCTCCAGCATCGAATTGCCAGAACTGTGGTCGCCGCGCCCGTTCATCATCATAATTACCTCAGGGGCAGCATCAATCACCGCTTCATCGCTTAATTGTTTGTAGCCTTCGTAAGCGCTGATAACGTTCTCGCCGCCAGCAAGTTCAATGATCCCATGCGCAGCAGTTTTGGTGCCAGACGCATTGATTTTTCCATCTTGCACCGAAAGAATAAACATAACTTTTGGTTTATCTTTGTTGCCGGATTTTTTGCGTGCTTCAGCGATTTCGGCGGCAACTTTAGCACGCAGAGCATCACCCTTATCGGAGACGCCGAGTTCTTCAGCGATGATGCGGATGTTATCGTCAATGCCTTCAATCGTGAAGTTATCAGGAACATCCACCCATTTCATGCCTGTGCTTTTGATCACGTCGACGGCTTCTTTTGGCCCATTGTTTTCGCGGGCCAAAATCAGATCAGGCCGAACAGACAAAACGCCCTCTGGTGATAATGCGCGAATATATCCAACATCAGGAAGCGCTGTGGCTTCTTGCGGATAAAGTGAAGTTGAATCGCGGCCGACAAGTCTGTCTTCTTGACCAAGCGCATAGATGATTTCAGTCACCGCACCGCCAATTGCCAAAACACGTTTGGCTTCAGTGTCTGTGGCGCGGGCCTGCCCGCTCATTATCGTAATTGCAAAAAGCACTAACGTAATTGAGGAGCAAGCAATGCTGAATTTTTTTGGCGTGCGCAGAAGCGCGAAAATACGAAAATAAGGCATCTTAATTCTCATTTTCTTCTGATTTTTTAGGTAAGGAATTTACAACTTGGTCCCACGTGGAAAGCAGGTGGGTATCATCGTCGTCCCTGCGGTATCCGTTAATCAGGATGATTTGGTTTCCTGCCGCATCAAATGCTTCGATGGAGAAAATATCTCCGCGTTTGGTTGGTTTGCGCACAAGCCATGTGCTGGCGATGTGATCTGTTCTGAGGTGAAGATTAAAGCCTTCATCAAGCACATTGAGCCATGGGCCCATGCGTTTAATGTTCATAATAGGGCCGCTATGAATTTGAAGAATGCCCAAATTGCGAACGAAAACCATAACTGGCAATGAATCCGCCGGTAACCGATTGAACAAAAGCTCGACAGTATCATCTGAAAGTTGTGTGCTGAATTTTTCGCCTACGAGACGGATGGCATCAAGGCGTGGCAATTTATGTCTTCGCAGCATTGCTTGAAACGAATGTGTGTCTTGCAGCGCTGCCCAGTCTGCTTGCAAGCTTCCAATTGCTTCATTGGTCGGTGAGGCGGGCTGGCTTGCTTTTTTCTCCACAGATTTAAACGGTTGCTTTGAAGGAGGATTTGTCGCCAATGTTTTGCGAATATTATCCCACTGCTCAAGCTTGGTGTTTGGCCGTGCAAATACTTTATGAACCGCAGTGCCGGTCGCATCAAAAAACTGAAAGCTTCTTTGCGTAACGCCTTCATCCATTTGCTTTGTTACATGGTAGGCATGCGCCCAATGTTTTCCAAATATACGCAGATCAATTTGTGGCCCAAGGACGATGGAAGCATGTTTATTGCTGCTAAAGCCTTCATATACGCCAATTTTTTCATGAACAGCGCTTTCATTACGCGATAGCGCCATCACTTCGCCGGCATCTTTCAACATGGAAAAGAAAGTGCTGAGGTCGACATTCAGACGCTCTACACCATGGTCTATCCATGCTTCTAAATACTCGGCTTCAGAGATACCGAGTTGGGCGGCGAGATCACGCTCGCGCAGTTTTGCATTTTCTTTTTTTGCGTCGCGTATTGCGGCCGCGCTGATTTGCGTTCGAGCGCCCATCATTAACTCCAGCTTACTTGTTGAGGATTAACTTGCCTTGTTTCGTAATCTTAAGGCGGTAGATCGAACCTTCATGCTCAATCCCCACTTCGCGGCCGTTTTCGAAAAGGCTCTCAGATTTGATAACCGGCAGTGTTTGATCGACGCCGCTGTGTAAGCGAACCTCATCTGCACGACGGCCCTCAGTATTATTTCGTTCCATGGACAACATCCGTTGTTGGCCTGGCTTGCAGTATGCTGGCTGGGCTGGCGTTACTGGATTTTTTAACTTGACTCATAATATCCAGTTTCTGTAGGAGGTCCATCACATAAGCTGATCTTTTTTGTCAAGTTTAAAGAGTTTCTTTATCAATGACAATTTGTAAAGCGCGCCAGCCAGCATTTGCCAGCCAGCAAAAAATCCAAACAAACATAATTGGAATGAGGGCAATGGCTAATTCTATGGGGATATCAATCCGGGCTGGTCTTGTTATGGCGCTTTGTGCGACCACATCAATGACGTCAATCACACGAGCAAATGCACAGGACGCATCAGAACGCGGAGCTACCTTGCTGCAGCGTCTTATTTTAGGCGCCGGTAAAGAAAAGGTCGCGATCGATACACCGCAGGCTGTGACAGCGCTAGAGCAAGAAGAACTAGACGATAAACAAGCAACAACTGCGAGTGACATTGTTAAAGCTGTGCCGAATGTAAGCATCGCTGGCGGTGCAAACCGTGCCCTTGGGCAGTCATTTAATATCCGAGGTATCGGCAAGGGTGAAGCTGCTGCTGACGAGGGCCGTATCATTGTTAATGTCGATGATGTGCCGCAGTTTTATGAACAATATCGCATGGGCGGTTTTTTCAACGATCCTGAACTGTTCAAGCGCGTTGAAATATTACGCGGCCCTGCATCATCCACACTCTATGGATCAGGTGCACTTGGCGGTGTTGTAAACTTTACGACCAAGGATGCTTCTGATTTTCTTGGGGATGGCGAGAGCGGTTCTTTAAAACTCAAATCGAGTTACGATTCGAACCCAAATGGATATTTGCTTAGCGGTATTCTTGCTTTGCGGATGAGCGAAAATGCAGAACTCTTATTCGCTGGTAATTACCGTGCAGCTCAAGAATTTAAAGACGGCAACGGCGATAAGATCGAGGGCTCTGAATTTGTGACGCCAAATGGCATTGCAAAGGGAACTTTCTACTTTGACGATGAACAAGAACAAATTGTTCGTTTAAGCTATAGCCAGTTTACCAGCGATCAAAAGGATCAAGCTTACTCGCAGTTGCAGCCGACAGGATTTTTTGGAAATGTGGACCGCGTTGCAAACAATCGGCAAGCGCAAATTTCCTATGAAAATGCTGCGAGCGACAACCCTTGGCTCGATCTGAAAGTATCACTCTCTTACAACAATATTACAAATGAGCAGACAAATTCTGACTTGGGCGCGTTTAGTTCAATCGGTCAAGACTCACTCTATGGTTATGAAAGCTACCAGTTCTTGGCGGAAAATACATTTGAATGGGAAGGTGAGAATTTTGAAAATTATCTGACAATTGGCGGCCAGATCATTCGCCAAAATAGAACAACAGGTACGAAAGATCCGCTTGGTCACCACCCAGAAGGTACAGACACACAGGTCGGATTTTTTGCCCAAAATGAATTCATATGGAATGAACGCTTAACCCTGATCCCAGGTATCCGTTTCGACTATCAGATGTTGACGGCGGCTGACACGCTTGGCGGTTTAACAGGCGGTGTACTACCTGAAGACAATTCAGATATAGCGATTTCACCTAAAATTGCAGCACTCTATGAGTTTAACGATAATTTCTCGATCTTTGGTTCTTATGCTCATACGCAGCGCTTTCCATCATTGGATGAAATTTATTCCAATGATTTTAGCGCACCCGCACCGCCAAATTATAGCTTAGGTTTGTCTAAAGAGAAGTCTAACAACTTCGAGTTGGGTTTCGTTGTATCGACAACTGATCTTGCTGTTGAAGGCGATAGTTTCGATTTAAAAACAACAGCCTTTTACAACAAAATTGACGATCTTATCGTGCGGCAGCGCAACCAATATCCGCAATATGTGAATATTGGTGAGGCAGAGATTTACGGTCTCGAAGTTGAAGCTGCATATAACACTGAACGCTTCTTTGCCAGTGCAGGCTTTGGTTTGACTGTCGGTGAGGACCTTACAGCGGGCACAGCGCTGACGACTGTAGCACCACCTGAAGTAACTGTGGGTGCAGGGTTTAGAATGCCTGATCGCGGCCTAACATTTGGCTGGGATGGTCGCTTTGTGTTTGATCAAACAAGGGTAGAGCTGGCGGCAGCAGATCAGCTTCGAAGCGATGGTTTCAACACTCAAGATTTATATGTGTCTTGGCGTCCTGATGATGAAAGTCAGTTCAAAGGATGGGAAGGGGCGTTTCGTGTTGAGAACATTTTCAACACACAATATCGCGACTTCTTAGCCAACGATAATGGCAAAGGCCGTACCTTTAAACTCACCCTAGCAAAGGAGTTCGGCTGGTAAGTCGAAGATCATTCAATGGCAATTAATTACCCCAATAATCTCCTATATATACTCATTGCGGGCTTTTTAATTGTGTCTGCGGCACGGGCACAAGAGCCTGTGCCGCCAGCGCTTTCGATCGAACTCAATGCGGTTGAACAAGCCGATAACAAATGCCGCCTAGTGTTTGTCGCCGAAAATAAAATGGGCAACGAACTGGATAGTTTAGCACTGGAAACAGTGCTGTTTGATGCAGCAGGCAAAGTCAGCCGCTTTGCGCTCTTCGATTTCAAAACTTTGCCTGCTGATAAAATGCGTGTCCGCCAATTCGAATTGCCCGATACGCAGTGCAGCTCTGTATCCAAAATTTTGATCAATGGCGTTGCAGCTTGCAAAGGCGCAGCTTTCACAGGGGCGGAATGTAGCGATGCAATGCAACTCAAAAGCTCAACCAGCACGGAGATTTCAGGATGAACCTGCTTGAAAACCCAATTCTGCGGATCAAAGAATTCATTAGCGTTGGAGGGCCCGTTGTTGCGCTCCTCCTATGTGTTTCAGTCATCGCTTTGGCTGTAATTCTTTTCAAAGCATGGCAATTCTCCGTGCTACGCGTGGGCAAGGGGCAGCGCACACTTGCTGTTCTTAATAGCAAATCAGAAATTGCGCTTGGTCATTCTCTCCAACAGCTAAATTCTATGTCGGGATACTCGGCGCAAATAGCATCCTATGCCATTGGCTTGAAACAAGCTGAGGCATCTCAATCATATCAGCGCAGAAATACCGAAGAAGCACTCGCGTTAGCCGCAGCCATACAAATCAAGTCTCTGCAATCTGGCTTCAGAGCGCTTGACTCAATTGCACAAATTGCACCGCTTATTGGTTTGTTTGGCACGGTTCTTGGCATGATAACGGCGTTCCAAGCTTTGCAACAATCTGGCAACAGCGTTGATCCTTCCATATTGGCGGGCGGTATTTGGGTGGCACTGCTAACAACGGCAGTTGGACTGGCTGTGGCTATGCCAACCAGCATAGCGCTTACTTATTTTGAAAGCCGTGTAGAAGATCATCGCTTAGCCTTGGAGCAAATCATTGCAGCGGTGCTCAGCCCCGTTTCCGATGGCTCTAAACGTACGCCAAACGCCATTCAGATGGCGCAGCATCAGGCGGCTGTACATGCGCATTGAAACAACCCCATTTAAGCGCCGCAAGATTTCGATGACATCATTGATTGATGTTATCTTTTTGCTGTTGTTGTTTTTTATGCTTAGCTCCACTTTTTCACGGTTCTCTGATGTTGAGCTTAATTCAGGCGCAGGGCGTGGCTCTTCGCAAGACATCGCGCCGGCTTTTCTTAAGCTGACAGATAACGGCCTGACGTTGAATGGGCGTTCGATAAAATTGGAAATGTTGGGCAAAGAAGTCGCAACACTTCAAGTGAGCGCGAACATTAATGGGCTTATTTTATCCGTAGATAAAACAGCAAGCGCACAACAATTTGTCGATGTGCTGACAGCGTCGCGGCGACTTTCCGGCATCAGCCTTCAAGTTGTGAAGTAAGGCACGGCAATGCGATTGGATCATTTTAATGTTAAGCGCGAGAAGGCAGAGCCAATAATTGCTTTGATCAATATCGTATTTTTGATGTTGATTTTCTTTCTTGTTGCAGCACAGATTGCGCCGCCGCTCGATGGGGATATTAAACTTGTATCGACGCAAGATCTTGAAAGCCGCGATCCACCAGATGCGCTCATTGTGTTGCCCGATGGTTTAATGACCTATCGCGGTGCGTCTATTACACCATCGCAATATTTCACGATTCAGCAGGAAAGCCATGATGGCAATTTAGAAACAATTAGACTGGTTCCAGATAGGGCGTTGTCTGCTGTTAAGCTGATTGACATTGGCAATGAGCTTAAAGCCTTGGGCGCTAAAAAAATCCTTGTCGTAACTGAGCGAGGGATTTCTGAATAATGCCCGTAAAGTCAGCTTTCAAAATCGTCGCATGCGCCGCCATTCTTGCCTCGTTGACATTGCATGTCGTTGCGATGGCGATAGCACCGCAGTTTGATGAAGACGTGCAAATTATAGGCGGGGAAGAAACTGTCGCAGCAGCGCTTGGTAATAATTTTGAAGACCTCGTAAAAGCTGGCGATGAATTATCGCCTATAGATGCTGAAACGCTTGAACCTGTTGAACCAGAAGCGGTGGATGCGCCTCTTGAACCAGAAGTAATATCAGCACCAACGCCGCCTACAATGGCTGCTGCAACTGTGCCTATTACGCCTGCGCCAATTACGGATACGGCAATGCTGGCGCCAACCGAACCAGCTCAAACCATAAAAGCACAGCCGGATGAACCTATCATACCTGTTCCAAACACGCGGCCCTTTCGCCAGATTGATAAGGAGCGTTTGGAAAAAGCTAGCCTTGAGAAGAACAAGCCTAAGCCAAAGGTGAAGCGGAAAAAAAGTACGAAAGTACAGCCCGTAAAAAAGAAAAAGACCGCATCAGGAAACGCCAAATCCAAAGCAAAATCGAACGCGAAGGCTGGCGCAGCAACGGGCAGTAAAGGGAAAAAGAATACGCAGGCGGGGAAAAAGAAATCGAAGAATTCTTCGAAAGCTGGCAACGCTGCGGCTTCAAATTATCCTGGCAAAGTACGGTCAAAAATATCGCGCACGCGGCAAAAAAACGCCGGTGGAAAAGGTATCGCAAGAGTTCGTTTCAATGTGAATTCTTCGGGGGGTGCGACCGGCATTGCGATTGCAAACAGTTCCGGCAACTCAAAGGTTGATCGCGCTGCTATCGCGCACATAAAGCGCGCGTCTCCATTTCCAAAACCACCCGCCGGTGCGCAGCGCCAGTTCGTTATTCCGCTTGAATTTAGGAGATAACGACATGAGCGATAAATGCACATTTTGCATGATTGAATTACACAGTTTGGCGGCACAGCATGGTGCCAATAACGGCCCGTTACCCGCTTTGATGGATGCTTTTCAATACGGTGCTGAGATGCCCAATAATTTGGAAACAAAAACGGCGTTCCTCGCTGAGCAATACCGATCAACAACAAAACCCAACCCGAAACTAAGTGAAAAATAAACACGGAGACACAGATGTATATCGCAATGAACCGCTTCATCATTAATGAAGGTCATGAGGACGATTTTGAAAACATATGGCGCAATCGCGATTCTACCCTCAAGGAAATGCCGGGATTTCAGACCTTTCATTTGCTAAAAGGCGCTCGTAACGAAGAAACAAAACAGACGCTTTATGCTTCCCATACAGTTTGGGAAGATCACGAGCATTTTGTAAGCTGGATCAATTCTGAGCAATTTAAAAATGCACACAAAAAGGCAGGCTCTAACAAAGGCATGTATGGCGGGCATCCAAACTTTGAAGGGTTTGACGCTGTACTGAGCGAATAAACGCCTGCAAAAAAAACATTAAGAGCGAGATGCCTGTCTAGCTTGCTAGCAGTGCCTTTCGCCAGTAATTCAAATTACTTTTACATTCCAAGCGAGCTGGCGAAAATTTCAGCTGTATAACGTTGACAAATTATCGTTAAAACACCACAAAAAAACATGTCTAAAGAACAAGTTTAAAGGTTTTAATGTGGCTGAACAAACACCCAAAAAACGGAAAATTGTATCCTCGCGGCATTTGGCTGGAACCGAAGGTTGGCAACTTTCTGAATTCGAATACGGCCTCATCATTGCTTACAACGGTTTTAGCCGATGGGTGAATAAGTGCATGGCGGCGGCAGGTCAGCCGGATTTAAGCTCGCTTGAGATATTGGTTTTGCATAATATCAATCATCGTGAAAAACACAAAAAGCTCTCTGACATCACCTTCTTGTTGAATATGGAAGATTCTCATGTCGTCAATTATGCGATAAAGAAGTTGCAAAAAGCAGGGCTGATTGCTGGTGAAAAACGCGGCAAAGAAATGTTCTACAGCACGACGAAGGTTGGCTTTGACTATTGCGAACGCTACCGAGAAGTTCGTGAACAGTGCTTGCTTGATAGTTTAAAACATATGGACCGAAGCAATGATGAGCTGAGTGACATTGCTTCGGCATTAAGAACCTTATCGGGGCTTTATGATCAGGCGTCGCGCGCTGCGAGCTCGCTTTAATTATTCATCAAATCCGGCAGCGCTGTCACTATTTCAGGGAACATTGTTATCAGCCCAACTGCGAGCAATAGCAGTAAGAAAAACGGCAGTGCGGCTTTTGCAATGCGTAAAATATTGATGCCTGTAAGGCCTTGTATCACGAATAAATTGAAGCCAACCGGCGGTGTTATCTGGGACATTTCAACAACGATCACCAAATAAATACCAAACCATAACGGATCGATACCAACGCTTTCTACCATTGGCATAATAATAGAGGTGGTGAGAACCACGACAGAGATGCCATCTAGAAAGCATCCAAGGATGATGAAGAAGACCGTTAGCGCTGCAAGCAGCGCGTAGGGTGACAGTTCAAACGAACCGATCCAAGCTGCCAGATTGCGCGGTATGCCGGTAAAGCCCATCGCGACGGATAAAAAAGCAGCGCCAGCCAAAATGAAGGCAATCATGCACGAAGTGATTGTCGCCCCCATCAAGCTTTCTTTGAGCATGTTCAACGATAGCGACTTGTTCCACCATGCCAATACAACGGATAAAACAACGCCGACTGCAGCAGCATCTGTGGGCGATGCGATGCCTGCATAAATTGATCCGATCACACCAGCTATTAATGCCAACACGGGTAATAGGCTCATTGATGCGCTGATCTTCTCACGAAAGCTGAATTTCTCTGATGCCGCAGGGAAAATATCCGGCTTGGTTAGCGCAATGAACATGACATAGCCCGCAAACATTGTCACAAGCATCAATCCAGGCAAAACCCCTGCAATGAAAAGGCGCGCAATCGACTGTTCTGTTGCAACTCCATAAACAATGAGAATGATTGATGGCGGAATGAGAAGGCCGAGCGTTGCTGACCCTGCAAGCGTTCCCAAAATTAAACTCTCTGGGTAACCGCGCTTGGTGAGTTCTGGAATGGACATTTTACCAATGGTCGCCGCTGTCGCTGCAGATGAACCAGATACAGCAGCAAAGATAGCACATCCAAAAACATTGACGTGTAAAAGGCGGCCGGGCAATCGGCCAAGCCAAGGCGCTAGACCTGTAAACATATCATCTGAAAGGCGTGAGCGAAGCAGGATTTCACCCATTAAAATGAACATGGGTAAAGCTGCGAGCGCCCAAGAATGGCTATGGCCCCAGATTGTCGTGGCAATGATAGGCCCGATGGGAGCTGATGAAAGCAGCGCCATCGAAATAACACCGGTAATGGTCAGGGCGAACGCAACCCAAACACCGCTTGCAAGCATTGCTATTAAAGCAAGGAGAAGAAAAAAGACGACGACGATCTCTGACATGTTGTTGACTTACATTTCTTCATTGTTTTCGAGGATGGGAGCACCATTGATCAGCGTGCGGATCAGCAGGTCGATGAGGGCGATGGATAGGATAATCATTCCCACCATGACGCTTGTTTGGGGAATCCAAATTGGCACAGCAATCATGCCTGAGGACTTGTCGCCAAAGGCATAAGATTCTCTTACAAGATGGATAACGTAGTAGGTCATAAATAGGGAGCAGGCCGCACAAAGGCCAAGAGAAAAGACTTCTGCAATAAAGCGAGATTTTCCGTTCGCCATATAATTAAGTGCAAGCGTAACACGGATATGGCCGCCCCGTGTTAACGTGTAAGCCAGCGCAAGAAACGATGAGGCTGCAAGAAAATAACCAGCAAAAGAGGCGTAGGAGGGAATGGTCATTGCAACGCTCGAACCACCAATTTTTGTGATGATGTTCATGACAACTTGAGCGGTAACAAGTAGGCAAATTGCTGCAATTAAAGCTGCAGCGACTGCACCGCTTATTATGTAAAGCTTATCCAAAAATTGTCGCATATGACCTCCATTTAAAAAAGAAACGGCGCCGCATAATTCATGAGGCGCCGGTAGATCATTATTTGCTATATGCTTCGGCAATAGCTTTTGCTTCATCTGAAGCATTCGCTTCCCAATCGGCTTGCATTTTTGCGCCGATTTCTTTCAGGCCTTCAAGCAATTCAGCACTAGGTTCTACAACCACCATACCGTTCTCTTTAAGCTCTGCAGTCTTGGCATCAGTTTCCGCCTTGCTCATTTCCAAGCCACGGGCTTCGGCAGCGGATGCAGCGTCAAGAACAGCCTTTTGTACATCTTCGCTCAGACTATCAAAAGCAGCCTTGTTCACAACAACAATGTTTTTTGGAACCCATGCATTAATAGGCGTATAGTGGGAAACATAATCCCAAGCTTTTGTGTTGGCGCCTGTTGAAGGTGATGTGATCATCGCTTCCACTTGGCCTGTCGAAAACGCTTGTGGAATGTCGGGTGCTTCAACCTGTGTTGGGGCAGCACCTGCGAGTTGAGCGAATTTCTCTAACGCAGCGTTATAAGCGCGGAATTTCAAACCGCTAAGGTCAGCTGTCGTTTTGATTTCGCCCTTTGTATAAAGTCCCTGTGGCGGCCAAGGCACGGAGAAAAGAGGGAGCAAGTTTTGCTTTGCTAATAGCTCTGTAATGACAGGTTTTTGTGCATTCCATAGTTTAGCAGCATCGTCATAGCTTGTTGCCAAAAATGGTTCGGAGTCCATGCCATAGGCAGCATTCTCGTTAGAAAGACGTGACAAGAAAAACTCGCCAATTGGCACTTGCTGTGAACGCACAGCATTTTTAATTTCTTCATGCTTGATCAGTGAACCAGCAGAATGGACTGTGATATTTAATTCACCTGCGGTCGCTTCTTTTACATCAGAAGCAAATTCAACGATGTTGACCGTGTGAAAAGTCTTGTCTGAATATGGAACAGGCATGTCCCAATCAGCAGCGATAGCCTCTCCCAAGCCAGCTGATGCGATAATCGCGGTGGCGAACACAGTACTGCGAAAATGTTTCATTATTAATTCTCCCTGTAGTTATTGATTGCGTGAAATACGCGCTCAAACCGTTA
Organism: Ahrensia sp. 13_GOM-1096m; assembly: GCF_000620605.1. Classification (NCBI taxonomy): domain Bacteria; kingdom Pseudomonadati; phylum Pseudomonadota; class Alphaproteobacteria; order Hyphomicrobiales; family Ahrensiaceae; genus Ahrensia; species Ahrensia sp. 13_GOM-1096m. The sequence continues at coordinate 565,397 of NZ_JIAX01000006.1, forward strand.
CGAATTCACTAAATACGACTGCTTAGAAAAATGCAACGTTGACAAATTGTCAGCGTTTTGCTCATAAATCAACATAAAATTTGTAGCGAGCATTCGAGAGAGGATAGAGCATTGCAAAAATGGGATTTCTGGATTGATCGTGGAGGTACTTTTACAGATATCGTTGCGCGTGCGCCTGATGGTGAATTGAAAGCGCACAAGCTCCTTTCTGAAAATCCGGAAGCATATCCTGATGCCGCAATCCAAGGTATCCGTGATCTGATGGGTATCTCACAAGCTGAACGCATACCATCAGACAAAATAGCAACCGTCAAAATGGGAACAACCGTTGCAACCAACGCTTTATTGGAGCGCAAAGGTGATCGTGTGCTGCTATTGACGAATAAAGGTTTCGCTGATGCCTTAGAGATTGGATATCAGGCAAGACCGCGCTTATTCGACCGAGAAATTAAGAAGCCAGAACTTTTATACGAACAGGTTGCGGAAGTTTCAGGTCGCTATCTCAATGATGGGAGCGAGGAAGAGGCTTTTGATGAGAGTGAAACTCATGCAGCCTTAAAACAGGCCTTTGATGCAGGAATTCGTTCGGTTGCCATCGTTTTTATGCATGGCTATCGTTTTCCAGAGCATGAAGAGCGCGCAGCAGAAATAGCAAGGAACATTGGTTTCACACAGGTGTCTCCAAGCCATGAAGTTTCTCCTTTGATCAAATTTGTCGGGCGCGGCGATACCGCGGTTGTCGATGCTTATCTTTCACCAATTCTACGCCGTTATGTTGAGCAGGTTGCTTCAGAACTCGACACGGAAAATTCTGACCTGCAATTGATGTTTATGATGTCATCAGGCGGATTAACAGCCGCGCATCTGTTCCAAGGGCGTGATGCAATTCTATCCGGTCCTGCTGGCGGCATTGTTGGTGCTATCCAGACGAGCAAACTCGCAGGATTTGAGAAGATAATCGGTTTCGATATGGGCGGCACGTCCACGGATGTTGCGCATTTTGCAGGCGAATTGGAAAAGGACTTTGAAACGGAAGTCGCAGGCGTGCGCATGCGTGCCCCTATGATGAAGATTCACACCGTGGCTGCGGGCGGTGGTTCGTTGCTCACATATGATGGTGCGCGTTTCCGTGTTGGCCCTGAATCGGCCGGTGCAAACCCTGGTCCGGCAAGTTATCGGCGCGGCGGACCTCTCGCCGTCACTGATGCCAATGTTATGCTTGGTAAACTTCAGCCCAAATATTTCCCATCGGTCTTTGGTCCAGATCAAAAGCAGCCTTTAGATCGTGATGCTGTAAGACTGAAATTTGAGAAAGTTGCAAAAGAGGCAAATGTCACTTCCTCAGAAGAGGTCGCAGAAGGATTTCTTAAAATTGCCGTTGAGAATATGGCCAACGCTGTAAAGAAAATATCGGTGCAGCGCGGTTATGATATTACCCGTTATGCCCTGACTTGCTTTGGCGGGGCAGGTGGTCAACACGCCTGCGCAGTGGCAAGTGTTTTGGGTATGAAGACTGTGGTGATACACCCGTTTTCTGGTATTTTATCCGCCTATGGCATGGGGCTGGCGAATATTAAAGCCAGCAGGCAGCATAGCGTTGAGCAAACACTCGGCACAGCTATGCTGAGTGATCTGGAGCTGACGATTGAAGCGCTAGAGAAAAGCACGAAGCAAGAGCTTTTCGAGCAAGGGATTAAAGAAGCTGATGCAGATGTCACTGTTAGTGTACATTTGAAATATCAGGGCACGGATTCCACAATCGAAGTCAAGTTTGATGCTGTTGAAACGATGCGGCAGCAGTTTGAAAACATCCATAAAGAACAGTTTGGCTTCACTATGCCAGATACGGATTTGGTTGTTGAACTTGTTGAAGTTGAATCAAATGGCGGTGGTGCAAACAATCTCGAAAAGCCGCAAAAAGCGAGCGAAGGCACGCCTGAGTGTATCGAAACGACAGAATTTTATTCTGGTGGAAAGTGGCAGACGGCAAATGTTTACAAACGTGCTTTGTTAAAGCCGGGGCACAGAATTGTCGGGCCAGCAATTATCATTGAAGATATTGGTACGATTATTGTTGAGCCGGGTTGGCGCGCAAGTTTAAACAGCTTTAGCCACATCATTATGGAGCAGGACGAGCACGTGCATCAGGAGGAAAGCCTGAGCACCAAAGCTGATCCTATTATGCTTGAGGTTTTCAATAACCTCTTTATGTCTATTGCCGAGCAAATGGGCGTTCGTTTGCAAAAAACGGCACGGTCGACAAACATCAAAGAGCGACTGGACTTCTCCTGTGCGGTTTTTGACCATGATGGTTCTTTAATAGCAAACGCACCGCATACGCCTGTTCATTTAGGTTCAATGGATCGGTCGGTTGCCAGTGTCATTGCGGCCCATCCTAAAATGAATAAGGGCGATGTGTTTGTAACAAATGCGCCTTACAATGGCGGAACGCATTTGCCGGATATAACGGTTGTCACGCCCGTCTTTGGCGACAACAATGAAGCTCCATTGTTCTTTGTTGCATCACGCGGCCACCATGCAGATGTTGGCGGCATTGCCCCTGGATCTATGACACCGCTTGCCACGACTATTGAAGAAGAAGGCGTTGTTCTTGACAATCTCATGCTCGTTAAGGGGGGCGTGTTTTTAGATCAATCTATCCGTGCAAAACTAGACGGCGGAAAATATCCATGCCGCAATACCGATCAGAACGTTGCCGATTTGAAAGCGCAAATTGCTGCGAATGAAAAGGGTGTCGCAGAACTAAAAACAATGGTCGAAAATTTCGGCCTTAGTGTTGTGAAAGCCTATATGGGACATGTTCGCGATTATGCAGAGGAATGCGTGCGCCGTGTTATCTCGACTTTATCTGACGGTGAAGCGGAGGTCTTTTTTGATCAAGGATGTAAAATCGCAGTCAAGTTGACTGTCGACAAAGAACAAAGATCAGCAACGCTGGATTTCACCGGTACAACTGATCAGCAGCCCGATAATTATAATGCTCCAGAGCCGGTCACGCGCGCTGCGGTACTATATGCGTTCCGCTGTATGGTTGATGACGACATACCCATGAATGCTGGCTGCATGCGCCCGTTGAACATTATCCTGCCTAAGCGGTCTATGCTAACACCGGAATATCCAGCTGCAGTCGTTGCCGGAAATGTTGAGGTGTCCCAAGCGGTAACGGATTGTTTGTTTGCAGCTCTTGGCGCAATTGCCGGTGCACAAGGTACGATGAACAACTTTAATTTCGGGGATGACGAGTATCAATATTATGAAACCATTTGTGGTGGTTCTGGAGCTGGGCCGGGCTTTAATGGGGCCCATGCAGTACACACACATATGACGAACACGCGTTTGACCGATCCTGAAGTTTTGGAGTTGCGTTATCCTGTGGTGCTTGAAAAATTTCAGATAAGGCGTGGTTCTGGCGGTGCAGGTAAATGGACTGGCGGCGATGGGTTGAACCGTACTGTGCGTTTCTTAAAGCCAATGGATGTTTCGTTTTTGTGTGGTCGGCGCGAAGTTGCTCCAAGCGGCTTAGCAGGAGGCGGAAACGGAAAAACGGGGCGCAATGCGAAGCGTTTAATCGACAATACGATCGAGGAATTGCCAGGCCGTACTCAAATCAGATGTGACGCTGGCGAAGCGGTCATTATCCAAACGCCATCAGGCGGTGGGTATGGTAAAATTTAGTTGAATAATCTGTCCTGCGCTCAAGGCTTGTCTCTAGCGCGGGGCGGATACTAAATAATGATCGTATATTGCCTTGGCAAATAGGGTATATTCCCGTCAACTTACCGATGCCTTGGAGGATTGCATGAAATCATTAATACGACGAATTTGGACCGTTCTGGGTACGGCATTTAGCATAGCTGTAAGTTTCGTCCCTAATATTGGTAAAACTCAAGAGAAGTCGATTTTCGATCCCGCAATATACCCACGCGCACATTTTCAGTGGTGTATGAAGCACTATAATACCTATCGAGCACTCGACAACACTTTCATCACATCCGATGGCCAGCGAGCCGAATGTATCTCGCCGTTTTTGAAGAAAAATCCAGATGAGAAACAAAAAAAATCAGGTCGCTAAACCTGATTTTTGTTTGTGAGTTGATCGCTAGTTTTAAAATGCGAGTTTTAAACCGGCAGAGAGTGTGATGGATCGAAAGTCCATGCCTGCTCCATCTTTAAAAGGACCGGCCACCTGTCTGCCCGATGGTATGTCATATATTAAAGTGTCACCTTTCTTGCGAAAGAACTGCTCGAAATTAGCGCCAAGGGTGAACTGAGTATTGTCAGTAACCTGATAACCAGCTTCAGCACCCAAACTCATGAAGGGAATCGGTCCATATTTTTCTTCGAAACGAAGGTCTCTTACCCAGTGGTGGTCCGTATCCGTCGCGCCGATCGTTACGCCAGCACGCGCAAGACCTCTTAAAGTCCATTGGGCATGATTAATTTTGGCTTCTGTTCCGATAAAGATGCCAGGATAACGTTGCTCAAAAGAGATGCCCTTCTGGTCAGCCGCAAAATTTCCTATGTCTTTACGAAAACCAGTCTGACTATAAACGAAGGAACCGCCGTATGCCGTGCTTTTAACATTGGTGTATTTGAGGCCACCATGCAGGTTCACGATTACTGCATCGTTCAGTGTAAAATTTCTGCCCAGCGCAACATCCAGATTGATATATTTGTCGAGTCGGGTGTCTGGGTGAATGGATCTGTCGGTCCAATTATCAAAAGCATAGTCACCGGCCAACCAGTCATAATCCACCATGTGGCTATCGCCATTAAATCCAAACACGGCGTTACCTGAGATTGTCCAGTCGTTATAAATCTCTCCCTTGGCATTCAAAGTCACGACCGGTGCTTTTGTTTCCCAGATCAGATGGCTGATACGATTGCCTGAGTCGTAAACGAGTTCATTACCCTTCAACCATGTGTAGCCAAATCCACCGGAAATAACGAAATCCGGTGAGGCAAGGCCAACTGGCGTATCTTCCGCTTTTGCATAGGTGCTTATTAATACCGGTGGCACCGTAGCTGACACATCTTGCGCTTTTGCAAGGGTGTTTATCGATACCAACGCCACAGTAGCTATTGCAAATGACTTGTTAAATAAATGTCCCATTACCACTCACTATTTTGAGATATGTCTGAAATTGGCGTTGCCATCGTATTTCTATCTTATTTGTCGAGAATAAAATTTTGAATTATATGTTAAGGAGATATAAAGCATAAAAATTAAGGAATACTTATTGCTCGATGGACTTATCTTGTTTTTAGGGGGGGGGCGTTAGAGGCTTTGGCGCAAAGAGCAATACAGGTGGATCGTTAAAGTGTAGACGAACAAATTTAGTTGTCTCTTATGTTGCTGATATGAAGTGAATATATCTGACTGCAAAGCTGCTTGTGAACCAAGCTTGCTGGTATCGGCGCCTTATTCTGCTGCCTTGATTGCGCTCAATGCTAAAAGCCTATGGAATTTTTCGCCTTGAACAGCAACGTGCTGCAAGAGAGCCGAGGCAGCTTTATCCGTTTGGCCTTTTGACAACGCTTCCACGATGCCTTCATGTTCATCTAATGATTGTTGAAGTCGGCCACGCAAATGCAATTGCTGCCGTCTAAATGGCTTGAGCCGGCGATAAAGCTGCAGCGTTTCAAGTTCTAAAAAATTATTTCCGCAATGTGCATAGATCGTGTGGTGAAACCGCTCATTGGCTGCAAAATACATGTCGGCATCTTGCGTTGCCACTGCCTCGCGGCAAATTGCATTTTGCTTTTGAAGTTCTTCAATCCCAGCATCGGAAATGCGTGAAGCCGCTAAACGTCCGCACATGGATTCCAAGCCAGCCATAACCTCAAACATTTCAAGTAGCTGAATAGGGCCGGGCTGGCGCACAAAGACACCGCGGCGCGGGTGGTGCTCAACCAATCCAGAGGCTTGAAGCAATTGCAAAGCTTCCCGAATTGGCGTGCGTGACACATCAAATCGTTCGGCTAAACGATGCTCGTCAAGCCTGTCACCATCGGCGAGTTTACGCGTCAGGATTTCCTGCTCAATGGCATCTGCAATAATATTTGCGCGGCGTGTCGTCATAATTACAAGCATCCTATAATTTTTATAAATACGCAATAATCTAATTCTTGTATACGATAATCTTGACTCCGTATGCGATTGCGTTATCGTTGCCATCTGTGCGGAGTGGGAGACTTCGCCATTTGGGAGGAATATATTATGAAGAATTCACTGTTTTCTGCTGTCGCGGCGGTTGCTGTTTTAGCTGCCTCAACAGTCACAGCTGCTGAGCTGCGTTTGTCTCACCAATGGTCAGATAATGATATCAGGCATAAAGTAGCGCAGATTGTCGCTGACGAGGTTGCTGCTGCCGATGTCGATTTAGATATTAAAATTTTCGGATCACAATCGCTTTTCAAGGCCCGTGAACAATATCGTCCACTAAGCCGTGGTCAGCTGGATATGACTGTCTTGCCGCTCAGCTATGCCGGTGGTCAGCAGCCATCATATAATCTAACGCTCATGCCCGGCCTTGTGAAAAATCACGACCATGCTGCACGCCTCAGCGCATCACCGTTCATGCAAGAGCTTGAAGCCACAATGGCAGAAGATGATGTGATCGTTCTTGTTCACGGCTATCTTGCGGGCGGCTTTGTTGGAAAAGATAAGTGTATCACGAAACCTGAAGATGTTGCTGGAACGCAAATTCGTGCGGCGGGTAAATCTTTTGAGCAAATGTTAGCCGGTGCTGGTGCTTCTATCGCTTCGATGGCCTCATCAGAACTTTATAACGCGCTTCAAACTGGTGTTTTAACTGCGGCCAATACATCGTCATCATCATTCGTTTCTTACCGAATTTATGAGCAGGTAAAGTGCTATACACCTGCTGCCGATTATGCGCTTTGGTTTATGTACCAGCCATTGCTGATGAACAAGACTACTTTTGACGGCCTGACACCTGAGCAACAAGCTGCACTGAAAGCTGGTTCTGAAAAAGCACAGGCTTATTACCTTGAAGAAGCTAAGAAAGAAGATGCCGCATCAACGCAGGCTTTCGAAGCTGCCGGTGTTGAAATCGCATCCATGACAGCAGAAGATTTTGCTGCATGGCAGGCGCTTGCCAAAGAAACATCCTATAAGGCTTTTGTTGAAGAATTGCCTGATGGTCAGCGGCTGCTCGATATGGCGCTTTCAGTAGAATAACGCATCTAGGCGGCAGCGCTTTATCCGCTGTCGCCTGTTTTTGCCATGAATAAATTTAAGGAAATATCATATGGTGAGCCATAGCTCAGCTGCCACCGCTAGTACGGGAGGCAACCCGTTTTTGCGTGCGGTTTCAGCAATATCCACATTCGCAGGCTGGTGTTCGGCGGCAATGATTATGTCGGCGGTTGTCATCACCTGCCAGATGATTTTTATCCGCTTTGTCTTGAACGGATCAACCGTATGGCAAACGGAAGCTGTTATTTACCTTGCTATCGGTTCGACGCTTATTGGGCTGCCCTATGTGCAGCGCCTGCGCGGTCATGTGAATGTTGATCTGGTGCCATTAGCGCTTTCCAATAAAGCACGTCTAATTATGTCGATTTTCACGCTTAGTCTTTCGGCATTAATGGTCGCGGTTATTCTTTGGTACAGCTTTGAACATTGGCATTTGACGTATGAGCGCAATTGGAAGTCAGATACAATTTGGGGTGTTCGCCTTTGGATACCTTATTTGGCTTTGCCTGTTGGTTTTGGGTTGTTTTTACTACAACTGATCGCCGATCTGGTTGCCGTCATTTTAAAAATAGATAAGCCTTTCGGTTTGGAGGACAAATAATGGACCCGCTTCTCCTTGGGCTGATCGTTGCCATTACAACCATCATCATTTTATTCTCAGGTGTGTCGGTCGCACTTGGCTTGTTAATGGTTTCCGCAGCATTCTTGATGGTATTTGATGGAATGCGTTCGTTGGAATTAATTCCAGAAATTCTATTCGGTAAACTCGATAATTTTGCGCTTTTGTCTATTCCGATGTTTATCATTATGGGCGCATCCATTGCTTCCACACGCGCGGGTGCTGACCTTTATGAAGCGCTTGAACGCTGGCTAACCCGCATTCCAGGTGGCTTGGTGATTTCAAATCTGGGGGCCTGCGCGCTTTTTGCAGCCATGTCAGGCTCTAGCCCTGCCACATGCGCGGCAATTGGCAAAATGGGCATTCCAGAAATGCGCAAGCGCGGCTATCCAGATGGCGTGGCGGCTGGCTCAATTGCAGCAGGTGGAACGCTCGGTATTTTAATCCCGCCATCCGTGACAATGATCGTTTATGGCATTGCGACTGAAACATCGATTGGGCGTTTGTTCTTAGCGGGTGTTCTTCCTGGATTGTTGCTTGTCGCATTGTTTATGGTGTGGTCGATTTATTCGACATGGCGTTCTGGCAATATTGCAGTGCTCACAGCTGGTTCATATAGCTGGAAGGAACGCTTCGAAATTCTGCCGCGCGTTATACCATTTTTGGTAATCATCGTTGGCGTGCTTTATGCCCTTTATGGCGGCGTGGCGACACCATCTGAGACAGCCGCTGTTGGCGCTCTTTTATGTGTGATTATCGCAATGGTGATCTACAAATTGTGGAACCCGCGTGACCTCTGGGTTATCCTGCGTGATAGCACCAAAGAGAGCGTCATGATCTTGTTCATTGTCGCTGCCGCAGGCGTGTTCTCCTACATGCTTTCAAGCTTGTTTATCACACAATCCATCGCCGAATGGATTGGCACATTGGAGGTCAACCGCTGGGTATTGATGGGTGCAGTCAATGTATTCCTATTGATCGCCGGTTTCTTTCTGCCACCTGTCGCGGTGATTTTAATGGCTGCGCCAATTTTGTTGCCGATCATAACAACGGCAGGTTTTGACCCTATTTGGTTCGCTGTCATCTTAACGATCAATATGGAAATCGGCCTTATTTCACCGCCGGTTGGCCTTAATCTATATGTGATCAACGGCATTGCGCCGGACATATCTTTGAAAACCATATTGCTCGGTTCATTGCCTTATGTAGCATGCATGATTTTCGCGATCATCCTTTTGTGCATCTTCCCAGGCATTGCAACTTGGTTGCCTGATGTTGTGATGGGGGTAGCCACATGACGCTACTTTCTGATCTTCTAGCAGGCATATTCGAGCGGCGCCCTTTGCCCGGTGCCATTCGAAGATTTGCAAGCGAGCAGGACATTGAAGATCTGTGCCGTGACCTGCTTGGCAGCCATGGTGAGATTTCAGGATCTTCAATGGCGTGCAGAATTCTCGATCTTTATGACGATATGGACGATGCGGGTAAGCGTGAATTCTTCGAGTTCCTTGCCGATGATATGGATATCGATACTGATGGCTTGAGTACGGCTTTGGAGGCTTATCGCGCAACGAACGACAAGGCTTCTTACAACAGCTTGATGGAGAAAGCCGAACCTTTAAGGCAAGAGCTTGCGCGGCGTTTAAACCAAGTTCCAAGCGGTACAGCACGGCTCGTGGATATGCGTGCGGACTTGCTGCGATTTGTAAAAGAGGGCGCTTCTTTTGGGCGCGTGGATAGCGATTTTCGCCATTTGTTTCAGTCATGGTTTAACCGTGGCTTCCTCGTCATGCGGCCAATTTCATGGCGAAGCCCAGCGCATATTCTTGAAAAAATTATCGCGTATGAGGCGGTTCATGCAATTGAAAGTTGGGATGATCTTCGCAGCAGGCTACAACCTGAAGACCGTCGTTGTTTTGGGTTTTTCCATCCTGCAATGCCAGATGAACCTCTTATCTTCGTCGAGGTCGCTTTAACCAAAGGCATCGCACAATCAATACCGACATTGCTTGATGCTAATCATGAACCCATTGAGGCGGCATCTGCAGATACAGCAGTATTTTACTCTATTTCAAATTGCCAAAAAGGGCTTGCAGGCATTTCTTTTGGTAACTCATTAATCAAACAAGTTGTCGAAGAATTGTCACGCACGCTTCCGCAATTGAAGACCTTTGTTACGCTTTCGCCAATTCCGAATTTGCGGCGTTACGCCAAAGAAAATGATTGTGAAGCGCAGCTTGATGACGATGAAAAGCGCGCCCAACTGGCAGCCCATTATTTGCTAACGGCAAAGGCTAACAACGGCCACGCTATGGACCCTGTTGCGCGCTTCCATTTAAACAATGGTGCTCTTGTTCATGATATCCACGCCAATGGTGATCCGTCTTTAAAGGGGCAAGAACAGTCCGGCGGCGCAATGGTCAATTATCTCTACGACTTGAAGAAAATTGCAGAAAATCACGAAGCTTATGCCACGCAACAGTCTGTCGTCGCGACACCGCGCGCGCAGCAATTAGCACGGCAATTTACAAGCACTGCATCAATAGAAAAAGAAAACAGTTGAAGGCGCTATCCATGACCAACCCTCTTTTTGATAAGCTCTTTGGAAAACATGCTGGCAAGAGCACGCCTTTCTTATATCTTGGCGATGATACGGCGCTTTCGCACGATGCTTTTCTGAAAATGACAGCACGTTTTGCCAACGCAATCCACAAGCTTGGTGTTGAGACCGGAGACCGGCTTGCCGTGCAGATCGACAAATCATCAGAAGCACTGGCCGTTTATGCTGCATGCGTTCAATCTGGCATTGTCTTTTTGCCACTCAACACCGGTTATACAGCCGATGAGGTTGACTATTTTGTCGGTAATTCCGGCGCGAAATTGGTGCTTTGTTCATCGAAGAATAGGCAGGGTCTGGTTGCTGTTGCCGATACCTATAACGCACGACTTGAAACGCTGGATGGTGATGGGACCGGAAGTTTCATCGATATAGCACAAGACCAGTCTGATGATTTTAAAACTGTTGAACGCAGCGGTGATGATTTAGCAGCGTTTCTTTATACGTCAGGCACAACGGGCCGTTCTAAAGGCGCGATGCTGACGCAGGACAACCTTTTATCAAATGCGCTCACATTGGTTGATTATTGGCAGTTCACATCAAAAGATGTTCTGCTGCATGCTTTGCCGATCTTTCACACACACGGACTGTTTGTCGCCTGCAATATTACGCTTGCAGCAGGCGGGTCGATGATCTTTTTGCCCAAGTTTGACATTGATCAAGTCATTGAAAATCTTCCGCGTTCAACCTCAATGATGGGTGTGCCGACTTTCTATTCGCGCCTGTTAGATGATGAACGTTTTACGAAAGACTGCGTTTCGCATATGCGCCTTTTCGTATCGGGATCAGCGCCGCTTTTGGCCGACACGCATATTCAATTCGAAACCCGCACTGGGCACCGTATTTTAGAACGCTACGGGATGACCGAAACCAATATGAATACGTCAAACCCCTATGAGGGTGAGCGCCGAGCTGGCACAGTTGGATTTCCATTACCCGGTGTTGAGCTCAAAGTTTGCGATCCTGAAACGGGAATTGAAGTACCAACAGGCGATATTGGTGTGATTGAGGTGCGCGGCCCAAATATATTTAAAGGCTATTGGCAAATGCCTGAGAAAACCAAAGAGGAGCTTCGCAGCGATGGTTTCTTCATTACGGGTGATCTGGGTAAAATCGATGAGTTCGGCTATGTAACCATTGTCGGGCGCAACAAAGATCTCATCATTTCCGGCGGCTACAATATTTACCCTAAAGAAATTGAATTGATCCTAGACGATCAACCTGATGTTTTGGAAAGCGCAGTCGTGGGTGTTCCACATGCTGATTTTGGTGAGAGCGTTCTAGCAATTCTGGTGCCGCAAAAGGGCATGCAAATTAATATCGCTGCGATTGAAGAAAACGTGCGCAAGTCATTGGCCCGCTTCAAACAACCAAAACGCTATGAAATTGTCGAAGAACTCCCACGCAATACGATGGGTAAGGTTCAAAAAAATATCTTAAGAGACCAGTACAAAGACAAATAGATTTAGGCTTTGTGGGCGCGATTTTCTTCGCGCTCTCATGTTCGTGCAATATTTCGCAACATTCGTGAAATTCTTTGGAAATACTTATTTACTAATCGATATGCACGTTTGGGAGGACGTGCGGGCATATATCGATAACAGATCACCTAGATAGTCTGTCGAAACAAGCGGTATCCTTGCCCTCGCACATTCCCCAATCAATGATTTTTATGGTTGGAGACTCGTATGACGAAGCAAATCGGACATTTTATTGACGGGCAACATGTTGCTGGAACATCGGGCCGCACGGCAGATGTCTACAACCCTGCGACAGGTGAGGTTCAAGCTGAAGTTGCCTTGGCCAGCCAGTCTGAACTTGATAATGCAATTGCAAATGCCAAAGCAGCCCAGCCTAAATGGGCTGCGACAAACCCTCAAAAACGCGCACGCGTATTCATGAATTTCGTTCAGTTACTGCACCGAGATATGGATAAGCTCGCTGAAGCTCTTTCGCGCGAGCATGGGAAAACTTTGCCTGACGCTAAGGGCGATGTAATCCGTGGCTTAGAGGTCGCTGAATTTTGCATCGGCACACCGCATATGATGAAAGGCGAATTCTCCGAAGGCGCTGGTCCTGGCATTGATATGCATTCTATGCCGCAAGCGCTCGGCGTTGTTGCCGGAATTACGCCGTTTAACTTTCCTGCAATGATACCGATGTGGAAGTTTTGCCCTGCCATAGCGGCCGGTAATGCTTTTATTCTAAAACCGTCTGAGCGTGATCCATCCGTACCAATGATGCTGGCCGAACTCATGGTTGAAGCTGGTTTGCCAAACGGCATTCTGAACGTTGTGAACGGTGATAAAGAAGCTGTCGATGGCATTTTAGATCATCAAGATATTGAGGCAATTGGCTTTGTAGGGTCCACACCAATTGCAGAATATATTTACACGCGCGGCTGTGCGAACGGCAAACGTGTTCAATGTTTTGGCGGTGCCAAAAACCACATGATTATCATGCCGGATGCCGATCTCGATCAAGTTGCCGATGCTTTGATTGGTGCAGGCTATGGTGCAGCAGGTGAGCGCTGTATGGCGATTTCGGTTGCCGTTCCAGTTGGAAAAGAAACAGCAGACCGCTTGATGGAAAAATTGACGCCGCGCGTTGAAGCGCTGAAAATCGCTCCATATTCAGCTGGCTCAGATGCGGATTTCGGCCCGCTTGTCACCAAGGAAGCCTTGGCGCGGGTTAAAGGCTACGTCGATGCTGGTGTGGAGGCTGGTGCAGACCTTGTTGTGGATGGACGCAAGTTTTCAATGCAAGGCTATGAAGACGGGTTCTTTATGGGCGCATGTCTCTTCGATAATGTAACCAAAGACATGTCGATCTATAAAGAGGAGATCTTCGGCCCTGTGCTATCCGTTGTGCGCGCCAAAACCTATGAAGAAGGCTTGGATTTAGCCATGAGCCATGAATATGGCAATGGCGTATCAATCTATACCCGTGATGGTGATGCTGCGCGTGATTTTGCATCCCGTATCAATATCGGCATGGTAGGGATCAATGTTCCTATCCCAGTTCCGCTGGCTTATTATACATTTGGTGGCTGGAAGCGTTCGGGCTTTGGTGATCTAAATCAACATGGCGCTGACGCATTCAAATTTTATACGCGCACAAAAACAGTAACATCCCGCTGGCCTTCTGGTATCAAGGATGGGGCGGAATTCTCAATACCAACGATGAATTGAACAGACTAACAAATGCTGGAGCTGTGGCATGGACTTTGAGTTCACGGAAGAACAACAAGCAATTTTTGACATGGCGAAAGCCTTTGGCGAAGAACATATTGCGCCTTATGCATCTCAATGGGAGCATGAGGGCACAATTCCTCGATCACTGTTAAAACAGGTTGGCGAGTTGGGTTTGGCTGGCATTTATGTGTCTGAAGAACATGGCGGTTCCGGCTTAACGCGGCTGGATGCCGTGTTGGTTTTTGAAGCACTCTCGATGGCATGCCCAGCCGTTGCTGCATTCATTTCCATCCACAATATGTGTGCATGGATGATCGACCAATATGGTTCGGATGAAATGAAGGAAAATTGGTTGCCGCAATTGTGTAGCTTTGACAAGGTTGCATCCTATTGTCTCACTGAACCGGGATCAGGCTCGGATGCTGCAGCACTTCGAACAAAAGCTGAGCTAAAAGGTGAGCAGTATGTTTTGAACGGCACAAAGGCGTTCATTTCAGGCGGCAACTATTCAGACCTTTATGTTGTTATGTGCCGCACAGGTGAAGATGGCCCCAAAGGCATTTCTACGGTGCTTGTTGAAGCTGGGACCGAAGGTTTAAGCTTTGGAGCGTTTGAGAAAAAAATGGGCTGGAAAGCGCAGCCCACAACGCAGGTGCAATTTGACGATTGTGCCATTCCAGCCGCTAATTTACTTGGCAGTGAAGGCAAAGGTTTCAGCTATGCGATGTCTGGTCTTGATGGCGGGCGTTTGAATATTGCAGCTGCCGCACTTGGCGGTGCACAAACAGCGCTTGATAAATCTGTAGCTTATGCAGCTGAACGCAAAGCATTTGGCAAAACAATTGATCAATTTCAATCTTTGCAATTCCGCTTGGCTGATATGGAAATGCGCATGCAGGCTGCGCGTGCATTATTGTTCAAAGCAGCATCAAAACTGGACAATAAAACGCATGATGCAACCAAATTTTGCGCTATGGCAAAACGCTTTGTCACTGACAACGCTTTTGATGTGGCCAATGACGCGCTGCAAATCCATGGCGGTTACGGTTATTTGGAAGATTACGGCATTGAGAAAATCGTGCGTGATCTTCGTGTCCATAAAATCCTTGAGGGAACCAATGAGATCATGTCCATGATCACTGCACGCGCATTAATGGCTGAGAATAGATAAGTGTCCGATATTTCCATACGCAAAAAAGGGCCTGTTGGTCATATTACACTAACACGTCCAAAATCTCTCAACGCGCTATCGCATGATATGGTGTTGAAAATCGAAACTGCTTTGAAAAGCTGGCTCGAAGACGACACAGTAAAATGCGTTATGATTGACGCTGAAAGCGAAACGGCTTTCTGCGCAGGCGGCGATATTGTTGACCTCTACAATCAGGGTATGAAGCAGGACTATTTCAGCGGCCAGAAATACTGGCGTGATGAATACCGTCTCAATGCCTTTATGAGCCGTTACCCAAAGCCGATTATCGCATTTATGAACGGTATCGTAATGGGCGGCGGTGTTGGCATATCCGCGCATTGTTCGCACCGTGTCGTGACAGAAAAAACAAAAATTGCACTGCCAGAATGTGCAATCGGCTTGGTGCCGGATGTGGGCACAACATCGCTGTTGACCCATGCGCCGGGTTACCTTGGTGAATATCTTGGTCTAACTGGTTATCGCATGAATAGCGCAGATGCCATTTACTGTGGTTTTGCAGATAAATTTGCACCAAGCGATACATTGGCCGAAATTAAAAGAACGCTCTGCGAGAGCGGTAATCTTGATGATATTGAAGGCCTGTTCAAAAAGCCCTCAAAATCTGAATTATCTTCCACCCAAGCTGAAATCAGCAAAGTGTTTTCACGCGGCCGCATTGAAGATGTGATGAGCGATCTAAAGCTATCTCAGTCTGAGTGGGCATTAGATGCCGTTGAAAAGATTGAACGCGGTTCACCTTTATCTTGCCAAGTAACATTTGAGCTTGTGCGCCAAGCGCGTGACACGCCAGGGATTGAAGAAGCGCTTAAACGTGAGTTCTGCTTTGTCTCACGCGCCATGCAGTACGGTGATTTCCTCGAAGGAGTTAGGGCCGCTGTCATTGACAAGGATCGTAATCCACAATGGCGGCATGCTTCAATCAATGACGTCACGATAGCACAAGTTCACACGATGCTTCGAGCGCCCGAAGGCGGCGTTTTGAAGCTTTAACGGAGGAAATGATTATGCGCATTGGTTTTATTGGCCTTGGAAATATGGGCGCGCCCATGGCGACCAATCTCGCCAAGGCAGGACATGAAGTTTTTGGTCTGGATGCAGCAGGTGCAACGGCACAAGGTGTAAAGCAGGTTCAATCCATCAATGAGGCCGTTACCGATATGGATTGCGTTATAACGATGCTGCCAAATGGGCAGATCGTTAGAGATGTTTGCAACGAAGCGCTTGAGCTCATGTCAGCAGCGAGCGTGCTGATTGATTGTTCAACAATTGATATTGAAAGTGCGCGCGCTGTGCATGCCGCTTGTTCTTCTAAAAACGTATTGAGCGTCGATGCACCCGTGTCGGGCGGTGTCGGTGGTGCGCAAGCTGGCAGTTTAACTTTTATGGCTGGTGGCAGTCAGAACGCATTTGATATGGCAAAACCACTGCTTGATATAATGGGCGGAAAAATTGTCCATTGCGGTGAGGGCGGTGCAGGGCAAGCGGCAAAAATTTGCAACAATATGATCCTTGGTATCTCGATGATAGGTGTTTGTGAAGCGTTTGCTCTTGGCGAAAAACTGTCGCTTGACCCTCAAAAATTATTTGATGTTGTATCGACATCTTCAGGCTCATGCTGGTCAGTCAATACTTACTGTCCAGAGCCAGGTGTCGGGCCTCAAAGCCCTGCCGATAATGATTACAAACCGGGCTTTGCTGCCGAGCTGATGCTTAAAGATTTGTTGCTGTCGCAATCAGCCGCTGAGCTTGTGGATGCGGACACGCCAATGGGCGCACGGGCCGCAGGTTTTTATCAAAAATTTGTTGATGCAGACGGCCGCGGGCGAGATTTCTCTGCAGCGCTTGAACATTTCAAATCAGCTGCACGAGGAGATTTCGATGCCTGAACTCATCAAAATTGAACAAACAGGACGTGTTGTTCTCGTCACGCTTAATCGGCCAGAAGCACTCAATGCTTTGAACAGCCAAGTGATGAATGAGCTTGCAACCGAGCTAAGACCGTATGACCGCGATCCAAATGTCGGATGCTTTGTTATAACGGGATCACCAAAAGCATTTGCCGCTGGTGCCGATATTAAAGAAATGTCTGACAAGGATTACATGGATGTATTCCATGAGGATTTCTTTGCCGGATGGGATGCTTTTGCAAAGCTGCGCACGCCTAAAATTGCAGCTGTTTCCGGCTTTGCACTTGGTGGTGGCTGCGAATTAGCGATGATGTGCGATATTATTTATTGCGGTGAAAGCGCAAAATTTGGTCAGCCGGAAATTAAGCTCGGTGTTATTCCAGGTATGGGTGGATCGCAACGTTTGACCAAGTTGGTTGGCAAGGTCAAATCCATGGATATGATTTTGACTGGCAAGATGATGAACGCTGCCGAAGCCTTGGAAGCCAATCTTGTGGCACGTATTTTCCCCGATGAAACGCTTGTATCTGAGACGCTCAAAATAGCCGAAACAATCGCAGGTTTTGGTAAGGCATCCACATTGCTAGCGCGTGAGAGTGTGGAGCGTGCACTCGAAACCTCCCTGCAAGAAGGCATTCTTTTTGAACGTCGTGTATTCCATTCATTGTTTGCAACTGAAGATCAATCCGAAGGCATGGCAGCTTTTACTGAAAAGCGTAAAGCTGCGTTCAAGGGACGATAGGAAATCGCAATGGTCGATGTTGTTATCGCGGGCGCAAAGCGCACACCAATGGGCGGGTTTCAAGGTGTACTTGGAACCATGAGCGCGCCTGAACTGGGCGGCATTGCTATTGCTGCTGCAATTGCAGAAAGCAAACTTTCAGCCAGCCATATTGATGAGGTTTTGATGGGCATTGTTTTGCCTGCTGGCGTTGGTCAGGCACCGGCACGCCAAGCAAGCATCGCTGCAAATATTCCGCTTGATGTACCATGTACAGCGATTAGCAAAGTATGTGGTTCAGGCATGAAGGCTGTTGCCTTGGGCTGCGATCAAATCGCTGCAGGCACAGCGAAAACTATCGTGGCTGGCGGTATGGAAAGCATGACCAGAGCGCCGTATCTATCCTTGAATAGTCGCAATGGTGCGCGGCTCGGTCATACCCAGCTTATCGATCATATGTTTTTTGATGGGTTGGAGGATGCCTATGAAAAAGGGGCGCTGATGGGCAAGTTTGCCGAGATGTGCGCCTCCAAATATCAACTGACGCGTGAAGCACAGGATGATTATGCACTGGCATCTTTAAGCCGTGCGCAAGAGGCACAGACTTCAGGTAAATTTACGCGAGAGATCGCGAAGGTTGTTGTTAAATCTCGCAGTGGCGAAATAGAATATATTGACGACGAGCAACCACAAAAAGCACGGCCAGAAAAAATTCGTCAGTTAAAACCTGCTTTTGATAAAGACGGTACGGTTACGGCAGCAAATGCATCGTCAATTTCTGATGGGGCAGCTGCGATTGTTTTAACAAGCGCAGAAGAAGCAAAGGCGCAAGGCCTTACCGAGCGCGCACGAATTATCGGCCATGCTTCCCATGCACGCGAACCGCAATGGTTTACCACGGCACCTATTGGCGCAACGGAAAACTTGCTGAAAAAAATCGGATGGTCTGTTGAGGATGTTGATCTGTGGGAGGTTAACGAAGCCTTTGCTGTTGTGCCTATGGTGTTTATGCAGCACTTTTCTATCGCGCATGAAAAGATGAATGTGAACGGTGGTGCCTGTGCACTTGGACATCCAATTGGGGCATCGGGCGCACGCATTATCGTTACACTTTTGAACGCATTGGAAGACCGAGGTCTAAAGCGCGGTGTTGCATCCATTTGTATTGGCGGCGGTGAAGGAATGTCCATCGCCATCGAACGATAAATCAATGGATGTTAAAGCAGAAGCTGTAAGAGACATTGTAACGCCTATTGATGCGGCAACAATTGTGTTGCTGCGTGATGGTGCCGATGGGGCGGAAGTCTATATGACTGTCCGCGCAGCGACGATGGACTTTCAGCCCAACGCTTTGGTCTTTCCAGGCGGTAAGGTTTCTACTGGTGATATAGCATTGCTGCCCAACGATCCGCTGGGTAGATTCAAAACAGCCGCAATACGCGAAACATTTGAAGAGGTTGGTGTTCTGCTTGCCAAGCGCGATGGCCAGCAATTAACCGCGCAGGACGTTGCTGCGCTTTCCGTATGGCGCAAACAGCTTGTTGGTCATTCCGCTAATATTGATGAGTTCGGAATTGAAACTGGGCTTACATTCGATTTTGATGCTCTGCATCTTATCTCTCGGTGGGTAACACCAAGGGCAATGCCAAAGCGTTTTGATACCTATTTCTTTCTGGCTAGAATGCCAGAAGGTCAAGTTCCCGCTCCCGATAATTATGAAGCCGTTGCGGCAAGCTGGCTTACCCCAAAGCAAGCACTATTGATGAGTGAACGCAGCGAATGCCTGTTATTGCCACCAACATATTGGACGCTAAAAGATTTGGCTGAGTACGGTTCAGTTGATGAAGCCATAAGAGGGCTGGTGCGGGAAACAGTTGAGCCTGTCGAGCCGGTTATTACCAAAAAAGATGGAAAAACCACTATCGAAGTGCCGGGCCGAAACGCTCATTAAAATCACGTCACCCATTCAACATTGGCGACAAACATATAGCCGCCGCCATAAACGGTTTTAATAAATTTGGGTGCTTGCGTGCTTTCGCATAGTTTTGATCGCAAACGCGAAATACGCACATCAATAGAGCGGTCAAAATTCTGGTCTGGATCAAGTTTTAGATTATCTAAAATCTGGGCACGCGAGAAAAGACGGTTCGCTCCCTCAAGAAACATTTTCATAATGTCCATTTCGGCCATGCTCAATTGTGTACTGGTCCCATCCTGATGAGCCAATGTGTAATTGACCATATCGAGGGTCCAATTATCGAATTTGGCTTTGGATGGTTGGCGGGCTTGATCATTCGTATGACGGGTTTTGCTTACGCGTCTCATAACCGTTCTTACGCGAGCGACCAATTCAGCTGTCTCAAATGGCTTGGAAATATAATCATCGGCGCCCATTTCCAGGCCTACGATTTTATCCGTTAAAGCACGTCTTCCGGATATAATGATGCTCGCAACATTGCCGCTCTCATTCAGTTTCTTGATAACATCAAGGCCGTTCTGATCTGGCAGGCCAAGATCGACCAAGCATAAATCCGGTTTCATATCATTGATATCGGCATAAAATTGCGCCGCATTAGAAAAGATTTTGCAGTCGAAACCATAGTCCATCAAAGCGATTTGTATGTTCGCCGCAATGTCCGGATCGTCCTCTATGATTGCAATCTTGCCTTCGGCTGGATTTGTCATTCTTGAACCATCAACTAACTCGTGAGAACTTTTATAAGGGTTTGTTTGAATACATCTTTATCAAATGGCTTGCGCAGTATTGTGTGGTTTTCGCGTGCAGATTGCAGCAATTTATGTTGGCGCGGCAAACCACTTATTAGTAAGACTGCCAGCTCTGGTTGATACTGCCTCCATTGAGCGGCTAAGTCGACACCTGTTAACGTGCCCGGCATAATAATATCGCTAATAACGCCGGTAATTTCCGCAACCTGTTTGACAAGCGTCAGTGCTTCTTCTGCCCCATCGGCCTCCAGACATGGTAATCCCAAATCACCAAGATAATTACGGATGAGTGTGCGCATTTCTGGATCGTCGTCAACAATCAGAATGAGGTGACCTTCGGTTTCAAAGTGGGGCTGGTCAAGCGCAGTATTGGATTGCTCCGCGCGCTCTATGGGAATGTATAAGTCAACTTGCCCACCGCCATTTGTGCCATTTTTTAGCTGAAGCCATCCGCCTGATTGTTCAAGAAATCCATGAACCATTGAAAGCCCTAAACCCGTGCCTTTGCCCTGAGGTTTGGTTGTAAAAAACGGCTCGGTTCCTTTTAAAATAGCATCTTGAGAAAAGCCCTGTCCTGTATCGCTGACAGAGATCAAAATACCAGCTTGCTGATTTGCAGAACTCTCTAATCTAGCTGTGACAGTGATAACGCCTTCGCCGTCGTGCGTTTCAATTGCATCGCGCGCATTAAACAGCAAATTGAGGAGGGCATCTTGGAAGGCGCCCTCATCTAACTGCAAGACTATATCTTCGGTCTCAATATCGAGCTGTATGGAAATCGAACTAGACAAGGAAGAGGCAAATAGACGGATAAGGTCACGAAGCAGTTTCGAGATGTTTGTCGATTTTGAATCCAGTTTTTGACTGAACACATAGGACATCAAATTATCTATGATACGCGTTCCGCGCCGTGCCGCCTGTTCGGTCGAACGCAAAAGTTCACTGTGCGGTTCATCGACATGTTTGCCAAGGCGTTCAAGATTACCCAAAATTACTGTGAGAATATTCGAAAAATCATGGGCCAAACCGCTTGTCAGCTGATTGGTTGTTTCCAGTCGTTTGGCGCGTAATTGAATTTCAGTAGCTGCCATTTCAGCGGAAACATTAAGCGATTGAACGAAAGCACCTTGTGCCACGCCAGACTTTCCAAAATCCGGTGAAAACGTCGTGCGTACAGATTGTATCTCGCCTTTTACGTTCTCAACCTCATAACTAAAAGTCACAGTTTTGCCAGCAAAGGCGGCTTTCAACTGCGGTATGATTAAATTGGCAATGCGCTTTGGAAATACCCCAGATATTGTTTTGCCAACAAGGTCATGACGATCAATGCCCATGACGCTAGAGAAGCGATTGTTGGAAAATTGATAGGTGAAAGTCGTATCAATATAAGCAATATGCGCTGGTACAGCGCGCGTTATGGCCCGTATACGATTCTCTGAAATTTCAAGCTCAGATTTTGCCTTCAACAACGCACGGTTTGTTGCTTCTAATGTACGGTTTGTTTCGGATAATTGTCCTGTACGGCGAAGCAATTTATCGGAAAGTTCGTCGCTTCGCGCCCGCAGCACCTGTTCATTGCGCCAAGCCTCCGTAATGTCGGAATAGATTGTAACCCAGCCTCCATCTTCAAGCGGGTGTCCTTCAACAGAAATTCTGCGATTATTGGGACGCGAACGTTCGAAGTAGTGCGCTTCAAATCGGCTTGCGCGCTCCACACGATCATGCGCTAATTCGGTAGGATCGCCGGGGCCGAATTCACCTCTACGTGCTAAAAATAAAGTCAAATCCAAGAACGAAAGTCCAGGAAAAATCAACTCTTCTGGAAGGTCAAACATTTCCAGAAACCGTTGATTATAAACCAACAATTTCATGTCACTGTCAAAAATAGAGAGCGCTTGCTGAATGAGTTGAATGCCTTGTTGAACGACAAGGTTTTCAGCCGCCAGATCCCGTGCTTCTTTTGAATTCTCAGCGCGCACGTTTTCGAAACTCCTTTGATATGCCATTCATAAGATGCCACACTTACATGGAAAATACTCCGTTTGTAGAGCAGTTTTTTAAACTGCAACATTTCGCAATATTCCTGAAATTCTTGTGCAATGTTACTTGAGTATTACAGATGAAAGTTTGGGAGGACTTGGTCATATGCTCTTGCAGGTTGACGATATCAGTTTGTCATTTGGCGGTATTAAAGCACTTCAAAATGTTTGTTTTTCCGTCAAAGAAGCTGAACTATTTTCCATAATTGGCCCCAATGGGGCAGGTAAAACGTCTATGCTAAATTGCATATCAGGACGTTATTCGCCCGATAAAGGGTCCATCAAATTTGCTGGTGAAGAACTGCTTGGTCGCAAGACAAGTGAGCGACCAGAAATAGGCATTGGACGCACGTTTCAAAACCTCGCACTTTTCGATCATATGAGCGTGCTCGACAATATTATGGTCGGCCGCCACCATCTTTTAAAGAATAATTTTCTTACCGGTATGGCCTATTGGTTAGGCGCTCAAAAAGAAGAGCTAGAGCATCGCCGCCATGTAGAAGACATTATCGACTTCCTTGAAATTCAGCACATTCGCAATGCACAGGCTGGCACTTTGTCATACGGCTTGCGTAAGCGTGTTGAGCTGGCGCGAGCAATCGCTCTGGGCCCAAAACTTGTTCTTCTTGATGAGCCAATGGCTGGTATGAACATGGAAGAAAAAGAGGACATGGCCCGTTTCGTTGTCGATCTCAATCAGGAGCTCGGCATGACAGTTATCATGATTGAGCATGACATGGGTGTTGTTATGGATATCTCTGACCGTGTGATGGTTTTAGATTTTGGTGCGAAAGTTTGTGACGGTCTGCCTGAAGAAGTGATGGCAAATGATCATGTTCAAAAGGCCTATCTCGGTGCTGACTTTGACGATGAGCCTGAAACCGCTTCGCAAAAAGAGGTGGCATAATGAGCAAAATTTCCACCAAAGGGGATGGCCTCAACACGTTGCCGAAATTGCTTGCCAATAATGCAAAGAATTTTCCGAGCGAGACGGCTTTAAGAGAAAAGACTTTCGGTATTTGGGTCTCTCAAACATGGGCGGATTACAACAATAATGTGCGCCGCATTGCGCTGGGGCTTACTAAGCTTGGCATTAAAAAAGGCGATGTTGTTGGTATTATTGGCGATAACCGCCCTGACTGGGTTGCGGGCGAAGTCGCCGCGCAGGCATGCGGTGCTTGCACGCTTGGCCTTTACCGAGATCTGATGGAGCAGGAGCTTGCTTATCTGATTAATTATGCAGGCACACGCTTTGTGTTCGCTGAAGACGAAGAGCAAGTCGACAAGTTTCTGAACCTTGCGGATGAATGCCCGACGATTGAAAAAATCATCTTTGAAGACCCGCGCGGTATGCGCAAATATGAAGACCCGCGTTTGCTGCAATTGGAAGACTTGCGCCAGATGGGCGATGCGCTTCATGCCAAAGATCAATTACTCTATGATACGCTCGTCGCAAACTCGAACGGTGATGATGTCGCCATTCTTTGCGCCACATCGGGCACGACATCCAACCCGAAGCTTGCGATGTTATCGGCGCGCAGTGTTATTGATCACTGTCATGATTATCTAACCGTCGACCCTAAAACCCACATGGACGAATATGTGTCCACGCTGCCTATGCCTTGGATAATGGAGCAGATTTATGCGGTGGGCATGTCGCTTATTTCGCGCATGACGGTCAACTTTGTTGAGTCGCCAGAAACATCAATGTCGGACATGCGAGAGATCGGCCCAACCTTTGTGCTTTTTGCACCAAGGGTCTGGGAAGATATCGTTGCCACCGTGCGCGCACGGATGATGGATTCGTCATGGATCAACCGTGTGCTGTATGATTATTTTTCCAAACGCGGCATCAATGCGTTTGAGGCAGGCAGAACGTCTGCCAGTGCAAGACTATGTTTATTCAATGCGCTAAAAGACCGTCTTGGCCTCAGCCGTGTGACATCGGCTGCAACAGGCGGTGCAGCGCTTGGACCAGATACATTCAAGTTCTTCCTCGCAATGGGCGTTCCTCTGCGCCAGCTTTATGGCCAAACGGAACTTTTGGGCGCTTATACAATTCATAAGCAAGGCGATGTTG
Source organism: Ahrensia sp. 13_GOM-1096m (assembly GCF_000620605.1). Lineage (NCBI taxonomy): Bacteria > Pseudomonadati > Pseudomonadota > Alphaproteobacteria > Hyphomicrobiales > Ahrensiaceae > Ahrensia > Ahrensia sp. 13_GOM-1096m. The sequence goes on from NZ_JIAX01000006.1 coordinate 589,757, forward strand.
ATTTTGACACGGTAGGCGTGCCGTTTACCGACGAAGTCAAAGTTGAAATCAAAGACCCAGATGCTGAAGGCATCGGTGAGATAATTACCCGTCACAACAATATGTTTCTTGGATATTACAATAATGAAGAAGCATCCAAGAAGGACATTGTCGACGGCTGGATGCTCACGGGTGATGCGGGTTACTTCAATGAAAACGGTCACCTCGTCGTGATTGATCGCATCGTGGATCTTGCCGAAATGAAAAGCGGTTTGAGGTTCTCGCCGCAATTCATCGAGAACAAATTGAAATTTTGTCCTTATATCGGCGAAGCCGTAATCTTGGGGGCAGGGCGCGATCATTTGGCGGCAATCGTCTGCATTCGCTATTCGATCTTGGCAAAATGGGCCGAGAAACGACGCATTTCCTTTACCACATACACCGACTTGTCGTCGCGGCCAGAAGTGTATGAATTGATTGAAAAGGAAATCACTGAAATCAATAAAACGCTTCCCGAAGCGCAGCAAATCAAGAAATTTGTTCTGCTTTATAAAGAACTTGATGCCGATGACGGTGAGCTTACGCGAACCCGCAAAGTGCGACGCTCTGTCGTTGCTGAAAAATACGCTGACATTATCGATACGATTTATTCGGACAAAGGATATGTCGATATCGACACGATGATCACCTTCCAAGATGGCTCCCAGCAGCGCATCCAGACCGTTATAGCCGTTCGCGACTTGCCTGGTCAGGATGTGCCTGTTCTGCCTGTAGCCGCGGAATAGGAGAATAACATGAACTGGTTTCTTCTCACGCAATTACTGGCAAATGGATTGATCGTTGGCATGCTCTATGGCGTTGTCGCCATGTGTTTTGTGCTGATCTACAAATCCACACAGGTTGTAAACTTTGCACAGGGCGAATTTTTGGTTCTGGGTGCATGGGTTTGTCTGGCGATGGTCGTTAAAGCTGGCCTGCCATTCTATGTCGCTTTTCCGTTTACGTTGGTTTTTATGACCATCTTCGGCATTCTTATACAGACGGTAATTTTGCGGCCATTGATCGGCGAGCCGATCATTTCGATCATCATGGTGACAATCGCTCTGTCGATTATCATGCAGTCGGTTTTGAATTGGACTTTCGGAAATTCAAGCGCCAGCTTCCCGCAGATATTCCCCGTTGAAAACGTATCTCTGTTCGGGCTGCAAGTCGAAACAGCTTACATCATGAGCTTGGTTCTCTCCTTCTTTGTGATGGCGCTATTCTACGCTTTTTTCCAATACTCAAAATACGGCCTTGCGATGCGCGCGACCGCCTATGACCAACAAGCGGCCCAAAGTCTTGGTGTTTCAGTTGGACAAGTGTTTGCCATGAGTTGGGCTATCTCAGCGGTTGTCTCTGGTATTGCTGGCATCATTATTGGCATCGTCAGTGGTGTGTCTTCATCGCTTGCCGTGATCGGTATCAAAGTGTTCCCAGCCGTTATTGTCGGCGGGCTTGATTCCATCGTTGGCGCTATCGTTGGCGGCGTCATTATCGGCTTGTTGGAAAACTTTGCCGAGTTTGTAGATGGCCAATATCTACAGTGGGGCAATCTCTACACTATCGCGCCGTTCTACGTCCTAATCATCATTTTGGTCATCAAGCCTTACGGCCTGTTTGGCACCCGCGACATTGAGAGGATCTGATCATGGGATCGACAGCACTTCGCCCATGCGGTGACTTCCGAACAACATATAAAACGGACCAATATTTATTTCAGACTAAGGTGATCGGCTGGACTGCCGCTGCCGCGCTTGCTGTGATGATTTTGGCACCTGTTTTGATGAGCAGCTACGTTGTTAACTTGCTTATTCTTGTCGGTATATCTGGCATTTCTGCGCTGGGCCTTAATGTCCTTGTTGGCATGACCGGACAGATTAGTTTGGGCCATGCGGCATTCTATGGCTTTGGCGCATTCTCATCGGCGTATCTGGCCAATAATTATGGTGTTCCTGTCCTGATTGCTATCCCGCTTGCAGGCGTGATGACGGCAATTGTGGGTATGGTTTTTGGCCTACCAGCAGCACGTATTAAAGGGCTGTATCTCGCCATCGCAACGCTGGCATCACAGTTTATTCTGGTCGATTTCTTCTCTCGCGCCACTTGGTTCACCAATGGCTATGGTGTCGATGCATCAAAGCCGGATTTCTTCGGTATTCCGCTCGATACGGATGAGAAATATTTCTATGTTGTGCTGGCTTGGGCGGTCATTTCGATGATTACGGTTGCCAACCTAAAACGCTCGCGTGATGGCCGCGCGCTTGTTGCGGTACGCGATCATTATCTTTCAGCTGAAATCATGGGCATCAACCTTACTAAATATCGTATTTTGGCCTTTGGTATCTCGTCGTTCTTTGCAGGTGTGGCTGGCGCACTTTATGCGCATTACATCGAATTCGTGTCGGTTGAGACTTTCTCAATTGCTCTTTCTATCAACTTCTTGGCGATGATTATCATCGGTGGGCTTGGCTCGGTGCCAGGCGCATTCCTTGGTGCGATGTTTATCGAACTCTTGCCGCAGCTTGTTCAAATTATAAGCGGTTTTTTGATCTCGGTTGGACCATCAGTCTTTGGGATAATTGAAAACGGCAAATCATATGTCGAGCAGATCACGGTCGGTACCGTCATTATTTTATTCTTGATTTTCGAACCGGAGGGGATCGCGCATCGCGTTGGTCAAATCCGCAAATCGATAAAGCTATATCCGTTCTCTTATTAAAACGGATTTCACCGGCGGCTGCTTGGGAGAGTCGTTGCCACCTAAATGCATAATGGGAGGATATCTTGAAAAAGTTTTCATTTTTAATGGCTGGTCTTGCATCAGTTACAATGTTGGGCGGTGTTGTTGCCTATGCGCAAAGCGAGCCAGACAGTATCTTTGTCGGCAACTTGGTTGACTATACTGGACCAACGGCTTTCGTTAGCAAATTTTACGGCCCTGGCATCAAAGATGCGGTTGAGTACATCAATCGAAATGGCGGTATTGATGGTACAACGATTGAGCTAGAGCAAATCGACTATGCTTATAAAGTGCCGCAGGCGATTGCGACATACAAACGCTGGACATCCAATGGCAAGATGGTCGGATTACAAGGTTGGGGTACAGGCGATACCGAAGCCCTTATCTCTTTTGTTGCGAAAGATAAAATCCCGACTTGGTCAGCTTCTTATTCGGGGCACCTGACCGATCCGACGGGCATTAATCCAAAAACTACAAAGCCTGCGCCGTATAACTTTTTCTACGGCCCAAGCTATTCAGATGCATGCCGTGCAATGGTTCAGTGGGCAAAGACTGATGCTGAGGAAAAGGGCCTTGATAATCCTAAATTTGTGCATCTAGGTGATAACCACCCTTATCCAAATGCACCCAAAGAAGCATGTGCAGAATATGCTACGGAGCTTGGACTTGAAGTGCTTAACCCAATCGTGGTGCCTATGGCCCCCGGTGACTTTAAAGCGCAGTGCCTAACCATCAAAGATTCTGGTGCAAACTATGCTTTCGTGGCGAATCTCGGCGGCTCTGTTGTCTCGCTTTTGAAGTCTTGTAAGACCGTTGGTGCGGATGTCACTTACATGGCCAATATTTGGGGCGGTGACTATTTGACCATCGAGGCATCTGGTGCTGTGGATTATATTTTCCCAACAGCATCTCCATTCTGGGAAGCGGATGCACCGGGCATGGATTTGGTTAGAAAGATGTATGAGGAAGGTACTTCCGATAAATCTCAAAAACCAACACACCATTACATTCGCGGCGTTTGTAGTGCCTTTTATATGAAAGAGGCAATGGAGTGGGCGAAAGCCAATGGTGGTTTGACAGGCGAAAATATTCGCAACGGCATGTACGCAAAAACCGACTGGGTTCCGGCCGGTTTGGAAGGTGTATGTGAGCCATCAACATGGACTGAAAAAGACCATCGCGGCACAACAACTGTATCTGTGAACAAAGGTTCTTTGATCGACGGCAAGGTGCAAATCGAGAAAATTTCTACGGTTGAGCTTCCACGTCGTGATGACTGGATTGGTTACTAAAATATCGATCTGCGGCCGGATCATCCGGCCGCAGTACCTTCTTACAACCCGGAGCAAGCGAAATGCTACAGGTCGCCACTGAGCCCAAGAAAGCAGCAGCCATGGAAAATGACATCTTATTGGCAGTCGACAACATTGAGGTTGTCTATAATGAATATGTGCTCGTGCTTCGTGGTTTGAGCTTAGAAGTTCAGCGCGGTTCAATTACTGCCTTGCTCGGCGCTAACGGCGCTGGAAAGTCCACCACACTAAAAGCAATCAGCGGCTTGCTGAAGTCTGAAGATGGTAAAATTACGCGCGGCGATATCAAGTTTGATGGCCAGATAATCAGCAACCAAGAGCCAGATACAACAGTGCGCGCTGGTGTTTCGCAGGTTATGGAAGGCCGCCGTATCATTCAGGATATGACCGCGCTAGAAAATCTTAAATTAGGCGCTTTCACACGCAAAGATCGCGCCAATATTGCTGACGATATTGATCTTGTTTATTCTTATTTCCCGCGTTTGAAAGAGCGCACTGGATTGGCCGGATATCTATCTGGCGGCGAGCAGCAAATGCTAGCCATTGGCCGTGCTATGATGGCTCGCCCGAAACTTATTTTAATGGACGAGCCTTCGATGGGCTTGTCGCCGCTTCTGGTCAAAGAAGTCTTTGGCATCATTAAGAAACTTAATCGTGATTTCGGCGTAACAATTTTGCTCGTTGAACAAAATGCAGCAATGGCACTCAGCTGCGCATCCCATGGATACATCATGGAGAACGGCAAGGTTGTGCTTGATGGTACGGCGGCCGAATTGCGCGAGAACGAAGATATCAAAGAATTTTATCTCGGCGGTAGCGGCGAACGCAAAAGCTTCAAAAACATAAAATCATTCAAGCGTCGCAAGCGGTGGCTTTAAGGAAAAATCATGGAACCGTTCAGAAAAGTGCTGCCCATGGATGTGGATGATCCGCGCGAGTATCAAACGCAAGAAGAAAGACGCGCTTCTCAATTCAGTGCACTTACGTCAAAATTATCGACATTGGCTGACAACAAATATTACGCCCGTGCTTATAGCGGTAAGAAGCCAGTTGCAGCGTGGGACGACTTGCAAAATCTTCCTATTTTAAGAAAAGAAGATTTAATTGCGATCCAGCGCAATGAGGCGCCATTTGGCGGTATCGTTGCCGATGGCACAATTGCTGATTATTTGTTTGTTTCACCTGGTCCCATTCATGAGCCGGGCTTTATGAAGCCAGAATTTTGGCGTGCGTCACGTGCAATGATAGCTGCTGGCTTTGAGGCTGGTGATATTGTTCACAACACTTTTTCTTATCATTTGACGCCCGGTGCTTGGATTTTTGATTCAGGTGCTCGCTCAATTGGTTGTTCAGTCATTCCAGCTGGCAATGCACAGTTAGAGCAACAAATTACTGCGATTTTCCAATATGGCGCTGTCGCTTACGCAGGTACGCCAGACTTTCTGAAAACATTACTGGAAGCCTGCCAAGCTGCAGATCGTGGCCCGGTTCCGATTAAAAAAGCGATTGTGAGCGGCGGTGCTTTAACGCCGGGTTTGCGCGAGTTTTTTGAAAAGTCGAATGTAAATGTGCGCCAGTGCTATGCAACGGCTGAACTTGGCTTGATTGGTTATGAAGTCGATACAAGCGGCCAACTGATTGTCGATGAAGATGTGATTGTTGAAATCGTTGATCCTGAAACAGGCGCCGCAATGCCATTTGGCGCTGTTGGCGAGGTTGTTGTCACGACACTGCGCGAAGATTATCCGCTCATCCGGTTTGGTACGGGCGATCTTTCTTCGTTTATTCAGCCTGAAGACCGAAGCGCTGCCATTGGCGAGCGAACAGGGCCGGTTCTTGCTGGATGGCTTGGACGCGCGGACCAGACATCGAAAGTCAGAGGCATGTTTGTTCGCCCGACACAATTGAATCATTTGTGCCAATCAATTGAGGGGCTTCAACGTGTGAGGCTGGTGATTGATCGCGACAATGAGAAAGACGACATCATGTTGTTTTGTGAAATGGAAAACCAACTTACAGCGACAGGTGAGGCGGCCGCTATTGAAAAGATTTCAAACCTGTTTCGTGAGATCTGCCATGTCAAAACAAAAGTGACTTTGGTTGATCGCGGTACAATGATTGATGACGGCAAAGTCATCGTGGATATGCGCTAGCTCAATAAATATATGATGTCAGGTCCACTGTGTGATTGCTTGACAATCATATAGCGTTAGATTAATTTAACGAACGTTCATTTAATTGTGGATTTTACAATGGCGCGTAAAGTCGGTTCAGTTGGAAGCATCACTGCAGAAGCTATACTCACACAAGCGTGCAAATTGTTCGCACGTTTTGGGTATGCGGCAGTTTCAATGCGCCAGATAGCTGCGGCTGTTGGTGTACAAGCAAGTGCGATTTATCAGCATTATCCCAACAAGCAGGAAATTCTGGTCGCCCTATTAAATAATCATATGGATGCGTTGCTGGAAGCTTGGAATAATGAAGTGCGCGACGAAGATGCTGCGGCAGCGCTTGAACGTTTTGTTCGCTTCCACATCCGCTATCATATCAGCAGGCCCGACGAAGTTTTCCTATCTTATATGGAACTGCGCTCTCTGGAAGATCAGGGATTTCGAATTATTGAACGTAAGCGACACACTTACGAGAATATAGCCAAGGCAATTTTAAGGCATGGAGCCGATGAGGGCACGTTCAGTGCTTCTGATCCCCATGTGGCCGCGATGGCAATTCTAGCGATGCTGACAGGTGTCAATACTTGGTATCGCTCGGGCGGGCGTCTGTCTCAGCAGAAAATTGAAGATTTATACGTTGGCATGGTCATGGGGTCGGTTGGATTAACCGCCGTTACAAAAGCATAATGGGAGAGAATAATGTTTAACCAAACAATGGATTTTGGCCTTGGTGAAGAAATTGGTGCATTGCGCGATATGGTACGGCGTTTTGCACAAGATGAGATCGCACCGCGTGCAGCAGAAATAGATGCCTCGAATAATTTCCCAGCAGACTTGTGGGAAAAAATGGGAGCTCTCGGCTTGCACGGCATTACTGTGTCAGAAGAACTTGGCGGCTCGGATATGGGCTATCTTGCCCACGCGGTTGCTATCGAAGAGATAAGCCGTGCATCGGCGTCTGTTGGCCTTAGCTATGGCGCACACTCAAACCTTTGCATCAATCAGATCAACCGTTGGGGCACGCCAGAACAAAAGGCTAAATATCTTCCTAAACTGATTTCAGGCGAACATGTTGGCTCGTTAGCGATGTCTGAGCCAGGTGCTGGTTCTGATGTTGTGTCCATGAAATTGCGCGCTGAAAAGCGCAATGACAAGTTCGTGCTCAATGGCAACAAAATGTGGATCACCAATGGCCCCGATGCTTCGACATTGGTCGTTTATGCCAAAACCGATCCTGCTGCTGGTCCTAAAGGCATAACGGCTTTCTTGGTTGAAAGAGACATGGCTGGATTTTCTACGGCACAAAAACTCGACAAGCTTGGTATGCGCGGCTCAAACACATGCGAGCTTGTTTTCAAAGATTGTGAAGTGCCATTTGAAAACATTCTTGGCGAAGAAGGAAAAGGCGTCAATGTTTTGATGTCCGGCCTTGATTATGAGCGTGTTGTTCTAGCCGCTGGCCCAATCGGCATTATGGCCGCTGCAATGGATATTGTTGTGCCCTATGTTCATGAGCGTGAGCAGTTCGGCAAACCAATTGGCACATTCCAGCTAATGCAAGGCAAGCTTGCGGATATGTACACCACGATGAATGCTTGCCGTGCTTATGTTTATGCTGTTGCACAAGGCTGCGACCGCGGCGAGACAAGCCGAAAAGATTCAGCCGGATGTATTCTCTATGCCGCTGAAAAAGCAACGCAGGTAGCTCTTGAGGCAATCCAATGTTTGGGCGGCAATGGCTATACGAGCGAATATGCGACAGGCCGTTTGCTGCGTGATGCAAAGCTCTATGAAATCGGCGCTGGCACCAGTGAGATCCGCCGTATGTTGATTGGCCGCGAACTCTTTGCAGAAACGGCATAATCATGACGGTCCTTTCATCCAGCACGATCCCCAATGACGACAACGCTGCAGCTATGCAGGCACAGTATGATATTGTGGCTCAAGAGGCTGCCCGTATCATTGAGGGCGGTCCTGAGCGTGCAAAAGAGCGGCATGTCAAGCGTGGCAAGTTGCTGCCCCGTGACCGAATTCAAGGATTGCTTGATCCAGGTTCTCCGTTTTTGGAAATCGGTCTCTTTGCGGCCAAAGATGTTTATGTCGATGACATTCCTTCTGCGGGTGCGATTGCTGGTATCGGCAAGGTGGAAGGCCGCGACTGCATGATCGTGTGCAATGATGCGACTGTTAAGGGCGGCACCTATTACCCTTTGACGGTGAAAAAGCATCTGCGCGCACAAGAGATCGCAGAGGAAAATCTTCTGCCGTGCCTCTATCTTGTTGATAGCGGCGGCGCGAACCTGCCCAATCAGGATGAGGTGTTTCCCGACCGCGATCACTTTGGACGGATTTTTTATAATCAAGCTCGCATGAGCGCAAAGGGTATTGCGCAGATCGCCGTTGTTATGGGTAATTGCACAGCGGGCGGGGCCTATGTGCCTGCGATGTGTGATGAGACAATTATGGTCAAAGAACAGGCCATGATTTTTCTGGCCGGACCACCGCTTGTCAAAGAAGCGACGGGTGAGGAAGTGGACGCTGAAACGCTTGGCGGCGCAGACACGCATACGCGCCTATCAGGTGTAGCAGATTATCTGGCCGAAGATGATGCCCATGCGCTTGCACTGGCCCGCCAGATTGTGCGCACGCTTGGCAAAGCGCCAACAACAAATGTAAATCTTAAAGCCGCAAAAGCACCTGCATATCCCGCGCAGGATCTTATGGGGCTTATTCCGGCAGATACCAAACAACCTTATGATGTGCGCGATATCATTGCGCGTATCGTTGATGGTTCGGAGTTTGATGAGTTCAAGGCGCGTTATGGCACGACGCTCGTGACGGGCTTTGCACATATTGAAGGCATTCCGGTTGGCATCATAGCGAATAATGGCGCGCTATTTTCTGAAAGCTCGCTGAAAGGAACGCACTTCATTGAGCTGTGTTGTCAGCGCAAAATTCCGCTTCTTTTTCTGCAGAATATTACAGGCTTTATGGTGGGCTCAAAAGTTGAGGCAGGCGGTATTGCCAAAGATGGTGCTAAACTTGTGAACGCCGTCTCGACAGCCAATGTGCCCAAGATCACGGTCATTATTGGTGGCTCTTATGGTGCGGGAAATTACGGCATGTGCGGACGTGCTTTTAGTCCGCGGTTTGTTTGGATGTGGCCAAACGCACGTATCTCAGTGATGGGCGGTGCACAGGCCGCAGGCGTTTTGGCGACTGTGACACGCGCAGGAAAAGAAGCGCGCGGCGAGGAGTGGGGCGCTCAAGAAGAGGCGGCATTCAAGCAGCCTATTCTTGATCAATTCGAAAAGCAGTCACACCCATTTTATGCTTCGGCACGTCTTTGGGATGATGGTATTATTGACCCGCGCAAAACCCGCGATGTGGTGGCACTTAGCCTAAAAGCTTGCCTTAACGCACCGGTAGAGGAGACAAGCTTCGGCTTGTTTAGAATGTAACATGTTCTCAAAAATCCTTATTGCCAATCGCGGCGAAATCGCTTGCCGTGTTATGCAAACAGCAACGCAGATGGGCATTAAAACGGTCGCTGTTTATTCAGATGCCGATGCATCGTCCCGCCATGTTGCCATGGCAGATGAGGCGGTGCGCATTGGTCCTGCCCCCGTTGGTGAAAGCTATCTGAAGGGCGACATCATCATTGCTGCTGCCTTGCAAACAGGTGCGCAGGCTATCCATCCAGGTTATGGCTTCTTGTCCGAGAACCCTGATTTTGTGGAGGCGGTGGAAGCTGCTGGACTAACATTCATCGGCCCAAGTGCCAAAGCCATTCGCGCAATGGGGCTAAAAGATGCGGCCAAAGCGCTGATGGTCAAGGCAGGTGTTCCGGTTGTGCCGGGCTATCACGGTGAAAATCAGGATGCAGAATTTCTTATAACTCAAGCCGATGAGATAGGTTATCCGGTTTTAATCAAAGCGCGTGCTGGTGGCGGCGGCAAGGGTATGCGGCTGGTTGAAAAACCGGAAGATTTTGCATCTGCTCTGGAAAGTGCTGCCCGTGAAGGGCAAAGCGCCTTTGGCGATGCTGCGGTTCTGATTGAACGTTATATTACATCGCCGCGTCATATCGAAGTACAGGTATTTGGCGACAGCCATGGCAATGTGGTTCATTTATATGAGCGTGATTGTTCATTGCAGCGCAGGCACCAAAAAGTCATTGAAGAAGCACCAGCGCCAGGCATGACCGATGATGTGCGTGCCGCGATGACAGATGCTGCGGTTAAAGCGGCACAAGCAATCGACTATGTGGGCGCAGGTACGATTGAATTTATCGTGGATGGATCTGGCGCGCTGCGCACAGACGGGTTCTGGTTCATGGAAATGAACACGCGTCTGCAAGTTGAACATCCGGTAACCGAAGCCATCACAGGCAAAGACCTTGTTGCGGCTCAATTGCGGGTTGCTGCAGGCGAACCATTGCCATTTAGTCAAGCTGATCTGTCGATCAACGGTCATGCTTTTGAAGCGCGGCTTTATGCTGAAGATGTGCCGGCAGGGTTTTTACCTGCAACCGGTCATATAGCGCATTTGGCATTTTCGGATATTGCCCGAAACGATAGCGGCGTGCGCGCTGGCGATGATATTACGCCTTATTATGATCCGATGGTCGCGAAAGTTATTACGCATGGGCCTAATCGCGCCGAAGCATTGTTGCGACTAAGTGCTGCGCTTGGTGACACGCATGTGGCCGGAACGGTAACCAACCTTTCCTTTTTGCAGGCATTGGCCGCACATGAGGGCTTCAAAAAGGGCGAGGTCAATACAGGCCTAATCGCTGATGAGATCGATCATCTGACTTTGCCAGCGGCATTAAGCGATGAAGTTACTGCCATTGCAGCGCTTGCTGCTTTAAACATCAACCCGCAAACCGATGGTTGGCGTTTATGGGGTGAGGCATCCCATACGGTTTGTTTGCGTTTTGCTGATGAACTGCTTGAGCGTAAAATCATATTATCTGGAGCCGGTGCCGCTCGTTTAACAATGCCTGATGGTACTTTATGTGCAGCGTTAGACAATGTTGTGCGCACGCAAGATGGTTGTTCTTTTATGATGGATAGCCAGCGGCGTTCTGCCCGTGTTGCCACATTTATGCGGGGCAATGAAACAGTCGTATCTGTTCATTTTAATGGGCACACATTTGAGTTTACGCGTCCTGATCCTTTGTCAGGACGCAGTGATGATAAGCTCAGCGCTTCGGCAGTCATTGCACCGATGACGGGTGTGGTTCGTCTTGTGAATGTTGCTGAAAAATCCAAAGTGGAGGCAGGGCAGCGCGTCATTGTCATTGAGGCAATGAAAATGGAAATGGCGCTTGAAGCACCACGCGACGGCATAGTTGCAGCTATCTCATGCAAGGTCGGTCAGGCAGTTGAAAGCGGCTCTATTCTTCTTCAACTTGAAGAGGATGAATGATGGAGAATGTTCGCATCTATGAAGTCGGTCCGCGCGATGGTTTGCAGAACGAAAAAGCAATCGTTCCTACGCAAACCAAGATCGCTCTTATTGATCTTCTGTCCCAAGCTGGTTTTTCCCATATCGAAGCAACATCATTTGTGCCCGCTAAATGGGTGCCGCAAATGGCGGATGCAACCGAAGTTTTGAACGGTATCAATCGAGCGCATGGCGTAACTTATGCTGCATTAACACCGAATATTATTGGTTATGAAAAAGCACTTGCTGCCAAGGCGGATGAGGTTGCGATTTTTGGTGCGGCATCCGAGACTTTTAGTCAGAAGAATATCAATTGCACGATCGCTGAAAGTATTGAGCGTTTTATCCCTATCGTAGAACGCGCTCGCGCAGACGGTGTTCCCGTCAGAGGCTATGTGTCATGCGTTGTCGGCTGTCCCTATGAAGGCGACATCGCGCCGGAAGCGGTGGCACAAATTGCCGCAAAGCTGCTTGAGCTTGGCTGTTATGAAATCTCGCTTGGCGATACCATTGGCGCAGGCACACCGGAAAAAATTACTGCTATGCTGAACGCGGTAAAACAACATGTGCCTGTTGATAAGCTGGCAGGTCATTATCATGATACAAATGGCAATGCGCTCGATAATGTAAAGGCAAGTCTAAATGAAGGTTTGCGCAATTTCGACAGTGCCATTGGCGGCCTTGGCGGATGCCCTTATGCGCCAGGCGCAAAGGGCAACGTATCGACCGTGAAGCTTGCCCATATGCTTGAGCACGAACACTACCACACAGGCTTGAATTTTGATGTTTTGGCGAAAGCTGAAGCGCTTATATCTACGCTTGGAGAAAACCATGACTGATAGCACTCTAGCGACTTATGAAACCTTGGCGTTGACATTAGATCCACGTGGTATCGCGCATCTGGTCCTCAATAGACCCGAAAAGCATAATGCGATGAATGCGCAGATGATTGACGAGCTGCATGACGCTGCCAAACTTCTGAGCGATGATGAGCGCGTGCGGGCTGTTGTCTTATCTGCCAATGGAAAAACATTTTGTGCAGGCGGCGATTTGGGCTGGATGCAAGATCAAGCGAAAAAAGATCGTGCGGGAAAAATTGCTGGTGCACGCAAACTGGCCGACATGTTGTTTGCTCTAAACATATTGCCAAAACCATTGATTGCTAAAGTACACAGCAACGCTTTTGGCGGCGGCGTTGGCTTGATGGCCGTGTGCGATATTACCATCGTCGCTGAAGGGGCAAAATTTGGTCTAACGGAAACCAAGTTGGGATTGATACCTGCCACCATTGGGCCGTTTGTTGTTGATCGAATGGGCTCTGCATTTGCACGGCAAGTGTTTTTTACAGCCAAAAGTTTTGATACGGATTTTGCTTTGCGTTCGGGCCTAGCGTCGAAAATTTCAAACAATTTGGATGATGATATAGAAACCGAATTATCGGCAATCTTGCAAACCAAATCTGGTGCTGTTGCCAGTGCAAAAGCTCTTTGCCAAAAACTATCCGGCAGCATCACGCAAGAGACTATAGAAGAAACAATTGAGGCTCTAGCGGACCGCTGGGAAAGCGAAGAAGCACGCGATGGCATCGCCGCTTTTTTTGAAAGAAGAGCCAATTAACATAGTTTTAGAAAGCCTTTTTGCTTGGTTTGTAGCGAGAGAAATCAATTAAAATTCATAATTATACTTATATTTTCCTGTAATTACTTAGAGTAGAGAATCTATACTTAAGTTTAATTGTTTTGTTTGTTTAAGGTTTACCTTTGTTGACGGTAAGGCCGGATGAGTATTTGTTTTACTTAAAAAATGTTGATCTAAGTGTCATTTGCTGTGAATACGCGTTTGAAACATTTTTGAATAACCGTACAACTGCGCATTATGACGTGTACGATACTTGGAGCCTCCCATGACAATTACCCATCTTGTAACCCATTCTGGCGGTTTCCATGCAGATGAGTTGTTGTCCTCTGTTGTGCTCACACGGCTTTATCCGAAGGCTGAATTGTTGCGCAGTCGTGATCGTGAGCTGTTAACGCCTGCACCGAATAAAATTATTTATGATGTAGGCGGCCACTATGATGCTGAAGCGCAAATATTTGATCACCATCAACGGCCAAGCCCTTTACGTGAAGACGGGCAGCCGTTCAGTTCTTTTGGGTTGATCTGGCACCATTATGGGCGCGAATATCTTGCTGCCCTGAATGTGCCAGCAGACGATATCGAAACAATCCACGCAGCTATTGATACAAAATTGGTGCTGCCGATAGATCTTTTGGACAATGGCGCAATAGAACCATCTGTGGCAGGACCGCTCTCAGGTTTAACATTGCCAGCATTGTTAGAGAGCATGAAGCCGGTGTTTGACGATATGTCGCCAACGGCAAATGATGATGCATTTTTTGAAAGTCTAGCCATTGCGCGTAGCTTCGTGGAAGCGGCTGTCCGCAATAGAGCGGCTAAAGAGCGTTCGCAAAGTCTTGCTCTTGACGCTATCGCCAAAGCAGGTGCGTCCCCAATTCTCGAATTGCCTATGGGCATGCCTTATCGTTCTGCATTAGATAAAATGGAGGCTGACCACATATTGTTTGTGGTCAATCCGCGCGGAGGTGATTGGACGCTTAATGGCATCAAGCTATCCAATGACACATTTGAACAGCGTGCTGATTTGCCTGCCGCTTGGGCAGGGCTGACAGATAAAGCCTTGGAAGAGGCGAGCGGCGTCAAAGGCGCTAAGTTTTGTCATAATGCGCGTTTTATAGCGGTTGCAGACTCACGCGAAGCCATTATGCAAATGGCTGAACTTGCAGTGAAAGCAGTTTAACCACTAAGTTGAATTGGTTCGAGCCAAGGGTAACAGATGGAATATTTATCACTTCCAGCCCAAGCAGCACTTTGGGGCTTTGTCGCTGGCGGCGCGCTGCTTCTTGGTGCGGCTATGGGCTACTTTCTAAACCTATCCAAAATGGTTAGCTCATCAATCATGGCGTTCGGGATTGGCGTCCTGATTTCTGCTCTTGCTTTTAATTTAATGGACGAGGCCTTTAAAACCGCAGGAAGCATAGCAGCGACTGTTGGGTTTGTTTTTGGTGCGACACTTTATGGTTTGGCCAATGCTTTTTTGTCTCGGTCTGGCGCAGCTGGGCGCAAACAATCCAGTGCTGTTACTGCTGGCGCGGCTGCATCCATTGCTATCGCGATTGGTTCGCTTCTGGATGGTATTCCGGAATCGGCAGCTATCGGCATTTCGCTTCTTGATGGTGAAGGCGTAGCTTTTGTAACGCTACTAGCTATTTTTATCTCCAATGTGCCCGAAGGTCTTTCAAGTTCAGTCGGCATGAAGGCCGCAGGAAAATCCGCTTCATATGTGTTTTCCATTTGGGGAAGCATTGCCGTGACATGCTCAGTTTCAGCTTTGCTTGGCTATCTGATTATTGGACAACTCGGCCCATTTTACATTGGGGCAGCAATTGCCTGCGCGGCCGGAGCAATATTCGTGATGCTGATTGACACGATGATACCAGAGGCCTTTGACGACATTCATGCACTGTCAGGACCTATTGCTGCGGCTGGATTCTTATTTGCCTTTGTCGCGAGCCATGCCTTTTAATTGAAAGCTTGATAATCAAAACAGCCGATAAAAGAATACGGCGCTCATCGTAAAGCCAACGATAGCAATAATCATACGGACGATTTTCTTTGGCAATGCGCGTGCAATTGGCGCGCCAGCATAGCCGCCTAATGTTGAGGCCAGCATCATCGCCAGTGCATAGTGCCAATCAATCAAACCGCCTATTGCAAAAACGACAACAGATATTGCGGACAAGACGAATGACAGCCCGCTTTTCAAGCCGTTCATTTCATGAATATTCGTCATCCCCCAGAGGGCGAAAAGCGCAAGCAGAACAATGCCAAGTCCGCCATTAAAATAGCCACCATAGATACTGGCGAGTAACAGCCCAGCTGCGCCGAACGGCGTGACTGCCTTGTCTTTTTTTGCTGCCCAATTGCGGATTTTTTCGCCATACAAAAAAGCCAGCGTTGCCCCGAACAACAAGAACGGCACGATGAGCGAGAAAGCTTTATTGGATGAGATCAGTAATAATAGTGAGCCAATTAAACCGCCG
Source organism: Ahrensia sp. 13_GOM-1096m (assembly GCF_000620605.1). Lineage (NCBI taxonomy): Bacteria > Pseudomonadati > Pseudomonadota > Alphaproteobacteria > Hyphomicrobiales > Ahrensiaceae > Ahrensia > Ahrensia sp. 13_GOM-1096m. The sequence goes on from NZ_JIAX01000006.1 coordinate 605,574, forward strand.
ACCAGCGTTATAATAATCAGCCTGATTATTTGTTTGCGATCAAGCTTACCCAGTTCATCACGAAACCCTAACGCGCCGCCTAAATAGCCTGGAAAAACGGCGACAGCGCTGGTTGCATTCGCCATCACAGGCGGAACGCCAATGAAGACCAATGCGGGAAAGGTCAAGAATGTACCGCCGCCAGCAATCGTGTTTAAAATTCCTGCAAGAAAAGAAGCAATAAGAATAATTGTTATTTCCATCATCTGCTTTCAACATGCGGGTTGATTTGGTTTTAGTGCAAGCACAATGCATATTGTTATAAGCCTAACATTGCGGGAGCAAGTTACGTGTGCAGATTACGGTAATTATTCGTCAAGACCACTGAGCCAGCATCTGATCTAAATCAGAGTTGGCCGCGAAGTTTTGAACGTTTCGAAGAACTTGAAAATCGCGTTCATTCATTGCGTTTTTCAATTTGATGCTCATCCTCAATCAGGCCGATTTTCCAATAGCCAGATATATAGGCGTTTTCCTTCGGCACCTGTTTTTCGTTGACGAGGTAAACGCGAAGCGCGCGGATCACGGAGCTCTCACCAGCAATGCACGTTTGAATAGTGCCTAATGGTAAATCCAAGCCACGAATGAAATTCTCTTGCAGTGGAGAAGCTTGGTGTGGATCAGGCGAGATGAGCCAATGAATTTCAATGCCTTTTGGTGCTTGTATCGTTTGTTTATCGGCTTCAGATAGGATTTCGAAAACCGCCACACCTTTCGCATCGTCAGGCATTGCTTCAAGTGCGGCGCAGGCAACAGGCAGCGCCGTCATATCAGCTGCAATCAAATAGTAATCGGCATAAAATTCGGTGAGTTTTGGCATGCTTGGGCCAGCAAAGCCGCAAAAGTCGCCAGGCTTTGCGCGGGTTGCCCAGCGTGCTGCGGGTCCCGTGTCACCATGGGCGACAAAGTCGATATCCATTTCCAGAGGGTCTTCGCGAAATGAGCGTACCGTATAGGTGCGCGTTACCGGCTTGGGACCATTTTCCAATTGCTCAGCAAAATCTAGGCGTGATTGACCTTCTGCGGGGAGTAAAATTTTGCAATTTCCGCCCGCGCGATCAGTCGGTATGCCGGCAAGTTCATCGCCAGCAAAAGTGATGCGCACCATATTGGGGGTGATGTATTGCGCGCGCTCGACGGTGAGCAAGCGTCTTGATGGTCGTTTTTCCATGCGTCTAATCCTATAAATGCAGGCTAATCGGTATGCCAACAATTGGTAGCTTGACCGATAATAGTCTGGTTTTTAGGCGTAAGTCGCATACATGACAAAAATACTCAAGTTTAAATTACGCTTGAGTATTGTCGTGCCAATATGAGGAAAATCGACGGCAGTATTAGAGGCTATGATAAAAACGATTGCAAAGATTGCATCTCATCGCTTGTCAGCGTTACACCCTCGCGCATTGTTTTATCGCGCATTGCAAAGCGACGTTGTGATGGCAAACGTGCGCCTTGACCCAAAATAGCATCGAAAAGCGTTTCCGCGCGATCAAACGGATTGCCGGGCCGTCCGGCGGAGAATTTTTCTGGGCTAAATGCAATGATGAGTTCGCCGTGATGCGGCGAAAGTGTTGTGTTGCCAAGGTTTTCTAATGCTTCAGGGCTGGTCATGTCGCCAATCATCACGCCAGATAAAAGCTCGATCATCGTTGATATGGCCGACCCTTTATGTGCGCCGAATGGCAACATGGCACCTGCTAGGGCTTCTTCTGGATCAATGGTTGGCTCGCCATTAACATCCATTGCCCAACCTTCTGGAATTTGTGTTCCAGCGCGGCGGTGCAATTCAATCTCGCCGCGAGCCGCAATTGATGTTGCAAAATCAAAAACATAAGGGTGTTTGGCAGGGCGCGGCCAGCCAAATGCCAGCGGGTTAGTGCCCAATAAAGGTTCTTTGCCACCATACGGCGCAACGCTTGCGTAGCTCGGGCAGATGGCAAGTGCAGCCAATCCCATATCGGTTAGTGTTTCAATTTCAGGCCAAAGCGCCGAAAAATGCGTGCATGAATTAATAACGAGTGTCGCAACACCCAATTCGCGTGCGCGTTCAGCAAGAACAGGAGCGCCGAGTGCAAAGGCTGCAGGTGAAAAAGCGCCTTTGGCGTCTACACGTAAAACGGCAGATCCGTCATCTGTAAGTTCTGGCTCTGCACGTGGTTCAACTTTGCCAGCTGCAATGGTGCGAAGGCAGCCCTCGATGCGGTAAATACCATGTGACTTACAGCCGTCGCGCTCTCCAGAAACAATGACTTTAGCCGTGGCCTGAGCCTGTTGGTCTGACATGCCTGCCTGTGTGAAAATCTTAACGACCAGCGCGCTTAATTCGTCGATGGCTAGCGTGTTTGTTTCTTGCGTCATTTTTGGTCCCTTCTTGCCGCATGTCTGGTTGCGATATCTGTATACATAATGTATGCAAAAAGAGAAGTTCTTTTTCTTATCCCAAAAGTTCAAATATTTATTAGGAATTATAATGACTTTTACACCCCATGGAAAACATTTAATCGCCGGCGAATGGGTCAGTGGAACAGATACGTTTATGTCTGAACCTGCGCATGGGTCTGCTCATAGTTTTAGTGTGGGCACTGTTGATTTGGTTGATCGTGCGGCACAAGGCGCAGAAGAAGCTTTTTGGCAATATGGCTATTCTAGCCGCGAAACACGGGCCGCATTTTTGGATGCTATCGCTGATGAGATTGAGGCGCGCGCCGATGCCATTACGCAGATCGGCAGCCAAGAGACAGGCCTGCCAGAAGCACGCCTTCAAGGTGAGCGCGGCCGTACAACCGGTCAGCTTCGCCTTTTTGCAGATCATATCCGCAAGGGTGATTATTTAGATAAGCGCATTGATGAAGCACAGCCAGAGCGCAAGCCTGCTGCTCGGCCAGAAATCCGTATGATTGAACGGCCAATTGGCCCTGTCGCTGTGTTCGGCGCATCTAACTTCCCACTCGCGTTTTCAACAGCGGGCGGTGATACGGCAGCAGCGCTAGCGGCTGGTTGTCCTGTGGTTGTTAAAGGCCATTCGGCTCACCCGGGAACAGGCGAAATCATTGCTGAAGCCGTTTTAGCTGCAATCGAAAAGACTGGCATGCCGCGCGGTGTGTTTAGCCTTATTCAAGGCGGCAAACGTGATGTCGGGCAAGGACTAGTGCAACACCCACTCATTAAGGCTGTCGGGTTTACCGGCAGTTTAGCTGGCGGAAGAGCGCTGTTTGATCTTTGTGCTGCTAGACCTGAACCTATCCCATTCTTTGGCGAGCTTGGCAGCGTAAACCCAATGTTCGTTCTTGCTGAAAGCGTTAAAGAACGGGCTGAAGAAATGGGACGTGGATGGGCTGGATCGCTTCTCATGGGCGCAGGCCAATTCTGTACCAATCCGGGTATCGCAGTTGTGCTTGATGGCACAGATGCCGACCGGTTCGTTGCAGCTGCAAAAGCATCATTGGAAGAGGCTGCGCCTCAAACAATGCTGACAGATGGTATTGCGAAAGCCTATCGCGATGGTTGCGAGCGCTTTATGAAGAGCGATGCAGCTAAGCCAGTTTATACAACAGAATCCAGCGGCCGATCTGCCTCTCCAAACATATTTGAAGTCAGTGCAGAAGAGTTTCTCAAAGCGCATGATTTGGGAGAAGAAGTGTTTGGTCCGCTCGGTCTTGTGGTTCGGGCAACTTCAATGGATGAAATGTTGAAATTGGCAAAGGGTCTTGAAGGACAGCTTACCATTACATTGCATATGGATAATGGCGATCTATCTGACGCACAAATGCTGGCACCTGTTCTGGAGCGCAAAGCAGGACGTTTGTTGGTCAATGGTTTTCCAACAGGCGTAGAAGTTGTAAACTCAATGGTTCATGGTGGGCCGTACCCTGCTTCAACCAATTTTGGTGCGACATCGGTGGGAACATTGTCTATCCGACGTTTCGTGCGCCCTGTCAGCTATCAGAACTTCCCGATTGAATTGCTGCCTGAAGATCTGCGTTAAATTACTCGTATTTACTCCCGTCCCAGCATGCTGTGAACGCATATAAGGGGTGGGAGTACAACTTCTGTATACTTTTTGTATTTTTAATTTGATTTTCTCTTTTTCTAGTGGAATAAATATCAAGTGAGATCGGTTCAGAAGGCCGTGACACTTAAGGGAGAATTAAAATGAAAACCAAATTTTCTGTTTTGGCTTTAGCTGCCACTGCACTTATGACGTTGCCTGCCTCTGCTGATAAACTTGATGATATTATTTCATCAGGTACATTACGTTGTGCGGTTGTGCTTGACTTCCCGCCAATGGGATCGCGCGATGCGGATAACAATCCAGTCGGTTTTGACGTTGATTATTGTAATGACTTGGCAAAGGCACTTGGTGTTGACGCTGAAATCGTTGAAACACCGTTTCCTGAGCGTATTCCTGCCCTAATGTCTGGCCGTGTTGATGTTGGTGTTGCGTCAACGTCTGATACGCTAGAGCGTGCAAAAACTGTTGGCATGTCCATCCCTTACTTTGCTTTTGAGATGGCGGTTACTGCAAATGATGAAGCCGGTATTAAGTCATATGAAGACTTGAACGGTAAAGTCGTGGGCGCTGTTGCTGGTACTTTCGAAGGTATCGCGCTTGAAAACCAAGTTAAAGAGTGGGGACAAGGCGAATACCGTCCTTACCAAACTCAAGCCGATGTTTTCCTTGCGCTTAGCCAAGGCCAGATTGACGCCACAGTATCGACGTCGACTGTTGCGCAAGCCAATGTTAAATCAGGCAAATTCCCAGGCATTTCTGTTGCCGGAAAAGCGCCATTTGATATCGATTATGTTGCTTTGTTCACCAATCGTGAAGAATATGGCTTCCTCAATTACTTGAACTTGTTCGTCAATCAGCAGGTTCGCACTGGACGTTATGCTGAATTGTACGAAAAATATGTTGGTGGTGATCTGCCAGATTTGACAGTTTCAAACGTCTATCGTTGATCAACTAATAAAAACATAGAATTGCCGGTGCGGTTATCGCACCGGCAGACTATAATCAGGGTGGCGGGTTAATGTTTAACTACACGTTCCATTGGAACCAAGCGCTAAGATCTTTACCGCAATTGCTCGAAGGAGCCCTTGTCACACTGGAAATTGCAGTGCTTTCAATGGTTATCGGAATGGTAATTGCAGTGTTCTTCACATTGTTCCGTTTGTCGGGGAACCGATACTTGAACGCATTTGCTGTTGCATGGATCGAAATAGCGCGAAACACCCCCGCACTCTTTCAAATTTATATGGCGCATTTTGGCTTAGGTAGCTTCGGTATTCACCTTAGCCCATATGCCGCTTTGCTTGCCGGTATTGCCTTTAACAATGCCGGTTATTTGTCTGAAAATTTCCGCGGAGCGCTCAAAGCGATACCGGACACGCAGTCGCGAGCAGGGCGTTCGCTCGGTATGACATGGTTGCAGTCTTTTAGGCTGATCGTCATGCCTCAAATGTTCCGTGTCGCTTTCTTGCCGATGACCAACCAAATGGTTTGGGCCATTCTCATGACGTCGCTTGGTGTGACGGTCGGTATGAGCACGGACTTGGCCGGTATAACGCAAGCGCTCAATGCGCGCTCGTTCCGTACTTTTGAATTTTTCGCCATCGCTGCAGTGATCTATTACATCATTGCAAAAATCGTAACACTTGGCGCACGGCTACTCGCTGCTCGCATGTTCCGTTACTAGAGGAGGTTGCTATGTTTGATACTGCATTGACAACGAGTGACCTTATGTTCCTTGCCAAAGGCGCAGGGATGACGCTCGCAATTACTGGCGTTTCTGTCGCGATAGGCACGCTTTTAGGCATTATATTCGGTGTCATCCGCGTGCAGATCGGACCAATTTGGTCTGCGCCGTTGACATTTATACTCGATATTTTCCGCTCAGTTCCGCTATTGATTCAGTTGGTTCTCGGCAATGCTTTCCAAGCGATCGTGCAATTTGGCTGGGAGCCATTCACCACATCCTGTGTGATCCTCTCGCTTTACACTGCTGCTTACTGCACTGAGATTGTTCGCGGCGCCATTGATGCTGTGCCGCCAACCACGCGCCGTGCCGCCCGATCACTTGGGCTAAACTGGACGCAGGATATGGGCTATATCGTAGCGCCATTGGCAGCCCGTATAGCCTTGCCGTCATGGATTGGATTGACGCTTGGCGTGCTGAAAGATTCCTCTCTGGTATTATGGTTGGGTATGATCGAACTATTGCGCGCGTCGCAAATCTTGATCACCCGCCTACAAGAACCGCTATTTATTTTGATGATCTGCGGTTTGATTTACTTCGTACTAAGCTTCCCAATTGCCCGACTTGGCGGGTATCTGGAAAAACGGTGGTCACCTAATGATTGAAATTGAAAATGTTCGCAAATCCTTTGGTCCTTTGGAGGTACTTAAAGGTATCGACCTTACGGTAGAAAAAGGCGAAGTGCTCACTGTCATCGGTGGTTCTGGTTCCGGTAAGTCGACCCTTCTGACATGTATCAACGGGCTGGAGCCTATTGATACTGGTCGTATCTTGGTCGATGGAACTCATGTTCATGCCAAAAGCACAGATATCAATAAACTACGTTGTAAAATCGGCATCGTGTTTCAGCAGTTCAATGCGTTTCCACATCTGACTGTTTTGGAAAACGTTACCCTTGCACCGCGTAAGGTGAAAAAGATGGGACGTGCCGAAGCCGAAGAAATTGCAATAAAGCAATTGAACCATGTCGGACTAGGCGAAAAACGCGACGTTTACCCAAGCCGATTATCCGGTGGTCAGCAGCAGCGTATGGCTATTGCGCGCGCGCTTGCAATGTCGCCGGATTATATGTTGTTCGATGAGGTTACTTCAGCGCTTGATCCGCAATTGGTTGGCGAAGTTCTTGATACGCTAAAAATGCTTGCTGATGATGGCATGACAATGATCTTGGTAACGCATGAAATGAGCTTTGCTAGAGATGTGTCGGACCGTGTCGCGTTTTTCCATAAGGGTGTGATGGCTGAAATTGGCCCGCCAGAACAGATCTTTGGGGATCCGCAAAATGAAGAAACACGTCAATTCCTTTCAAATGTCCGCTAGATATTATTGCTCAAGCAATAATCTGGACATGCTGTGCGCATTTGCGTTCAAGAATGTATAAAGATCAAACCTTATGAGCAATACTCAAGTCATCGTTGTTGGGGCTGGCGTTGTCGGCCTTTCAAGCGCGCTGGAATTGCAAGCCAAAGGCATGTCGGTTCGCGTGATCGATAAGGTTGGACCAGCAGGTGGTGCTTCTGCGGGAAATGCTGGTGCATTTGCCTTTAGCGAAATTTTGCCCTTGGCATCGCCCAAGACGATTATGCAATCGCCTAAATGGCTTTTTGATCCACTGGGACCGCTCAGCATTCCGCCCAGCTATGCGCCGAAAATCGCGCCTTGGATGTTACGCTTCTTGGGCGCAAGCCGTCCTTCTCAGGTAAAAAAGTCCACGCATGCACAAGCAGAGATGATGCGTCATGCAAAGAAGACGCTTGAACCATTTCTTCTACGTGCTGGCCTGACACATATGCTGCGCAATGAAGGCCAATTACAGGTCTATGAGGGCGAAAAGCAGTTTCAAGCTACCTTGCCAGGCTATGCAAGTTTAGAAGCTGAGAATGTTCCATTCACGCATCTTAAAGGTGATAGCATTGCTGACTATCAACCGGGCCTTTCTCCGCGTTTTACGCATGCTACCTTTACACCAGCATATGCGACAATTGACGACCCTAAACTATATACAATCACCTTAGCTGAAAAATTTGTTGCCAATGGCGGAGAGCTTTTGATTGGCGAAGTAAAGTTGCTAACTTCGGATGGCGTTCATACGAGCCTAGGTGATTTTAAGGGCAGGGTTGTGCTGGCGGCTGGCGCATATTCGCACCACCTTGCGCGGACAGCGGGCGTTAAAATTCCGCTTGAGACTGAGCGCGGATATAACACCACATTGCCCAACAATACGTTTAATCTAAAACAGCATTTGACCTTCGGTGGCCACGGCTTTGTAATTTCCAAATTACGCTCAGGTCTGCGAGTCGGCGGTTCTGTAGAGCTCGGCGGGCTCAATCTTCCGCCAAACTTTGCCCGCGCGCAAGCAATGCTGAACAAAGCAAAAGAATTTCTACCGGGTTTAAAAACCGAAGGCGGAATTCAGTGGATGGGCTTCCGTCCATCACTACCAGATTCATTACCTGCTATAGGCGTATTGCCTAGCAACGATAATGTTATTTGCGCTTTTGGTCATGGCCATTTGGGGCTGACACAATCGACAGCAACAGCAGCGCTTGTGGCCGATATTGTTACCGCCACGAAACCAGCTATCGACATTAAACCATTTTCCCCAAGCCGTTTTGCGAGTTGGCTATAATGCAACATACTTTTTCATGTATTGATGGACATACCTGCGGTAATCCAGTGCGTCTTGTCTCTGGCGGCGGGCCGCGCCTTGAAGGTGCGACCATGCTGGAAAAACGTGCCCATTTCCTTCGCGAATATGACTGGATACGCACCGGATTAATGTTTGAACCGCGCGGTCATGATATGATGTCTGGTTCTATTCTATACCCGCCAACGCGCTCTGATTGTGATGTTGGCGTATTGTTCATTGAAACATCGGGGTGCCTGCCGATGTGTGGTCACGGCACAATTGGAACCGTGACAATGGCGATTGAAAACGGTTTGATTCAGCCACGTGAGCCGGGTCGCTTATCTATCGATACACCAGCTGGCAAGGTTGATATTTCATACAGGCAAGAAGGCCGATTTGTTGAAGAGGTGCGCCTGACCAATGTTCCTGGTTTCTTGTATAAAGAAGGCTTGAGCGCCCATGTTGATGGCCTTGGCGAAATCGTCGTGGATGTGGCCTATGGCGGCAATTTCTATGCTATTGTCGAGGCGCAGAAAAACTTCCGCGATATGGCCGATTTTACGGCCGGTGAATTGATTGGCTGGTCGCCGAAACTTCGTGCGGCGCTGAATGAAAAATATGAATTCGTTCATCCTGACCATCCAGACATCAACGGGCTTTCTCATATCTTGTGGACTGGCGCACCAACCGTTGAAGGTGCGCATGCACGCAATGCGGTTTTTTATGGCGATAAAGCCATCGACCGTTCGCCGTGCGGCACGGGTACTTCGGCGCGCATGGCTCAATTGGCAGCCAAGGGTACATTAAAGTGCGGTGATGAATTTTGGCACGAGTCTATCATTGGCTCGATTTTCAAAGGCCGCGTCGAAGCTGAAACGACAGTCGCAGGAAAACCAGCTATTATTCCCTCCGTTGCAGGATGGGCCAGAATGACCGGTTACAACACCATTTTCATTGATGATCGTGATCCTTTCGCACATGGGTTTGTTGTTAAATGACCGGCGCAAGTGCACTTAGAATTGTGTCTGGTGTTGCTGAAGGCAACGTTTTGGCCAGCGCCATGGGTTTGAGCTTTTGGGGTGGTGTTGATCCGGTATCAGCCTGCGTTATTGATGCGCATCATCCCTTGCAGGGCAAGAGTGTTGCCGGTGCAGTGTTGATGATGCCGACAAGCCGAGGTTCCTGTTCTGGTTCTGGCGTCATGCTTGATTTAGCGCTCAATGGCAAAGCGCCCGCAGCAATGATTTTTTCCGAAGCCGAAGATATTTTAACGCTCGGTGCGCTGATCGCCGGAGAGCTATTTGAATGCGGGTTTCCTGTTTTGCAGGTTTCAAACAATTTGTTTGAAGCACTGGCGAAGCAATCACATTTAAAAATTGAAGAAGATGTGATTATCGGCGATGAACTGCGTGTGCAGATCACAAGCGCAGCTTCAACGCCCCTAGCTTTGAGCGATGAAGATCAGGCAATTCTTAGCGGGCGCGATGGACCTGCTGCGGCATTATCAATGGAAATCATTTGTACCGTTGCCCGCCAGCAAGGCGCAAAGCAGCTTACAGATATAAAGCGCGGCCATATTGATGGCTGTATCTATGCGCATCCGGCTAATCTGATCTTTGCTGAAAAGATGGACGAGATGGGCGCGAAGGTTCGCGTACCAACGACGATCAACGCGATTTCTGTAGATCGCATGAATTGGCAAACACAGGGCGTTCCAACTGATTTTGGTTCTTCTGCATCACGTCTTGCTGATGCTTATGTGCGAATGGGGGGCGAGCCGACTTTTACCTGCGCACCATATTTGCTGAATGATCGCCCACAGCTTGATGAGGCTATCGCTTGGGCAGAATCCAACGCTGTTATCTATGCAAATAGTGTACTGGGTGCGCGAACGCCCAAACATCCCGATTATCTGGATTTGTGCATTGCTGTCACGGGAAGAGCGCCGCTATCGGGTGTATACTTAGACGAGGAACGCCGAGCAAAATGTGTGCTGGATATAGAAGCCCCGCAAGGCGCGAGTGATGCGATATGGCCGCTTATTGGCTATATTGCTGGTTTAAAATCACCTGATCGGATACCGCTTTTGCGCGGGCTGGCGGCGCTTGAACCACATGAAGATGATTTAAAGGCGCTATGCGCTGCCTTTGGCACAACATCAGCAGCACCGATGCTGCATGTTGAAGATGTAACGCCTGAAGCTGCTGGAGCAGCGTTAGACGGTGCCGAGATTATTAACGTTACGCATGATGATTTCGTGCAGGCTTGGCGCCAACTCAACGATGGTCCTGAAGCCGTTGATTTGATTGCGATCGGCAGCCCTCATGCGTCTTTGAGGGAGTGTCAGATGCTTGCCAAAGCGCTTAATGGCCAAAAGATTAGCATTACGACGATTGTGACCGCCGGACGCGGCGTTATCGCGCTGGCGAAAGCTGATGTTACTTGGAAAATACTAACGGATGCAGGGGTGCAGATTATTCCTGATCTATGTTGGTGTTCAATCACTGAGCCAATCTTTCCGCCCAAAACTCGAGCCGTCATGACGAACTCAGGTAAGTATGCGCATTATGGTCCCGGTCTTTCAGGGCGCGCGATGCGCTTTGGTAGCACAAATGATTGCGCCGCAGCCGCGATAAGCGGGTCTCTTCCTACAGATTTGCCCGACTGGTTAAAATAACCGCTCATCACGAGTATTTCACCAACTTGCTGATACTAAAGGATTATTCCTGCAAAAAATTTTAGTTGAAAAAGTTGTCGACAAATAAAATACATTATGTACTCTTGAATTTGTAATTTGAAACAAGGAGTTCAATATGAAGCAATTTTTTCTCAAAGCGGGATTGTTGGCAGGGCTGTCCGCGCTTTCCTTTGCAGCTAATGCGCAGGAAGTGACATGGCGTGTGCCTACTTCCGTTCCGGAAGGTTCACCGTTTTATGTGAACTTTCTCGAACGGTTTGCGGATAATGTTGAAACATTGACCGATGGCGCAGTTGAGATTCAACCATTCGGTGCTGGTATTTTGGTTCCTGCGTTGCAGGTTTATGATGGTGTAAGTGATGGCATCGTTGAAGCTGGCCATTCAACACCTTGCTTCAGTGTCAACAAAGATCCGATGAACGCAGTTTTCTGCGGCTTTCCGGGCGGAATGGGTCCAGAAGCACATGCAACTTGGATGTATGAAGGCGGCGGCAAAGAAAAGCTTGAAGAGATGCGGGCAGCAGAAGGCTTCAAGTCGCTTGTTGTTGGCATTGGTTCATCAGAAGTTATGGCGCATGCCAACAAACCGATCCGCAGTGCTGAGGACTTGAAGGGTCTTAAGTATCGTACAGCAGGCCCATGGGCTGAAGTGACGCGCGATTACTTTGGTGCCGTTCCAACAGTTGTGCCACCAGGTGAGATTTACACTTTGCTTGAGCGTAAAGGCGTTGATGCAATCGAGTGGGCACCACCTTCAGCCAATCTTCCAGAAGGGTTTCATGAAGTTGCTCCTTACATCATTACACCTGGTGTGCATCAGCCAACATTCGTGTGGGAAGTTGTTGTTAAGCAGGAAAGATGGGACGCGCTTGATGACAAGCTAAAGGCTAAAATGGAAGCCGCAGCTGAACTGACAACATTTCAATCACTATACAACTTTTATGACAATGACATGAAAGCAATGGAAGTGTTTGCAGGCAGCAAGGCAGAAGTCATCACGCTCGATCAGTCGTTCATCGACGAGCTTAATGCAGCTGGCGTTGATTGGATCAAGAAGAAAGCTGAAGCCGAAAAAGAAGCTGGCAAAGGCCAGATGGCAGAAACTCTTGCTGAGTACTTAGCTTATCAGGCTCGTTGGACTGCACAAAGCGGCTATTTGATCCGTAACGGCAACTAACAAACAAGGAGGCAATCATGAAAAGAACTCTATTCGCAGCCGTGGACACTATTTCCGCCATTTTGGGATATGCATCACAGGCAATGGTTCTGATCTTGATTGGCTCCATGTTGTATGAAGTTGTGGCGCGCTATGCATTTGGCGCGCCAACACTTTGGGCCTTTGATATTGCTTACATGAGCACCGGCGCTCTGTTTATTCTAGGGGCTGCTCAAGCACTTCGAGAAGACGCGCATGTACGCATAGATTTTCTCTCGTCTAAGCTTCCAGCCCGCATACGCGGTGCAATAGACGGAATTGTATTCCTGTTGGTGCTAACGCCGATTTTTGGATTACTGACCTATGTCGCAAGTTATAGAACTTGGCGGGCATGGATGACCGGAGAGGTGGAGCATGTAAGCCCTTGGGCGCCGCTCATGTGGCCGTTTTACAGCGCACTAGCAATCGGATTGGCAGCCTTAACGCTACAATTAGCCATCGAGGGAATGCGTGCATTCTCTGCGAATAAAAAACAAAATTCATATAAGATTGAGACGTGATATGCTAACTGCAGCACTGATGTTCCCTGCGCTGTTTGCGCTTATTCTTCTTGGTATTCCAGTTGCGTTTTCTCTCACCATAGTCGCCGTTGGCGCAGGCTTAATGGCCTTTGGTGATGTAGCATTTAACCAGATTTATGGTTCGTTTTATTCAGCCTCAACAAACTTTATTTTATCTGCTGTTCCCATGTTTATCCTTATGGGCGCTTTGCTAGAGCGGTCAGGAATTGCAGAGCGACTATTTATTGTATTGAATATGTGGCTGAAAAGATTGCCGAGCGGCCTTGCGCTTGCGACCATTATCATGGGCGCAATTTTTGCCGCAGCTGCAGGTGTCGTTGGTGCTGTTGAAGTTATGATCGGCATGATGGCAATTCCTGCCATGCAACGCGCGCGATATGATAACAGCCTAATCGCTGGAACCATTTGTGCCGGCGGATCGCTTGGCACCATGATACCGCCGTCGGTGATCGCGGTGATGTATGCCTCTTTGGCGCAAATGTCAGTGGGCAAATTGCTAGCTGGTATGCTGTTGCCGGGTCTTCTTATGGTGGTTTTGTTTCTGGCCTATATTGCCATTCATGGTTTGATTTACCCTGTCGAACCGCATGTCGATGACGAAGCTGAACCTGACGTTTCGCTTGGCGAAAAATTACGCGCGACCGTTGTGACATTGGTGCCTGTGTTCTTGCTCATTTTTGCAGTGCTGGGCTCCATTCTTGGCGGCATTGCTTCTCCAACAGAAGCTGCAGCCGTTGGCGCAGCAGGTGCGTTGCTATTATGCGTGGCCAACCGCCGCTTTAGCTGGAACGTATTGTCTGAATCACTGAGTATTACAGTGCGTATTTCCGCAATGATATTGTTGATCGTTGCAGCGGGCACAATGTTCATGGGCGTCTTTGCGGCCAATGGTGGTGCTAGTCTGATAAGAGACTTTATTGACAGTGCAGGGCTCGGCACGACCGGCATGATTGTGTTCTTCCTACTGGTTGTGTTTGTTCTTGGCTTTGTTCTTGATTGGACTGCGAATGTTTTGATCTGTGTACCGTTGTTCACACCGTTTATCCGCAGCGCGGGCGTTGACCCAATCTGGTTTGCAACATTGGTGCTCATCGTTATTCAGACGGGTTATTTAACGCCGCCGATGGCCTCTTCGATTTTCTACTTGAAGTCTATTGCACCGGCTAACATGACTTATGGGCAAATGTGCAAAGGCGTTTTACCGTTTATCGCTTTACAATTATTGACATTGGCTTTGATTGTTATTTTCCCAGCGCTTGCAACTTGGTTGCCGGACCGTCTTGTCGGGTTTTAAAAATAAGTGAGAATTCATAATGCGCAGCTGTAAAACCGTTCATGTTATTTCTGCCCATGCAGAAGGTGAAGTTGGTGATGTCATTGTCGGCGGTGTTTTGCCGCCGCCCGGCGATACGATTTGGGAACAAAGCCGCTGGATCGCGCGCGATGAAACTTTGCGCAATTTTGTATTGAACGAACCGCGCGGCGGCGTGTTTCGGCATGTTAATTTGCTGGTTCCTCCGCGCCACCCAGAAGCAGATGCTGCTTTTATCATTATGGAGCCAGAAGACACGCCGCCGATGTCGGGATCAAACTCGATTTGTGTGGCAACCGTGTTGCTTGATGGTGGATTGATCCCAATGCAGGAGCCTGAAACCCATCTGGTGCTGGAAGCGCCCGGCGGGCTGGTTCGTGTTCGCGCAGAATGTCGCGGCGGTAAAGCAGAACGTATTTTCGTTCAAAATTTGCCAAGCTTTGCAGGGCCGCTTGATCAAAAACTGGAAGTTGAAGGGCTGCCGACCTTAACAGTCGATACCGCTTTTGGTGGTGACAGCTTTGTAATTGTTGATGCTGCAGCGATGGGGCTTAATCTTAAACAAGACGAAGCCCATGACATTGCGCGTTTGGGCGTTAAAATCACCAATGCTGCTAATGAGGCATTGGAATTTAAACATCCGACGATGCCTGATTGGCGGCATTTTTCATTCTGTCTTTTTGCTGGGCCATTAGAGCGGGGACCGGATGGTCTTCGTGCAGGGGCAGCTGTTGCGATACAGCCGGGCAAAGTTGATCGTTCTCCAACTGGTACGGCATTGTCAGCGCGAATGGCAGTTTTGCATGCACGTGGACAAATGGCTGTTGGCGAAAACCTAACCGCCATATCTGTTCTTGGCTCAACATTTAATGGACGCATATTAGAGACAACAAAGGTTGGCGATACACCTGCAATTATTCCTGAAATTTCAGGCCGCGGTTGGATAAGCGGTATTCATCAACATATGTTAGACCCAAGTGACCCTTGGCCTGAAGGCTACCGACTGTCTGATAGTTGGGGCGCAAGATGATTGCGGCCATGCTCTTCCATTTTTTCTAAACTGCTGCCATAGACGTTTATGCAGAATGAAGGTGTGATAATGGATAACAAGCTAATGCGTCCAGTGCCAGAAAGAAAACGCGGACAAGGTGTCAAATTCGTCTATGAGATTTTGCGTGATGATATTTTAGATTTGGTATTGCCGCCAGGCAGCCCGATTGACGAAATCCAATTGGCTGAACGCCTATCCATGTCTCGCACGCCCATTCGTGAAGCGCTTGTTAAGCTGGCCAGTGAAGGTTTGGTGACAACACTTCCGAACCGTTCAACCATGGTTTCAAATATCGATTTTTTGAATCTGCATACATTCTTCGACGCTTTGAGTTTGATGTACCGCGTGACAACTAGGTTGGCGGCAGAAAACAGAACCGAAGAAGATCTTAAAATTATTCGTAATCATCAGGTCAAGTTCACAAAGGCAGTTCAGGCGCAGGATGCTCTGACTATGATTGCCACGAACCGTGATTTCCATGCGGCAATCGCTGAAGCAGGAAAAAACCCTTATTATACCGGCCTCTTTTTCCGTTTACTGGATGAAGGTCGGCGTATTTTGCGCATCTATTACTCCTCTTTCGATGACCAATTGCCAAAGCGATATGTGATTGAACATGATGATATGATTGCTGCTATTGAAGCGCATGATGTTGCAACCTCTGATAAGCTGGCAGCTCAGCATGCGGATCAGATCGTCATACAGATTCAGCAATTTATGGCCCGTGATCGCAGACGGCCAATCGACCTCTAGGGTTTTCTTAACGTCTAAATGAACGTGCATTGCATCTGAAAATTGATGCAGAAATCCTTTTGACCTTCAAAATTCTTGTCGACAAATAAAATACAAGTGGTATTATGGCGCTTAAATATGTTGATTATATTGCACTAAGCAGGGGAAGCCTTGCACTTTTAAGCATAAGGAAAACCAAATGAACGCGAAGATTTTTTCCGGCTGCATGCCAGCACTGATGACACCTTGCAAAGACGACCGCACACCAGATTTTGATGCGTTGGTTCGTAAAGGTAAGGAGTTGATTGCTGCAGGCATGTCTGCGGTTGTTTATTGTGGCTCAATGGGCGACTGGCCATTGATCTCGGATGAGGAGCGGATGGAAGGCGTTGAGCGCTTGGTTAAAGCTGGCGTTCCTGTCGTTGTTGGAACTGGAGCGATGAATACTGCTGCAGCGGTCGCGCATGCTGCGCACGCGCAAAAAGTTGGCGCAAATGGTCTCATGGTTATACCGCGTGTTATGTCGCGTGGTTCTTCGACTGCGGCTCAGAAAAATCATTTCAAGGCAATTCTTGGCGCTGCGCCAGACTTGCCAGCTGTTATTTACAATAGCCCTTATTATGGGTTCGCTACACGTGCCGATCTGTTCTTCGCATTGCGCGCAGAACATTCAAACCTTGTTGGTTTCAAGGAATTTGGCGGCGCTGATGACATGACCTATGCGGCGGAAAACATTACAAGCCGTGATGATGAAGTCGTGCTCATGATTGGCGTGGATACATGTGTGTTCCATGGTTTTGTTAATTGTGGTGCCGTGGGCGCAATCACAGGCATTGGCTGTGTTTTGCCAAAACAAGTGCTGCATCTTGCATCGCTTAGCCAGCTTGCTGCGAAGGGTGACGTTTATGCCCGCCGCCTCGCGCTGGAACTGGAAACTTCACTCGCTGTTCTGTCTACTTTCGACGAAGGCCCGGATCTTGTTTTGTACTTCAAGCATATGATGGTGTTGAAGGGTGACAAAGAATATACTTTGCATTTCAATGAAACAGATGAGTTGAGCGAAAGCCAGCGCGGCTATGTCGAAGCACAGTTGAAACTGTTTGAGACATGGTATGCGGGTTGGTCAAAAAGCTTGGAAGCCGAATACCGACAAGCTGCTTAAGCTTCAACGTCTCTGAATGAAATATTATGACCGGTTATGCCGGTCATAATTGTTTTGAGGGGTAAATATGTGAGCGGTTTTAGCGCGGCTCTAAATTTTTATCCGGCATTTTGCGCACCCTTATTTTCGTAAGCCCTATCATTGGGGTCTTTAAGTTTGCGATTATCAATTGAGGTTTTCTATCAACCTCTTATAAATTGATTGTAATAGCGAACTTTGGGGGGCGTTTATGCTTGATAAGCTGGAAATGTTTATTGCTCTTGCGAAAGCGGAGCATTTTGGCAAAGCGGCTGAGAGCTTGGGAATTACTCAGCCGACATTATCGACAGGTATTAAGAACCTTGAAGAGCAACTTGGTATTAAGCTGGTTTTCCGTGGTTCGCGTTTTGGTGG
Source organism: Ahrensia sp. 13_GOM-1096m (assembly GCF_000620605.1). Lineage (NCBI taxonomy): Bacteria > Pseudomonadati > Pseudomonadota > Alphaproteobacteria > Hyphomicrobiales > Ahrensiaceae > Ahrensia > Ahrensia sp. 13_GOM-1096m. Next base: position 623,083 of record NZ_JIAX01000006.1, read on the forward strand.
TCTAACGCCAGAGGGGCAGAGCGCGCTTGTTTGGGCGCGCCGCATCGTTAGCGATGCTCGGCAACTAAAAGATGAAATGCGTTATAAGAAGCACGGCCTTGCGGGGCAGCTGCGCGTTGCTGTTATCCCGACAGCTTTGACTTGGGCCGCAAAATTAAGCGCAAGTTTTAGCCAAAAGCACCCGAAAGTACGGTTCACAGTACTGTCGCGAACCTCAATTGACATCTTGTCAATGATGGACAATCTCGATGTTGATGCAGGCATAACTTACCTTGATAATGAACCTACGGGGCGCGTGAGCACAGAGCCGCTTTACCGCGAAAGCTATATGCTCATTTGCAGTAAAAATTCCCAGTTTGCGAACCGATCATCTGTTGGTTGGAAAGAACTTGAAGGTGAAAAACTGTGCCTTTTAACGCCGGATAATCAGAATCGGCGGATCATTAATCGGCACTTTCGCGATGCTGGTGCGACGGCCGATGCATGGCTTGAGTCTAACTCAACCGTCGTTTTGGTGGCCAATGTTGAAGATAATAACTGGCTGACAGTACTTCCTATTGAGCTTGCAAAATTTTTGACCCGTGGAAAACCCCTTAATCTCATCCCCATGTCGGGCACTACAATCAGTCCCAGCGTAGGGTTGGTTGCGCCTTATCATGAGCCGCATACCCCTATTTTGCAGGCATTGTTGAGTGAAGCGCGGCAAATTTCAATTCTCAACGATTGAAAAATTCAATCGGCTAACGGGAAACCAATATTGATTTAAGATAATGTGACGCCATACAAACGAAGTGAGGAAACTTCTTAGGTGCCACTATGAAAAACTTGCAATCCGCTCCCGCGGATAACGAAATAGGTGTGTTGATTGAGCAGCACCTTGAATCGGAAGGGCCGATGTTGCCGATCCTTCATTCGGTTCAATCTGCTTTTGGGTATGTCCCAGAAAATGCTGTTCCGCTTATTGCCGATGCATTGAATATCACAAAAGCCGAGGTGCACGGTGTCATATCATTTTACCATGATTTTCGTGAGGCACCTGCAGGTCGCCATGTTGTCAAAATTTGCCGTGCGGAAGCTTGCCAAGCAATGGGTGCTAATGCCCTTGCCGATGAGACCTTGGCTAAGCTGGGTTTGGAATGGCACGGCACAACTATCAACGGCGCTGTGACGATTGAGCCCGTTTATTGTTTGGGACTTTGTGCCTGCGCACCAGCTGCAATGGTTGATGACAAAGTCGTTGGCCGTGTTGATACGGCGAAAATGGCAACACTTCTCAAAGAGGCTGGCGCATGAAAATTTATGTCCCATTAGACAGTGCTGCAAAAGCACTTGGCGCCGATGACGTTGCCGAAACAATTCGCCAAGAAGCAGCGCAACGCGGCCTTACGATTGAACTTATTCGCAATGGTTCGCGTGGTATGATTTGGCTTGAGCCATTGGTGGAAATTGATGCTGGTGAAGGACGCAAAGCTTTTGGTAATGTAACACCAGAAAATGTGTCTGCACTGCTGGATGGAACGCTTGAAGGGCTGGGCGCTGTTGAGGACATTCCATTCTTTGCGCGCCAGACACGGCTGACTTTTGCACGCTGCGGTATCATCGACCCGCTTGATCTTGATGATTATGAAGCGCATGGCGGCCTTGCGGGATTGCGCAAAGCGCTTGGCATGACTGGTGAAGAAATCATCAGTCAAGTAACCGATAGCGGTCTGCGGGGTCGCGGCGGTGCGGGGTTCCCAACGGGCATCAAGTGGAACACTGTTCTTGGCGCTGCCGCCGATCAAAAATATATCGTGTGCAATGCCGATGAAGGTGACAGTGGCACCTTTGCTGACCGTATGATCATGGAAGGTGATCCCTTCACTTTGATCGAAGGTATGATCATCGCTGGCGTTGGTGTGGGTGCGACCAAGGGCTATGTCTATTTGCGCTCAGAATATCCAGACGCCATCAATATTATGAACAAGGCCGTCAATATTGCGCAGCAAAAAGGATTGCTCGGTGCTGATGTTTTAGGCTCTGGCAAAGCCTTTGATATGGAAATCCGTGTTGGTGCGGGGGCTTATGTATGCGGCGAAGAAACCTCGCTGCTCAATTCTTTGGAAGGTAAACGCGGCGTCGTGCGTGCCAAGCCACCATTGCCAGCATTGGAAGGTTTTTTAGGCAAGCCAACCGTTGTCAACAACGTCATAAGCTTGGCGACCGTGCCTGTGATTTTTGAAAAGGGCGCGCAGCATTACGCCAATTTTGGTCTTGGACGCTCGAAAGGCACAATGCCGATTCAGATTGCAGGCAATGTGAAACATGGCGGTCTATTCGAGACAGCTTTTGGCATGCCGCTGGGCGAATTGGTTAACGAAATTGCTGGCGGTACTGCGTCTGGCCGGCCCATAAAAGCAGTTCAAGTTGGCGGGCCACTTGGCGCTTATATGCCGCTCTCCAAATTTGATACGCCATTTGGCTATGAAGAGTTCGACGGTCAGGGTGGGTTAATCGGCCACGCTGGGATCGTGGTCTTTGATGACACGACAGATATGTTGAAAATGGCACGTTTTGCGATGGAATTTTGTGCTGTGGAAAGCTGCGGAAAGTGCACGCCGTGCCGTATCGGCTCTGTGCGCGGTGTGGAAACTATCGACCGCATTGAGCGCGGTGATAGTTCTGCAATTCCAATCCTGACCGATCTTTGTGAAACAATGAAAGACGGCTCGCTATGCGCGCTGGGTGGCTTCACGCCTTTTCCCGTTATGTCGGCATTGACACATTTCCCCAATGATTTCGCGACCATCAAAGAGGCAGCAGAATGACACAATCTTTCATCCACGATGACCGCGATATGGGCACACCTGCAAAAGAGGGTGCACCGGTTACATTGACGATTGATGGCTTTGACGTGACGGTGCCGGAAGGCACATCTGTGATGCGTGCTGCATCTGAAGCTGGACTACAAATTCCGAAATTATGCGCCACAGACAGCGTCGAAGCTTTTGGATCATGCCGTCTTTGTGTTGTCGAAATTGACGGGCGGCGCGGCACACCTGCCTCTTGTACCACTCCTGTTGCTGAAGGCATGCAGGTGCGCACCCAATCGAGCCGATTGAAAGATATTCGGCGCGGTGTGATGGAGCTTTATATCTCGGATCACCCATTGGATTGCTTAACGTGCGGTGCCAATAATGATTGCGAATTACAAGATATGGCTGGCATGGTTGGCCTGCGCGATGTGCGTTATAAATCGGGCAAAAACCACTATGATATTTCAGGCAACGGAACGCTGGCACAGGGTGATGCCCGCGCACGTGCGCCGATGGGTGATTTGGGAAACCCACAATATATTCCTAAAGATGAATCCAACCCTTATTTCACGTATGATCCAGCCAAATGTATCGTCTGCTCACGCTGTGTGCGTGCTTGTGAAGAAGTGCAGGGCACTTTCGCGCTCACAATTGAAGGACGAGGTTTTGACAGCCGCGTATCCTTTGGCGCAAAAACGGACAACGCGATGGCATCTGATTGTGTGAGTTGCGGTGCGTGTGTGCAAGCCTGCCCAACAGCAACTTTGCAGGAAAAATCCGTCATTGAACTTGGAACACCGGAACGCTCGGTCATAACCACGTGTGCCTATTGCGGCGTTGGTTGTTCGTTCAAAGCTGAGCTCAATGGCGACGAATTGGTTCGCATGACGCCTTATAAACACGGCAAGGCTAATCGTGGCCATTCCTGCGTCAAAGGGCGTTTCGCCTATGGTTATGCAACGCATAACGACCGTATTTTAAATCCAATGATCCGCGACAGCATTGATGAGCCATGGCAGGCGGTTAGCTGGGACGAAGCGCTCAGTTTCGCCGCTAACCGGATGCGTGGTTTACAGGAAAAACATGGACGCCGATCTATCGGCGTTATCACCTCTTCGCGTTGTACGAATGAGGAAACCTTTCTGGTCCAAAAACTCGCGCGCGGTGTGTTTATGAACAATAACACCGACACCTGCGCGCGGGTTTGCCATTCACCTACCGGTTATGGCTTGGGCCAAACATTTGGCACGTCGGCAGGCACGCAAGATTTTGACAGTGTCGAACATACAGATGTCGTTATCGTCATTGGCGCTAACCCAACCGATGGGCATCCTGTTTTTGCCAGCCGTTTGAAAAAGCGTCTTCGCGCCGGAGCTAAGTTGATTGTTATCGACCCGCGCCGGATTGATCTGGTTAAATCCGCACATATTGATGCTGCACATCATTTGCCGCTTCGCCCTGGAACTAATGTCGCTGTCGTATCTGCGCTAGCGCATGTGATTGTGACCGAAGGGCTGATGGATGAAGCCTATATTCGAGAGCGCTGTGACTGGGACGAGTTCCAAGAATATGCTGATTTTATTTCCAACGAACGCCATAGCCCAGAGGCGAATGAACTGCTGACTGGCGTTGATCCTGCTGAACTGCGCGCAGCGGCGCGTCTGTTTGCAACAGGCGGCAATGGCGCGATCTATTACGGCCTTGGTGTGACTGAACACAGCCAAGGGTCGACCACTGTGATAGGCATTGCCAACCTTGCAATGCTCACCGGAAATGTAGGGCGCAAGGGTGTTGGCGTTAACCCGCTACGTGGGCAAAACAATGTTCAAGGTTCGTGCGATATGGGTTCTTTCCCGCATGAATTGCCAGGCTACCGCCATGTTAAAAATGAAGATGTTCGTAATATCTTCGAGGATGCATGGGGCGTTAAAATCGACCCTGAACCGGGTTTGCGTATTCCTAATATGCTGGATGCCGCAGTCGAAGGCACCTTCAAAGGACTTTACTGTCAAGGTGAAGATATTCTGCAATCAGACCCTGACACGAAGCATGTTGCTGCTGGTTTAGCCGCAATGGAATGTGTGATCGTGCATGATCTGTTTTTAAATGAAACGGCGAATTACGCACATGTGTTTTTGCCAGGCTCTACCTTCCTTGAAAAAGAAGGCACGTTCACCAATGCCGAGCGCCGCATCAACCGCGTGCGAAAAGTAATGGCACCGCGTAATGGTTACGCAGATTGGGAAGTAACGCAGCTTTTGGCCAATGCCATGGGAGCAAATTGGCAGTACACGCATCCGTCGCAGATTATGGAAGAAATTGCTGCGACAACGCCAAGCTTTGCAAATGTCACCTATGAACTCTTAGATGAAAAAGGGTCAATCCAATGGCCGTGTAATGAGAGCAATCCAGAGGGCACGCCTTTGATGCATGTCGATGGGTTCGTGCGCGGCAAAGGACGCTTTATTGTAACTGAATATGTTGCAACCGAAGAAAAAACTGGACCACGTTTCCCACTGCTTCTTACAACTGGACGTATCTTGTCGCAGTATAATGTGGGCGCGCAAACACGCCGCACAGCCAATGTCGCGTGGCACGATCAGGACGTTTTGGAAATTCACCCACATGATGCCGAATTGCGCGGCATTAATGATGGCGATTTTATCAAACTAGCTTCGCGGTCAGGCGAGACTGCATTACGCGCCAAAATAACGGATCGTGTGTCGCCGGGGGTTGTTTATACAACATTCCACCATCCTGACACACAGGCCAATGTCATCACCACCGACTTTTCAGATTGGGCAACAAACTGCCCTGAATACAAGGTGACTGCTGTGCAGGTTTCACAGTCAAATGGTCCAACGGATTGGCAGGAAGAATATAACGCGCAAGCTGAGCAATCACGGCGTATTCTACCGGCGGCAGAATAGCCATGGCTGTGAGTGCCACACAAAGCATGGTGGGCCTTTCTATTCAGCATGAGGGTGCGCATGATGTCGCGCGAAATCTGCCTGAAGAAACGCCCGTGGCCATTGTGTTCAACGGTACAACTGCAGCGGTAATGATGGCGACACCCGCTGATTTGAAAGACTTTGCCTTTGGTTTTGCATTAACCGAAGGCTTCATTGAACGGCTCGACCAAGTCGAGAGCTTTGAGATCGTACCGCATGAATCTGGTCTTGAGGCACGGTTTCAGTTGGCGGACGACCGTGTCAAAGCGATGCAGGCACGGCGGCGTAATATGCTTGGCCCTGTCGGGTGCGGGCTGTGCGGTATTGATAGTCTTGAACAAGCGATCAGACCTCTGCCAGTGCTTAAATGCACTGGACCGAGATTGTCTAAAAGTGAAGTCGCTTGCGCAACCTCTGCCTTGCGCGATCATCAACCGCTACACGATCAAACGCATGCGGTGCATGCCGCAGGATTTATGCTGCCAAGTCAAGGTATGATGCTTGTGCGCGAAGATGTTGGCAGGCACAATGCATTGGACAAGTTGATCGGCGCATTGGCGCAAAACAATATTGATGCTTCGCTAGGGGCCATTGTTCTAACATCGCGTGTATCGGTGGAAATGGTTCAAAAAACAGTCATTGCAGGTTGCCCTGTTCTTATCGCTGTTTCTGCACCCACTGCTCACGCATTGCGCCTTGCAAGAGGTGCTCAACTCACCCTCGCAGCCTTTGCGCGCGGCGGCGGGTTTGATGTCTATTCCCATCCTGAACGAATTTTAATCGGAGCCTCTGATGCAGCCTGAAAAAATGGTCTCAATGGCCAATCAAATCGCCACTTTCTTTGAAACACAGCCCGGTACGGGGCAGGCTAAAAAAGTTGCCGATCACATTAATGATTTCTGGGAACCTCGCATGCGCATACAATTGTTTGAGCATGTGGACGCGGGCGGAAAAGGTCTTTCACCGCTTGCCTTGGATGCATGCGCATATGTTAGGATGCCTGTAGACTGACGTCGAAGTGGCGTCACAGGAAAATTTGTGACAATCTATGCCCGACTGGAAGCATATGGGAAATTCCCAAAGTCTAAAACCGATAGTGGTTGGACTTTTACAGGAGGCAAAATGGTTTTGTTCGTCGCCAAAGCATCGATAAGACTGTTCTGTAATGGGAGAAGTCATTGTTGTAAAACATCTGAACACATTGCTTGTTTAGCTGCAGGGCTCAGACTTTAGTGAAAATGAGCGAAGATATTCAGACGGTTGGCCTGACCGAAAAGCTAAAACAGGCAAGTATTCTGGTCGTCGATGACGAACCTGGCATGCGTAATTTCATGGTCAAGACACTAAGCCCTTATTGTAAATTTGTGGCCGAAGCCAAAGACGTGGCCAGTGCCAGCGCTTTGCTCACGCAGAACCATTTTGACGTGATGATCCTCGATAATATGATGCCGGATAAAAAGGGCATTGACTGGCTTGCCGAGCAGCGTGCGCAAGGCGGGTTTACCGATACAATTATGGTCACGGCCTATGCTGATCTTGAAACCGCAATTCAAGCTATTCGCGCAGGTGCGGCTGACTTTGTGCTGAAGCCGTTTCGCTCAAATCAAATACTTAATGCGGTGCGGCGCTGCATCCAGATGGCACAGCTTAGACGCGAGAATATGTTGCTGCTACGTGAGCTTGATACCGCCGATATTGGACGCAAAAGACGCAGCAAACTCATAGGCAAATCTAAGACGATTGCGGCTGTGCGTGATACGCTTGACCGCGTTAAAAACGTGGCGACACCCATATTGATAACTGGTGCGTCTGGCTCTGGCAAAGAAGTGGCCGCGCGTCATATGCATGTATCTTCGTCGCGTGCTGACATGCCATTTGTGGCAATCAACTGCGCGACAATACCTGCAGATATGATCGAGATTGAATTGTTCGGCCATGTCGCGGCAGCCTTTCCGGGCGCTGTATCTGCCCGTGAAGGATTATTGCCGTCAGCACGCGGCGGGACAGTCTTTCTCGATGAAGTGTCGGCGCTAAGCTTATCGGCACAATCAGCTTTGCTGCGTGTGTTGGAAGATGGAATGGTGCGTCCAGTCGGAACGGAACGCGATATACAATTGGACTTACGGTTTGTGCTGGCAACCAGTGCCTCATTGTCTGAAGAAGTGGCCAAAGGACGTTTTCGCGAAGATTTGCTGTTTCGTATCAACATACTTGAAATTGTTATGCCGCCGCTTAATCAACGCGAAACAGATGTTATCGTTCTGGCGGAACTATTTCTTGATGATATTTCCTCCCGCTTAAGCTTGCCTCCATTGGAAATTGATCCAGCAACCCGTGCAGCTATGTTGCGGCACACGTGGCCCGGCAATATCCGTGAGCTGCGAAATTTTATCGAACGCTCGTTGATCTACGGCCACTTTCCTCACGAAACTTTGTCGCCTCCAGCAAAAGGCCAAGAGCAAATCGAAACGTTGGAACACGTGGAACGCGAGAAAATTTTACAGGCTTTAGAATTAGTCGGTGGCAACCGTTCTGAAGCAGCGCGCCGTCTTGGCGTGTCACGTAAAACGATTGATCGCAAATGCGCGACTTGGGGACTTTAAGCGATGACGGCCCTGATGCGCATCTTGCGCTCTGTTCGGGTTCGGTTGCTTGTTATCGCACTTCTGCCAATGCTTGTTCTAATGCCGATTATGCTTGGCAGTACAATGGCTCGCTGGGCCGGGAAAATCGACGATCTTTTGATTACAAAGGTCAATGGCGATCTGACAATTGCGGACCAGTATTTAGCGCGTCTACTTGAAAATTCAGGCGAGCGGCTAGACGCAATTGCCCAATCTGTATCCCTGCAAGATGCTTTTTTAAATCCAGAAGATACGGCTAAATTTCTTGAACAAGTCCAGCAGGAATTAGGGCTAGATTTCCTTTATTTGACAGAGGGCGATGTTGGGCCAGATGGGGTCGATGTATCCAAATGGCCTGTCGTTCAAAATGCTATTAATGGAACTTGGCAAAGTGATGTCGATATTTTTACGCCAGAAGAATTAGATATTCTCAATTCCAGTCTTACTGAACGTGCCACAATTGCGTTAGTGACGACACAAGCAGCAGTTCCAACGGCGCGGACGGTTGAAGATCGAGGGATGGTTATCCATACAGCTGCACCTGTGACACTTAATGGTGGCAGAAAAGCTGCGCTGGTAGGCGGACTTCTACTCAACCGCAATCTTGATTTTATTGATACGATCAATGCGTTGGTTTATCAAAAGAACAGCCTTCCCGAGGGCAGTGAAGGTACCGCGACACTGTTTCTGGAAGACGTTCGAATTTCAACCAATGTGCGCTTGTTTGAAAATGTGCGTGCGCTTGGTACGCGCGTTTCGGCGCAAGTGCGCAACCGTGTTCTTGATGAAGGACAAACTTGGTTGGACCGCGCCTTTGTGGTCAATGATTGGTACATCTCGGCTTATGAGCCAATTACTGACAGCCGCGGAAAAGCTGTGGGCATGCTTTATGTCGGTTTTCTCGAAGCGCCGTTTCGGCAGGCTAAAGTTAATTCAGCACTGCTTGTGGTTTTTCTGTTTTTGCTGATTACGGCCGTATCAGTTCCGATTTTCCTGCGTTGGGCAGGGCGTATCTTTCTGCCCTTGGAACGCATGACCCAAACCATGATACGCGTAGAGGCAGGTGATCTGGAAGCGCGTAACATGCCGCAAGATGATGGCAACGAGATTGCACAAGTTGCTGGCCATCTCGATGATCTATTAGATCAGGTGCAGGAACGCGACCGGCAATTGCGCCAATGGGGTGAACAGCTCAATTTGAAGGTTGAGGAACGCACGCGCGATTTGCTCGAAAGCAACCGCAGGCTTGAGCAGACAACAGAGCGACTTATCATATCTGAAAAGCTTGCCGCCGTTGGTGAAATCACGGCAGGCGTTGCGCATGAAATCAATAATCCCATTGCGGTCATTCAAGGGAATTTGGATGTGGCACGCACATTGCTGGGTCCGCATGTTGATGTTGCAAAAACAGAGTTTAAGCTGATTGACGATCAAGTTTATAGGATCGGATCTATTGTATCCAAGCTTTTGCAATTTGCGCGGCCAGAAGAATATTCAGGCGACGCTAATATCATTTTTCCAGCTGAAGTTGTCAGCGATTGCTTGGTGCTGACGGCTCATCAAATCGAAGCTCAAGAAATCGAGGTTTACGAAGAATTAGATCAAGAGCTTTGCGTTTTAATGTCGCGAACAGAACTGCAACAAGTCATTGTTAATCTCATACTCAATGCTGTTCAGGCCATGCCAGAGGGCGGCACCTTGTCTTTGTGTGTGGCCTCCAACGATCAAGAAGTAGAGATTTCTGTCGAGGATACGGGGGCAGGCATTCCGCCTGATAAAGTGAAACGTATTTTCGATGCGTTTTTCACAACCAAGTACGGGCAGGGCACAGGACTTGGCCTTTCAATTAGCCAAACCCTTGTGAGTCGGGCCAATGGTCAGATCTTAGTACGGTCAAAAATCGGCGCCGGCAGCCGTTTCACAATAAATCTTCCTGCTGCTAAATTTGGCGATTAAGGACAAAATGTCCCAATTATGGCTCTTTGCGACGAGTTGCGCGGACAAGATGACTAATAATGCTGGATCGCAGAGTTTTTTTAAGACAAAATTTCCATCTAACATACTGATATATAATAATAAATTTGTTGACAATCAAGGCGTTCCTCCTAAGTTTCCGAAACGCTAAAAACTGCGTTAAATGTCGAATGCTGTGGTGGGAGATTGCAGCTTGTCGACGGGGTTTAAATGGAGGAGAGTTCCATGAGTAATGCTAATTCCGGCGGCGCTTTGAGTTTCTTGATGAAAGAAAACATTGTCGCGAAGCCCGGTTTCAACCGCTGGCTAGTGCCGCCTGCATCCATCGCCATTCATCTGTGTATCGGTTCGGTATACGCTTGGTCTGTTTTTAACCCGCCTCTAACCAGAGAGCTGGGTGTTGTCGCTTCTGCGGCGAATGACTGGAGCCTCAGCTCCGTTGTTTGGATTTTCTCCGTTGCCATCGTTTTCTTAGGACTGGCAGCTGCATTTGCGGGTAAATGGCTAGAAAAAGTAGGACCGCGCATGGTCGGTCTTGTCGCTGCATTCTTGTGGGGCGGCGGCTTTATCATCGGGTCATTTGGCATTGCAAGCCATCAACTTTGGCTCATTTATCTTGGCTATGGGGTTCTTGGCGGCTGCGGTCTTGGTCTGGGCTATGTCTCACCTGTCTCAACCCTAATTCGCTGGTTTCCTGACCGCCGCGGCATGGCAACTGGCATGGCGATTATGGGCTTTGGCGGCGGCGCGATGATCGCAGCGCCGGTAAAAGGCTGGCTGTTGTCAGTTTTCTCCAAAGCGCCGGAATATCTTGGTGCAAGCGATACTGTGGCGACAGTGACAGAAGCTGGACGGCTTTTTGTAGAATCTGCCGCTGGCAAGGTAGAAGTTGTCATCGCATCTGCAGCACAGGCAGCTAGCTTGCCAGGTGGCGGAGAAGCGGGCGTCTATGTTGTGGGCACAGGCAACACTGGCGCTGCATCAACATTCATGACGCTTGGTATCGTATATTTCATTGTTATGGTGATTGCAGCGTTCAGCTTCCGCGTTCCTGCTGCAGATTGGAAACCTGAAGGCTGGGAACCAAAACCTGCCGCATCAGGTATGATCACAAAGAACAATGTGCATATCGATCAAGCGCTAAAAACACCTCAATTTTGGCAAATGTGGGTTATGCTTTGCTTTAACGTGACCGCCGGTATCGGTGTGATCGGTGTTGCAAAAACAATGATGTCTGAAATTTATGGCACCACGATGCCGCTCATTGTGACAGCTTCTTTTGCATCAACTTATGTATTGATGATTTCAGTCTTTAACATGGGTGGACGGTTCTTCTGGGCATCAACGTCAGATTACATCGGACGCAAGAATACGTATCATTGCTTCTTTGTGCTGGGCACGTTGCTTTACTTGTCTATTCCGTATTTTGCGACTGCCGGCGCTGCTGGCGGATCAACAATCTACCTCATTGGTTTTTATGTTGCGACGATGATTATCTTCTCAATGTATGGCGGTGGGTTTGCGACAATTCCTGCTTACTTGGCAGATATGTTCGGAACGATGCATGTTGGCGGTATTCACGGACGTTTGCTGACCGCATGGTCAACTGCAGGTGTGCTTGGGCCTTTGGCAATCACATCGCTACGTGAAATGTCTGTTAATCGGGCGATTAGCGATCTGGCGTCAAAAGTTGATGCGTCTGCGTTTGCTGAAAAATTCGGCGCACCACTCGCTCAACTTGACCAATTGGCCGCAGCAAAAACCGTGACGATTGCAAGGCTTATGGAAATTGCTCCACAAGGCACAATTGATCCAACACCAAGCCTATACAATACGACCATGTATTGCATGGCTGCATTGTTGGTCATTGGGTTCTTTGCGAATTTGTTTATCCGGCCAGTTAAGGCGCATCACAATTATGTGGAGCCTAAAGCGGTCGCTGAACCAGCAGAATAACTCATTTTAAATAATGATATTCGGGGCGCCTTTGGCGCCCCTTTTGTTTTAGCCTTTGTGTCCCCATTCGCTGAAAATACTTCTTCTACGCCAGTAATAAAACAGCGAAAACTAACCTCGCAGGGTGTCTAGGAAACGTGGGGGATGCAGTTTAGCCTATTCATCATCCTGCAAAATTCTTTCCGCAGCACCTTCTGGATCGTCGAACTGGCCGTGCTTGATGCACCACATAAAGGCCGCAAGGCCTATGCCGCCTAGCAAAAGTGCAACTGGAATAAGAAACAGAAGCTGGTTCATGCTGCTAATTCTTCGATTGGAGAGCGGGTCGTTGTCGCTATCACTTGCTTGTCGATAACCATGTTCTCACCCCTTAATAGACGCAGTGAATTGCTTATCACGATGATCGAAGAAAGTGACATTGCAATGGCTGCAATCAGCGGTGTCACAAACCCTAAAATTGCGAGCGGTACAGCAATGCAATTGTAAACTAGCGCGAGTGCAAAATTTTGTCGCACAACACGGTTTGTTCTTACCGCGATGTTCCGCGCAAATGTAATCGCCGTAAGGTCGTCGCGTGTTAAGATAAAGTCCGCAGCTTGGCGGCCGATATCCGTTGCACTGGATGGGGCAAAGGAAACATGCGCAGCGGCCAGAGCAGGGGCATCATTGATACCATCGCCTACCATAACCGTCTTAAGCCCAGATTGTGCGTGCAGGCCTTCAAGGAATTTCAGTTTTGCTTGCGGTGTGTGTTCACTTAGCACTTGTTCAAAAGGCATATCACGGGCAATGCGTTCAACAGTGGCCTGTGTGTCTCCTGAAAGAAGCGTGCTTCCAATTCCTAAAGAGCGCAGGTTCTTGATCGTTTGGTAAGCGGATGGGCGCACATTTTCGCGGTAGTCAAAAGTCACCAGATTGCCGCCTTGTATTGCGAACGCGGTAGACTTTTCTGCCTCGTTTAAGTTTTGCCGATTTGCAATCTCAAGCACCCATTCCATTTGGCCAAGACGTATTTCTTTGCCGTTCCATATGGCTTTAATGCCCTTACCAGGCTGCTCCTCAATATCGGATAGCAGAACGCTTCCGCTGCCTTTTAAATAATCGCTGATGCCTTTGGCAGAAGGATGGGTCGAGCAATCGGCCAAAGATGCAATAATTGGCTTTTCTTCTGCGCCCATACCATCACTGCCGATGACCATTTTTATGCCATCAGTAAGCGTTCCGGTTTTGTCGAATACGGCAAAGTCCGCTTCTGCTAGACGCTCAAGTGCAGAGCCATCACGCATCAAAATACCGTTGCGCACCAGCCTTGATGCGGCCACGACATGCGCCACAGGGACCGCTAATCCTAAGGCGCAAGGACATGTTACAATCAAAACAGCAATCGCGACGAGAAGTGAGTGTTCCCAGTCCCCGTGCGTCGTGATCATCCAGCCCGCAAAGGCGAGAAATGCAAACGCATGAACAGCCGGCGTGTATATACGCGCCATGCGGTCTGCAATACGCACATAATTGCCTTTGCCGTGTTCTGCAGCATCCAACATACGGGTTATTTCAGCGAGAAAAGACTTGTCGGCAACCTCAATCGCCTTGACGTCCAGCACGCCGGTCAAGTTTAATGCACCAGCTTCGATTTGCATGTTAGGTGATAGCGCGACCGCTTCGCTTTCACCGGTTACCATGGAGCGGTCAACATCAGAGGAGCCTGATATGATTTTACAGTCGACGGGAAACCGTGCGCCAGCAAATATGCGCAGACGCATATTTTTCGTAATGTCGCTAACAGCCACTAAGCGTGTTTCACCGGATGGCAGAACTTCCACTGCCTCACGCGTAGCATATTTACCAAGCGAGATGACTGAGCTTTTGGCACGTGAGCGCATTCGCTGATCAAGATAGCGGCCGATCAAAAGAAAGAAGAGCAGCATCGCTGCCGCATCGAAATAAGCCTCTGGTTTGCTGGTAAGAGTTTGAAAAATACTCATGCCGAGTGCCAGCAATACAGCCAGCGAAATCGGCACATCCATATTCACATGTCCTGCGCGTAGAGCGCCCAGAGCCGAGCGGAAAAATGGTTGCCCTGCATAAGCAACGACAGGAACCGCAATGACTGCGGAGATTAAATGGAAAAGGTCGCGGGTTGCATCTGTCGCACCTGACCAAGCCGAAACGGACAGCAGCATAATATTGGCAGCACCAAATCCAGCCACGGCAAGCGCTCGGAGCAAACGTTTCGATCGCGTATCTTCTTCACTTTCGGTGCGGTCATTTTCTTCAATCCGAAATGCTGTGAAAGAGTTTTCCTGAAGCAGATCAATAAGCTTCTGGCAGTCTACGGTTTCGTCCGTTTCGACAATCAAACGTTTCAACGTAAGGTTTGCGCGAGCGTTATAGACGCCTTTTAAATTGCGCATTGAGTTTTCTATTTTAGAAATGCAAGCGCCGCACGACATGTCCGGCACAGAAAGCACATAGTGTTGAGCATTTTGGCGCTCGACGCTTTCATCAACGACATATTCGGCAAGACCGCCACACATACCGCACATGTCTATTTCCCCACGCCGTTGGTGATAGTAAAGCGCTTGGTCTCAACAAAAGTTAGCCCCTTACTGTCAATGATCTGTAACTGTATTTGCCATAGACCATCTGACAAGCTGACTTCGGAAACATATGCGTCGTTTGCTTCGCCAAATATGATTGTTTGGTCATCATGTTCGTGAACAGGCTTACCAAGATAGCCAGAAACAACGGCGCTTTTAATGAATGTGTCGTTGTTGTCGCGCGCCGATACTTTCAACTGGCCAGAATTATAGGAAATAGCGATCTTCCAGCCCAAAGGTTTGTGCGCATTTAGGTCAGCTACCCTGCTATTGAAGTTCTGGCTCTCAATGTAAGTGTTTTTCACGACCAGTCCGGTCCATGTGCCTGCTGCATTAAACGCCAGCACAATGTTGACCGATATGATTGTCCCAAAGAACAATGCAATGACACCAAACATATGCCAACCGGAAAACACTCGAGGTGCAAATATACTTCTTAGCGTATTCATCTGTTTACTCCGGTGCATCGAAAACGGTGCTGTAGGTATCAACCTCATTGGACTGCTGATCTGTGGCAATAAATGAGAACGGCGTTTGCCCTGACTTTATGTTTTCAGGTGATTGACGGACAAAGACACGCAGAGAGCGTACTTGGTCAGGATCGACAGGAACTGTTGCAAAACTTGCTGGCGCTCCTTCAATGTCGCTGACTGTCATGACGGCGCCCTCAAGTCCTTCAACCGATAGGTGGATCAGACGTTTTTCCGGTATCATGTTCAAAATTTTCACATTGTAACCATTGCGGATGGAACCATCCTTTAAGGTTACAAATACCGGATTACGGTCGTGTTGAATGCTGATGGTCATGCGGTCACGCTGACTAAGTGCAAACAGCAAAGCGAGGCCCAAACTCACCCAGATAAAAAAGTATAAAAGCGTACGCGGCCTCAAGAATATGCGCCAATCGAAATGCTTAACCGCAGCAATAAACTTGCCATCCTTATCACGCATAAGATCAGGGTTTAATGTGGCGCTTTCTGGATCTGTTGCCAGTGCCATATTGGCATTGTAGTCGTTTAGGGTCGAATATGAGATTAGCCCCGTTGGGCGGCCGATCTTACCCATAATGTCATCACATGCGTCGATACAAAGAGCGCATGTTATACATTCCATCTGCTGGCCGTCGCGAATATCAATTCCCGCAGGACAAACCACAACACAGGCGTTGCAATCAATGCAGTCACCATGCGCTTCGCCTCTGGCTTCTGCTTTTTTGGTGCCGTGAGTGCGCGGTTCACCTCGCCAATCATTGTATGTGACAACGAGAGAATCTTCATCCAACATAGCGGCTTGAATGCGCGGCCATGGGCACATGTAATTGCAAACTTGCTCACGCATATGCCCGCCAAAAACATAGGTCGTCGTCGTCAATACGGCGACAGTGGCATAGGCAACATAATGGGCCTGACCTGTAACCAGATCACGAAGAAGAGTAGGGGCGTCGGCAAAATAAAATATCCATGCGCCGCCGGTTGCAACTGCTATTATGAGCCAAGTTGTATGTTTGAGAACACGTTTCCTTAGCTTATCAAAACTCCAAGGGTCCTTATCAAGTTTGATACGCGCATTGCGGTCTCCCTCAAAGTAACGCTCGACCACGAGGAATAAATCAGTCCAAACTGTTTGCGGGCAAGTATATCCACACCACGCACGGCCAACCACGGAGGTGACGAGGAACAGGCCTATGCCTGCCATGACGAGCATGCCTGCAACGAAGTAAAATTCTTGCGGCCAAATCTCGATAAAAAAAGCGTAAAATCGGCGGTTAGCAATATCGATCAATACAGCTTGATCGGGTGCGTATTCACCGCGGTCCCATCTGAGCCACGGTGTTATATAATAAATCGCAAGTGTGATCGCCATGACGATCCATTTGAAACGTCGAAACGAGCCCGTCGCCCGCTTAGGGTGAATTTTCTTGCGGGCTTCGTAGAGCTGTATCGGTTCTTTGGCTATTCCATCAGACATGAGACTACTTTCAACGTTGATGGTGCATTTTTGGCATTAATATGCGCAATGAGCTTTGACCCAGATCAAAGTGATCTTGGGTCTAGGTATTATTTTTCACCGCCGCCTAGTCTGTGAACATAGAGTGCAAGTTGACGAATTGTGGCTTCAGACAATCGATCACCCCAAGCAGGCATAACGCCCTGCTTAGGTTTGGAAATTTGCGCAACGATTTCCTCATGCGATCCACCGTAAAGCCAGATAGCGTCATTGAGTGCAGGCGCACCTAAATCGTGCATGCCTTCGCCGCTATCGCCGTGGCAGGCTGCACAATTATCTTGGTAAACTATCGCACCACGTTCAGCTGCTTCTAGGTCCGCTTCCTGCCCGGAAATGCTACGAACATACCAAGCAGCGTCCTTGATCGCATCGCGTTCGAGAATACCGTCAGCACCAAAGTTTGGCATTTGTGAATAACGGGTGTCTTCGTCCGTTTCATAGCGGATGCCATGTTTGAGCGTAAGATAAATATCATCAACGGTGCCGCCCCAAATCCAGTCATCGTCTACCAGATTAGGGTAAATGCCGCCGCCGGCCGCACCAGCACCATGACACTGTGAACAATAGACTTTGAAGGCAGAGTTACCGCCCGCAAGTGCAAATTGCATAAGGTCAGGATTGCCTGAGATTTTGTTGAGATCTGTCGCAACAAGATCTTGGCCAAGTGACTCGCGTCCCTGTTCTAAAGCCGCAATGTCATTTGCAACATTTTGGCGACTTGACCAGCCGAGCAAACCAGCCGTTGAAGAGTTGATAAGCGGCAAAGCTGGATAGGCAATGACATAGCCGATAGAAAAGACTATCGTTCCATAAAGGCCCCAGAGCCATGAGCGCGGAAGAGGGTTGTTGAGTTCTTTGATGCCGTCCCATTCGTGACCCGTGGTCTCAACGCCTGTGATATCGTCAGTTTCATTGTTCTCGGACATCAATTGTCCTCCTTAAAAGGTATTTGGGCAGCATCATCATTCATCGGTTTAGAGCTTGGTCTGAATGTCCAAAAAACGACGAAGCAAAATATAATAAACATGTAGAGAAGGCCCCAGCTGTCAGCGAAGGTTCTCATGGTTTGGTAAGAAAGTTCCATGCTTAGGCTCCTAGCGGGCTGATAGGTCAGGTTCGTAAGTGGAGAAGTCCACAAGCGTACCCACCATTTGCAAATAGGCGACAAGAGCATCCATTTCGGTCAAACGTTTTGGATCACCGTCAAAGTCACCGACAACAGCTTTCGGATAACGTGACAGCAGATCATCCCAATCGCCATCAATCTCCGCTTGAACCTTCATATCGGCGCTTGCGTTCTCAATCATGTCATCGGTGTAGGGAACGCTCACACGCCGGTTGGCAATGAGATGCGCTGCAGGGTCGCGAACATCCAATGCTTGCTCAGCAAGAAATCCATATTTGGGCATGATTGATTCAGGCACAACAGATTGCGGGTCAGTCAAATGTTGGACATGCCACTCATTTGAGTAACGCCCACCCACACGTGCTAGATCCGGACCTGTACGTTTTGATCCCCATTGAAATGGACGGTCATACATGCTTTCGGCAGCAAGCGAGTAATTGCCATAGCGCTCTACTTCATCACGGAAAGGACGGATCATCTGGCTATGACAGACATAGCATCCCTCACGCACATAAATGTTCCGACCAGCCAATTCGAGAGGAGAGTAGGGCCGCATGCCTTTAACTTTCTCAATTGTATTTTCGAGATAGAAAAGCGGTGCGATTTCTACAATTCCGCCAACAAGCACGGCGAGAAGCGAGAATACGAAAAGCAAGCTCACATTGCGCTCTAGCTTTTTGTGTTTCTCTAGAAAACGATGGGTTAGGTTAGCCATCAGTAGTTCTCCTATTGCGCGGGCTGAGCCACGACGGGCTTATCGTTGATTGGGGCTGGTGAATTGCGAAGTGGCGCTTCGATTCTCTGCTTTCCACGAATGGTCATGAAAAGGTTGAATGCCATGATGAGTGCGCCAGACAGGTAGAGTAGGCCTGCAAATACGCGCATCACATAGTAAGGGTGCAGAGCAGCAACGCTTTCAGCAAATGAATAGACGAGGTAGCCCTGCGCATCGTATTCGCGCCACATTAGACCCTGCGTGATACCAGAAACCCACATCACAGCTGCGTAAATAACGATGCCCAGTGTCGCCAACCAGAAGTGCCAGTTGACCATGCGCAATGAGTACAGGCGTTCACGGTTCCAAAGACGCGGTGTCAAAAAGTAAAGTGCCGCGAATGTGATCATTCCATTCCAGCCAAGAGCGCCAGAATGCACATGACCGATTGTCCAGTCTGTATAGTGAGACAGTGAATTGACTGTCTTAATAGACATTACAGGGCCTTCGAAAGTCGACATGCCATAGAAAGCCAAGCTGATAACCATCATCCGCAATATCGGATCGGTGCGCACTTTGTCCCATGCACCTTGCAAGGTTAGCAGGCCATTGATCATGCCGCCCCATGAAGGCATCCAGAGCATAATTGAGAAAACCATGCCAAGTGTTTGCGCCCAGTCAGGCAGCGCTGTGAAGTGGAGGTGGTGCGGTCCAGCCCAGATATAGAGGAAAATAAGACCCCAGAAGTGGATGATTGAAAGGCGGTAAGAATAAATTGGACGGTCGGCTTGCTTTGGAACGAAGTAATACATCATTCCTAGAAATCCGGCTGTCAGGAAGAAGCCAACGGCATTGTGGCCATACCACCACTGTGTCAACGCGTCTTGTACGCCGCCAAATGCTGAATAGCTTTTTGATCCAAGCAATGACACAGGCATTGAAAGCCCATTGACGATATGCAGCATTGCGATAGTCACAATGAACGATAAAAAGAACCAGTTCGCGACGTAAATATGTGGCTCATTCCGCTTAACGATTGTGCCTACATAAACCATCAGAAACGCCACCCATACGATGGTCAGCCAAAGATCAACATACCATTCAGGCTCTGCGTATTCTTTGGATTGTGTAATGCCGAGCAAATATCCCGTTGCAGCCATTACAATGAAAAGCTGGTAACCCCAGAATACGAACCAGGCTAAATTACCGCCCCAAAGCCGTGCGCGGCAGGTGCGCTGCACGACATAAAATGCTGTTGTAATGAGCGCAGATCCGCAAAAGGCAAAGACAACCGCCGATGTGTGTAATGGTCTTAGGCGTCCAAAATTCAAATAAGGTTGGATGTTGAGCTCAGGCCAAGCAAGTTGCGCAGCGGCAATCACACCAACCAAAAATCCAACGACGCCCCAGAAGGCGGTTGCAATAACGCCCCACCGTATAACGTCATCCATATAGACGCTTCGGGCAGCTTCTTCTCTGCGTTGAATTTGTGCAGGCGAAGAAAACTGAAATCTCTTAAGCAAAATGACCGTTGCGATTGTCAATATGATCGCAAGAATTGCCATATGTTGCGCAAAGAAAACATCTTTGGCAAAGGCTGAGGCCAGCAGCCCGATAAAGGCTCCTGCACCGGTCAATATTATGGGGGTGGCGGTTAGCATATTTCCTTGCTCCATCAGTATCAGCATTTACTCGCTTACTTATTGGAGCGTTGTTGCCATGAAATTCCGGATGCCACTTTGATCTAGATCAATGTCAACGAACTGAATCGGCCAATATATGGATAAGCTATGCAGCACGGAGAATGCAGATGGCAGAGCCGTTTCAAAATCACAGTCGCGAGATGATCCATCTTTTCGAAAAGCTTAATCTACATTTGAACGCGCAAACGCTATTGTGTAATCAATTGGAGACCATTGCCGACGAGCTACCCAGGCGCGTCGACAATCAGCAGTGCCTTTTGGCTGCGCAAAAAGTATATCCGGTTGTGATGGCTGCACATTCATTTGAAGAAAATGAATTGTTTCCTGCGCTCATGAAAGCCGACCCATCCAACGCACATTTAGCAACGACGATTGAGCGCCTTCATGGCGAGCATTGGGAAGATGAGAGTTTCGCGCATGAGATTTCAGATACGTTGAAGAGCTTTGTCGCGGGACGCGAAAAGAACATTGATAAGCTGAGCTATATGTTGCGTGGCTTTTTCGAAGGCTTGCGGCGTCATATCGCCTTTGAAAAAGAAATGCTTTCTTCTCTTCTCGGGGAAGCAACATGATAGAGCCGCAAAACATTGATCCCGCAAAAGTTTTTGATTTTTATCCGAATGCCCTTCCACGTTATACAAGCTATCCCACAGCGCCTCAGTTTAAATCTGGTGTTGGCTCTTCAGTATTAGAAACGACGCTGGAAAATCTAACAGAAGAAGAACCCGTCTCTATCTATTTGCACATTCCGTTCTGTGACCGTCTTTGCTGGTTTTGTGGTTGCCACACAAAACATACAAATAAATATGAACCGATAAAGAACTATATTGATAGTCTATGCGACGAAATCAACTTGTTAGGACGCAAGTTAAACAAAAAAGTGACAGTCAGTCACTTGCATTTCGGTGGCGGCTCGCCAAGCTTAATTCAGTCGAAGGAAATGCGCCTCATTAAGCAAAGCCTTGAGCGCTATTTTGCTTTTGATGAGGAAACAGAGATCAGTGTGGAAATCGACCCCTCTGATGCAACCGATGATTTTTATAAAGCAATCGAAGCGCTGGGTGTTACGCGTGCCAGCATTGGTGTGCAAGATTTTGACCCTGAAGTGCAGCGATTAATCAATCGAACGCAGAGTTTTGAACTGACTGAGATAGTTGTCAAAGAACTAAGGGCAATTGGTATCAAATCAATCAATATTGACGCTCTTTATGGGCTTCCAAAACAAACAAATGAACGCGTTGAAAGCACCGTCCAGCAGTGTATTTCTTTAAAGCCGGACCGCATGGCAATGTTTGGCTATGCGCATGTTCCTTGGTTCAAACCGCATCAGATTATGATTAAGGAAGAAGATCTTCCGGGACAAAATGAACGTTTTGAACAAATGGAAAATGCGTCTCGATTGCTCGTGCAATCTGGATATAACAGTATCGGTATAGATCATTTTGCACTTCCAAATGACAGCCTTTCTGTAGCGCAGAAAAAGGGTACCCTACGGCGCAATTTCCAAGGCTATACGACCGACAGTGCGGAGGTCATGCTCGGACTTGGCGCATCATCTATCGGGCGATCACCAAGCGGCTTCATGCAAAACACTGTTGCAACAAACCTTTATCAAAAGCGTGTTGCGGCTGGAGTGTTGGCATCTGATAAAGGCTACAAACTGCAACCAGTCGATTTATATCGCGGCGCTCTGATTGAGCGTTTGATGTGTTATTTTCATGTTGATTTTGCGAGCCTGCCTTTCGCTTCGGATGAGCGCGTGAGCGAAAGTGTCCAACTGGCAAACAAATTTTCTGCCGCAGACCCGTTTCAGTTGGTGAAGGTGAGCGGAACGTCATTGTACATACCACCGCAAGCAAAACCCTTTGCGCGCATTGTGGCATCGCAATTCGATCAATATTTGAAACGCAGCACGGTTCGGTTTTCAAAGGTGGTTTGACGTTTAAAAATTGCCAGCTATAGCGCTTAAGCGCGATATATCTGGCACGTTAATGGTGCGGTTGTTTTCAATGTCGATAACGCCTGCTTTTCTAAGCTTGGTCATCTGGCGGCTGACAGTTTCGATCGTAAGGCCAAGAAAATCTGCAATGTCTGCACGTTTGAGCGGTAAATCAAACCGAATGCTGTTGCTATCATCGTCTTGTTCAGGGTCGAGATGCTTTACAAGTAGCATCAAAAAAGTTGCGACTTTTTCAACCGCTGTCATGCGCCCTAGCATCAGCATCATATCGCGTGCTTCGTCGAGTTCACGCAGTGCCTGTTCATGCAGTCTATGCTCAAGCTCTGGCGATTCTTTGACAAGCTTCTCAAGAATGTTTTTCGGAAACGAGCACAATGACACTGGGCCTGCAGCCTCAGCCGATACGCCGGTTTCACGCCTAAAGGGACGCCCAAGAAAATCTGGTGAAAACTGGAGTCCAACAATTTGTTGCCTGCCATCTGGCATCAATTTGGTCAGTTTAACCGTACCGAAAATGATGTTGGAATAATTCTCAATTTTACTGTCAGCAGCAATCAATTCAGTGTCCGGTTGAACAGCGCCCTTATGGGTATGCTTGCTCAAATAGATCAGTTGATCACTATTTAAAGCGCCACAAACACCGCGGTGGCGCGCTTCACAGGATTTGCATAAAACAGGAATGCTTGAATTATGAATGTCTTGCCGCTCGGTCATTATTAATCCGTTTCAGCTTTCATAATCGGAAATTAAGCTGGGAGTTTCAATGCAGTTTTGCATCTGATTGATGACATTTATTAGTATCTGATAAAATTCAATATTTAAAGCGTATTAAGCTTGTATATTTAACGGAGCTGCATCTCCTCTAAAATAACTAATTTGTAATTTTTCAAATCTTTTCAATGTGGTAGTTTTAGTTGCCGAAATTCATGTTTTGATGCGTTCGGTGTGAATTTATGGATGAGAGGCTAGGCGCTTTCTGTTCTGTCAAAATTCATTATTTGAAATAAACGCCCTAGAAATAGAAGGTTATTCTCGTTGTCCCGCCTCTTGTCATTTGTTCTAGGGCTTGCAGTCCTATCTATCTCCTATTTTTACACGTTCGGCATTCCATCATGGATTCCCCTAGGAACGGGGTCAGAAGTTGAGGAAAGCGCAGCTGGTTCTAAAGGCGGCGGACCGCGAGGAACAGGAGGTCGCTCCCGCGGCGGCGCAACAGTCGTTACCGTTGGCGAAATCGAATATGCGTCTTTTAATGACACCTTGCGCGCAATAGGCACCAGTGAAGCAATCAATCATGTTGATGTGGTTTCAGATGTTGCAGGCCAAGTTGAGGAAATATCTTTGACATCAAACACGCCTGTAAAAGCTGGCGATGTTTTATTGAAGTTGGACAATCGCACCCAGTCAATCAATCTGGAGATCGCTAAAGCGAGCCTAAAACAAGCGCAAGAACAAGTAAGTCGGTATGAAAAACTAGGAACGGGCAATGCGTCTGTTGTTTCTGCGGTAACCGTTGCCGATGCAAAAACGGCCCTTTCACAAGCGCAGTTGCAAGTCAGCTTGGCAGAAAACGCCTTGGAAGAAAGAACAATTCGCGCGCCTATTGACGGTATTCTTGGATTGAGCCGGATTAAAACAGGCGCAAATCTTGCCAATGACACAACCATAGTAACCATAGATGATATTGAACAATTGCTCGTCGAGTTTGAATTGCCCGAACGCGCCCTAGGCCTATTGGCTTTGCAAAAGGAAGTTCTTCTATCAACACCCGTTTTTGCCGGTAAAGTTTTCAAAGGCGAAGTGTACGCATATGACAACCGCATAGATAGCACGACGCGCACGATCACTGTTCAGGCAAAGGTCGATAATGAGGATCATTCACTGCTGCCAGGTATGAGTTTTAGCGTGCGGCTAATCAATGAAAGTGAGCCGAGTGCGTTCGTACCCACCAATGCAATCAGCTGGACGCGCAATGGTTCGCAGATTTGGATTGTTGAAGACGGTGCAGCGAAGGCTGTGCCTGCATCAATCGTGATGCGCCAGCAGGACAATGTTTGGATTGATACCAAACTGCCTGCAGGAACACAGATTGTGACTGACGGCACGCAGAAGCTACGCGATGGCACAAAAATAACTGCTTCAAACGCCGCCCCAACGGGTGAGAGATCAAAGGAGAGGAAACCTAAGACGGAAGGTGAGCCTAACGCGCGCCGTCAACCATCATCTGGTGAAGCAGGTGCTGCACAATGAGCGATGTTTCCTCTGAACCAAAGAAAAAAAGCATATCGGGCCTAACCGGAACATTTGTCGCACGACCAATATTGGCGCTGGTCCTGAATTTACTTATCATTATTGCTGGCCTTGCCGCGCTTAATTCGGTTGATGTTCGCGAGATGCCAGATGTGGACCGGCCGGTGCTGTCTGTTCGTACCACTTATACTGGTGCCTCGGCTAAAACTGTTGACCAAGAGGTGACAAAAGTTCTTGAGGATGCGCTGGGTGGCCTTGATGGATTAAGCTACATTTCCTCAACCTCACAAAACGGCAGCAGCCGCATAACAATTGATCTGAGCGATGGCACAGATGTTAATGTTGCCGCTAACGAGGCACGCGAAATCGTATCGCAAACAACACGGCAATTGCCCGATGATATTGATGATCCGGTTGTGCGCAAAAGCGATACGAATTCCGATCCGATTGTTCGGCTCGCTGTCGTGGGTAATGCCTCAATTCCGGAGCTGACCGAAATTGCGGAAGGCACAATTTACGATCGTTTGTCCCTCATTGATGGCATTGCAGAAGTTACCGTAACCGGTAGTCAGGCGCTTGAGTTTCGTGTGACGCTCAATATGCCGTCTTTACTCAGCCGTGGTCTTTCAATTTTTGATGTATCGACCGCTTTGAAAAGCTTGCGTGACGACACGCCGCTTGGCTCAATTGAAACGGCTTCTCAAGAACTCACCCTGCGCTCAAGCACGCCTGAAGTGACAGAGCAGATGGTAAACGACGTTCTGATTAATGCCTCAACGCGCCTTTCAGACATTGCGTTTGTTCAGCTTGTTGCAGAAGACAACGCCGCATCGTCTCGCCTTAATGGAAATACGGCTATCGGCATTGATATCGTGCGCCAATCCGTTGGCAACACGCTTACGATTTCGAAAAATGTCCGTGCAGCAGTGGCTGAACTGCAAAGCGAATTGCCCGATGGTATAGAACTCACTGTGACATCCGATGATGGTATCTTCATCGAAGGATCAATCAACGAAGTGACAACATCAATCATGATTACAACTGGCATCGTGATTGCGGTTATCTTTCTTTTTCTCAGATCATGGCGTGCAACAATAATTCCTGCGGTTACAATTCCTGTGGCGCTTATCGGAACGATTGCGGCAATCTGGATTGCAGGGTTCTCCGTCAACACGATCAGCCTTTTAGCACTTGTTCTCGCAACCGGCATGGTTGTTGATGATGCCATCGTTGTGGTTGAAAACATCGTGCGCAAACGCAGCGAGGGTATGGGCGCTTTTGCAGCTGCGGTAGCGGGAACCAATGAGGTTTTCTTCGCGGTTATTTCCACCACAGCAACACTTGCCGCAGTGTTTATCCCAATATCATTTTTGCCCGGGCAAGCTGGAGGCATCTTCAGTGAGTTTGGTTTCGTTCTAGCATTCAGCGTGACTTTGTCATCGATAGCAGCCTTAACTTTAGCGCCGATGATGGCTTCCGTCCTTGATCCAGGCAAAAGCAATGCCGCTAATGCAAACGAGGAAAGCCGCAAGCCTTCATTTATGCTGCGTACATTTGATACGGTCATGGATAAGGCGATCAAAGCGCCATTTCTGGTGATCGCTATTGCCGCTGCTTTTGTGATTTTTTCGGTCGGAGCAATGAGCAATTTAAGCTCAGAAGTAACGCCGTCAGAAGACCGCGCATTCTTTCTTATTCCTGCTCGCGGCGCGACAGGGACAACATTAGAATATGTTGAAAATCAAGTTGAGCAAATTGAAGCAATTTTGCAGCCTTATGTTGATAAGGGCGAAGTCAAGATCGTTCAAACCTTACTTGGGCGCGGCGGCGGTTCATCTGCTTTTATCATTGTAAGGCTCGCCGACTGGGCAGAACGTGAGCGTAGTCAGCAGGAGATTTTGGTTCAGCTTAACCGCGAACTTGCGCAGGTGCCAGGCCTCACTGTTTCAGCCCGTTCGGGCAACAGTCTGGGTATTCGCGGCGCGGGTAGGGGCGTTCAATTTGCCGTAACGGGCAATAATTTGGAACTGCTTTCCGATGCGGCAAGTGAAATGGTTGCAGCCATGCGGCAAGATGAAACCTTTGCTAACCCGCAACTTTCAGCTGATAATGTGGAGCCATTACTGGAACTAACCGTGGATGGTGATTTAGTAAAAGATCTGGGCCTATCGCCGCAACTTGTCTCTTCCACCATCAATGCAATGCTGCAGGGTGAAGTTGCGACTTCTGTTTTCGTTGATGATACAGAAGTTGATATTCGCCTCGTACCGGGTGGGCCGCCTTTGGATAATCCGAGCGATGTGGAATCCATTTTTGTTCAAACAGCTGATAAAGTCTATGTACCCGTTTCCGCGATGGCAAAGCTGGAGCAAGTCGTAAGCGCATCTCAAATTGTGCGAGAAGGCGGCTCGCTTTCTGTTTCACTTCAAGCAAATTTGGGTGACGGCATCGACTTAGGCACTGCAGCTGCTCGTGTCAGTGAGATAGCACAAGAAATATTGCCGGATGGTGCCAGTATTGTCTTTCTTGGCGAGGCAGCTGAACTAGAAAGCAGCCAGTCGGGGCTCTACCTCATCTTCGGCGTTGCTTTTACTGTGGTGTTTCTTGTTCTTGCGGCACAGTTTGAAAGCTTTGCCAGTGCCTTTGTAATTATGCTGACCGTGCCTTTTGGTTTAGCAGCAGCATTGTTCGCTATTTCACTTTCGGGCGGAACGTTGAACTATTACAGTCAGATCGGTTTGGTCATGCTGATAGGCGTCATGGCTAAGAATGGTATTTTGATCGTGGAATTTGCCAATCAGTTGCGTGAACAAGGGCAAGACATTGATAGCGCTATTCGCAATGCACTCCACTTGCGTATACGCCCTGTCATGATGACCATGGTGTCTACGGTTTTTGGCGGACTGCCACTGATCTTAACATCAGGTGCGGGCGCAGAAGCACGTATCGCTGTTGGCTCCGTCATTGTTGGCGGTCTTGGCTTTGCCACGATATTCACCCTGTTCCTAACGCCTGTATTCTACAGATTAATTGCTGGATGGGGAGCAGCGCCCGGTGCTTCACAGAGGCGCTTAGAGCACGAGATAAAGTTGGTGGAAGCTGAAGTTTAAATATCAGGCAATGGCGAAGAACGCTGCTGCGATCTTCGCCATTCCATAGAAAAATATTCCCTGTTTGCGTAAGGCAAAAGGGGAAATAAAGATGGGTGATTTTAAGCTCTGGAAGCCAGATCAGTTTGCGTTTTCAGCCACAACAAGATTGCTTCCAAGTTCCACACGCTCGTGGTTTTGCTCGTCGTTTTTAATTCTATATTGAGAAGCACCAGCAGTATCGGGGAGCCTGTTTTCTACCCTGAAAAGTTTTGGCGTCGCTGGCGAAAGATGATCTCTATGCAGCAGTGAAACCAGTTGCCCAGATTTAAAAACTTGAATTTTCATCAGTGTTCACTCGCATGTGTAGCAGATTTGGCTATGGTTTCTTGGGCCTGTAAACACGCATCATCTTCTATAATAGCGGTTAACTCATCATGATCGATCTTGAGCATCTGGCTGGACATTTTCGTTCTTCCAATTGCTGGCACTTCGATAAATGTCGCGACACGTCTATAGGCGAGCCACGATATGCCTTCGATCAATTCTTCATCTTCAGAAATTGCATATTCTCCGGGCGGTAATATCCCGTCGAAGCTAGAAATTGAAAATTCTCTAGCTAAACGGATTGTCGATTTTTGGGTCCGGCCAAGCATTTGCTTTCCTTATCGCGCGAGGAACGACTGCTTATCTATGGCGCGCCATAAATATTCAGGGCAAATTAAAGCGAGAACGGCATTTTAATGCATCTGCCGGTATGATGCTTGTAACTGGAAACGCTGAGCCAAGGAGCGTCTTCATATCCAGTAACTTTCGAACATCGTAAAGATGGACGCCAATTACGGTTTAACCAAGACCAAATACCTTCCATCTCGTTGACTGTATTTGGTCCTTAGTGATGATAATAAGAGCTTATATCAGGCTTTCTTGTCTGCTGACGCATTGGTTTTTCCAGAAGCGAGGCCTTGACTATACTTTTCTTTAGCTGCGGCTTTTGCTTTTGCCGCAGCATTGTTTTCTTCTTTTTGCTTTGGCGTTTCGAATTTTTTTCCAAACTTTATCATGTGCTCAATGTCCTTATGAGTTGATCTATATGCGGGTTTCTACGGTGGTCATATCTCAGGATGATGTCATTATTACGCAGCAGCCGGTAAGAAATGCAGGTCGGGATTTGGCCTTAAAAGGACACTGCTTCCGGTGAAGTTTTTAGACACATAGGGCGATGTCATCGCGCTCAAAAGCGCACTGTAATTGAGTTGAAATGAGACCTCTTCGCCAACACGCAATTTGCTCTTACCGGTGTCTAAAATTGTATGATCACTGCTGGCAGCAAGGACTGTAACGCCCTTGGGCGCTTGCAATCCTTCAGGGTCCGTATCTTGCCTGCCGATTGCCAAAATCGCTTGATTGATATTACCCGTTGCAACTGAATTTCGTGCGCCTTTAAATGCCGATTGAGCGATAGTGCCCCATGCTTTGGTCGGTTTAATTTTGCTCTCGATTACTTCTGCAACAAGTTTTGTCGCGTCGGTAAATAGACCCGGTATGGCTTTTCGTTGTAACGGTTCCCTGCCAAGCAAGATTGATTCACCAAGCCGCAAATTATTGATCTTGCCTATTTTCCCGCCGTCAAAAATCCAATTAAGATTACTGGAGTTTCCGCCCGAAACGATTGTAGCATTCACTGAGTTCGCCGCATAAAGCTGCCTAACAGCCGCAGACAATTTGGCCATATTCTCATTGTCCGGTGATATACCATTGCGGCACGCTAAATTGGTACCAAGCCCCATCAACTTGATATTGGGCAAAAGGCTTACTTGCTGAACAAAATCACTGATATCGCTGGGCATAATGCCTTCACGAAGATCGCCAAGCTCAACCATGAGTAAAACGTCATGAACCTTGCCAATCCTTAGCGCTGCGACAGAAAGAGCGCAAAGGACATCTAGCTCTGTGTTAACGCTCATATCGGCGGAGGCTACAACATGATCGACCTGACTTATCATGGGGGAGCGAATGAGCACCATGCGCGCTAAAATGCCTGCATGACGCATGCGCTCGATATTGCTAATGCGGGAATCGCCTAGCGATGTAACACCCGCTTTCAGCATTATGCGCGCAATCTGCGGCGCACCAAGAAACGCCTTAGTAACACCGGTGACCGAGATGCCATCCTCTTTTAAGCGTTTCACCAACACAGATGCGTTGTGTAAAATCTTATCGAGATTGATATCTAGTCGGGGCGTGTTCATTGAACGCTACGGCCGGATTTCTCAGCCAGCTTTGGGAAATTCATGAGCACCATATCAACAAGCATTTCAGATGGCCGAGACAATGCGTCGGTTACCGGAATGTTGAGTTGATTGCTGAATGTTGTAATGCTTTCGCTAACCTCTTCATCACTCATATTTTCGTGGTTTATTGTTAGTCCAATAACTTACGTGTCCGCAAAAGCTTCAATGAGTTTGATTTCCGATTGCGCAGAAGGCATTTCCATTTGGTCAAAGTCACAGCGATATTCGCGCTTTGGCGCATGCTGCAAGATAACTGCCTGTGGCGCGCTGCCACGCAGAATAAATGCCGAGGTGCAAAAGGCAGGGTGGCTCAGTGCACCTTGACCTTCAATAATGATGACGTCGGGAGCATCGCCCTTATAAGCCTCTACGATCGTTGCTTCCAATTCACCGCAGCAAAACTGGGATGGCACAGCATCAAGAGCAACGCCGTAACGCGACCCTTGGATCATTCCTGTTTGTCCTGTGGTGACCAAGACGGCATTGATGCCCCGTTCGGCAAGTGCCTTGGTTAGAATGTTTGCAGTTGTTCTTTTGCCAATGGCGCAATCTGTGCCAAGAACCGCAATGCGCGGGCAGGCGACTTTATGAATATCGCCCGTAAATAAGCGCAACTCGTTTTTCGGCCGCGGCTTTCTAATATCTGTAATTTTAACATTGTGTTCGAGACATGCTGCAATGAATTCGGGATCATCATTTAAAAACTCATGCAAACCATTGATCACATTCATGCCAAGCCGCATTGCTTCAAGCATAATTGTACGCTCTTGCAGCGATAGCATGCCAGTGGCAGGTGCCATCCCATATATAAAATAGTCTGGCTTGTTTGGTGCGCTGGCAAATGCTTCAGCTAGATTTGCAAAAATTGGCACTGCATTTGATTTCTGGTCCAACACATTGCCAGCGTCTGCGCCCGCATGAAGGCTATCGATCACGGAGAGTATTTTATATTTCTCAGAATGGCGCACCAATCCATTTGCGGTTTTGCCATCAATTTTCCCAAAGTTTCCTTCGCAATATACAAGCGCTGTCGCTGTCTTGGGCGTGAAGGCTTGCACCGCCTCAATGTCAGTTGAAATTGGTTTGCGGGAAATTATTGATGTAAGATTAGCTCTCTTTGTGCGGGTAATTTCTTTAAATGGAATTATGGACATGTGCGCTCCTGCAAGCCAAAAACCAGTCCGCATAAGACGTGCTAGCTTGGCGCCTCGACGCCTGTATAGGGCCACGCAAAGGATAGTATTAAAGGTTCAGATCGTTAGCTAATGATCAAACTCGTCGCACCGGGCTTAAGCACCGCGCAAAGTTCGCATTACGATAATTGTTTAGATTACGGAGTTCTAACGCCGCTGATGGTAGCTCATACGCAATATCGTATGACTAGTTCGTCATTCATACGCTTGTTGCTGATCATTGTAAAACGCCAAATTTATTACGGTTCATCATCGGTGTTTATGAGCGCCGATAAGAAGCTTTAAGATAAGCGGCCTGTTTCTACTCTATGTCTGGAAAGATAACTACCGCCGCTCAACGCGTTGCGTGTACTCGAATCTTTCGGTCGTTACATGAACTTCCATGCCTCTTCAGAAGAGCTTAGCGTCATGTAAAGTGTAGTTGCGCAACAAATCAGGCATTTAAAAGATTATTTGGGCACTGCGTTTTTCCATCGATTTCCGCGCCTTTGTTCAACCTGATCTCGATGGAGGGCGGCTAATCAAAATATGTCCAGCAGGTTTTGAGGCGGGTTCTGATTTCTACCTCGTGCGAAAACGCTCACCCCATCCGCGCGAAACCGTCGATGCCGTTTGGTCATGGTGCATGGCCAATTGGGAGTTTCGATAACAAAGCCTATTCGCGTTGTAGGAGCAGACGTAGCCCGCGATTATGTGACAATGATTGATTGTTCATGTTAGAGCGAACGCCCGTGTAAAGGAAACATTTTGAGTTCAAATAATATTCAGCCACGCAAAGCAGTGTTGGAAGATAGTGAAGCTTTAGTTTCGTGTATCGATGCAGCCTATGCAAAATATTCGAACCGCATATCCGAAATGCCGTCCGTTTCTGATGGAATTTCAGAAGATATAACCCACAATCAGGTGTGGGTTGCGGTGGAAGCTGATGAGATTATTGCTTGTCTTATCCTCATAGAGGAGGATGGCTTCATGAAGCTTGCAAATTTGGCAGTTCACCCAAGCCACAGCGGTAAAGGCATTGGGCGTAAATTGATGGCGCTTTCAGAATGCGAAGCAAAACGGCAAGGCTATAACGAGATGCGGTTAAACACGCATGTAGATATGCCCGAAAATGTTCAGCTTTATAAGCATCTAGGATGGGAAGAGGTCTCTCGCATAAAGAGTACTGTTTCGATGAGAAAACGGCTTGGGCTGTGACTCCCATCGTGTTTTCGATGTGGTGGCTATATTTTAGCCAAGAAGAACACCTTCAAACCAGCGACCTCAACCGTGCGTTGGTGTGGGGCTATGGGCATTTTATTATTTTTGCATCCGGCGCGGCAGTCGGAGCCGGCTTTGCCGTTCTTGTTGATGTGATTTCAGGTCATGCCAAAGCGTCTCTCTTGGTGGGAGACTATGCCGTGGGAATTCCAGTGGCAATTTATATGCTCGGCTTATGGTTTGTGCGTGATCGTTTTTGTCTAACAGGGAACGCGAAATTCGTGCTTCCAATATTTGCTATTCTTGTGCTTCTTGCACCGCTCACGCCTCTTGCTCTCGAAGGCATCGCGGCCATGACTGCATTAAGCGTTCTGGTGCGAAACTATATGGCGCAAAATAATCTTAAGTAAGGTGCTGCAGCACATCGAAGATGTTCGGTGTGCTGCTTGCCAAACAAAGTGAAATTATACAGTGGGTCAAATCAATCTCATTTGACCATTCACGATGACGTAAATAGTCACTTCAGCTTGCATCGTACTCGGTACGCTTGCCGAATCTAAAATCATACATGCGCCCAAACATTCAATGAATGCTTCACAAATGTTGCCGTTTATTTGCTCTCTTTAATGAGCATACAAAGCCTCAAGGTGCATGGCATCTAAGGCTGCATAATTTTCACAGCCGTAATTCCTAAAAAATATTCTTTGAAATCAGAGGGATGTACTATTTTAAGCCTTCTGGGCGGCGAGTGCGCTTGACAATTTTTTAGCTTTAGAGTTGTTTAAAGTTACATTTGTGTTTTTATATCACAAATGCTGGTTTGCAGGCGCAGCCAGCTTTTTTAAACTTTGGGAGGAGAAATTATGTTTACCCGTCGTTCTGCTATGAAACATTTTGCTGCTGGTGTATCAGCGCTCGCACTTGGATTTGCGGTGACTTCACCGGCACTTGCTGAAGGTTTGAAAATTGGTTTCAGCCAAGTCACACTTCAGTCTCCATTTTACGTACAGCTTAAAGATGGCGCAGAAGCTGCAGCTAAAGCTGGTGGAGATACTCTTATCTTCCTTGATGCCAATGGTGATGTGTCTAAACAAAACAATGATATTCAGGATCTGATTACGCAGGGCGTAAGCGCTATCATTATTAATCCGGTA
This sequence comes from Ahrensia sp. 13_GOM-1096m, assembly GCF_000620605.1. Lineage (NCBI taxonomy): Bacteria > Pseudomonadati > Pseudomonadota > Alphaproteobacteria > Hyphomicrobiales > Ahrensiaceae > Ahrensia > Ahrensia sp. 13_GOM-1096m. The sequence continues at coordinate 656,674 of NZ_JIAX01000006.1, forward strand.
AATCCGGATGCCGTTATCCCTTCTGTTGAAGCAGCAGCTGCTGCTGGTATCCCAGTGATCACAGTCGACCGCTCTGTAAATGACGGTGAAGTCGTGGCGCATATTGGCCGTGATAACAAAGCTATGGGCAAATTGGTTGGCGAGGCTGTTCTTGCACGTCTAAAAGCTGATGGTGTTGAAGGTGCTAAAATCATCGAAATTCAAGGTGATGCCGGCGGCGCTGTGATGATGGATCGCCGTGATGGTTTCCATTCTGCAATTGAAGGCTCAAGCCATACGATTGTTGAAGGCCCTTATGCTGAATATATCCGCGCAAATGCGGTAACTGCGATGCAGGATCTTCTTCAGGCGCATCCAGATGTTAAAGTAATCTACGCACATAATGACGACATGGCTTTGGGTGCCGCGCAGGTGCTTGCAGAAAGCGGTCGTGATGATGTTCTGATTTCCGGTGTCGATGGACTTTCAGAAGCACTTGAAATGATGGCTGCTGGCGGCAACTATGTTGCTACAGCACTTAACGATCCGAAATATTTGGGCGATGTAACCATTCAGGTCGCACGCGAAGCTGCCGCTGGTAACGAAGTCTCCAAGTTCGTTGATGCGGGTTCAAAAGCTGTGACAGTTGATAATGCTGCAGACTTCCCACGTGAAGGTTTGTTTGCAGAATATCGTCCGGAAGTTTTGTCTAAATAACCTCCCTGCGGGCCGGATGGACTTTAACTCCGGCCCACTTTTTTAGTTCCCAATATATTTTTAACTCATTGTAACGACAAGGTTCACCTATGCGCGCAGCTGTTATGTATAAGCCCGGCGATATCCGTCTTGAGGACGTTGCCAAACCGGTTCCAGGTGCTGGTGAAGTTTTGCTTCGCGTTGATGCGGTCGGTGTTTGTGGATCAGATCTTCCTCGTATGTTGATTAAAGGCGCACATAAGATGCCGATCATCTGCGGCCATGAGTTTTGTGGCCGTATCGAAGAGCTCGGAGACGGTGTTGAAGGCTTTGCGATAGGCGAATTATGTACCGTTCCGCCAATGCTTCCTTGCGGTAAATGCGATCAATGTGCGACAGGCAATTTCTCTCGATGCCGCGATTATGATTATTTCGGTTCGCGCCGAGATGGTGCTTACGCAGAATGGGTTGCCGTACCAATTTCAAACTTGATGAAGGTTCCTGAAGGTACAGATCCGCGGGCTGCGGCCATGGTTGACCCTGCTTCAATTGCTTTGCACTCTATCTGGAAAGCAGGCGGCGTGCAGGCTGGTTCAAGAGGCGCGGTTATTGGCTGTGGACCAATCGGTTTGTTCGCGATCCAATGGATGCTCTCAATGGGCGCACGTGAAGTTGTGGCTGTTGATGTTTCTGAAAAGAAACTTGAACAAGCACGTGAAGCTGGAGCCGCGCATTGTTTTCTAGCCGGACAGGAAATTCCAAAAGAACTATTATCTGATATCACGGTTGAGGCGGCTGGCCATCCAACCTCTATTAATAGCGCTGTAAGTCTTGCTGCGCCGGGCGGCCATGTTGTCTTTATCGGCATTCCTGTCGGTGATGTATCGCTTGATAACAAGACATTCCAGCATTTCTTGCGCCAAGAAGTTTCTCTCCACGGTTCGTGGAATTCGTTTGGTGCGCCTTATCCTGGCCCTCAATGGACAGTGACGCTTGATGCACTTGCGACAGGTAAATTGCGCTGGGACTTTATGATCACGCATGAGCTAACGCTTGAAGAACTGCCAGAAATGTTTGCGACTTTGCAAAACGATAGAAGTTTGTTTTTCTCCAAAATCATGTTTCGTCCTTAATGTGACAATTAAGGTCTAGGGAGGAGCGTCTTAGTGCATTTACTGAGTTTTGATTTTGGAACCGGCGGCGTTCGTGCGGGCGTATTTGATCTTGAAACAAGATCAATGATCGCAATGGAAGAAGCCAAATATGATACGGTTTATCCACGCGCGGGCTGGGCTGAGCAGGATCCACTTCAATGGAGTTCTGCACTACGCCAGGCTGGAAGAGCTGCCATTAAAGCAGCAGGCGTTAAGCGCGTTGATGGGGTTTGTGCCGCCACGACAGCGTCCACGGTTGCGGTATGTAAACGTGATGGCACACCTATCCGTCCCGCTCTTTTGTGGATGGATTGTCGTGCTGAAAGCGAAAGCCGTGAGACAGCAAATGTCAAAAATCCTGTCATGCGTTTCTGCGGTGGATCTGATGCCGTAGAATGGCTCGTTCCCAAAGCGATGTGGCTCAAGAGAAATCAGCCAGAAATTTGGCAAGATGCAGACGTCATTTGCGAAGCGCTCGATTATGTGAATTTTGACCTGACTGGCAAGTGGGTTGCATCGCGTATGAACGCTGCATGTAAGTGGAATTACGACAGTGATGTTCATAATTTTGTGCCGGAAATATATGCAGAATTAGGCATATCGGACCTCACTGAACGATTGCCACAAGAGGTTATCGCTGTGGGCGGTGCCATTGGTGAAATGTCTGCGGAAATGGCGGCCGACCTAGGTTTAGAAAATCGTCCATTGGTCGCACAAGGCGGCATTGATGCGCATATTGGCATGCTGGGCGCTGATGTTGTTTCTCCAGGTGGCATGTTGTTCATCGGCGGAACGTCCGTCGTTCAGCTCACTCAACTTGCGCAAGAAAGCGATGTATCTGGTTTTTGGGGCCCATATCCCAATGCCCTTAGTGATGGCGATTGGCTTGTTGAGTGCGGGCAGGTGTCTGCTGGATCAATACTAAACTGGCTGGCCCATACGATTTTTGGGCTTGATGAAAAGGGACACGCTGAGCTCATACAGGAAGTCGTTGAGACACCATCTCGCGCTGAAGGTCTGCTCGCGCTCGATTATTGGATGGGAAACAGAACACCTCTTCGCGATGGTGCTCTGCGTGGTACAATGACAGGACTAACGCTTGGCCATGGGCGCAGCGATCTTTATGCTGCCTGTGTTGACTCAATTGCACTTGGTTCTGCCAATATATTACGCGTGCTTGCAGAGCGCGGCGTCGAAATTGATCGCGTCGTTATGGCGGGCGGTATTGTAAAGAACGCAGCTTGGATGCAGGCCACTGTCGATGCTATAGGCCGCCCCGTCGATGTTGCTGATCAAGATAATCTATCGCTTGTTGGCGCTTGTGTATGTGCAGCTACTGCGCTGGGTGTTTTTGATAATTTGAAAGAAGCTGCAAAACATTGTGCGTCACCGACACGGCAAATTTTGCCGAATGCTGAGCGCACAAATTGGTACAATAAGACCCTTCCTCTCTATTGCGAAGCGACAGAAGCTCTGACACCAGTGATGCATCATTTGGCAAAAGTGCAGTCAGGAAATGCAGTATGAGTCCTCGTAATCCATATAATTCGCGCCTTCCGATGGATCAAAATCGCGAACACTTAATGGTTCAAGTTGCTAAATTATATTATGATTTGGAAAAGACCCAAGCCGAGATTGCCAAAGAACTGGGCTTAACGCGCTGGCAGATTAGTAAGCTACTTTCCGAGGCGAAAGCTGAAGGTGTGGTGAAAATTGAAATCATCCCGCGCTCTAACAGAAAGACCAGCTTGGAAGTTACACTTCAAAAGCGTTTCGGGCTTTCTGACGCTATTGTTGTGCCAATGGGAAACATTACAGATTTGTCTTTGATGACAGATGCTGTTGCTTCAGCTGCGGCCAACTACATTGTAAATCTTAGCCCCAAATCTCCCTTAATTGGCGTGAGCTGGGGGCGCACAATGTCTGCTGTTGCGCGCGCGCTCCCTTCTGGTTGGAATCCGGGCACGAATATCGTTCTTGTAAATGGTGCGACCGCATTGCAGCAAACTTCTGCGCGCACGTCAGCTGTAGCCGAAGAGTTTGCTCAATCCGCTGGCGGCACAGCAACGCTGCTTCCTGTTCCAGCCATTGTTGGCCGCCGCTCAACACGTGTTGCGCTTGAGAAAGATCCCATCGTCGAGCGTGTGCTCGAACTTGCCAAAAAAGCATCTGTCATTTGCTTTGGTATGGGCGGTCTGTCTGAGGATTCAGTGCTGCTGAGCTCGGGATATCTTGAACCCGATGATACGAAAAGGCTCAAAGAAGCTGGCGCTGTTGGCGATATATTGGGCCGCTTCGTCGATGAAAATGGTGAGATTGTTGATACCGAACTTGATGATCGCACGGTTGGCTTAAGGCTGGACCAATTACGCAAAAAAGAGCGCGCAATAGGCGTTGTTTCGGGCGCTGAAAAACACGGCATTGCTCTGGCTGCGTTAAGAGCTGGCTATGTCTCTGTTTTGGTGACCGATGAAGCAACCGCTGAAATTTTAATGGAGGCTCCATGACCTTAGCGCCGCAAGTGAAAGACCGTCTTGAGCAAGAGCCCAACATTCTTTCAATCTCAAATATTTCAAAGCACTTTCCTCCTAATATTATAGCGCTTGCTGATGCTGGACTTAATGTGCGCAGGGGCGAGGTACATTGCCTATTGGGTGCCAATGGCGCTGGTAAATCGACGTTCTTGAAACTTGTCGCTGGCGCAATGCTGCCGACTTCTGGTGAAATACGTGTTGATGGTAAAGCGGTTAAGTTCCGCAGTCCTGCAGAAGCAACTGCGGTTGGTATTTCAATGATTTATCAGGAACTAGATTTGGTTCCTCAACTGACAGTCGCTCAAAATCTATTTCTAGGGCATCCCCCGAACAATCGCGGTATTTTGGACACAAAAACGCGCCGGATCGAAGCTGAAAAAGCGTTGAAACGCGTTGGTGCCAGATTTGGACCGGATGCTAAAGTGGAGAGCTTGTCGATTGCTAATCAGCAGCTCACAGCGATTGCTCGTTCACTCACGCGCGAAGCTAAGGTCATCATAATGGATGAGCCTTCTGCGGCTTTAAATGAGAACGAGCTGGAAGCCGTTTTTCAGGTTATCCGCGAGCTCACCGCTCAAGGCGTGGCGATTGTTTATGTCAGTCATCGATTAGGTGAACTGCGAGAAATTGGTGATCGTGTAACAGTCTTGCGCGGCGGCCGGACGATTGAAACTTTTGATGTTGAAGGCACACCAGATAGCGCTTTGATTGAAGCGATCATGGGCAAGGACCGCCAACTGATTGAGCGCAAAGAACGCCAGCCAGTTACAGGCGACGTCGTACTGGATGTCAAACGTTTACAAGGTGCACAGGGCCTCGATATTCGCGACTTCCAATTGCGCCGTGGTGAAATAATAGGCCTAACCGGATTAAACGGATCAGGCAGAACGTCTTTTCTAATGTCGCTGTTTGGTGCGCGCAGCCATGAAGCTGATATGACGCTAGATGGCGTGCCATATGCACCCAAAAATCCGCGTGCAGCAATTCGCAACGGTTTTGGCTTGGTGCCAGAGGATCGCAAGACCGAAGGGCTCATCCTCCAGTCACCGATTTACAAAAATGCCACCTTGCCGTCGATGCAGGGACAGTTTTGGGCACGCCATAGCTACCAGAAAAACCGGACCATTCCGGTGCTGGATCAATTGGCTACGAAATATGGTCGACCAGAGCAAAATGTTGTTCAACTATCCGGCGGAAACCAACAAAAAGTGGTTCTCGCAAAATGGATCATAAAAGGGTCGCAACTACTCCTGCTGGATGAGCCGTCACGCGGCCTCGACATCAGCGCAAAAGCCGATCTTTACAAGCTGGTTGATGGACTGGCACGCGATGGTGCAGCCGTAATCGTTGCATCCTCTGAACTAGAAGAACTTTATGCCGCCTGCGATTCAATATGGGTGTTTCATGAGGGGCGAAATATCGCCCGTTACAACCCGTCTGAAACAGATCAGGACACAATTCTAAAATGCCAGATTCTTGGCGAGCATTCAGGAGTGAATACTGATGGCTGACATCATGAACCAATTAGATCAAAAACCATCTGCGATGCGCCGCCTTGTTAATCTTGCAATCGAATATAATTTCATTGTTATATTTCTGTTCGTGGTGACTATCGCTTCGCTTCTGTCAGAGAACTTTTTGACACCAACAAATATCTCCAATCTTTTCCAACAGGCAGCTGTTGTCGGCGTTGTTGCCATAGGCATGACCTTTGTCATTCTTACCGGCAATATTGACTTGTCTGTGGGCAGTGTCGTGGCGCTTTGTGGAATGATCGCCGCCATAATGTTGGCCAGCGGCATGCCAATCGTTCTTGCCATCGGGATAACAATTTGTGCCGGTGCTGCTTGCGGTGCATTTATGGGTGCGATTAGCGCTTATGCACAGGTGCCCAGTTTCATCGTGACATTGGCTGGATTGGTATCGTTTCGCGGACTTACATATTTATCGACCGAAGGCGTCCCCGTTTCAGGATTGCCGAGCGCGTTCGCTGCTTTCTCATCAACAATGGTGCCTATTTTTCCAGGTTTTCAATTGAGCTCAATGGGGCTTATATTCACTGTATTATGTGTATTGGCTGGCTTATTGTTAAGCAAAACTGTTTTTGGTGAAAACATATATGCAACGGGCGGTAACCCAGAAGCAGCACGGTTGTCGGGCATTCCAACACGGCGCATTATTGTTTCTGTTTTTGCGGTCTCTGGCATTATGAGCGCACTGGGCGGTCTTTTGTTGACCTCTCGTTTGCGGATAGGACAGCCAACAGCAGCGCAAGGGCTCGAGTTAGATGCTATTGCCGCCGTTGTGTTGGGAGGAACCTCTCTTTTTGGCGGACGTGGCAGCATTCTCGGCACAGCTTTTGCTGTCATGTTGCTTCAAGTACTACGCAACATTTTCAATTTGCTGGGCCTTGGTTCATTCTATCAAATGACCGTTACGGGCATTATTATTATCGCGGCGATTCTTCTTAATCGCTTCATCGACATTCGCCGCGGACGCGGGTGACAGGTAAAGGATACTATTTTCGATGACACATGACTTTCCCCGAATGACGGGTACAGCATTTACGCCTGAATGGATTGACGGAAAAATTGTCAATTTCAGCGCAGCTGAACGCCGTGCCTCATCACTGTCTGGCCGCAGGTCGGTTAAGAAAGAATGGCAAGCTGCATGGCTTCTCAAAGCGATCACATGCATGGATTTAACGACACTGGCTGGTGATGATACGCCGGGCCGCGTGCGCCGACTTTGTGCAAAAGCACGGCGTCCAGTTCGCGGCGATATTCTCGAAGCCTTGGGCGTTGAGGGTATCACCACCGGTGCTGTGTGTGTGTATCCCACTATGGTAAGCCATGCGGTAAAGGCGTTGGAGGGCAGCAATATTCCTGTTGCTTCGGTTGCGACAGGCTTCCCCGCTGGTCTGACACCATTGCCCACCCGACTTGCTGAAATTCGCTATGCCGTAGAGCAGGGCGCGCGCGAGATTGATATCGTTATCACCCGCGAACATGTTTTGACGGGTAATTGGCAGGCGCTTTATGATGAGATTTGCGCCATGCGTGAAGCATGCGGCGAAGCGCATTTAAAAGCTATTCTTGCCACTGGTGATCTTCAAACATTGACCAATGTTTACAAGGCATCGATGATTGCAATGCAGGCTGGTTCTGATTTTATCAAAACCTCGACAGGCAAGGAAAGCGTTAATGCGACATTGCCCGTATCGCTTACAATGCTGCGAGCACTGCGCGATTTTAAAGATCTTTCTGGCCAGATAGTCGGGTTTAAACCAGCAGGCGGCATTTCAACAGCCAAGAACGCAATTGCTTGGCAAGTTCTGATTAAAGAGGAGCTTGGCTCGCGCTGGCTTCATAACGATCTGTTCCGCATTGGTGCCAGCTCATTGCTTGGCGATATTGAACGCCAGTTAGAACATCACATTACCGGCCGTTACTCGGCCTCCAACCGCCACGCTATGGCTTGAGGACGAAACATGCCTTCTATCAAGGAAATTATGGAAACAATGGAATATGGTCCTGCTCCCGAAAGCAACACTGATGTGAAACGCTGGTTGGATAGTCATTCAGGCGGCATAAGCCATTTTATCAACGGTAAATTCGTGGCGCCAACGGGGCCAATGACCGACGTGATCAACCCTGCTGATGACAGCGTGATCGCGACATTGGCAAAAGGAACGCAAGACGATGTTGATGCTGCGGTCAAAGCAGCACGCGCAGCATTTTCAAAATGGTCTGCATTGCCAGGGTATGAGCGTGCCAAATATCTTTATGCTATTGCCCGCCATGTTCAAAAGCGGGAGCGGTTTTTATCTGTTCTTGAAACGATGGATAATGGTAAGACAATTCGTGAAACCCGCGACATTGATATTCCGCTTGTCGCACGTCACTTCTATCACCATGCAGGTTGGGCCGAGCTGCTTGAAAGCGAATATCCAGGCTATCAGCCGGTTGGTGTTTGTGGGCAGGTTATTCCTTGGAATTTCCCACTCTTAATGCTTGCGTGGAAAATTGCTCCAGCTCTTGCCGCAGGTAATACGGTTGTTCTTAAACCAGCTGACCTTACACCTTTGACCGCGCAGGCTTTTGCAGAAATTTGCGTCGATGTTGGTTTGCCTGCAGGTGTTGTCAATCTGGTGCATGGCGATGGGGAAACCGGATCGCTCATCACGGGCCATGACGATGTTGATAAGGTTGCCTTTACTGGCTCAACGGCCGTGGGCCGTATGATCCGCAAACAGATTGCTGGTTCTGGCAAAAAGCTTTCGCTTGAGCTTGGCGGCAAATCACCCTTTATCGTTTTTGAAGATGCTGATCTGGATGCTGCCATTGAAGGTGTTGTTGATGCCGTATGGTTCAATCAAGGAGAAGTGTGCTGCGCCGGAACGCGGCTTATCGTTCAGGAAGGTGTTGCAGAACAATTCTTTGGAAAGCTTGATGCGCGTTTGCAAAAACTCCGCATTGGCGATCCGCTCGATAAGACAATGGATGTTGGTGCGGTTGTATCCCACACCCAGTTAAAGCGAATTAATGCGCTGGTCAAAAAGGGTGAAGAAGAAGGTGCTGTCCTCCACCAATGGGCAGCAGAGCTTCCGAAAAAAGGTAGCTTTTGCGCACCAGCATTTTTCACCGGAACAGAGCCTGCACATACGGTCAATGAAACCGAAATATTCGGCCCTATTGCCAGCACGATGACGTTTCGCACACCATCAGAAGCGTTAGAAATCGCCAACCATAGTCGCTATGGATTGTCAGCTTCAATCTGGAGCCAGAATATTGATCGCGCGATTGAAGCCGGCGCAAAGGTCAAAGCTGGTATCGTATGGATTAATGCAACAAATCTGTTTGATGCTGGTGCTGCTTTTGGCGGATACCGCGAAAGCGGCTTTGGGCGTGAAGGCGCACGCGAAGGGCTGCATGAATATCTGGTTGCCACTTCTGGCAAAAAAGGGAAACCGCGCTCAGCCACACCGTTGGAAGCCTCTGTTTCGCCGAACTTAGGCAAAGGCGAGCTACCAGAAATTGATATAACCGCAAAAATGTATATCGGCGGCAAGCAAGCACGCGCTGATGGTGGCCAAAGCTACAATGTTATGGGCAAAACCGGTATCATCGGACAGGCGGCTTTGGGCAATCGCAAGGATGTGCGTAATGCTGTGGAAGCTGCGGCAAAGGCTGGTGGCTGGTCGGGTGTGACAGCGCATAATCGCGCGCAGATTTTATATTATCTGGCCGAAAACATGTCCCAGCGCCGCGATGAATTTGCAGCACTTTTGTCAGCCAGCAATGGATCATCAACAAAGGCTGCAACAGCTGAAGTTGAACAGACAATCCGTCGCTGTTTTTGGTATGCGGCACAAGCTGATAAATTCGATGGGGCCGTGCATGCAACGAAATCCAAACATGTAACGCTCGCAATGCCAGAAGCATGGGGTGTCATGGGTATCGTATGCCCGGATGAGATGCCGTTGTTATCCATGATGTCATTGATTTTGCCATCAATCGCAATGGGTAACAGAGCTGTTGTTATTGCTTCACAAGCTCATCCGCTTTTGGCATCGCGCCTGTATCAAGTCTTGGAGACATCAGACGTACCAGCTGGTGTGATCAATTTGATTACGGGTGAAAGAGACGTGCTTGCTAAAACGCTTGCCGAGCATGATGAAGTCGCTGCCCTTTGGTATTGTGGCAGCAACGAGAACGTCAAAATGGTGGAAGAGGCTTCGATCGGCAATTTGAAAGCTGTGTGGACCGATGGCGGGTTTGAACGCGATTGGCGTGATGATAACCAAGGGCAGGGCCGTGAGTTTCTGCGCCGTGCAACACAAATCAAAACGATCTGGCTTCCTTATGGTGAATGACAAAACGGGTGCTGCTGAACAGGCAGCACCGAGCCTTGTAATCTTCGATTTTGATGGTGTGCTTGCCGATAGCGAGCGTATTGCACTTGAAGAACTCGTTGCGGAAATGGCTGTGCGTGGTGCGGTTGCTGATTATGACACTGCACGTGCGTTGTTTTTGGGCGCGTCAACCCGTGATCACATGGCTTTTGTGAGCGAGCAAACGGGAAAACCTTGCGGCGAGGATTTCCCAGATGCTTGGCATGAGCGGCTTTTCGTGCGTTTTGCCAAAGAGCTAAAGTCGGTTGCAGGCGCTAAAAGCACGCTTGATCAACTGAACGATGCCAATATTCCTTATTGTATTGCTTCGGGCGGTGCGCCTCATCGTATTGCTTTTGCACTTGAATGCCTCGGCTTTGCAAACCTCTTTAGTGATAATGTTTTCAGTGCTGAAATGGTCGCACGCGGTAAGCCTGCGCCAGATTTATTCCTGTACGCCGCGCAGCAAATGAATGTACGCCCGCAAAATTGTATTGTGATCGAAGATGCGGTGGCTGGTGTGAAGGCGGCGAACGCTGCGCAAATGCGATGCATCGGCTTTTTGGGCGGCGAGCACCTTACCCATAACGCAACTGAATATGGTGAAAAGCTAAAGCAGTTTGGTGCAAATCAACTTGTTTCCAGTCATCAGGAATTACAGGCGTTGCTTAAAGCAATGGCATAATCAGATTTGGTTATATAAAGCGCAGCGGCAAGATCTGAACAATCAGGTCGATAATTCACACCTGCACTGCGGTGGCGATAACGCGCAATCGCGTTTCCGAATAATGGTAACTTTTGTGAGCGATCTCGTTCATCCATACCGTCTTTTCAAGCAATTACGCGGTCCGTGCCTAAGCGATTGGCATATTAGTGAGCAGGATAATCATTGCTCCTATAGCTTATCAGCTGTGGGTAATTGAGTTTGTAACAAGCGTTTCGCTTGCATATCGCTCCAATCATAATACCACCCTTTTTTACAATTCGCAGATTCTGATGTCAAAAGACTTTCTTAACGCGGCAATACCTGCGAGATTGTCTATCAAGGTGCGGTAACGCACTGCCCGGCAAATGCCGGTTCACCTAATGACGATGTATATTAAGGGAGTAATGATCATTATGATGAAGTTTACCAGACGTACGGCAACCGCGCTCATTGGAGCTACGGTAGCACTTGGTCTTGCTAGCGCAGCGATCGCGCAATCACCTGCATTTTTCCGTATTGCCACAGGCGGCACTTCCGGAACTTATTTTCCAATTGGCGGTCTACTTGCCAATGCTATTTCCTCAGCGCCAGGTTCACGCTCATGTGAAGAAGGCGGATCTTGCGGCGTTCCCGGTCTAATTGCGACTGCAATGTCTGCAAACGGTTCTGTTGCTAACGTGAATGGCATTAACGGCGGCACTATCGAAAGCGGCTTTTCACAATCTGACGTTGCTTACTGGGCTTACACAGGCACAGGCGTATTCGAAGGCAAGGAAAAGGTCGAGAAATTACGTGCTATCGCCAATCTCTACCCAGAATCTCTTCACCTGATCGCTTCTGTAGATAGCGGCATCAATTCTGTTGCAGATTTGAAAGGCAAGCGCGTTTCTATGGATGAGCCTGGCTCTGGAACGCTTGTTGATGCTCGGATCATCCTAGAAGGCTACGGCATGACAGAAGCTGACGTTTCTGCGGAATACTTGAAGCCAGATCAGGCTGCTGACCGTATGCGCGACGGCGCTATGGATGCATTCTTCTTCGTTGGTGGTTTCCCTGCGGGCGCTATCGCCGAGCTAGCATCTCAGCAATCGATCAAGGTTATTCCAATCGATGGTGACAATGCGAGCGGTATTACAGAGAAGTATCAATTCTTTGCTGTGAACACAATTCCTGCAGGCACCTATGAAGGGCAAACTGACGATGTTTCAACACTTGCTGTTGGTGCACAGTGGATTACGAGTGCAGATCAGCCAGAAGAGCTGATTTACAACATCACTAAAGCTCTGTGGAATGATAAGACACGTAGCTTGCTTGATTCAGGTCATTCAAAAGGCAAGTCTATCACTAAGGAAACGGCGCTGGACGGCGTTGGTATTCCTCTGCACGCTGGTGCGGAACGTTTCTACAAAGAAGCAGGTTTGCTTGACTAACGAATGATAAATAGCCGGAGCGGAAACGCTCCGGCTGCTTTGCTATGGGGAGCATGTGAATATGGCTGGGACAACAAAGACCGGTGTTACGAAAGATGACATTGAAACACAGAAGGCTGAATCTGAAACGGCCACTGTAGAGCTTACGGAAGCCGAACAAAGAGCGCTTGAAGAGAAGTTCGACAGTGAAGTTCGTTTTCGTCCGCTTGCTCGGCCTGTGTTATACGCCTCTTCGCTGGCGTTGTTCGTTCTTGCCTGCTTCCATTACTACACAGCCGGTTTCGGTATTTTGCAGCAAACAACGCATCGCGGCATTCACCTCGCTTTCACGCTAGGATTGATTTTCGCGGTATTTTCTTTTTCCGGACGCCCCCAAACTGAGCCGCACCGTTCTTCTGTGTTAAATCCGCTGGGTTTGCCTCTGATAGATTGGGCCTTTTTGATTGCTGGGGTCGTATCCTCGCTTTACGTGCCGTGGATTTTCAACGAGCTCGCCTTCCGCGTTGGTAACCCTAGCTTCCTTGATGTAACAATGGGCACAGTGCTCATCATATCACTGCTTGAAGCCACGCGGCGCGCGATGGGTTGGCCACTACCATTCATCGCTATTTTATTTATGGCCTATGCCCTATTTGGCCAATCGATGCCGGGCATTCTTGTGCATCCCGGCGCATCATGGACCTCGCTCGTCAATCACCTCTATCTGACCAGCCAAGGTATCTACGGTACAGCGCTTGGCGTTATTGCCACTTACGTTTTTCACTTCGTTCTGTTTGGTGTCTTGGCAACGCGTATTGGCTTGGGCCAATTGTTCATTGATTTGGCTTCTGCGTTGGCTGGACGCTATGCAGGGGGACCTGCGAAAGTATCTGTTTTGTCATCGGCCATGCTCGGCTCGATTTCGGGATCATCAATCGCTAACACCGTGACAACTGGCTCACTTACAATTCCTGCGATGATCCGCATCGGCTACCAGAGGCATTTTGCTGCCGCTGTTGAGGCTGCATCGTCAACAGGTGGACAAATCACGCCGCCCGTCATGGGAGCCGTTGCATTCTTGATGATCGAATATCTTGAGGTGCCGCTGACCACAATTTTAACCGCTGCTATCGTTCCCGCATTTATGCACTTTTTCGGTGTATTGATGCAGGTCCACATGGAAGCCAAACGGCTCGGTTTGCGCGGATTAACAAAAGAAGAATTGCCCGATGCATGGGCTGTCTTCAAGAAGGACTGGATTACTGTTTTCCCACTTATCGTGCTTGTCGCGGTTCTGCTGTCAGGCCGCACGCCTTATTCAGCGGCATTCTGGGGTATCACATCTTGTATCGCAGTAATGGTGGTTCAAAACGTAACACGTCTGCCGTTCTCACAGGCTTTGCGCGGTGTCGCACAAGATGTTTTCGACGGTTTTGTTTTAGGTGCTAAATATTCGCTTTCTGTTACAGCAGCAGCTGCTCTTGTCGGCGTCGTAATTGGCGTCGTGACTTTGACGGGCGTTGGCTTCAAGATCGTTTATCTCGTGACAGCAACAGCAGGTGGCTGGGCCGAAAGTGTCATAGCATTTGTTCCTTTCGATCTATTCACTGTGCAATCCCTAACGCTATTATTCACACTCATCATGACAGCCATTGTCTGCATTCTGATGGGTTGCGGCATACCGACAACAGCGAACTATCTCATCATGATCGCCATTGCAGCGCCAATTTTGAATGCACTGGGTGTCGAGCCAATCGTAGCTCACTTCTTTGTCTTCTATTATGGTGTCTTGGCCGATGTTACACCGCCTGTGGCTCTGGCCGCTTATGCGGCGGCAGGAATAGCCGGAGCAAACGCATTTAAAGCCGGCAACACAGCGTTCCGCCTGTCTATGGGTAAGGCGCTTGTGCCATTCGTCTTTGTCTTCTCTCCGTCACTGCTGATTGTAACGCAAGGGTTTACATGGCCACTATTCATTGTGGCGGTCTCAGGGGCAATGCTCGGAATTACCGCGCTATCAGCGGCTTTTTCTGGATATTTGACCCAGCCATTATTGGCTTGGGAACGCGCATTGTTGGCCGTTTCTGCGTTGCTCTTTGTCGCTCCTGATCTAATAACAACGCTGATCGCAGCTGGGATATGCGCCCCTGTTATGATCAGAGCTGTAATTGGAATGAGAAAGATGAAGACGGTATAATCCGGCAGGTAAAAATTATACCGTAGGTGCCTTCACCTATCGCTCGTTGTTATTGAAGCCTCATCGTTTTGAGGCTTCAAAATCATTGTTTCTCAGACTTGGGAATTTAAGCGAAATGTCCTGCGCGTAACGAGATAGTTGCGCGAGGCTAAAGACAAATGTTGACCAGCACATATTATGCGTTTGTTTTGAATTCCAAATCGGCAGCTTTGCTCTTTTCAAGAACATAGATCGCATTTGGAATATCATTGCCCATTGCTTTGTCTAAGGCAGCATTCTCATCAAAACCGTGCTCTCGCCAGCGCTCGATTAATCGTTCCTTTAGGGTCTCTAGGTTTGGTCGCACGAAAATTGTGAGATCTAAAAGCGCAATGAGGTTTGACCAAGGTTGCTCATTCAAAAGGAGATAATTGCCTTCAATGACCACGATCTGTGTTTCCAAAGATAGCGCTTCTGCATCGGGAATGACTGCGTCAACAGTGCGATCAAAAGTTGGGTAATATACCTCAGATTGTTTTTCCGAAATTTGGCTAACCAGCTTTACAAAGCCTTCTGCGTCAAATGTTTCGGGCGCACCTTTCCGGTGGCGCAACCCCATTTTGTCAAGTTGCGCATTGTCCAAGTGAAAACCATCCATTGGCACAAGGGCCGCTCTGCTGCGCTCCGTTGAATTGAGGTCATCCACGAGAAGTTCAGCCAAAGTGGATTTGCCAGCAGCAGGCGGACCCGCGACAGCGATTATTGTGCGCCTATCGCTTTTGTAGATTTTTGCAATACGCGAAAGAATAGTTTTCCGTTCTTTGATAAACATAATCTTGTTACGCTGCGATCGCTTCTGATGGTGGTTCTTTTGCACCTGTCATAAATGCGACAGCATCAGACATTGTGTAATCTTTGGGATCAATGACGCATAATCGCTTGCCAAGCCGATGAATGTGAATGCGGTCAGCAACTTCAAAAACATGCGGCATGTTATGGGAAATCAAGATAATTGGAATTCCTCGCGCTTTAACGTCCTGAATAAGCTCCAGCACTTTGCGCGATTCCTTGACACCTAGGGCCGCCGTTGGTTCATCGAGAATGATCACCTTTGAACCAAACGCCGCGGCACGTGCTACAGCAACGCCTTGGCGTTGACCGCCGGAAAGCGTTTCGACGGCTTGATTGATATTTTGAATTGTCATCAATCCAAGCTCAGTCAATTTTTCACGGGCAAGGGTTTCCATTTTCTTGCGATCAAGCTGCCTGAAAATAGTGCCCATAAAACCTTCTTTTCTGATTTCGCGGCCCATGAACATATTATCTGCAATCGACAATGCTGGTGACATTGCAAGCGTTTGATAAACGGTTTCAATGCCGTGGGCGCGTGCTTGAATGGGAGAGGTGAACTTTACCTCTTTGCCTTCAATATATATCGAGCCTGCGTCGGGAATAACCGCACCGGATATTGTTTTGATAAGCGTTGATTTACCAGCGCCATTGTCTCCAATGACAGCGAGAATTTCGCCCGGCATCAAATCAAAGTCACAACTATCCAACGCTGTTACTTTGCCGTAGCGCTTGACCAGATTACGGCCTTTCAAAATCGGTTCCATTAGTTTGATACCCTTCTGATCCATTGGTCGACAGCGACAGCTGCGATGATGAGCAATCCAATGAGTAAATAAGTCCATTGTGCATCAGCGCCCAGAAGCCGCAAGCCAAGCGTGAAGACGCCAACGATGAGCGCGCCGAACAGCATGCCAAGAACAGACCCGCGACCACCAAACAATGAGATGCCGCCAATAACCACAGCCGTGATTGATTCAATATTCGCTAGCTGGCCTGAGGTAGGGGATACGGATCCGATGCGTCCGATAAGCGCCCAGCCTGCAAAGGCGCAAATCAATCCTGACAACATATAGACAGAAATAAGTGTGCGCTTGACGCGTACGCCTGACAGCTCTGCCGCCTCAGGATCATCGCCCACAGCGTAAACATGTCTTCCCCAAGCCGTTTCGCGCAGTACATAGGTAAGGGCAAGAACTAAGGCGACTAAGAAAATAACGCCGTAGGTAAAGTTTGCCCCGCCTCGACCTGCTTCATCCGCACCAATGGTAAGAGTTGTGCCGAAAAATTGTAATAGCGGGGCTTCGGTTGCTATATCTTGACTGCGAATGGTTTCATTCGCTGAATAGAGGAAATTGGTTGCCAATATGATCTGCCACATGCCGAGCGTGACAATGAAAGGCGGGAGCTTCATGACCGCAACCAACCATCCATTGATGAAGCCGCATAACGAGCCGCACAAGAGGCCGCAGGCGACGGCAACTTCAACCGGTAGGCCGTAACGGAACGTGAATTGGCCCATCACCACGGATGAAAGAACCATGATCGCACCAACGGACAAATCAATGCCGGCAGTCAAAATAACAAGCGATTGTGCAGCGCCTACAATGCCAACAATCGCAACTTGTTGAAGAATGAGCGTGAGCGCAAATGGTGAGAAAAATTTACTGCCAAGTAAAATGCCAAAAACAATGATTGCGAGAACAAGAACAATCAGTGGCACAAGAGACGGGGTTAAGTGCAGTCGGTGCTGTAAGCGGCCAACAAAACCGCGTTCATCCTCGGCAAACTGAGCAATTGTTTGTGCATTGCTCGTCTCTAATTTTTCATAATCTTGAGCGTCAGCCATAATTTCTCCCAGCATAAAATATTGGCAATGAGGCGACTGTCTGTCAGCCGCCTCATGTTAGAGTTTATCTAAATCTACGGGAGATCAACCCCAACACTTATCCATGCCTTCTTTGACACTGATTGATTCAATTCCTTCTGCAGGCTTGTCGGTGACGAGTGCAACGCCTGTATCGAAGAAATTTTTGCCTTCGCTGAAGGTTGGTTTCGTGCCGTCTTTTGCCCATGCTGCAATGGCTTCAATACCTTTGGAGGCCATCAATAGTGGGTATTGCTGCGATGTCGCGCCGATAACGCCATCAGCAACATTTTGAACACCTGGACAACCGCCATCAACAGAAACGATAAGAACATCGTTTTCGCGGCCGATTGATTTCAGGGCTTCATAAGCGCCTGCAGCAGAGGGTTCATTAATGGTGTAAACCATGTTGATTTCTGAATCTTTAGCCAGCAGATTTTCCATCGCTTTGCGGCCACCTTCTTCGGTACCTGCGGTTACATCATTACCCACGATACGTGGGTCAGTTTCGTCGCCCCATTTGTTGGGATTGCCAAGTTCAATGCCGAAACCTTGCAGAAAACCTTGGTTACGCAAAACACCAACAGTCGGCTGCGATACGCCAAGATTAAGCAGGCCAATTTTCGCATTCGCAGCGTCAGCACCCAGAGATGCCGCTGCCCATTTGCCGATCAATTCACCAGCCAAAAAATTATCTGTTGCGAATGTCGCATCGGCAGCATCAATTGGAGTGAGCGGTGTATCAAGCGCAATCACCAACAGGCCAGCATCGCGGGCTTGTTGAACCGATGAAACGATTGATGAGCTATCAGAGGCTGTTAGCAAAATACCTTTTGCTCCGTCTGCAATACATGTTTCAATCGCTGCGACTTGTGTTTCGTGGTCACCGTCAATTTTACCAGCGAAAGTTTTTAGCTCAACGCCAAGCTCTTCAGCTTTTGCTGCTGCGCCTTCTCTCATCTTCACAAAAAACGGGTTCGTGTCCGTTTTTGTAATAAGGCAAGCGCTAACCGAATGGCTTGCGGCTGAGGCTGGAGTGATAACTGCTGCTGATGCAACAAGGGCGCCGAAAGCGGCTGCCAGAATGGACTTCTTCATGATGTTCCTCCCAAGCGGCACCATGCCGCGAAACAAATAGCGTCATCTTTCATTTGATGACCGGCCCTATTCAGACTTAAAAATTGGTTTCTGTCAATTAATAAATAAAGTTTATTTATTAATTGAATATGCGCACTATATATGTTGCAATAAATGGATTAGAGGAGGCGGTATGAACGTGCCAGAAATTAGATCTCTTAGCGGCGGCGCTAATCAAAGCGGTTTGCGCGATTATAATGAGCGTTTGCTTTTGTCCATGCTGCTACGCAATGGTCCTATGCCGGGAAGTGATTTGGCACGGCACGCGGGTCTATCAGCACAGACAGTCTCAATCATTTTACGCAAGCTGGAGAATGACGGCTTTTTAGAGCGCGGTGAACCGCAGCGTGGGCGTGTTGGAAAACCATCAATACCAATGGGATTAGCCGCTGGCGGTGCGTATGCATATGGTTTGAAAATTGGAAGGCGCAATGCTGATCTTATTCTTATCGATTTTAAGGGCGGAATCCGCGCACAAAAGAATTTTTCTTACGATTACCCAATGCCGGATCAGATTTTTGACTTTCTAGAATCTGGCATGAGCGACATTGCTTCTAATTTATCATTGCTTGAGCGTGAGCGGATATGCGGTCTTGGTTTGGCTGCGCCATTCGAGTTGTGGAATTGGTATGAGTTTGCAGGCGCGCCTGCAGAAGAATTTTTGCGGTGGCGCGATATTGATCTTCGCGAGCAGGTTTCGCGGTTTAGCGCATTGCCCGTTTATATAATGAATGATGCAACAGCGGCTTGCCGTGCAGAACATGTTTATGGTCGTGGAAAGGAATTTCGCGATTATGCATATTTCTTTATTGCGGCTTTTGTTGGTGGCGGCATCGTACTCAATCATTCTGTTTTTGAAGGCCATCAAGGCAATGCCGGTGCTTTGGGATCACTAAGAAGCACGGGGCCAAACGGCGAGAGCCGACAATTAATTGACATCGCTTCAATCCATTTGCTTGAATCACGATTAGAGCAGGCTGGGATAGACCGAAACATTCTGTGGCAACATCCGCAGAATTGGAGCGGTATCACACGTTACGTTGATGCGTGGATGGGCGAAACTGCGCAGGAACTTGCCAAAGCGGCTTTATCAACTTGCTCCGTGATTGATTTC
This sequence comes from Ahrensia sp. 13_GOM-1096m, assembly GCF_000620605.1. NCBI lineage: Bacteria > Pseudomonadati > Pseudomonadota > Alphaproteobacteria > Hyphomicrobiales > Ahrensiaceae > Ahrensia > Ahrensia sp. 13_GOM-1096m. Next base: position 676,188 of record NZ_JIAX01000006.1, read on the forward strand.
GAGGCGGTGCTCATTGACGGCGCTTTTCCTGAAAATATCCGCTTTGAATTGGCAGAAAGAACGTCGCGCTATATTGCAAATCAAGATATGCGCGGATTGATCCCACCCAAGATTGAAGCTGGTAGTATTGGCGGTAATGCCCGTGCATTGGGCGCGGCCAGCGGCCCGATTTTCGCACAATATTTACTAAACACAAATGTGGGTTTAGCTAAGGTTCAGTAGGGAGAGGGTGCTTCATGCACGGCATAATGATCGCTTATGAACTCGGTCGAAATTCCTCTGACAATATCTTCTTAATAAGTCGGATGGTATTTATAGGTTGAAATATCTTATGATACCAACCTAGGAACATTAATGGAGAGCACGAAACCGCAGGTCTCGTCTGAATTTTCCAAGCAGTATTCAGCGCGAATGGTCACGGCTTTTCGGTATGGATCTCTGGCAATTGCTAGTATTGGTCTCATCCAGGCCGTCATTTTTGCCTTGATTGGTTCTTGGTTGGTGGTGGCAATGGAGGTCGCTGTTTTCATTGCGGGGATCGCAATCTACATTTTGATCCGGCGTGGCCATCTTGCTTTCGGGGTTTTGGCCGGCCAAGCCGCATTGATGGTGATTGCAATAGCAATGGGATTACTTCTCGATGTCCCTACCTCTGAAACACCCCGTATCAGCCATCTTTATTTGTTGGTTTTAGCAGCTTTAGGTTATCTCAATTATCAGCGAGAAAATTCACGTGCCCAACTGGCATTGATTGGCTTGTGCCTACTGTCGTTCATTGTGCTTTCCAGTGCGCATCTAACATCGCCCTATGTTGAACTGCCCGAAATGGTGCACACCATAGGCACTTGGGCCAATGCATTTATGGCCACTATAATGCTTGCCGCTTGCATCCATGCAATGCAGGCCGAGTTCACACGCAAAGACAAATTCAGCCGTGATCTCATGGACGCTTTATGGAGAGGCGAGTTCCATCTCGTCTATCAGCCACAGGTCGATGTTTCGAAAAATACAATTGGCGCTGAAGCGCTTCTGCGCTGGAATAGCCCGCAGCGCGGCTTGGTATCTCCAGTCGAGTTTATCCCGCAGGCGGAAAAACTTGGCCTTATGGTCGCCATCGGCAGCTGGGTGCTCGAAAGGGGCTGTTTGACCTTGGCCGAGTGGGGTGAAACGCCTCATCTAAGGCATTTAACATTGTCCATTAATGTTAGCTCCAGCCAGCTAATGCACGAAGACTTTGAGACATTTGTGCGAGACACGTTGGCTAAAACCCATGCGGACCCGCAGCGACTTGTCCTTGAATTGACTGAAAGCGTATTGGTCACTGACATCGAGTTGGTGATTGCCAAACTCAATGCGCTGCGTGAATTGGGGATCACCATAGCACTCGATGATTTTGGCACGGGTTATTCTTCTCTGTCTTACCTGCGCCGTTTGCCTATCCAGCAGATAAAGATCGATCGCAGCTTCGTGCAAGATGCGGTGAATAGCTCAGGTAGCGCATCGCTCGTCAAGAATATTGTCACTATGACCCGAGATTTGGAGCGCACCGTTCTGGCCGAAGGCGTGGAAACGGTAGAGCAGCACGATTTGCTGGCTGAGTTCGGCTGCATAGAATTTCAAGGTTATCTCTATGGTAAGCCCATGGCATTGGCCGAATTTGAAGACCGCAAGATGGGCTCGTGAGAAGAGCTTGCGGTTCGTACAGGGAGGAGCAAACGTAAAAGTTCTTTCCGGGCGCCTTCATTTCGCAAAGACCCATGAAGCCATGGGGCAGGTGGTCACGAAAGCGAAGTAAAGCTTCGCTATATTTTGCAAAAACAATTTTCCTCTAGCGTTGGTTCTTACCAAAACTGCTCGGTATCAGTTCGATTTTCGTTGATCGCATCACGTTTGAGTGATCACTCAATTTCATTGTTGAGTGATCACTCAAATTGTTCTAAGTATCAATCACCGAAACCGAGAAGAGTTACTAAAAAGGGAAATCCATGACAAACTTTACTATTCACACGATTGAATCTGCACCTGAAGCAGGTAAACCGCTTTTGGAAACATCACTCAAAAACAATGGTCGCATTCCAGGTTTGCACGGCACTATGGCAGATGCACCGCCATTGCTCGCAGCTTATAATTTTGCGCATCAGCAGTTCATGGCAACCTCAATGACTGATGAGGAGAAAACCGTGGTTTGGCAAACAATCAATGTTGAAAACAATTGTCATTACTGTGTGCCTGCGCATACTGGAATTGCAAAAATGATGAAGATCGATGATGCAATCACGTATGCCTTGCGCGATGAAACGCCGCTTCCGACAGCCAAGCTTGAAGCCTTGCGGACTTTCACATTGGCTATGGCTCGTGACCGTGGTTTCGTTGCTGACGCCGATACTCAAGCCTTTTTAGATGCGGGTTTCACAGAAACGAACATCCTTGAAATCATTCTGGGTGCTGCGCAAAAGCTGATGTCAAACTACACCAACCACTTTGCAAAAACGCCTGTTGATCAAGTGTTCCAAAAGTTCGCTTGGGAAAAGAAAACAGCAGTCGCGGCTGAATAATTGAAGCGCCGGAGTGTGTGATCGCTCCGGCACTTACCCCGACCAAGTGGCGCCTATCTGTGTGGCGGGTGTTATGGTTTGGAGGCCTTCGTTACTTGCGCTGATTTTCACCCGCTCTATGGTAATTGGTGCTTATGACACCTACCTCACTGTCCTGTTTGCAGCGAATGTGTTCACACTGCTGTTTGAAATCAATGATTTGCATTTATGGCTTGGCGCGATCGCCGTGTTATTAGACGCATCTGGAGTGTATAAATATGACCGAACCCCTACGTATCGATATCGTGTCTGATGTGATGTGCCCATGGTGCATTATTGGATATCGTCAATTGTCTGCAGCGCTTGAGGCCTCAGGAACCGCGCACGAAGTTCATTGGCATCCCTTTGAACTAAACCCTCAAATGCCTGCCGAAGGGCAAAATACGCGCGAACACATCATGGAAAAATACGGCAGCACGCCAGAACAATCTGAGCAATCGCGCCAGCAGATGAAAGCTTTGGGCGATAGCCTTGGGTTTGACTTTGCTTGGACGGATGATTCCCGCATGCACAACACATTCAACACGCATCAATTGCTGCACTGGGCAGATACGCAAGGCCGTCGCCACGATCTTAAAATGGCGCTGTTCACTGCTCATTTCACAGATCAGCGCAACCTATCCGATGATAATGTGCTGGCTGATATAGCCGCTGAAATCGGTTTGAACCGCGAAGAGGCTTTGGCTGTTCTTGAAGATCAGCGCTATGCAAATGATGTGCGCGCCGACGAAACTTTTTGGCAACAACAAGGTATTTCAGGTGTGCCGGCCGTCGTGTTTGATCGCAAACACCTTGTCACAGGTGCACAAGGCGTGGAAAACTACACGAATATTCTGTCCCATATCGCAAAATTGAAAAGTTGAACCATGGCCCGCGCTGCAAATTATGATCGTGACGCCGCACTTGATGCGGCCATGGCTGTGTTTTGGCGCAAAGGCTACCACGCAACGTCGCTAAAAGATTTGGAAGCGACACTTAGCATGAAGCCGGGCAGTATATATGCTGCATTCGAGAGCAAAGAAAACCTCTACCTCTTGGCGATAGAACGTTATTTCGAAACGTCGCGCCAAGGGTTTAGAGCAAAGATGATGCAGTTTGAGTCACCACTGGAAGGGTTGGCCGCACAGTTTCAAAACTACGTTAGCCTTGCAGAAGAAGATCCGACACGGCGATCTTGTATGTTGATGAAAACGCTTGTGGATACCAAATCCACAGATCCCAAAATAGCTGAAGCTTCACAAAGATATTTAGATCGTATGTGCGCGGAATTCGCAAAGACATTCGAGACTGCGCGCGATATTGGCGAGTTGCCTTCAAACGCAGATCCCAAGCGGCTCGCGCGTCGATATCAAGCTAATTTAACCGCCTTGCGCGTAGAGTTGGAGCGAGAAAGATCAAAGGACGACATGATCGCACTTGCCGAAGATATGGCACAAGAAACAATGCAAATAGGCCTGTCGCAAACGTCTCATTAATGGCGAATATATAAAAAAGATCGCAGCACGAACAGCAATGCGCGCCCATGTTGAAAATGCGCGTAAACGTGTTTTCGAAGGTGGTGTTTGAGCCCTTGGGCTTAAAGATCGCTAATATTATTTCTTTTGCAAAAGTAACGAAGCCAAGCCCAAGATTGCTGATCCCACAATTAACAGAAGTGAAACTGCATTTAGCACTGGTGTTGAACCAAGCTTTAGGCGGTCAAACATTGTAATTGTCAGTGGTGCATCAGAGCCAACGAGCATGAGTGTTGTGTTGAAATTCTCAAAGCTCATCAAGATAGCAACAACAGCTGCCGCTGCCATGGCGGGAAACAAAAACGGCAATGTGACAGCGCGTATCGCGCCCCATTGTGTTGCGCCAAGATTAAGCGCTGCCTCTTCAAGACTGCTATCAAACTTTTGCAATCGCGCAGAGATTACCAGCGTTGCAAATGTGGTAATGAACGAGAACTGGCCAAGAACAACTAGAATAATACCTGGCCGTAGCCCATCAAACCAAAGCCCTGTTGCGTCTTCGAGCGTGTTGGCAACATTTGATGTGAATACCAATATTGAAATGCCCAAAATTATGCCGGGAATGATCAAGGGCAAAAGCATCAAAATATATAAGAACGCTTTGCCGCGAAACTCGTAACGTACAAATAGAAACGCATTGCACGTACCGACAAAGACCGAGAGGGTTGCAACCCAAAACGCGACAACGCCTGAAGTGACGACCGAGCGCAGGATAGGGCGCTCATGAAACACCCCTATATAAGGCGCTTGATCACCAAAGAACCAAGCCCAAGTAAAACCTTCCCAAGGCAGAGACGGAAAGACGCTATCGTTGAATGCAAAGACGCAAACGGTCGCTAATGGTAGCGCCAAGTAAATAAAGAACAGCGTGACATAAAGTCGGTACGACCATTTGAATGCTGAATTTTGCGGGATCGTTGTAATCATATCAGCGGGCCATCGTCTTGCTTAGAGATTGTCCTGAAAGCTTTAGCCCAAGGAACACGATCAGTGATGAAAGTCCCAGCAGCAGGAAGCCAAATGCGGAGCCAAGTTCCCAATTAAAGCGGGTGATAAACTGGCTGTAAATCAGACCAGTGAACCAAAGGCTGTCTTTACCGCCCAGCAAAATAGGCGTGAGATAATTACCAAGCGAAAGCATGAAAACAACGATGCACCCTGATACAATGCCGGGCATGGCATGAGGAATGACAATCTCGCGCAATATAGAAAAGCTCGTTCCGCCAAGATCGTAGCCCGCCTCGATCAAGCTATCATCAAGACTGTCGAGTGTTGTGACCAATGGCACGACCATAAAGAGCATGGACGTATAGACCAGTCCGGTCATGATCGCGGCATCATTGTAGAGCATTTCAATTGGCCCATCGACCAGCCCTGCATATTGCAGCAATTGCGAGACGACACCTGTTTCGCGAAGCAGGATCATCCAGCCAAATGTGCGTACAAGTTCGCTTACCCAAAATGGAATAAGACACATTAAAAACAGCGTTGTTTTTGTGCGGCCGCGTGTCAGCTTGGCAATGTAATAGGCAATGGGGAAGCCAATGAACAAGGTCAGCAGTGTTGCAGCAATCGACATATAAGCAGTGCGTGCAAAAGTGTTCCAATAAAGCGGTTCATTAAAGAAAACAGCGTAATTGGCAAAGCTGGTTTCATATTCGCGTATGCCAACTTTCTCGCGAAGTGAAACCAAAAACATCCCGACATGCGGCAGAACAATCAGTGTCGCCAGCCAGATGACCAAGGGGGATAACAGCAACCAGAATGTGAGCTTGGATTTATCAGACTTCATATCAATTGCCTTGATGCGCGAAACAACGGGTTTGCTCCGGCGCCCATCCAAAGTGCACTGTATCGCCAACGGCAAGGTCGCGGAATTCTCCAGTTTGCGGCAGCGCCACATTCATAGATGCGGCATTGGTAGCATCACGCAAAATAAGCTGGCTGTTGGCACCGTTAAACAATACGTTTTCGACGATACCTGTTCCTGTGTTTCCCATTTTCGCCACGTCTTTTGCGATGCGCGACAAACGCACAGCTTCAGGTCGCACAAAAACATCCACTTTGTTGCCATAGGTAAGGCCTTGGCCCAGATCAAGGCTGCTGAGGCTTTTGCCTTCAGGTGTTTTTAAGTTGAGAACACCGTCTTTTACTATGTCCACAGTCGCGTGGAAGCGGTTTGCTTCGCCGACAAATCCAGCAACGAAAGCTGTTTGCGGCTCATAGTAAAGCTCTTTCGCAGTGCCGACTTGCTCAAACACACCATGATTCATTACCGCGATTTGATCGCTCATGACCAATGCTTCGGACTGGTCATGGGTAATGTAAACAAAGGTGGTGTTGAATTCAGATTGCAGTTGCTTCAATTCGATTTTCATATGCTCGCGTAATTTCAGATCAAGCGCGCCAAGCGGCTCATCCAATAAGAGCACATCAGGCTCCAGCACCATGCAGCGTGCAATTGCAACACGTTGCTTTTGGCCGCCCGAAAGAGAGCTGACAGCGCGATCACTTGTGCCGCCGAGACCAACACGTTCTAAAACCTGTTCCACTTGCTTTTTGATGTCTGACTTATTCACGCCGCGTTGGCGCAGGCCGAAGCCAACATTAGCGCCAATGCTCATCATCGGAAACAAAGCGAGATGCTGGAAGACCATTGAGACAGGACGCTTGTTTGGTGCGACGTTGAGCATTGATTTGCCCTTGATCAACAGGTCACCGCTAGAAGCTTCCTGAAAGCCGGCAATCATGCGTAGGAGCGTGGTTTTACCACAGCCCGATGGACCAAGAATGGAGAAAAAAGTGCCTTGTGGCACACTAAAACTTATGTCTCGAACAGCTTTAAAGTCTTTGAAACTTTTTGAGATCGCACGACATTCGAGGTCCGGTGTGGAAGGCATGTGTATTTAAGCTTTCAAAAAAGAGAAGCGCGGCAACCGCGCTTCTTTATATTATGCAAGATAAAAGCAGGACGCAATTATTGAGCAGCGTTAATGCGGTCCAGTGCAGCACCTTCCAGTGCTTCCAGTCCAGCAGGAACAACAGGATACCATTTCACATTGTCAATCGCCTCTTGCGGGAAGCTTGCTTGATAACGCTGTTTCAAGGCATCATTAACATTGGCATCGCCGCCCTGTGAGGCCGTGAAGTTGCCTGCAGATTCTGTGATCATTGCCGCAATTTCCGGCTTCATCACAAAGTTGATCCAAGCATATGCAGCTTCATCGGCACGGCCGCGTGCAGGAATTGCAAATGTGTCAATCCAACCCAAAGCACCTGAAGTTGGGGCAACATAGTTGATGTCCGCATTGTCTTCGTTCAGCTGCCAGCCGCCTGTATCCCACGCCATAGCCGCAACAACTTCACCGGAACGAAGCAGGTTTTTAATCTCATCACCGCCATCCCAGTAAGCTTTCACATTGCTCTTACATTCGATGAGCTTTGCTTCGACCTTATCAAGAATGTCTTTGTAAGCCGCTTCATCGCCATAGGCTGCAAATGGGTCCATGCCCATTGCAAAGGCAAAACCGGTCAGCGTTGCGCGCTTGAGACGATAAGAAACTTTGCCAGATACTGAATCATTACACAGATCTGTGTAATCCTTGATGTCAGCGGCTGTTGATGAATTAACGATCAAGCCGCTGGTGCCCCAAATATGTGGAACGCCATAGACGTCGCCTTCATAAGTGGTGTTACCTTTAGTTGCTTCCAACATAGACGGAATGAAAAGGGCTGTTTCAATTTTTGAAAGGTCCAAAGGCTTGTAAATACCGAATTCTGCCTGTGGGCCCGCAATACGGTCTTGGCTTGGCTGTGCAAGATCAAAGCCGCCGCCATTGGTCGCACGAAGTTTAGCGATCATTTCTTCATTGTTGGATTTTGTGACTTCAACCTTGTGGCCAGTTTCCGCTTCAAATTTGGCAACAACATCGTCCGGTGCGTAGCCGCCCCATGTCAATAACCGCAATGTTTCTGCTTGAGCGGTTGTTGAAAGCGCTACAATAGCAACTGTCGATAACATTATTTTTAGGTTCATTACTCTCTCCATTTTTTGTCAATTCTAACAGGGTAAACAATTGTAAATCAGTGTTTATTTCTTCGTTTACGCGTGTTCCGACTATTCCTGCTGTATGACGGTCGCATGACACCGGTCATCCTGAGAAAGGATACTACACAGTTCTTTCAATGGCACAATATTGCACAAGCAGGCCACTATTTTAGGAGGTGGGATTATTCGCTATTCAAAACGCAAGACGTAATTGTTGAAGTGTTATTATCAGAATAAGTTGTCAGATTGGCCTGTATATCCGTTTATAGTCTTCTGACTAAGCTATCTGATAGCTGTTAATTACTGTCGAATTCGTCTGTGGACAATCGCGTTTGGTTTGAGTTTAAACCGAAACGGCATCCAGCATTTCAGCTTTGCTTACGGTCCTCTTATCACCGCTCATTGTCACTTCGCCTCGGCGGAGAACATAGAATTGGTCTGCAAGATTGTAAGCAAAGTCAAAATATTGCTCGACAAGGATAATCGCCATATCGCCTTGGTCGCGCAGATATTCGATCACACGGCCAATCTGTTGGATGATGTTGGGCTGAATACCTTCTGTGGGCTCATCCAACAGTAGTAGCTTCGGCTTTGTAATAAGCGCACGACCAATTGATAATTGCTGTTGTTGTCCGCCCGATAAATCGCCGCCGCGTCTGTTTTCCATCTCTTTGAGCACAGGAAAGAGTTCAAATATCTCGTCAGGGATTTTATGCGCGCCGCTCGGAAGGCACGAAAATCCTGTCTCCAAATTTTCGCGCACGGTCAATAACGGGAAGATATCGCGTCCCTGCGGCACATAGCCGATGCCTTTCATAGCGAGTTTGTAAGACGGGACTTTAGCAATTTCTTCGCCGTCCAAAAACACCTGACCGCTTGAGCGATGATGCACGCCAGAAATGGCTTTAAGCAGACTTGTCTTACCAACGCCATTGGTGCCCATGACGCAGGTTACCTGTCCAACAGAAGCAGACATTGATACCGCATTTAAGATTTTTGATTGACCATAATGAAGGTCTAAATTTTCAATGCTCAGCATTTTTATCGCCCCAAATATACATCAATAACCGCTTGATCCTGCGTCACGTGATCAATGCTGCATTCGGCGAGTACCGCGCCTTCATGCAGCACGGTGACGCGGCAATCTAAACGGCGCACAAATTCCATGTCGTGTTCAACAACGACAACCGCCCGCGTTTCAGCAGCTTTGCGCAATATGTCGGTCGTCTTTTCGCGCTCCTCGGGTGTCATGCCCGCAGCAGGTTCATCAACAAGCAAAAGCTGCGGGTCTTGCGCCAGCAACATACCGATCTCTAACCACTGTTTTTGCCCATGCGATAATTCACCAGATAAACGCTGCAATTGATCTGCAAGACCGATTTCACCCGCTAGCTTTTCCACCTTCGAAACATCGCTGTCATCACGGCGGTAGAAAACAACATCCAATGGTGAACGGCTTTTCTTGAGCGCCATAATTAAATTATCGAATACAGTTTGGCTTTCGAAAACACTGGGCCTTTGAAATTTACGCCCAATACCGACGCGCGCAATTGCACTTTCATTCATTTTTAAAAGGTTCTTGCCCGGTCGCCCATAAGTTACTTTTCCAGTATCAGGCCGTGTCTTGCCAGTAATGATATCCATCATCGTGGTTTTGCCAGCACCATTTGGCCCGATGACGGCACGCAGTTCTGCGCTCCCAATTTGAAAGCTCAAATTGTTGATTGCGCGAAACCCATCAAAAGTGACAGAGACGCCGGAGACTTCCAGTAATGTTGGGTTTTTGCTCATGCGTCTTGCCTCCGCACCAATCGATCAAACAAGCCGCCAAGACCTTTGGGTGCAAACAAAGTGACCAACACAAAACCAAAGCCAAGCAGCACCAACCACCAGTCGACCCATTTGACTGTGTAAAATCCAAGCGGCACATCCGGCACTTGGCCAGATGTGAACCAGCTTGAAATAAGCGAGACGAAAGCTGCGCCTATGATGGCACCATAGAGACGGCCTCGGCCACCAATCGCCACCCAAACAGCCAAGTAAATTGAAGCAATCGGTGCGATTTCAGCAGGGTTGATAATGCCTGCTTGTGGGTAATAAAGCGCACCTGCAATGGCCGCAATAACGGCCGTGATAACAAATACCACAAGCTTATAAGCTTCTACGGAATAGCCAAGATAACGCACCCGCGTTTCGTCATCGCGAATGGCACGAATAACGCTGCCAAATTTTCCCGATACCAACCAAGCGGCAAAAAGATATCCAAGCCCAAGTGCGAGCGCAGAGGCCCAAAGAAACCAGATAGAGATAGTATCTTGCGAAACGTTAGAAGCCCCAGGAATATTTTGAAGGCCGGAAAGACCATTGTTCCCGCGCAAGCCACTGTCATTTTGGAACAGATAAAGCGCTAATGCGAGCGTCATAGCTTGTGTCAAAATTGAAAGATAAACACCCGTCACGCGGCTGCGAAATGCTAACCAGCCGAAGACAAGAGCCAGCAATCCAGGGACAAGTACGACCAGTGTTAATTGTATCGGGAACGAATGGGCAAATGTCCATATGGTGGGGATTTCACTTCCCCCCACAACGCCGAAAATCTGGGAGCCGATAGCATCCCTAATCTCGCCAGATGTTGGCGGCAGCGGGGCATTGGCAAGCGAATTGATGACAATCTGCTCGGTGCGCGCATACATCAGCCACATGCCGATCATATAGCCGCCAAGTCCGAAGAATGCGAAATGTCCAAGCGATAAAATACCGCAATATCCCCATACCAAATCCATCGCCAAAGCTATGAGACAAAGACAAAGCGTCTTGCCAAGCGTCTTGATAAAGCTTGTTGATATCAGCCCGAGGCCAAAGCCTTCCGACAGGATGGTGGCACCGATGGTGAAGAGCGCCAACAGGCCAATGAATATCAGCACCGACGGTTGGCGAATGAGAAAGCTACGCTCCATAGTTCTTAGTCTCCCGCCGCGCGACCTTTAAGGGCGATAATCCCTTTAGGCCTGAACTGAATGAAAATGATGATGAAAATGATCATGAATGTCTGTGCCGCCAATGTGTTGGACGGGTTAAAGAACTCGATGATTTTTTGCAGGCCGCCGATCATGCTCGCGCCAGCCAACGTGCCCCAAATATTGCCAACGCCGCCAACCACGACTGTCATAAAACTTTGCACGATGTAGTTAGAACCAAGCTCTGACGTGACCTGACCGAATAGGCCGATAGCAACGCCTGCAATGCCTGCAATGCCCGAGCCAAGGCCAAAGGTGAGCATGTTTATCTTATCAGGATTGATGCCCATTGATGAAGCCATGCGCGGGTTTTGTGTAACGGCTCGCACTTCAAGGCCAAGCCGTGTGCGGTTCAAAATGAAGAGCAAAAGAGCGAAGAACAATAAGGCCAACACAAAAATCGCGATGCGAATGTAACTGATTGACACGATGTCGTTATATACCCATGCCCCATCAAGCCATGCGGGAGATGTCAGCGGACGGGCTTGTGTGCCGAAAATGTTTTTTGCCAATTGTTGAAGCGCGATGGAAATACCAAAGGTCGCCAAAAGCGTTTCCAATGGGCGGTGCATAAGATGACGGATAACCAACCGTTCCAGCGCAACGCCAGCCCCAAACGCGACCACAAAGGCGAGAGGCAGCGCGACAATAAGCGATAGCGTGTAATCGGGTATCAATTGCTGCGCGACATACCCCGTATAAGCACCGATCATGATGAATTCGCCGTGTGCCATATTGATGACACCCATCACGCCGAAGGTTATCGCAAGGCCGATGGCTGCTAGAAAATATATCGATGCAAGCGAAAGCGCATCAAGTCCCAAATCAGCGCCCTGATACGCGCCAACGCGTGTATTGATTGAACGTACCGTATTGCGTGCTGCATCGGTCACGGCACTGTCTTGCTCTATATATGCGTCGTAAAAGACATGGCCATCAAGGGCAGCCTGAACCGCCTTTTCTGTAATGAACGGCGGAACGATCTCTTTACTTGCGAGTACCTGGTAGACTTCAATCCGGCGCGCTTCCGTGTTCAAACTCGCCACATCAAAACCACCAATTTTACCGTCCGTAATATTGGCGATTAGCGCAGCGTCACGCGCCTTTGTTGTAATGCGCTGTGGCGCAAGATCATTATCGACCAAAAGCTGATAAGCTGCGTCGTGTGCTATGCCATTGCCTACAGAAAGCCGCTGCGCGACATTTTCAGTTTCAGGTATTTCTTTTGCTGTTTTGATCTGCGTCGCCAAAATAGGATTGAGCATGGCTCTAACGTCAATATTGGTGTCGCCAGCAAAGTGAGTGATCGCATCAATGCGCGCAGTACTATCCTTATCAAAGCGGATAGTCAGTAATCGCTCTAAGCGTTCCATGCGCGTTTTAATGGCAGCGACAGGCTCGTCAGTTATTGTTGTGCGTAGAACGTCTAAATGGCTTTCATCGGGGTCGCGTTCAATCGCAGTCAAAGCGTTCGTGCGTTGAATTTGGTCTTCATCAATGAGTTGAAAACGAACAAGCGTGGAAGCCATGACGGCGCGCACACCGCTATTGGGGCGCAGCTCTTTGAGTTCTGATTTATCTGCAGTGCCTGCAACATCATTGGATTCGATATCAATCAGTTCAATGGGGGCAGCATCGCTATTTTCCACAAAGAAAAACAGACCATCGCTTTTCCGCATCCAAAGTTTTTTGCTCTGCCAGTTTTCCAGCAATGTGGAGACGTTCGTGCTTTCATTTTCCAAGAGTGCGTCAAGAATTGGCGAAATGGTCGTGCGCGATGAACGCTCCACCGCTTTGCTATTCTCTTGCAGAATTGTTTGCAGATCAGCCGATTGCGCGGAGACTGAAAATACTGTGATGAAAAGCATCACGGCTGCTATCAAAATGCGAAACATAGATTTTATCCGGTGATCAGGGAAAGCAGAGCCGCACGAATGCGGCCCTACCTGTTCAGTCTGAGAGGACTGTTAGTAGTTCGATTTGATCTGAACACATGTGCTGGTTTCGGTGTTGTACATACCGCAACCAAGGGTCGCCCAATCCGATTTCAAAACAGCGGACTCAGGCAAAAAGTCGGTCCATGCATCGCCCGGTACAGGTTCTGTCTGGCTGATGATGTCAAACTGCCCGTCGGCTTGAATCTCACCCATAAGAACTGGCTTTGACAAATGGTGATTTGGAAGCATCTCTGCTGTTCCGCCGGTTAAATTCGGGAACTTCTGGCCATACATTGCAGTGCGAACCGCATCGACATCCGTTGTGCCAGCTGCCGTTACTGCGTTCACCCACATATTAAAGCCGATATAATGAGCTTCCATCGGATCGTTGGTCACACGCTTTTCGCCCATGCGCGCTTTCCACGTTTTGATGAATTCTGCATTGGCTGGGGCATCGGCAGATTGGAAATAATTCCAAGCAGCCAAATGTCCAACAAGGTTGGATGTATCAAGGCCAGACAATTCTTCTTCGCCGACGGAGAATGCGACAACAGGAATGTCATCGGCAGAAACACCAGCGGCAGCTAACTCTTTATAGAAGCCAACATTGGCATCACCATTGATCGTGGATATCACGCCAACTTTTTTACCGTCAGCACCAAGTGCGATCACATCGGCCACAATTTTCGACCAATCGGAATGGCCAAAGGGCGTGTAGTTGACAAAGATGTCTTCTGCCGCAATGCCTTTACCTTTGAGGTATGATTCAAGAATGTTGTTCGTTGTGCGGGGGTAAACATAGTCGGTGCCGAGTAACGCAAATTTTTCAACGCCAAGCTCCTCTAAAAAATAATCGGTCGCTGGAATAGCTTGCTGGTTGGGAGCAGCACCTGTGTAAAATACGTTTTTAGAAGATTCTTCACCCTCATATTGAACAGGGTAGAACATCAAACCATTGAGCTCTTCAAGAACCGGAAGTGCCGACTTGCGGCTCACCGATGTCCATGATCCAAAAATCACATCAACGTTTGAAACCGTTAAAAGCTCGCGCGCTTTTTCAGCAAATAGCGGCCAGTCAGACGCCGGATCAACGACAACGGCTTCAAGTTGCTTGCCCAGCAAACCGCCTTTTTCATTTTGCTGATCAACCAGCATTTCAATCGTGTCTTTAAGCGTCGTTTCTGAAATCGCCATTGTTCCAGATAGTGAATGCAGAACACCTATCTTGATTGTCTCTTCCTGTGCTGATGCTGAAAACAACATTGAAACAGATATAAGTGTAGTTGCACCGGCCAGTGCGAAGCGGCGTGTCACCTTGTTCAATTGCATAACTCCAAAGCTCGTTAATATCGCTTCGTGTATTGCAACATGCGTGCCAGTTTCGCGGCTCGCGATTTAATCATTTATTATCAAATACTTAACGATTTAAGTTGGCGCGCATTTAAAAACGTGACCAGTATATTTAAATGAACATGCACTCTTTTTAGGCGGCGATAGTCTTCTGAGTAAAAAATAGGCGACAGGTTTAAGCGGGCTTCGATAGGCCGCCATGGTTTTCGAGAAATGATACAATCTCTTCGACGCCGCTTCCGCGCGATAGATCGCTCAATTGAACAGGTCTCTGGCCTCGGGCGCGTTTTGCATCCGCATCCATTTGTTCAAGATTTGCACCCACATAAGGCGCAAGATCGGTTTTATTGATGATGAGCAAGTCAGATCGCGTGATCGCTGCGCCGCCTTTGCGCGGTATATCGCCGCCCTGACAAACCGAAATCACATAGAGCGTCAAATCCGCCAAATCTGGTGAAAATGTAGCCGCCAGATTATCACCGCCAGACTCAATGAAAATAATATCAAGATCAGGATGACGCGTATTAAGTTCATCAATCGCTTGCAAATTGATCGACGCATCTTCGCGGATAGCCGTATGCGGACAGCCGCCGGTTTCAACACCGATGATGCGATCTGATGATAATGCTTGCGAGCGCACCAATGCGTCAGCATCTTCGCGCGTGTAAATATCATTTGTGACAACGGCCACGGAATATTTGCCCGACATTGCTTTGCATAGTTTTTCTGTCAGCGTTGTTTTGCCGGTGCCAACTGGCCCGCCAATACCAACACGCAATGGTCCATTATTTGATTGGTTCACGACCGGAACATCCTTCCATTCAAATGCTCATGGCGCATCGACATGATTTCTGCATTCATTGCAGCACTGCCAACATCATCCATATCGCTCTGCGCCGCAAATTCTGCCAATGCTATAATATCTGGCTCAAGCGTGGCCATAATGTTTGAAGCGCCATTTTGACCTGTGACCGACAGGCGAATTGCCGCCTGCGCTTGGTTCGTAATCGCGCTATGCAGATAGGCGGACAAAGCAATCGTTAGGTCAATCTTACAGGCACCAGCCGCTGCACCAACCGCAACACAAAGCGGGCAAGGCGAGGGGAAGCGAACATCATCCATATCTGGCCAGCTTATGACAGCTTTTATAAATGCATCGCCTTGTGCGGTCATTTCTAAGTAACGCCCTGCGCTTCCGGCAAGCGCAAGTGCCATTTCTGCGATTTTAGTTAGTTCTTTAGGGGCGTTGCTCTTTCGCCAAGCGGCGGCAAATAGAACGGCATCGTTGTGCAATGCGCCGTTGCTGAGTGCTGTTTTAAGCCAATCTTGCAAGTCATCGGCGTTAACGACAAGGCCGCTTTGCACTGCAGTTTCAAGACCAGATGAATAGGCAAATCCACCTGTGGGAAATACAGGCGAGAGCCAAGACATGAGTTTTAATAGCGATGCACTATCATTCATTTTTCTGAATTTCTGCGCTGCCAGTCGTCGATAATACTATCGAGCAATATATCATCACTGTGCCAGTCAAACTTTTAGTCATGGTGATGATGTCCTTTATGAACATCGCCATAAGCACCACCTTCTGGATTAAACGGTGCACGAATTTCTACGGCGGTGGCACCAAGGCCAATCAGCATCTCTTTTATCACATGATCTTGACGGATAAGTATGCGGTCGCTTTCAATTTGTGCTGCCAAATGTCGATTGCCAATTTGCCAGCCAAGCGCAAGTAAATGCCGCGTATCGCGCCCACGCACTTCCAATAAATCCTCTGGCTCTGCACGCACTTCAATCACACGCCCGTCATCCAAGACCAGTCCCTCGCCATGGCGCAGCAATTTGGCCTCAGGCAAATCCAGCAGAAACTCAATGCCATTGTCTGATGTCATTTTAACACGCCTGCGATGCCGCGCAGTTTCATCCAGCGTTATCGTATCAGCTGGTGAGTGGGTATGAGAAATCGTTGTCGTGGCCTTAATCAAAACAGAAAATACCTCTGTGCCATAGGCAGTACGCTTGCTGGTTCGCACGTTAACAATATGCCATCTGCACGAACTTCATATGTCTCAGGATCAACCTCCATATGCGGTGTCGCATCGTTCAAAATAAGCGATGATTTGGAAATGCCTCCACGTGTATTATTCACCGCCACCATCTGTTTTTCGGTTCCAAGCTTATGTGCGAGACCGTCGTCAATCGCCGCTTGGCTTACAAAAGTTACAGAGGAATTGGTGAGCGCTTTGCCGAACGCACCAAACATGGGGCGCATATGCACTGGCTGCGGTGTCGGGATGGAGGCATTGGGGTCGCCCATCGGTGCAGCAATAATTGTGCCGCCTATTAAAACCATCGCTGGTTTCACACCAAAAAATGCGGTGTCCCACAACACCAAGTCTGCGCGCTTGCCTTCCTCAATCGAGCCGATCTCATGGCTAATGCCATGCGCAATCGCTGGGTTGATGGTGTATTTTGCAATATAGCGGCGCACGCGAAAATTATCGTTATCGCCTGTCTCTTCTTTGAGTGGGCCGCGCTGCTTCTTCATCTTATCGGCCGTCTGCCAAGTGCGAATGAGAACTTCGCCCACACGGCCCATCGCTTGACTGTCAGATGCGATAATCGAGAACGCGCCCATATCGTGCAGAATATCTTCAGCAGCAATTGTTTCGCGTCGAATACGGCTTTCGGCGAATGCAATGTCTTCTGGAATTGAGCTGTCGAGGTGATGGCAAACCATCAACATATCCAGATGCTCTTCCAGCGTGTTGATCGTGTAAGGCCGTGTCGGATTGGTGGAGGAGGGCAGTACGTTCTGCAGGCCGCAAATTTTAATAATGTCCGGTGCATGGCCGCCGCCAGCACCCTCGGTGTGAAATGCGTGGATGGTGCGACCTTTGAATGCGTCGACCGTGTTTTCGACGAACCCAGATTCATTCAACGTATCGGTGTGGATCATCACTTGCACATCGAATTCATCTGCAACATTTAGGCAGTTATCGATAGCTGCAGGCGTGGTGCCCCAATCTTCATGCAGCTTGAGTGCACATGCGCCTCCCAGCACCATTTCGTGCAATGCGCCGGGCAATGACGTATTGCCTTTTCCTGCAAATGCAAGATTCATCGGAAGGGCATCTGCGCTTTGTATCATGCGGCCTAAGTGCCAAGGCCCCGGCGTACATGTCGTTGCAAGCGTGCCATGAGCTGGTCCAGTGCCGCCGCCAAGCATTGTGGTAACGCCCGAATAAAGCGCATCGTCAATCTGCTGCGGGCAAATATAATGGATATGGCTGTCGAACCCACCAGCAGTGAGAATTTTCCCTTCGCCTGCAATCGCCTCTGTGCCCGGTCCAACGATGATGTTGACACCTGGCTGTGTGTCAGGATTGCCCGCTTTGCCGATCTTGCAAATACGCCCATCTTTTAGGCCGACATCGGCTTTATAGATGCCGGAATGATCGACGATCAGCGCATTGGTGATAACCGTATCAACAGCGCCGTCTGCGCGTGTTGTTTGTGCTTGGCCCATACCATCGCGGATGACTTTGCCGCCGCCAAATTTCACCTCTTCGCCGTAAGTTGTAAGATCGCGTTCGACCTCAATAATCAAATCCGTATCGGCAAGCCGCACTTTGTCGCCAGTCGTTGGGCCGTACATAGCAGCATATTCTGAACGGGGGAGTTTTGTAGGCATTATAGATCTCCCATTATTTTAGCATTGAAGCCATAAATTTTGCGTGCGCCAGAAACAGGAATAAGCGTTACGTCACGCTCTTGGCCCGGTTCAAACCGAACAGCGGTTCCAGCCGCAATATCAAGCCGCATGCCACGCGCAGCATCGCGGTCAAATGTCAGCGCCGCATTGGTTTCATAAAAATGATAATGGCTGCCCACTTGCACCGGACGGTCGCCCGTGTTGGCGACTTTAAGCGTGATAGATTCAGCGCCCTCATTGAGTGTGATGTCGCCTTTGGCGGTAATAATTTCACCGGGGATCATAGATGTTCTCCTATCTAATCGGCTCATGCACGGTCACGAGTTTTGTGCCATCGGGAAAAGTGGCCTCGACCTGAATATCGTGGATCATTTCAGGGATGCCCTCCATCACTTGTGCGCGGGTGATCACGTGCGCGCCTGCTTCCATGAGGTCGGCAACGCTGCGCCCGTCGCGCGCGCCTTCAACGACAAAATCTGTGATCAGTGCAATGGCTTCTGGGTGGTTCAGCTTCACGCCGCGCTCAAGGCGCTTGCGCGCGACAACTGCCGCCATTGAAATCAGCAATTTATCTTTTTCTCTCGGGGTCAGTTGCATATCGTCTCCATCTAAAGCGTCCAGCATTTCGGCAGTTTTTGCCCGCCTGATAGGCATTGGATCACAGGAATTAGGGTGCGGCGTAAATCATAGCTATCCATAGCTAAAATGCGCAAAAGCAACTTGCCGTTCCAGCAAGACACCGCGCCGTTCTCACCAATTATATTATTGAGCTGCGCCATGGACTGCTCAGCGGTAGGCGACACAAAAAGCACCGTCGCTATGGCCTTGTTGCCCGCAGCAATTGCTTTGTTCGATAATTGCTCATCAATCGGGCCAGATATCCATAATTCTTCCGCATGGATGAGAGCGCCATTTTGTTGCACGCGCCAGCGGTCACGGATCGCCGCTTCCTTTACAATTTCTCCCATCGCTTTACGGCCAAACACCAACGCCTCGACAATGAGCGCAGAGGCGTTATCGGATAGATCAATATTGACTTTGCGCAGCAAATTCGCGCGATCAAAAACAATGGTTTCTTGCGGCAACCAGTTTATGTGCGATCCGCTAGAAGCGTTTAACGCAATATCGGCGACTGCTTGTCCTGAGCTAGATTTATAGATTTTTTCGCAGGCCTGCGATGTCAAAGTAAGTTCGGCATTGTCATGAGCGCTGAAATCCCAATCAAGCGTGTCGCCGCCCGTCATGCCACCAGCGATGTTGATCATAACCGCTTCAAGCGGACCAGATTCATAACGTTCAGGAATACGAAGTTTAGCATTGCCCGACTGATATAAGTTTTCAAGCATGGTGTTCCCACTCACGCCTGTCACGCTAAGCCGTGCACTGCCCGCATTGCGCTGCATCGGTTGGATAGTCGGGATGATATTCATCGCGTTTCAAACAGTTTCAATCGTACTTGCCTATAAAGATTTTTGTGCGGTCAGCGCCTTCCATTTCATGGATTTCTAGATGGTTCGCCGACAAAAAGATGAGCCCGTCGAGCCAGCTATTGAAAGCGCATGAGCCGTAAAAATACTTCGGAATTTTGCGCTGATGCGTAAATATTAAGCAAGACTAAGACTGCCTATAAAGCGGGCAATGTGAGCTGATTATTTAGGCGTAAGTCCTGTTATTTACTCATTTGGCGATGTTGTCAGAGGAAATTGTTATTTCCCAAGGCTGCGGCAATTTCCAATCATCGCATACTTGCTCGCCGTCAATAATATCATTGCAGCAGCAAGCGCTGGTGTAAATATGATTAGCCAAATGATGGAAAAGAACCATCTACTTCGTAATGAGTGGGGTGCCTGATTGTTCTTTAGCAATGAGCGCGTCAGGGTCTATGCCGCGCTCCTTTGCGCTGTTGCGAATGGCTTGCTGTATTGCAGGGCTACGCGCAAGAAGGCGGCGGAAGCGATCAGCGTCAAGCGCGAGTAATGTCGAAGGAGCGATTGCCCGTACTTGCGTGCGAACCGCTTTCTTCGTCAGGATTGCAATTTGCCCAAACATCTCCCCGCCGCCGCGCCGCCATGTTTGACCAGCGCTCTCAAGCTCGACGGCACCGGAGGCGATAAAGTAAACACTCGTCGCTGGATCATCCTTATCAATGATCAACTCTCCTGAATTAACGTAAACAGTCTTGAGCGAACGTCCCAGCTTTTTGAGCGCAGAATCATCCATTCCAATAAACAAAGGAAAACGCTGGACGAGTTCTAAACGCTGAATGGCAACATCGAGCGAAGGACGTTTCTCAGTTGCGGCACGTTGCACATTCAGGTTTTGCATCAGCGCTGTGTAAATCTCAGCTCCAATCAACCCATCTTCGCGCATAATGGAATATTCACGCTCTTCAAGGCGTAGTGCTGTACGCCGGATGAAGCGACGTTCGAGTTTTTCTGCGTATCCAGGATATTGCAGGCGCAGGCCTTCTAATGCAGTCTCCAGCGCCTCCACACGGCGCGCGACTAACTCATGCAGCAATTCTGCGACACGTCGCCCATGAATACGTCGAATACGTTTATCGATGAACGCATCAAGGTCGCGCAAAATAAGCCGCTGTGACAGTAAGAGCTCAAAGCGATCAGCAGTCATACGGGCCAAAGGCCCAGACAAATGCAGGCGTCGTTGTAATGCCACGCCAATTTTGAAATCTAGGCCGTATGACACGGTTTTTCGCGCTGCGCGTTGATACCCATAGCGTCCGCCAGATCTTGCGCCTTCAATCAGCTGGTCCGCATCCGATAAGACTTGTTCTGCCATACGTTGGGAAATTGTCCGCTCTCGCATGCGGATAAGCACAGTGTCGCGCTCATGACCTGCAAGAGCAATCAGTCCCAATGTAATTCGGTCACGATCAAGAATTTCAGCGCCGTCTTCTGCGGCTTGAACTGTGTCGTTCAATCGCTCACCGAATTTCTTTGCTTCAGAGCGTACAATTTCGCGATTTAATTCATAATTCTCAGTGGTGTTTTCCACATCCTCACGCACGGTTTGGAGCGCAACCGCAACGACCTGACGTGATAAAGCTTCGTCAATTGGTGATAATCGATCAAGCCCGAGCCATCTAATGACGCTCCGCAATGTCGTACCCTGCACAAGAAGAGTGAAGAGCGTGAAACCTGTGGCGAGGATGCCAACCACACGCTTCACTTCAATCGGAACCCAAATACTTTCAGTAACAGCCAAAGCCAGCGCAAGAGTGACCGCCCCGCGAAGTCCGCCCCATAGGATAGCCACGCGGTACGGCCGTTCAACGGCAGGCGAAAGGCGCAGCAATGTAAGCAGCGGTAACAGCCCAAACAGAATGAGCGCACGTGCGATCACAGCGGCACAAATGACGACGCTGACTAGAAAAAAGTCCTCGGCACGCACTTCTTCTAATAATCTTGGGATAAGAAGCGCAGCCAGAATAAAGATCAATGCGCCTGCCCAATGTGCAAGGAGGTCCCACACTTCGCTGAGGTTTGACCAAGCTTGCGGCGACAAACGGTGGGGCCCTGTTAGGTTCATCGTTATGCCGGCTGTCACGACAGCGATTACGCCAGAGGCGCCGACAATTTGTTCTGCACCAATATAAACGAGATAGGGAAGAGCAACTGACACAGAAATCTGCGCACGTTCATGGTGCACAAAAACTGACATGAGCAATACTGACAGCCGTGCTGCAACCCAACCTACAATTGCGCCGCCGCCAATCAATACGGGAAACTGTCCAAGCGCATCCGTAAAGGTCGGGTCTGGCATGCCAAGCATCACAAAGCCCATGAACAGGCCAAAGAGCGCGATTGCCGCGGCATCGTTCAGCAGGCTTTCGCCCTCGATGATACGCGCCAGCCTGCGCGGTGCAGAAATGGAACGGAAAATCGACACCACAGCCGAAGGGTCTGTCGTGGATACGATGGCTCCGATTAGCAGGCAGGCAGCAAGTGGCAATGTACTCGTCCATGCCAGTGCATAGCCGACACTTAAAGTAGCGACGACCACAGCGACGACAGCGAGCACTAAAATAGGAACCCAATCGTCGAGCATACGGCGCAAGTTCATTCCCAGCGTTGCCTGAAATAACAATGTTGGCAGGAATACATAGAGGAACACGTTTGAACGAATAGGCAGGCCAAGAATTGCCTCGGCGACAGGGTTCAATGCGTCGGTCAATTCAGTGCGCAGAAAGAAGATAGCGCCTGCACCGATAAGCATGCCAAGAACCGCCAAGATTACGCTATAGGGAAGACGTAGCCGTGCAGCCAGCGGTTCGGCTGCACCGATAATCAAAAAGAGCGACGCTATAAAGGCAGTTATTAAGATGATATCCATGAACGGGAAATAGCAGAAAATTTGTTTGGATAAAATCGACGTAATGCAATAATCGATAAATTTTACGATAATTAAAACTAAATATCCAAGCTGAACATCTGAAAAGTGCTGTGTAGGGAACGCGTCGTTTCTATAAAGTTACGATGATCGTGTAATTGATTACTGCAACTCTTTTAAATAATTCAAGACACTGCCGAAAATCATAAAATTAGTGGTAATTACTTGCGCTATTTTTTGAGTGTTTCTGGCGAGTATACTCGCCAAACCAAACTGCTACTCCGCAGCTTCAGCGCTTTGCGAAATCACATCAGGCTCATCGGCAGCACCCGGTGCTGTTTCAGATGCGAGTTCAGGAATGCCTACAATACGTTTGCCAGACTGATCGGCATGAACAATGATTAAGCCTTGCTCTTCGAAATAGCCTAAAAGCCTGCGTGCTCGCCGCGCTGAATGAGTGCCATAGGCGCGGGCAATACGAGCATCAGAAGGGCAAGTGTCGCCTTTGATCGCAGCATAGGCGAGCATCAAAAATACGCCCTGCAAATCATCCGTCACCATCGTGCACATGGAAAGGGCGGTAGCCCAAGTCTCCGTGTCCTGCGTTTCTGCATCAACGCCAGAACGCGCAATGGCAACGCGGCGACGGAACTCACTGAGCGACATTGGTGAGCCGGACAGGCGGCGCATGCGAAGTCGAACCAAAAAGTCCTGATACAGCGCTGAATCGGTGCGGTAACCTGACTGCGGATCGGAGAGAATTTCCTCCAGCACATTGGAGATGCTGGCTTCGCGCTCTTCCGCAGAAATTTCAGGAGTTGCCGTCTTATCACTCGTCTTTGATAAGGGCGCATCGCTAAGCGGAGTAGCGCGAGAAAGCTCAGCCAAAATATCCGTTGTTGGCCGCGGTGCTGGCCGTGCGCGGCGTTGTGGCAGCTGGTTAAATTCCTCTGGGTCCGGCGTAAAAATCAGATCTTCAACATTTTCTGCAACGTCAGGCATGGGCATCAATTTAGGGCTAGATGAGCGCGCCTGTGTTTCCACTGCGCCAATAGCAATCGGAATGGGCCTCCGAGAAAGGGCAGGGCCAAGCCCCACAAAATTACCGCGTTTTAGATCGCGGAACATCTCTGCCTGACGTCGGTCCATGCCCAAAAGGTCCGCGGCGCGTGCCATATCAATGTCAAGAAACGTGCGCCCCATAAGAAAATTAGAGGCTTCCGCCGCTACGTTTTTGGCAAGTTTAGCCAAGCGCTGCGTTGCGATGACGCCCGCTAAGCCGCGTTTGCGGCCCCTGCACATTAAGTTGGTCATCGCACCCAGCGACATTTTTCGAGTGCCTTCAGATACTTCGCCGCCAACTGCTGGCGCAAACAATTGTGCCTCATCCACCACGACCAAAATTGGATACCAGAACTCATGTTCAGCATCGAATAGCGCATTAAGAAATGTCGCTGCCGCGCGCATTTGCTCTTCAACGTCTAGCCCTTCAAGTGAAAGAACGCAGGATACACGGTGCCGCCGAATGCGGCTGGCAATACCAGCAAGTTCGCCCTCGGTGCGATCTCCCTCAACAACCAGATGACCGTATTTTTCTGACAATGTCACGAAGTCGCCTTCAGGATCGATAATCACCTGTTGAACCCATTGCGAGGATTGCTCGAGCAGACGGCGCAGTAGATGCGATTTTCCTGAGCCGGAATTACCTTGCACCAAAAGACGGGTCGCCAGCAGTTCTTCAATGTCAAGATTGGCTGGGGCTCCCCCTGTCAAACTTCCCATTTC
This sequence comes from Ahrensia sp. 13_GOM-1096m, assembly GCF_000620605.1. Lineage (NCBI taxonomy): Bacteria > Pseudomonadati > Pseudomonadota > Alphaproteobacteria > Hyphomicrobiales > Ahrensiaceae > Ahrensia > Ahrensia sp. 13_GOM-1096m. Next base: position 700,498 of record NZ_JIAX01000006.1, read on the forward strand.
AACTGCGACCTGCACCTTTGCTATACTCCGTAAATGAACTCGAAAACGTCATCTCCACTATATGAGGAGCAGCCCTGCCTATATCAAGATTATGTCTCTGCCGCTGCCTGTGACTGGCGAAATACACAGATTTAAAATGGTCATGACAGAGGCGCTTTCCGCTTAGTATAAGTCATGTGGCAAATGTTCTGTGTGAGCGTGGTATCGATGTTTGAGGAATATTTGTACTGCTCAATGTTGCGCTGCCTTTAGCTTCTGTTCGGCTTCAAACTGCGAGAGAAAAACTTCGCCACTCATTTCCTTCAGAAATGATTGTGCTTTCAAGCGATCCATTACTGGTCCTTTGACTTCAGATAAGTGAAGCGTGACACCCATTGCTTTCAATCGTTCGTTTATCGCCTCAAGTGACTCAAGCGCACTTAAGTCGATTTCATTGATTGCAGAGCACTGCAAAATCACGTGCCGGACATTTTTGTCATCAGCGACACGATTTTGGATTTTATCTTCAAGATAACGAGCATTTGCAAAGTACAAGCTTTCATCAACACGCAGTGTCACAATTGAAGAATCTGTTAAAACATCATGGCGCAGAATATTGCGATAATGTTCAGTGCCAGGGACTTGGCCAACTTCGGCAATATGCGGCTTAGATGATTTATATAGGTGCAGTAAGATTGATAGCCCGACACCTGCCGACACGCCTGCCTCTACTCCCAGTCCAAGGGTCACAAGGATTGTGGTCAAGACAGCAGAAAAGTCTGCTTTGGAGTAATTCCAGCTGCGTTTGAGTATCGAAAAATCAACAAGGCTGAGCACGGCGACGATGATAGTTGCCGCCAAAGTCGCCTTGGGCAAAAAGTAGATCAACGGTGTCAAGGCGAGTGCCGCTATGGCCAGCCCGACTGCGGTGAATGCTCCAGCGGCTGGGGTTTCGGCCCCTGCATCAAAATTGACGACTGATCGCGAAAAGCCACCTGTAACCGGAAATCCACCTGTAAGTGATGCACCGATATTAGCGGCGCCAAGTCCAATTAGTTCTTGGTCTGGATCGATACGCTGCCGCCTTTTAGCCGCAAGAGTTTGTGCAACTGAAATTGATTCCACAAAGCCGATAATGGAAATCAAGAATGCAGGAAGGAGTAGCTGACCCAATAATTCAGGTGAGAAAAACGGTAGTGTCAGAGGAGGCAAGCTTTGCGGCACATCTCCAACGATTTTAACACCCTTATCTGCAAGGTTAAAACCCCATACGGCAAGAGTAGTCACGACGACGACAGCCACCGGTCCAGTTTTCACAAGAACGCCAGTTATGCCAGAAGACAAGCCCATTTTTTGTAATACTGGTTTGAGGCCTTTGCGCACCCAGAAAAGAAACCCCGTTGCGAGAATACCAATAATTGCGGTAATCCAGTTGGTTTCTGATAAATGTTGGCCCAATGAAATAACCAACTCCAGAAGGTTATGGCCATCCGCATTAACGCCAAGAATATGTTTGATTTGGCTTGCTGCGATAATGATGCCAGAGGCTGTGATAAATCCTGAGATAACGGGATGAGATAAGAAATTTGCAACAAAACCTAAACGAAAAAGTCCCATTCCTAATAAGATCAAGCCCGATAATGCAGCCAGCGACAATGCCGCAACTGCATAGCCCATTGTACCTTGCTCAACGATGTGGCTCAATGCGGCTGCAGTCATCAATGAGACAACAGCAACGGGGCCTACAGCCAAAGCACGGCTCGTCCCGAATATGGCGTATAGCAAGATCGGCGCAATCGAGGCATAAAGGCCAGCCTCAGGAGGCAATCCTGCCAATAACGCGTATGCCAATGATTGCGGAATCAACATGATTGTCACGATTAACGCAGCCACAAGGTCATTTGAGAGTGCGGACCGGTTGTACTCTCGCCCCCATTTCAAAATAGGTAAGAAGCGCGTCAGATCAGTTTTCATGTTAATCTCAAAGAGTTGATTATGAGGGTATCAATATTATTCAATAGTCACTTTTTCTAGCTTAGCCACCCATTCATGACAGTGACATAAGACCTAAGAATAGAGCATCAGTGGATCATTTGAAGTCGCCAACGGACTATCTGCTCTTCTGGCATTGTTCGAAGGCTCTATTTATGAGCGTCCAGTTCACATTTTGATTGTTATTGTGGTTGTCGAAGCTGCTCGCTGTTATCGGTTTTATATGTTGCGCGCTGTTTCTTTCTGGTTTCGGAGTGATGCTTATTATTCCTATCATCATTGGATTGGCAGGGTTTATTTTCTTCTCAGCCAAGACACGTGTTTAATGCATGCTAGAACGTGCCTTTAAAAGTACAGTGGTATCCGTTTTCCCTCCGCCTTAATTCCTCACAAGAAATGCAAGCTAATGGGTTTTCCTGCAATCGTTTCGACATTGATTTGAAAGCCGAAAACCGACTGTAAGACATTCGGATGCATGACCTTATCAGGTCTGTCATCGGCAATTATTTTCCCATCACGCATGGCGATAATCCGGTCCGCATGAACCGCTGCGTGATTGAGATCATGAAGAACAATAATGATGCTGCGCTGCTTCGTATCAGCCACATGGCGTAAAGTGCGCATCAGTTCACGTGCGTAGAAAATGTCTAAATTGTTGAGCGGTTCATCCAGAAGAATGTAATCTGTGCCTTGTGCAAAACACATTGCGGCGCGCGCTCTTTGCCTTTGGCCGCCTGATAATGTGTCAACGAATTTATCTTTGATTTCGAAGAGATCGAATATGTTAAGCGCTTCGTCTACTGCCTCGAAGTCCGCTTGCGTTGGTCTACCTTGATGATGGGGAAAGCGTCCGAACTGAACGAGTTCGCCGACGCGCAAGCGTCCCGCAACGGCGTTGTCTTGTGGCATTATTGATAGGCGCTGCGCGAGCGTTCGGGAGGCGGTATTCGCAACGTTCATGCCATCCACAATGATCTCACCTGATGTGACCGGCACAAGCCGCGCCATAGCGGAAATCAAGGTTGATTTCCCCGCTCCATTAGGACCGATGAGAGCCGTAATACCGCCGCTTGGTAGTTCCAGATTTATATCGCTGAGAATGGGCGTGCCCGAGAGCGATACAGCCACATTAGTAAGCTTGATCATGTTTGCCCTCTATAAAAAAGAATGAACAGAAAAGTAATGCCGCCAATGAACTCGATCAGTACGCCAAGGGGCAAAGCGTTGCTAAACGCATGACTAAGAACAGTTTGTCCTCCCACCAGAAGAATAATGGCGACAAGAATACTGGTGATAATGGTTTGGCTATGTTTGCTGGTTCCAGCCAGTCTTTGGCCAAGAGCAACAACCAGCAATCCTAAGAATGTTATGGGGCCTGCCAGCGCTGTAGAAATCGCCACAAGCATGCCAACAAGAAGCAACAGGATAACTGAATAACCACGCCAGTTAACGCCAAGCCCTATAGCGGTTGGTCTGCCCAAAAGGATGACATCAAGAACATGGCGCGCACGCCAGCATATTGCTGCGGCAATAATTGTGAGCACAAGGCATGGCAGCAACAGATCGGCATTGACTGTGTTGAAATCCGCGTAGCTTACGTTTTGCACAATTGCGAAATCATTAGGGTCGATTAATCTGGATAACAGGGAAGATAGGCTTCTAAAGAGAACGCCGACGACAATGCCGCCAAGCAGCATCAGCACGAGTGCATTGCTGTAACGCAGCAATGGCAAAAAGAGCAGGCAAGCAAGGCCGGCCATCATGACAACTTCAATAGTGAACTTACCCACTGGATTTAAAGCTGCATATCCAAAGCCGCCCAATACAAAAACAAGCGCTGTTTGAAGTAAGACATAGAGCGCATCCATTCCCATAATGGATGGTGTCAAAATGCGGTTGGCCGTAATTGTTTGAAATACCAAAGTCGACAATGCCACTGAGACAGATACTTGCAGCAGGCTGAGTAGCCGCTCCAAGCGCAACTCCATGGCGAATTGCCAATTGCCGCGCACATTGATTGTCATGAACAGAACGATGGTCACAATTGCAGTGAGAGCTAGAATAACAAGACGTCGATCAAGCATGACGAAATGACCGACTAAAAATAAGCATCAGAAACGCGGCCGCACCGACGACCCCCATGATTGTTCCAGCTGGAATTTCATAAGGGAAGCGGATGAGGCGTCCTATTAAATCTGACACAAGCACCAGAAGTGCGCCGCCCAAAGCAACCATTGGAATAGCGCGGCGTACATCATCGCCGATCATGCGTGATACGGCTGCTGGAACAATCAAACCTATGAAAGGCAATGCGCCGACGGTTGCAACGGTCAAGCCGGAGATGACCGAAACGATGACCAATCCAATTTGCAGAGTGGATTTATAATCAAGGCCAAGGCCGATTGATGTGTCGCGGCCGAGCGCGAGAATAGTCAGGCGGTCTGCGACCCACCAAGCGGCAACCATGACGAAGCCGATAAACCACAAGGTTTCATAGCGTCCACGCATGACGCCAGAAAACTCACCACTCATCCAAACATCTAAAAATTGTAAAAGGTCAAAATGCCATGCGATCGCCACTGCCAATGCACCGACAATGCCGCCATAAATAATCGCAAATAGTGCAATCATATAAGGATCTTTGGACGACACTTTTCGTGCCAAAGTCAAAAATAGTGCTGTGCCTACAAATGCTGTGAAGCTGGCAACCAGAACCTTCACCATGATCGTTGATTGGGGTGCGAGTATTGTAATCAACAAAATGCCGAGTGCTGCGCTTTGTCCGGTGCCTGCAATCATCGGGTCGACAAATCTGTTGCGTGCAAGGCTTTGCATAACAAGGCCAGCGATTGCCAAGCTTGCCCCAGTCAACAATACGGCAAGCGTGCGCGGCAAACGGCTGCTTAACATAAGCTCAATATTGGCAGCACTATTACCGTTGAAAATATCGCCTACGCCAACGGCAATGCTACACAAGCTCAAAAGGAGCAGGGCAGCAATGCCAAGCGTTATTTGCGCGCGCACCGAGCTCATTCGTCTTTGGCAAAACCTGCGGCCAGCGCATCAAAAACGGCCATTGTTGAACGTGCGCCACCGGCTGCAATGTAAACATTGGCTGATGGTGCATAGATGACGTGCCCGTTTTTCCAAGCCTTGGTTTGGCGAATAAGTTCATTATCAAGCGTTGCTTTAGCGTTCTGTTCGTTCGAACCAATGGCCGCAGCACGGTCCACCACAATCAACCAATCAGGGTCAATATCAGCAATAAACTCAAATGATACTGCATCACCGTGATCGCCAGCATCAATGTTCTCATCGGCTGCCGGAATAGCTAGCGTGGTGTGAACCCAGCCAAAGCGTGATTTTGGCCCGTAGACGGAAATTTTTGGTCCGTTGGTCATGACAATCAGCGCATTGCCTTTGCCGTTGGCTGCATCTGTTGCAACTTTGATTTTGGCATCAAATTCTGCAGCAAGCGCTTGCGCCTTATCATTCACGCCAAAGATTGTGCCGTAATCCACAATGCGTTGACGTGCTTGATTGATGAGATCATCGCCCCAGATCGTCATGTCAATTGATGGCGCGATACGGCTTGTTTGATCGATCTGTGTCGAAGACCGCCCGCCAACGATAATCAATTCAGGGGCAAGTGCATTGAGCGCTTCAAGATCAGGTTCAAAAAGAGTGCCAACTTGCTGCGCTGATGTGAATTTGCCCTTCAAACTGTCGAGGTAAAGATTGTTCGGCACACCGTCAATTTTGATGCCAAGTGCGTCCAATGTATCAATCGCTGCGATATCAAATACCGCAACTTTATTTGGTGTTGTCTCGATTGATTGTGGGCCGGCTGCAGTTTGAATTTCTGCACTCAAGGCAGGCAAGCATGTCGCTGTTAGTGATAAGCCAACGAGGGCGAATAGGTTGAGTATTTTTTTCATATAGCTATCTCCGGCTCTGCTCGCAGATGCCGTCCTTTCTCTGGTCTGGATTAGAATTTGGCTTTGAGTGATAATTTAAATGACCGACCCGGCTCATGCAGCGGTTCAACCGTGCTGAATTCTTGGCCATAAGTGGCGCGTGAAACGTAAGTTTCATCAAAGATATTGTTGACCGCGGCGCGAAGTGTCAGGTTTTCATAATTGAGCGGCGTGTATTCAACAAAGGCGTTGAATACCTCGTAGCCAGCCAATGTTGTTTGTGTCGAACCACCGCCAAAGTTGTCGGTTTCTTCCAGCACGATTTGCCCGTTGCCACCAATCGTAACGCCGTAATCAGCAAATGTGTGAGCTGCCTCGAGTGTGAAGATTTGGCCGATTGGTACTGTCAGATAGTTGCCAGTGTAAGAGTCAGATGGATTGCCATCAATTTTGGTATCAATATTGGCATAGCCAACACGCGCAAAACCATTGCCCCAATCATAGCCCAGCCCCACTTCGAAGCCGGTGGATGTCATGTCTTTTGTCAATGCGGGACCGCCGCCATAACTCGGTGTTCTGGCATCATTGATTGCAGTATGGAAAACTTTTCCGCTGACATTAAAGTTGCCGAAGCGGGCGTTTAAACCAGCAAAAACATTGTTGGATGTGACGGATTGAAAACCGCTTGAATAATCCCAAAGTGGGTTCAATATGAAATTTTCTGCGAGCGGAATGCCGCCGAACACATGTGAAGCGCCAGCGCTTGCTGTCAAATAATCTGTGACATCGAACTCACCCGATAGGTTGGCAGATAGGCCTGAAGTGTTATCCTTGTAGTCATTTACGCCTTCAAAGCGCTGGAAGTCTGCACGTGCGCCGAATGAGGTGCGAAAGCGATCTGTAATATCAAGCCGAGCTTGCGCATATATACCGATGTTGGAAGCTTTTTCTGTGCTGCTTTCATTGAGTGCGCTGTTGAGTAAATCTTCATATTGCAGGTTTGCGCTGTCAGCAAAGAAGTCGACGCCAGCAGTGATCGAGCCATTGTCCAAGCCGAATTTGTTCTCGATTTTGCCGTTGATGCTGTCTGTTTCTCCATAAATATTTGAAGCATCTTCTTCTATGCCCAAATTTGTAATGCTGTAAGCAAGCTGGATTGTTGGGTCCCAAAGGCCGACCGGATTTTCATTGGTATAAGTTAAAGTCACATTCTGACGTGCGAGATCATAATTGCGGGTCAAAGGAACAGGGCGCCCGCCCATGATAGTGCCAATATTGGCGCGGTAAGGGCGCGCCTCATCATCGCCCACGCGCTCATAAGACAACTCAAGGCGGTGACCTATTTCTGATTGATAAGCGATTTTACCAAGACCGCTGAGCAACTTCGTTCCAGAACCCGTAATGTCGACACCATCGCCATCTTGCTGCCAATTGCCTATGGCGTATTTGATGAAACCGAGCGCCTCAAAGCCGTCTTTACGTGCGTAAAGGGCGTTGCTGGTTGTGAACACATCGCCATTGGTGCTGTACTCACCAATGGTAAAGCCGCCGAACATTTTGCCGTCTGGCAGAAGGTCACCCACATCTTTTGTTTCATATTGAATAGAGCCCGCAAGTGCGCCAGGGCCAGCGTCGGCAGGCGCAACACCTGGATCAATGCTCACTGCTTTTAGCAGCGATGGGTCAATCAGTGTTGTTGCATTGTGGTGGAAAATTTTATTGTTCTGACGGCTTCCGTCAATTGAAACGGATAGATTGGTTTCCTCAACGCCGTTGACGTATAATTTCTGTGAGACGGGTAGGGAGCTGCCTACTGCAATTGTTGGTTCGGCAGCAAATAAATCCTGAAGATCTGTAGGGTTGATGCGCACGATGTCTTCATCGGTGACCTCAACGCTATTGTCATCATTCGCTTCTGTGCCGATGACGATCCGGTTTAGTTCGACAGCGTCTTGTGCCTGCGCGTAGGAAACGAGTGAAAAAATACTGACAGTGCTGGCCAGAAACAGAAATGACTTAGACATGTAGCCCCCAAATTTTGATTAAACTGGTGGCTTGACCGAAGTCGGTCTGGCTTCCTTGAGGCCGCAAGTCGCATACATGATAAAAAAACTCAAGTTTAAGTTCAGTTATCCAATGCGTTTAATAATTTTAGAAAAGGCTCGAATGTGGAAACTGCGTTGTGTGATGCAAAAATTGTCGCGTTGGTCTTTTGCATCCGCTTTAAGTTCGTCTAGAAAGGCCAACGCAACCTCAAAATATATTGCTTAATTAAATTGAACTCTCCACCTTGTTTTTAAGCTCTCCCAAGCCTGTCGCGCGAACGACAATCTCATCTCCATCTTTAAGGAATTCAGCAGGAGTGCGAGCCATGCCAATGCCGCTCGGTGTGCCTGTTAGAAGAACGTCGCTGGGGTAAAGCGTCATTCCAAAGGATAATTCGCTGATTAATTGTTCAACGGTGAAGGCCATTTGAGTTGTTTTTGCATGCTGCCGACGATCACCATTCACAAAAGTCTCTAACGTTATTTTAGACATGTCAACTTCATCCGCTGTGACCAAATAAGGTCCCATCGGTGTGCATTTGTCGATGCTTTTGCCTTTTAGCCACTGGCCACCATGGCGTCTTTGTAGATCGCGTTGCGAGACATCATTGGCAAGCGTGTATCCAAAAATGTAATCACTGGCTTCGTCTTCTGGTATGGAGCAGCCTTCACGGCCGATCACAATGGCTATCTCTCCTTCGTAATCCCACTTGTTGGATATTTTTAAATCGAAGGGGATTGAGCAATGCGCGCCTGTTAATGCGTTCGGAGCTTTCGTAAAAAAAGTGGGTGCTTCTGGACGTTCAACTTCTTGGCCGTCGCGTTTTCCCACACCTTCTTCAAAGTGATCCCAATAGTTCCAGCCAGTGCACAGGACATCGCGTCCAAAGCGGCGAATAGGTGGTAATAGTGTGACGCTATCTAAGGGCACACGTTCCAATTGCGTGGCGGGAATAGTATCGAGAGTATCAAGACCATTTTGGATTAAAGACACCATATCACCGCAGGCCTCTGGTAACAGGATGATATCTGCTTCATCTACCCAGCCAATGCGTTCGGTTGAACCTGTTTTTACTGTCGCGAGTTTCATTGGAATTTCCTGTGTATCTTATTCTTTGCTAGATTGGTCTTCGTACATGCCTGCCTCTTCCGAAACTTTTCGGTAGGCTGCACCGGCAATAAAACCGCCATCGATCACGATGTCTTCGCCTGTTATGAAAGATGCTTCATCGCTTGCTAAATACAAAACGAGATTAGCAATTTCATCGACGGATGCTGCGCGCTTTAACGGTGTCATGTTGATCATTGGCTCCAAATGCGGTGCCGTTGTATTCAGATCTGTGAGAACTAATCCTGGGCATATGGAATTGACGCGAATATTGCTTTGCGCAAATTCCATCGCTGCAGCTCTCGTAAGGCCGCGCAGTGCCCATTTGCTCGCAGTATATGCTGGATCATAATGTGCAGAATAGGCCGCATTAGAAGATACATTTATGATTGCGCCGCCGCCATTTTTAGCAAGCAAGCGCTCTGCCTGTTTGATACCTAAGAATGCGCCCGTGATATTAATATCGAGCAATCTATGCCACGCCTCGGGGGAGGTGTCTTTTATTGATGTCCGATTAATAATGCCTGCATTGTTTACAAGGATATCGAGCCTTCCAGACCATTGCTCCATTTCAGCAATTGCAGCACTCCAATCGTCGACATTGGTCACGTCCAGATGTTTGTAACGCACATCATAGCCTTGAGACTGCAATTCTAACGCTGCTTCATTGCCTTGCTCATCAAGTACGTCGCAAATCATAACCTTTGCGCCTTTTTTGGCGAGCATCGTGGCTTCAGCCAATCCTTGTCCGCGTGCAGATCCGGTAACTAAAGCAGATTTTTCAGTAAAGTTGGTCATGGGTATCCTCGTTTTAATAGGTTGCGCGTCCGCCAGACAAATCGTGGATAGCGCCGGTTGAAAAACTACATCCAGGTGATGCTAACCAAGTGGCCAATTCCGCCACTTCATCAACGGTGCCGGCTCTGCCAAGTGGTATTTTCGTTAAATTCTTAGCAACGACTTCAGGTGCCATTTGTGTCAATAAATTAGTTTGTATGAGTGCTGGCGCAATGGCGTGAACACGAATCTCTGTATCGGCAAGTTCGCGCCCAAGCGCTTTTGTCATTGCGATCACACCAGCTTTAGCGGCAGAATATGCAGCCATGCCGGGATTGCCTTCTTTACCAGCGATTGATGCTAATGAAATTATGCGGCCTGAGCGCTTTGGATCCATATATTTTAAAGCAGCTTTTGTGCAATAAAATGAGCCGTTTAGATTTACATCGAGCGTCTTTTGCCAATCCTCAATATTGCAGTCCTTGATGTCTGCGGTATGGCCAGTGATGCCTGCACTGTTGACCAGAATATTGATGCTGCCGACTTCTTGGAAGTAGCTTTCCATCGCTTTAACAACACCTTGGTAATCTGTTATGTCTACAATTCGACTTCTCAAGTGCGACGTTTGATTTGCTGACAAGTCCCAGACTTCCACATGCGCGCCAGAGCTAGAAAGCCTATCTGCGATCGCCTGACCAATCTCGCCTGCGCCGCCTGTAACGATGGCGTGGCATCCGGTTAAATCATAGGTATTTTGTTTGTGCGCCATGTTCGTTTCCAGTGCCAATAGCGTGGTTTTCTTGCTTGCATGAAGGGCTAAAATATAGCTGTTCTTTCACCATTAATATGCAGGCGTGAAAATAGCAAATATATTAAATAGTAATAATTTTCACAGCTAAATTTTATCTGCGTAGAGTTTGTTGGCCTTGAGAGTGTTTTCCATTTAATCCTGTTGTTGCATCAGCAATAAATCTAAATAATTCTTTGAAAACAATTGTTTGAAGAATTGTTGAGTGGGGATATGACGCAGTTATAATTTGAGTTGAGAGATAAAAATGCTGCTGTGCACAATTTTATTTCTATAATTGTAAGTTGACATTTATCGTATTGTAATATTGGTTCGCCTTAATACGTAGCCAGTCCGGTTGCGTGGATGTTATCTTTGGGAGGGAATTCATGACGACCCGTAATGAAACGTTTCGCCGATCTGCCTTGCTACGCTTGTCCGTTGCAGCAGTAATTTCAGTTGCGAGCGCCGGTGTGGCGCAATCGGAAACTATTAAGTTTAGCTACCCAGTGTCACAGGAAAGCCCAATGGGTCAGACTGTCGACCGTTTTGGAGAGCTTGTAGCAGAAAAAACAGGCGGCTCGGTTGATCTACGCCCGTTCCCATCTGCGCAGCTTGGTAATGAAATCCAGTCTATCTCATCGGCTCAAGGTGGCATCATTGAGATGGCAGTAACAACAACTGCTGGTCTTGCCGCAATTGTTCCTGAGTTTAACATGTTCAACCTGCCATTTATGTTCGACAATTACGAACAGTTGGATCAGGTGAGCAGAGGCGAAACTTCAGAGAAAATCCTTGCTAAGCTTGAGCCGTCAAACTTGATTGGTCTTTGTTATTGGGATTATGGCTTTCGCAATATTACCAACAACAAACGTGCTGTGACTAAGCTTGAAGATGTTAAGGGTCTCCGTATCCGGACGATTCAAAACAGTGTGTATCTTGATGCACTTGGTGCTTTGGGCATTAACCCAACACCGCTTCCTTTCCCAGAAACGTTTACAGCACTAGAAACTGGTGCGATCGACGGAAACGAAATTGCAAATGATGTAACGCGTTCTGCATCTTTCTACGAAGTTCAAGACTACCTTACAGAAACACAGCACTTCACAACTCTTTCAGTTGTCTATGCAAGCAAATCCTTCTGGGAAAAGCTAGACGATACGGAAAAAGAAGCCGTTCGCAGCGCCTGTGCTGAAGCGTCAGTTTTCAACCGTGATCTTATTAACTCAGGCAGTGCCGCTACGCTCGATTACCTTAAAGAGCAGGGCATGCAAATCGATGAAATTTCAGCAGAAAGCCTGCAGGAATTTCGCGATACAGTTAAGCCAGTTGTTGATGATGTGACATCTAAATTGGACGCTGAAATCGTAAGCGGTTTCAATGAAGATATGGCCGCTTCTAAGTAAGCTTGCTCAAACTAATCGCTGGCTCTGCTTCTTAATTGAGTGGAGCCAGTTTTTAACTGCAAATTCTAGTGGCCATAAACGCCACTTCCCCTTTCGATTTCGGAGTGAATATCGTGCTCAAAGATAAGATTGCCGTTGTTACTGGTGCCGGAAATACTGATGGCATCGGTTACGCTGCCGCTAAAGCCTTTATCAAAAATGGCGCGAAGGTCATTTTGGTCGATCTGCGTGAGGATGATTTAAAGCGCGCATCAGATGCACTTGGCGGCAATGCAACCGGCATCGTTGCTGATGTGCGAAGCGTAGAAACCTCGAAATCAGTTTTTGAATTCGTACAACAAGAATATGGCCGCCTTGATATCCTTGTAAATAGTGCCGGTATCACGCAGTCGCGCACCACGGTAAACATCACGGCAGACGATTATGACGCGGTCATGGATGTGAACTTGCGCGGTACATTGTTGATGATCCAGCAATCGCTACCTTTAATGCAAAGCGGAGCCTCCATCATTTGCCTTGCGTCCATTGCTGCACAGCGTGGCGGCGGCTTGATGGGCGGACCGCACTATGCAGCCTCTAAAGGTGCTGTTGCGAGCCTTGTGAAATCGATCGCCCGTGATGTGTCGCCTAACGGTATCCGCATCAATGCGATTAATCCCGGTGTGATCATGTCGAGCATGACCCGTGATTTCTACGATGATGAAATCATTGCAAAAGTAATGCCCAATATTCCTATTGGTCGATTTGGCGAAACAGATGATGTGGCTCAGACATGCGTATTTCTCGCTTCTGAAATGTCCTCCTACATCACTGGATCTGCGATCGACGTCAACGGCGGCATGCATATGAACTAACTCTATGCCCCTGTTTAAAATATGGATGAACATCCAAAACGGTTAAGGAAAAATAAGATGAATACCAACGTTGTGCCAGTTGTTACGCGGGCAAATGAGCTTGATGGAAGTACCAGCCAATCAGGCGATTGTGTACGCAAATCAGGCGTTAGTCCTCAGCACACGCCAGCTCAAAAAATCTGGTTTGGTCAGGTCTCTAACGAGCCAGGTTTTCGCTCGCCGCCGCACCACCATGGTGAGGCTGAAACTGGAGGGTATGTTCTTCGTGGGCATGGCCGTATTTACTTCGGCGAAGACTATGCCGACTATATTGATATGACAGATGGTGACTTCGTTTTTGTGCCGCCTTTTATGCCGCATGTCGAAGTGAACATGAGCACGACAGAGCCTTTGGTTTGGCTGACCTGCCGAACACCAGACAATATTGTGGTAAACCTTCCTGACGTAGATGACAGCCAATTAAGTGGTTACCGCAGGGCTGTTTAGATTTGACTATGAGAAGCAAGACAACACAAGTTGTTGCTTTGAATTTGAGATCCGAAATGGGAAAAACATGGCCAGAGCTGTAGAGTTTTATTTTAAGATATTAAAATGGCTGATGGTCATGTGCCTCCTGGGCATGATTGTTTTGGTCTTTGGAAACGTCATCCTGCGATACCTTTTCAATTCAGGAATTACTCAATCTGAGGAATTCTCGCGTTGGCTATTTGTTTGGATGGTATTCATTGGTTCAATCGTTGTCTTACGTGACAATGGGCATCTAGGTTTAGAGTTCATTGTAAACAGTTTTCCGAAGCCAATACGTGTAACTTGCTTGTTTGTTGCCCACCTTCTCATGCTTTTCGGAACGTGGCTCATCATTGAAGGCACGTGGATTCAAACCTCAGTAAACCTCTATACATTTGCGCCAGCTACAGGGTTTTCCTTGGCGTTTTTCTATGGCGTTGGACTGATATTTGGCGCTTCCACTGGCTTAATTCTGCTGCACCGTCTCTGGCTCATTGTGACCGGTAAAATGGATAAAATGGGCTCAGTTGATGAAGAATTAGCAGCATTTGATATTGCGAAAGTGAAATAACGTGACACTTATAATTTTTGTTGTTTCGCTACTGGGTAGCATGGCCATCGGCATACCTGTTGGGTACGCCTTGATCATGACTGGTATCGCCTTGATGTACCATCTTGGCTTTTTTCAAGCGCAGATTGTCGCCCAAAACATGCTGAATGGTGCAGATAGCTTTCCGTTGATGGCTATCCCTTTCTTCATGTTGGCCGGTGAGGTTATGAATGCTGGAGGATTGTCAAAAAGGATTGTGAACCTTTCTGTCGCGGCGGTTGGCCACATTCGTGGTGGCTTGGGTTATGTTGCAATTCTGGCAGCTATTATTTTGGCCAGCTTGTCCGGATCTGCAGCAGCAGACACCGCAGCCTTGGCCGCAATCCTTGTGCCGATGATGATCAAAGCAGGTCATGACAGTGGCCGTTCTGCTGGACTGATTGCTTCTGCTGGAATTTCAGCTTTGATTATTCCGCCTTCCATTGGATTTATTTTGATCGGTGTTGTCGGCAATATTTCGATAACCAAAATCTTCATTGCAGGCATTGTGCCTGGTATGATCATGGGCCTTTCTTTAGTGGTTACTTGGTATATCCTCTCACGAAAGGAAGTTGGCACAACGACAATAGAGCGGGTTCCGCTGAAGGTCGTATTGCGCGAAGCTTGGGCTGGAATCTGGGCGCTTATGCTACCCGTTATCATCCTTGTAGGCCTGCGGTTTGGTGTGTTCACGCCAACTGAAGCGGGCGTTATTGCCGCGGTCTATGCTCTATTCGTAGCATGCTTCATCTATAAAGAGCTCAATGTTGCTGACTTGTTTGACGTGTTTTTAAACGCAGCCAAAACGACTTCTATGGTTATGTTTCTTGTTGCGGCCGCGTTTGTCTCTAGCTGGATGATTACCGTTGCAGGACTTACTGCCCAGATCAATGACATCATTGCTCCTTTTGCGGAAAGCCCGACAACATTAATGTTCGTTATTGTCTTGCTGGTTTTGGTAATTGGCTGCGCAATGGACATGGTGCCAATTATCTTAATTCTTGTGCCTGTTTTCCTACCTTCGATAAAAAGTGCAGGAATTGACCCGGTCTATTTTGCTGTTGTATTTATGATCGCTGGGGCCGTTGGATTGCTCACGCCACCTGTTGGCTCCGTGCTAAATGTTGTTGCAGGCGTATCCAAGGTGCCTCTGCCAAAAGTGATAAAAGGAATATGGCCATTTATTATTGCGCAGGTTGCTGTTCTAATATTATTGATCGTATTTCCAGAAATCATTACGCTACCGGCAGCTTTTTTAACGGGAGAGTAAAGTATAGAGTTAGATTGATATGCCACATGCAAATGAAGGTTGGATTTGAACAGTTTAGATAAAATGCTCGCGATATTAAACGGGTTTAACGAAGATAACCTGACAATCGACGTCAATCAGGCGGCAGAATTGTCTGGCTCTTCGCGGCCAAGTGCATATCGGTATATTCAAGCAATGACTCGCTCCGGCTTGCTCACACCGGCTAGTGGCGGTAATTACACGATAGGGTCTCGTGTTATCGAACTGGAAATGCTCAAGCGTGAGAATGATCCTTTACTGACTGCAGCTGGTAATTTGATCCGCTATCATGCCGAAGAAATGGGCATTAATATAATGCTGTGCAGTTATTACGGCGACAAAGTGCTGTGCGCCGACCTTGCATGGACTGACCATAGCATCCCTCAAATTTATAAAGCTGGGCGTGCGATGCCTATCTTTAAAGGAGCGATGGCTAAGGTTATTTTGGCGCACCTGACTAAGTCTCAGCTTAAAAATATTTATTCTTGGAGCCAAGATAATATAGCGGAAAATGGGCTAGGCAGCAGCCTAGAAGAATTCACAGATAATATGAAAGAAATACGCAAAGCCGGTATTTGCATTACCCATGCAGAAATCTTTGATGGGCTTGTTGGTATTGCTGCGCCGGTCTGTGACAATGAAGGCAGAGTTTTGGGCAGCGTTGTATTTGTTCTAACGGGCGAGCGAACGGACAAATTTAGCAAGGACGAACTTGCCGTTGAAATTCGCAATATCGCCACGGATATTGAACAGGGCATTCTACGTAACAAAAAGTTTCATGATGCAGGCCCTGTTGTTGCCGCAAGACCTAGACGTTTTAAGATCTGACGAAGCTCGCTACCTATTTATTGTTTGCTATCACCGTCCAAAACAAGGATCATAGTTTGCTCTGTCGCAAAGAGTGACTTGGGGCGCAATCAGCGGATGCTTATTTCCTTAGGCGCTTTCTTTATTCATGTGCTGAAAACGGCTGCGGTCCGGCATGGTTTTGCTATTCAAAGCGACGCTTTGAATAGCTGTTGCGTATAAGGGTGCGCAGCATCCATTTTGCGCAGGGCGTCCACGCTCATAATCTCGACGATATTACCACTTTTCATAACGGCGAGACGGTCACACATATGCGCGACGACCGCAAGGTTATGCGAGACCATCAAATAGGTAAGGCCACGGTCCGCACGTAAATCAGTTAGCAGATTGAGAATTTCGGCCTGTACCGAAACATCCAGAGCTGAAGTCGGTTCATCCAGTAAAAGCAGCTCTGGTTCTGGTGCAAGGGCGCGCGCAATGGCGACGCGCTGGCGTTGCCCGCCAGACAGTTGATGCGGATATCGGAAGCGGAACTTTTGACCAAGCCCGACATCGTCTAGCAACTTTACAACTCGGTTATCGATGTCTTGGAAGCCATGCAGTTGCAGCGTCTCGCCCAATACCTGATCTACTGAATGGCGAGGATGCAGAGAGGCGTAAGGGTCCTGAAATACCATTTGGACTTGTTTGTAGAATGCCTTTGGGCGTTTTTTGGCGATTGGTTCGCCGTCGATGCTAATGGCTCCAGACCAATCAGGTGCCAGCCCTGTGATTGCACGCAAAATCGTGGATTTACCTGAGCCACTTTCGCCGACGAGGCCAAAGCTTTCACCGCGTGCCACTTTGAATGTAGCGCCTTTGACCGCATCTACATGTTGAAGATGTTTGCCGAACCAAACGTTCAGGTTATTTACGTCTAGCATGCTCATTACCGACCACTCACACTTGGTGCTTTCGACCATTCAGGATCGCGTTCTAATACTACAAGCCTCTTACTCGGAGCGTCCAGACGGGGCAGGGAGTTTAATAACCCTCTGGTGTAGGGGTGCTTTGCTTCATGCAGGTTTTTGGCGTCACAGACTTCAACGACACGGCCCGCATACATAATCAAAACGCGGTCACAAAAGTCGGCAACAAGGTTCAGGTCATGGCTGATAAAGAGCAGCCCCATACCGCGCTCTTTTACAAGCTTGTCCATGATATCAAGCACTTGCCGCTGAACGGACACATCTAAGGCTGATGTGGGCTCATCTGCGATCAGGATTTCGGGGTTTGGAATCAGCATCATGGCGATCATGATACGTTGCCCCATGCCCCCTGACATCTCGTGTGGATAGGCCTGCATCACACGTTCAGGATTGTCGATTGAAACGGCTTCAAGCATTTCCAGAGATTTGCGATAGGCATCAGATTTACTTGCGGAATTATGCAGTCGATAGGCTTCGATGATCTGATCGCCGATGGTCATCACCGGATTGAGCGAAAACTTAGGATCCTGCATTACCATGCTGATCCGTTGACCACGCACGGCGCGCATCTCCTTTTCGGTTTTGTCGAGTAAATTTACGCCATCAAGTTTGATGTGATCTGCTTCGACAATACCAGGTTTGCGGATAAGTCGCAAAATGGCACGTCCTGTCATGGACTTGCCTGAACCGCTTTCGCCAACAATGCCTAAACGCTCACGCCCGAGGGTAAAGGACACCCCGCGAACGGCATCAAAGATGCCATTGCGATTGGGGAATTTTACCCAGAGGTTTTCGACATCAAGTAAGTTGCTCATCATTCACCCGCCTTTGGGTCAAGCACATCGCGCAGACCGTCGCCCAGAAGGTTGAATGCGAGAGATACGGTGAAAATGGCAAGGCCTGGAACTGTGGCAACCCACCAGTAATCCAGAATAAACCGTCGCCCTTCGGAAATCATGGCACCCCATTCAGGACTGGGTGGTTGTGCGCCAAGCCCAAGAAAGCCAAGGCCTGCTGCCGCTAGAATGATACCAGCCATATCCAATGTGACGCGCACGATCAGGGAGGAAATGCATAGTGGCCAGATGTGTTTGGTAATAATCCGAAATGCGCCTGCGCCTTGTAACTGGATGGCGCTGATATAATCGGACGAGCGGATCGTCAGGGTTTCGGCCCGTGATATCCTTGCGTAAGGGGGCCATGCGGTTAACGAGATCGCCAATACCGCGTTCTCGATACCCGCACCCAAGGCGGCAACAAATGCCAAAGCCAAAATTAAACGTGGGAAGGCGAGAAAAATGTCAGTGATCCGCATGAGAATGGCATCTGTCCACCCGCCAACATATCCAGAAACTGTGCCGACCAGCAGTCCTGCAATAGGGGCAATCAATGCGACTAATGCCACAATATAAAGCGTAATGCGCGACCCATAGATCAGGCGTGACAGGATATCACGGCCAAGGCTGTCAGTGCCAAAAATATGGCCTTCAGTGCCAAGCGGGGCAAGGCGGTTACCTAAGTCCTGTACAAAAGGATCATGTGGGGCCAGCAGAGGCGCAGCTGCCGCAACAATGAGCATCAGCACCAATATGCCCAGACCGATCATGGCCATGGTATTTGCGCGTAAGGTGAGCCAGCCTTGATAAAAAGCGGATATCTTTGCATGACGGCGCGATGTTGGTGTCTCAGTGAGAAGCCACTCGTGTAGCGTTTGTGAATTAGACATATCTGAACCGCCCTTCTATTTCGCTCGGGGGTCAAAGATCTTGTAGAGAAGATCTGAGAAAATATTGAGTAGGATAAAAATCAATCCGACAACCACGGTGCCGCCCATGACTGCGTTCATATCCGCGCTGAGCAGGGCAGTTGTGATATAGCTGCCAATTCCTGGCCAGCTAAAGATGATCTCGGTCAGAACCGATCCTTCCAGCAGGCCCGCATAGCTGAGCGCGATGACGGTTATCAGCTGCACGCGGATGTTTTTAAAGGCGTGCTTCCAGACGACATCCCATTCTGACATGCCTTTCACGCGTGCTGTGGTAACATATTCCGCGCTTAGTTGCTCCAGCATGAAGGACCGTGTCATGCGGCTGATATAGGCCAGTGAATAATATCCCAGAAGCGAGGCAGGCAGAATGATGTGGCTAAAGGCGTCTTTGAATACGTCCCAATTGCCATCCAGAATGGAGTCTACAAGGATTAGGCCTGTAACGCTTGGCACGACATCAATGTAAAATATACCAACACGGCCAGGTCCGCCGACCCAGCCAAGAATACCGTAGAAAATAAGCAGGCCAATGAGGCCAAGCCAGAAAATGGGCATGGAATATCCAACCAATGCCAAAACCCGCGCAACTTGGTCGATCCACGTGCCTTTGTTGACGGCAGCCAAAACACCCAATGGCACACCCAAAACGATCCCGAAGATGATGCCGATTGTAGCAAGCTCCAAAGTTGCAGGGAAAACGCGAGCGATGTCCTCGGCAACCGGGCGTGCATTTAACAATGATGTGCCAAAGTCAAAGTGGATCACATCCCATAAATAATAAAGAAACTGTACTAACAGTGGCTTATCCAGCCCCAGCTTTAGGTACACGGCATCATAACTTGCTTGCGATGCGCGCTCACCCACAATGGAGAGGACAGGGTCAATCGGCATGATGCGGCCGATGATAAAGGTGACAAACAGCAAACCCAGCAATGTGATGGCAATGGAGCCCAAGGTGCTGAGCACGGGCTTCAATATAGACCAGAGTCTGTTAAAAAGAGGCGCCCTCATTGGGCGCCCCGCGTTGCTGTTTTGGGTCAGGGCCATTTACTTAGTGACCTGCCAGTATGCAGCGGAAGTTACCGCTTGGCCTGTCGAGAAGTTCATGACGTTGTCGCGCATTGCTGACTGCTCGATACGTTGGAACATCACGATAAATGGAGAGGTCTCGCGGAATTCTTTCTGAATGTCTTGATACAATTGAATCCGCTTTTCACGGTCGCCTTCGGTCACGGCAGCCTCGACGCTTGCGTTCATTTCGTCGCTTACATCCCAAGCTGTGCGCCATGCCAAAAAGCCTGTTGCGCCCGCTTCGTCAGAATTGTCAGGGTTGTAAGCAAAAGTGCCTGCGTTAGTCTGTGGGTCAGGGTAATCTGGGCCCCAGATACCGACATACATGTCCAGTTCACGCGCACGGTAGCGCCCCAGAATTTGCTTAGCTGTACCAACTGTAATGTTCAGCTTGATACCAACTTGTGCCAGCGTGTTTTGCATGGTTTGTGCGATCTCGATCCGCTCTTGTGCTTCACGAACGCCCGCTTCTATCTCCAGACCTTCAACACCTGCTTCGGCCAACAATTCTTTGGCTTTTTCGATGTTCAGCGAGAAAGGGTTTTCTGTTGACGCACCAAGATATGTTGCAGGCAAGAAGTTCTGATGGGTTGTGTACTGACCCTTCAGGAAGCTTTCTTGCATACCGGCATAATCAACCAGATATTTGAACGCTTGGCGAACTTTAGGTTTGGAAAGTACAGGGTGTTTGCCGTTCAAGGCCAGATACATCAACTGGCCCTTTAGCTCGTCTTCTACCTTTATTTCGCCTGATGCGGAGGCTCCGGCGATGTCTTCGGGATTCAGGTTACGGGCAATATCGATATCACCGCGCTCAAGCAGCAAACGCTGTGAAGCACTTTCGGTGACGTGTCGCACAATAACACGTTCCATTGTTGGCGCTTCACCAGAGAAGTTGGGGTTAAGCGAAAGCGTGACACTGTCGTTTGGCTTCCAGCTGTCCAATTTGTATGGGCCGGAACCTGCGGAGTTGGTCTTGAGCCATGTGTTGCCCATATCGCCATCAACTTCGTTGGCCATAACCGTTTCTTTGTCGACAACAGCGCCTATGGTCGCCGTCAGGCAGTTCAGAATAAACGATGTGGCGTATTTCTTGTCCGTAGTGATCGTGAGCGTGTTACCCTCGGCTTTGATCATTTCGGTTACGTTTTCTGGAGTGAAACCAAACTGGGTCAGGATAAACGATGGCGTTTTGTTCAAAATAACAGTGCGTTGTAAAGAGAATGCCGCGTCTTCAGCCGTCACAGTGTTACCGGATTCAAACTTGTTGCCTTCGCGCATGATGAAAGTGATGGTTTTGCCATCTTCAGAAACGGTCCAGCTTTCGGCCAAATCAGGCTTGTAGCCTGCCTCCAGATCCAACGGATCAAGATAAACAAGGCGACTATAAATATTGCGGCTGACATCGGAGCCCGCAAATTCAAAGCTTTCTGCGGGATCAATTGTGATGATGTCGTCAATCCGGTTTGCGATGACCAGCATGTTGGCAGGCGTTTCCGCATATGCCGCAAAGGACGACATGCTGATGGATACGCCGATCGCTGCAATCGTCAATAGTCGGTTAAATACATTCATGTGTTCAACTCTCCTGTTCAATCTTGTTAAGCAGCGTGAAGGTTTGGGGTTATTCCCCCCATGTTTTTGTCAGCACACGCAACCAGTTCTCGTGGCAAAGTTTGGCCATCAACGCATCGTCATAGCCGTGCTTTTTCATTGCCTGCCGTAGCTTGGGCAAGTCCGCGCAAGAGGTCAAGTCTTGTGGCACAACAGCGCCATCATAGTCAGAGCCCATGCCGACCCGATCTTCGCCAACATGCGCAATCAAATGATCGAGGTGGCGCAACATTTGCTCTAGCGGTACATCGGCCAACATTTTCCCATCATCACGCAAAAATGCGGCTGCAAAGTTAAGCCCGACCATGCCGTCAGTCTCTTTGATTGCGGCAAGCTGCTTGTCGGTCAAGTTTCTGCTGTGGGGGCAAATAGCGTGGGCATTTGAATGTGTTGCGACCAGTGGTTTGGTTGAGTATTGCGCAACATCCCAGAAACCAGCTTCATTTAAGTGAGACAAATCCACCATGATTCCCAACTCGTCGCAGCGTTTGATCAAACGCACGCCATGTTCTGTGAGGCCTTCACCTATGTCAGGTGTACTGGGAAATCTGAACGGCACGCCTTGGCCAAAAACAGTTGGGCGGCTCCATACGGGGCCGATTGAACGCAGGCCTGCTTGGTACAATACTTCAAGCGTATTGAGATCAGGATCAATCGCTTCGGCACCCTCAATGTGAAAGATTGCCGCCATCTTCCCGGATTTCAGGGCTAGCCGAATATCCGCAGCTGTTCGGCAGATGGTTAGCGCACCGCGTTTCTCGAGATCAAAAAGGATGGCAGCCTGTGCCAAAACCACAGGGATCGCGTCTAGGTATTGGATGGGATCAGGCAGAGGGAGATCATACGCCGACTTGGCCATCTCTTTCATTTTGTGGTCCATGTCGGATGGTGAGGGGACATAAACAGCAAAGAAACCGCCGCCAAATCCACCAGCTTCAGCTGAGATGGAATCAATGGCACCGTCACGGCCTGACAAAAAACCTTCTGTGGCTGGTAGGCCGCCCGCGTTGTATAATTTCAAGAGAACGTCATTGTGGCCATCAAAGATCACAGGCGATGTTGTATTTGGCATTTGTTGGAACCTCAAGACCTGCTGATGAATTATTGTAGTTATCTGGTTACTCGCGGAACATTTTCGATAAGCTCCCAATTCTGGGAAGTAGGAGATGTTTATGAACAAAGATCACGCTACTACGATCTCGAATAGTTCACTCTTTTATGCTCCACACGTGTGGGCTCAGCCGGCTTGCGTAGTTCATTATTTCGTTCGGTTTTCATGACTGCTTGTTCTAGAATTATCGGTTTGGCGAAGTAATAGCCTTGGGCAAGCCGAATGCGGGTAGAGGCTTGAAGGTAAAGAAGCTCTTCGAATGTCTCCACGCCCTCAACAATAATTGACATATCGAGCGCGTCGGCAAGTGACTCTATTGCCTTCAAAACACTCTGGCTTCGCGGCCGTAAATGGATGTCAGTAATAAAAGAACGATCAACCTTAATTTCGTCTGCGGTGATATCAGCCAATGCTGAAAGGGAGGAATATCCGGTTCCAAAGTCGTCGATAGAAACACGCGCGCCAATGTTTCGGATCATGGGCAAAACTTCCGCTTGGAATTTGCTTTTTTGCAGAAATGCTTCCTCGGTTACTTCAATGATAAATCGTTTTGCCATACCGGTGGCAACAATTGCCTCAAGAAAGCTGCGCATGAAATCAGGCTTGTCTGCTTGCCGAGCAGCAACGTTGATTGAGATGCTAACCTCGGGGCCAAATGCTTCATCAATCGAGTTTCTTGCAGCCGCAATTTCACTTAAGACAAGAAGTGTGATCTCGTCCATCAACCCCAACTCAACAGCCAAGGTTACAAAGTCGCCAGGTGGTTGGATGTCTCCATATTCGTCTCGCCACCGCAGAAGCACTTCTATGCCCACGACTTCACCAGAACGAAAATCCACTTTAGGTTGGTAAGCGCAGCAGAGCCGCTGATCGCGCACGGCCAGCCGTAGCCTTTGCTCCAGTTTCATTCGCTCATTGGTGGCTTTATCCGTATTGGAATCAAAGAGTTGAGCGCCCCCTCTGGCCCCATTCTTGACATCGTACATGGCCTGATCGGCCTTGGAGTAGAGCTCTTCGAAAGACGCACCATTATCAGGGTATATACTCACTCCAATTGACGCAGATGTTAGGATTTCATAGCCGTCAATAAAAAATGGTTGCTTTAGCCGCGAACTAAATTTCTGGACCAAAAGAGCAATTTCATCTGCGTTTGTAGCAGGAGAGAGCAACAGGACAAATTCGTCTCCGCCAACACGCGCGAGCATATCAGATGGCCTTAGCTCGGCAGAGAGCCTCTCAGCGATTTTGGTTAAGAGCTGGTCGGCGATTGTATGGCCGTAATAGTCATTGACATCTTTGAAGTGGTCCAAGTCAATAAAAGCAAGCGCGAAGCTTGCATTCTCGGCGCCGGTCACTGCAGCGACTGTACGTTCGATCATACTGCGGTTGGGAAGCCCTGTTAGCTCATCGAAATAGGCTCTCCGGTAGAGATCATCTTCTAGCTGACGTTGCTCTGTTATGTCGTAGGATAGTTTTACATGGCATTCATCTGCGCCGATGGGCACTGTCACCTGCGTAATTTGAAGGATGCGCCCCTCCAGCTCAACAATCTCTTGATCGGCAGGCAAACCAGAGTGAACCACTCCGGCTTTGTTGGTGTAATTAAACAGGCCTGACGTCGAGACAGCTGTAATTCCGATAGGAAGCTCATCGACTAACGTGTGGAGCTCGTCATTTACGTGACGCTCCACATTGTGGTTGTTGTTGGTCATGAGGTTGCCGTTACCGTTTGAGAATCTGACGGCGAGCATCGCTTAGCAAGGACGAAATGTCTTCGCCAGTTGCAGCTAGATTGGTCCTAGAGGAAGACAATCCAGCTCTATTCTCGCCAATGTTGCCGGCCTCTTTTGTCGTGCCGCGCCATCTATCGACAACAGATTTGACAAAATCTCTATCCAATAAGGTATTTGCGGGCTTTGAAGAAGAAGGACCGTTGGATTCGCTTCGCGGTAGCATGTCCGGTGCAAGGTTCGTAAACGTTAGCCGAGCTGGTACCGGCATCCCTTCACCAAATCCAACAACTTCGCCTGTTCCAAGTGAGGGTATGAAGTCCAAGAGATCGACGCCGGAATCTCCCACGGCTGACCGCAAAAGAGCTTGATCGAGATCATTAGCCATGCGCATCGCGAAGAGTGTATTACATTGAGAAATGATCGTGGGATCAAGTTCCGCTGGACGTTGCGATACAAGACCAAGAAAGACGCCGTATTTTCGGCCTTCCTTTGCAATTCGAGCGAGTGCGTGCCGTGTTGGTCCAAATCCGGACGAAGGGTTGGCCGCCGCGTAGCGGTGCGCCTCTTCACACACAAATAGTAACGGCATTGCCCCGTCGCTCCAAAGACCGAAGCCGAATGCAAGGCGGCACAGCACACAGACAACGGCATCTGCAACTTCCACCGGCAGACCTGCCATCTGCATGATTGAAATAGGGCGGCCATCTGGCTCAAGTCTGAAAAGTTGGGTCAAAAGATCAACCATTGTGTCTCCACCGACACTGGCGTTCTCAAACATAAAACCGTAACGCGGATCATTGGAAATGGTCTCGATGCGCATCAACAATCGGTGGTAGTTCATTCTTGAGGAACGGTTCTCAAGCTTACCCATTCTATCATCGATGAGTGATAATAGATCCTGAAGAAGATACGGAACTGGCGTGTCAACCGTGAACCCTGAACGCTTTGCATCGATTTTCTTGATGCCAACGCCACCCGAATTCGATTTATAATTGAGATATGTAGTCTTTGCGATCGGAATGAGTTCAGATAGGATTTCAACTTCCTCTGGCACGGCCGGGCGGCCGCCAAAGATCACGTCTGTCAATTCTTCAAAATTGAAAATCCAGAATGGAAGCTTAAAGTTCTTTCGGTCAATGACGTGGGCCTTTTCTCCGAAACACCCACTGTATTCATTATGACCATCCAAAAGAAAGATGCGAACATCGGGGCGGGCACGAAGAATTTCGGAAAGAATTACAGCAACACCGCTGGACTTACCGACACCTGTCGATCCCAATATAGCAAAGTGTTTTGAAATTAGGCTATCCACGTCGATATGCGCATCAATCGAGAGATCGTGGTTTAGTTTTCCAATATTGATTGTACGCTGATCGTCAGGGCTATAGATGAGCCTTAACTGCTCACCAGTCACCAAATTAGCTTTATCGCCTATCGCGGGATACTCTGAAACGCCGCGTTTAAAATGCAGCTTGCCCTCGGCATCAGATATGATCTCGCCTTTTAAAGCGATCTTCGCAACAGCCTTAATGTTCAGGTTCTCGCGGCGCTCAGAACTGCGCGCTGAAACTTCAGTAATCATACCGATTAATTCAACATTGCCCAATTTGATCGACACAAATTTACCAACGGTTGCTCTATCATCACCATCTGGCCAAGGCGCAGGCAGGCCGATTTCCGCTTCGGAACCGCGCGCAGATAAAACATCTCCTATTGGAGTGCCATTTTGATGTTCGCGCATTGCTGGTTGTGTAAAAGACATGGTCAGCTCCAGCTCCTAAAAAATTTGTAAGGATATAAGTACCACTCAAAAGGTTATATAAACGTTAGTTAATTCATTAGCGTTCGAGAGCTGGGCCAAATTTCATCGCTTTTTCCAAATATACGTAAAGTAACATTCAAAATTTGATAGCGGGTGACTTCAAGGTGATTGCTTGTCTGTAGTCACGCTGTGTACGGAACCAATTATCCCTGATTGCGTTTGTCATGTAAGTAACATCACAAAGGAGAGTTCAATGCGTGCAATTCTTTTATGGGCAATTGGTATTCCCATTCCAGCAATAATTTTGATCTACTTTTTGTTCTAATCGTGGGGTGGCTACGCTCAAACGTCGACACTGTATCAAAAAGCTGTAGTAGAGACTTCGCCGTCAATATAGGTGATCTAAACTCTTTAAATACTTATGTGTCGATCGGTTTTCTGTCTCATCATTACCATCATGGAGTAAATGATGAGCCGAAAACTCTTCCTCACGCATCTTGGCCAATCTGTCCATTAGGCGTTGATGTCAAACGGACTTACCGCCCGCTAAAGATGACGAGCAAGTTATGCAGTTCCGACTAGTTTGAACAAATTGTTACAAAATCTATTCGCAGGTACACCAATGTGATATCCTTGCATGTAATCCACTCCAAGTGCCTTGAGCATAACCTGCTGTTCAGATTTCTCCACACCTTCTACTAGAACGCTCAAGCCTCTGTTCTTAGCAAGCGTGATAATGTCTTGAAGCATTTGTTCACCTTGAGAATTTGAACTGTCATGCAAAAAGAGGCGGTCGATTTTAACCAAATCAAATTCAATGTCTCGGAGCCATTTTAGGCCGGCATAACCTGTGCCGAAATCATCAAGCCATATCTTGATGCCGTTGGAGCGTAGTTGTCTGATAGCATTTCTGACGAGTTCGTCTTCCAGTATATTGATAGTTTCCGTAATTTCGATAGCCAAGTTTTGCGGCAATAAACCATGTCTTTGTATTGAAGACATAACAGTAAGAGGGAAGCCAGGCTTGCGTAACTGCACGACTGATACGTTCACACTGATCACTTCACCAGTTGGGTGTCGTCCATAATCATAACAAGCTTGATCTATAATCCATTCACCAAGCTCGCACAGGAGGCCACTCTCTTCGGCTATTGGTATGAAAAACTCCGGACTTATATTATTTCCATTTTTGTCCAAAATCCGCATAAGCGTCTCATGACCGAACAGATGTCCCGTGTTCGCATCAATTAAGGGCTGATAAACAGCATTAATTCGATTTTCGCTAATTACATTCTCAATCGATTTTAACACGTTATAACTAGAATGATCTTCACTAATCGTATGATCATCGAACACTCTAAAGGTTGCTCGGCCGCCTGATTTCGCTCTATAGAGCGCGTGGTCCGCTTCCTCTGTCAACTTTACGAGAGTAGGGCCGCTAGATAGCTCTGCGTAAGTGGCTCCAACACTGACTGTTATGATGCTGAGCGCATCTGTACGGCCAGGGTGCGCCATATTCATGTTACGCACTTCGTCACAAACTTCAGCGGCTATTTTCTTGAGTTCTTTAGAAGCACTCATAGTACATATGATGATAAATTCCTCACCGCCATGTCTGCCTACAATTGCATTATATCGCTCTGCGACACGCAGAAGTGCTGCCGTCATTGCTTGAAGGCAGGTATCTCCTGCCTGATGCCCTAGAAGATCATTGTAGCTTTTGAAATAATCTGCATCGATAAGCAAAACGCCGCAATATTCACTGTCGTTCTTCCTCTTGTCCACAATAAGTGAAAATTTTCGTTCGATAGCTCTCCGGTTGGCCAAACCAGTCAATGGGTCTGTTTCAGCTATTTCAAGAAGTGTTTGGTTGTGCTTGATTGCTTTCTTTGTTCTCTGACGCGTATCGAATTCACTTAAAAAATGATCGTATCGGGCAGCGTCCATCTGCCAAGAGACGTAAAGCGAAAGTACGAAGCAATTTATGAAAAATAATGCAGTCGTAACATTAACCCAATGCGGAAGGTTATCAATATACATAGCGTTACAAGCATAACTCACGGTAATTGCGAGTGAAGCTATGACCGCAATATGAAATTTAAATCTAAAATAAAGATTAGTTCCGAGTATGAATATTGCACCATAGACAGAAAAGAGCGCGAAATTGACTTGAAATGTGGTTTGCCGAGCTACAATTAGCCATGTGAGCGACCCAATTACAATTGCTGAAGCGCCCAACCATTGGAGCTCCTTCAATGGCCGTTTTAGGAATAGAGCAATTTCAATAAAAGAGACTGTAACGACACCGAGCAACACGCGCAAAATGACGAGTTGTTCATTGATGTCTGGGAATAGATACCAGTCGAATACGCCATAGAAAATATAGCTTAAAGCAGCTAACCACATGCCAACGCGCAAAAGCTCTCGATTTCGTCCGGAATCTCTAATTGAAAGCAGACGACCCACAGTTGGGTTACGCCGTTTTTCTCGGAGTCTGTTAAGAATCGTTTTCTTAA
Source organism: Ahrensia sp. 13_GOM-1096m (assembly GCF_000620605.1). Lineage (NCBI taxonomy): Bacteria > Pseudomonadati > Pseudomonadota > Alphaproteobacteria > Hyphomicrobiales > Ahrensiaceae > Ahrensia > Ahrensia sp. 13_GOM-1096m. Next base: position 729,097 of record NZ_JIAX01000006.1, read on the forward strand.
ACTTGCTCTGCGGTTTTGAATACATTGTGTGCTCAGCTTCACGTTGGACTAATGCCGTAACTGAAACCCTACATTCTCACTTCGATCAGACTTCATTACTTTGAGTAAATGTAGCTCCGTTGAGAAAAATAAATGTAAATGTCAGCGATCAAATGGAAAAACTGGTTAACAACGACTTAACGAGTGCTTGAATATGTGTTGATAAAGGGCTTCAGTGATATTGCTCCGATTTTCGCAAAGGATGAAAAATGCCCAAGCCCAGTTTCGCTCTTGATAAATATTCCGCAGTTACGCCAGAAATAGCTGATAAGGTGCTTTACGGTGGAACGGACGCTGCTGAACCAGTCAAAATGATTGTTTCACGAGGTCAACTCATGCTGGCATTAGAGTTGGCTCATCGCGAATTTAAAGGTGATACTGAGCCTGGCAAAATTGTAGCTAAACTAGCTCAAAATTTACATGAATTACGCAAGAGCGCAGGATTAGCAATTTGGAAAGAGCTCATTCCTATTGCTCAAAATCATGCCGTTCGTTCCTATCTGTTGCAGGACCCATTCACGAAGTGGTCATTTGAAAAACCAAGAGGATATTCGGGGGACGCGACTCTTTTGGATATCTATTATCAGCACGACAGCGCCAAAACCATTATTGATGAAGCCACTGAGCTTGGGAGGGATATTTATCATTATACAAGCAATGCGGATAGTTCAGTAGCTGGCCGCGAGCGCTGTGATATTCTAACCAGCTATGTGGATGCAGCGGCAAGCGAAAACTCAGATGCCGAAATTTTATCAATTGCTTGTGGCCATTTGCGTGAAGCAGAAAAATCAAAGACTTTACACTCTGGTAATATGCAGCGCTGGGTCGCTTTAGACCAAGACCCTGAAAGCTTGGCAACAGTTCAAGCTTCAAATCCGGATAATGCTGTTCAAGCAATTGAAGGGTCTGTTCGTGGAATTTTAGGGCGTAAATATAAATTGGGTGAGTTTGATCTAGTTTACGCATCAGGTTTGTATGATTACTTAACGTTGCCTGTTGGTGTAAAGTTGATGCAGCGGTGCTGGGAGATGGTTAAGCCGGGAGGAAAATTGTTGTTCGCAAATTTCAGTGATGAAATAAAAACGGATGGTTACATGGAAACATTCATGGATTGGCCACTCATATTGCGAAATGCTAAGGATATGGAAGAAATTGTTAATGGCAGCGTCGATCGAAACGCGATTGACCTTAAGGTGTTTTATGGCGCGAACAGGAATATTGTGTATGCGGAAGTCACTAAACTTGCTTAAGCCGATGCTATCACAGAAACATGTCGTCTCTAAAGAGTTACGGTAATTTTTAGTCATGATAACGAAAAACACTTTTCAGTATTTCAAGACTTCTCCCCAAATTGTAAAATTAGCAGTGATGTATTATCTGCGATTACCGCTTAGATTGCGGCAAGTGGAGGATGTTTTGCATGAACGTGGAATCGATACTTGTCATGAAACTGTACGTTTTGGTGGAATCGTTCTGGCCCCTTATTGGCAAAACAGGTTCGGCACCATCAAGCAGGCACCACTTAAGCTAACGTTGGCACATTGATGAAGTTTTTGTCAAAATCAACGGTGAAATGCTATCTCTGGCGCTATTGATAACCAAGGCACGGTGCTGGAAAGCTATGTTTCGAAGCGTAGAGATTGCAATGTCGCATTGAAAATATTAAAGAACTTGCTTTCCAAATGCGGTACTCCAACTATAGTAGTAACTGATAAGCTATGCTCCTACGGTGTTGCTTTGCGAGATCTTGGTATCCGTAACCGCCATGAAACAGGGCAATATCAGAACAATCAGGTTGAGAGTTCGCATTTAAATTTTCGGCGCGAGAACGCGCTATGGGGCGCTTTCGATACTTGGTAAGTTTGCAAAAGTTCTCGTTTATTCATGTCACCGTTTTCAACCAATTTAGCCATCAACGTCATTTCCTGAGCCGTCACAATTTCAAGCATATTGCATCGCCCCGCGTTTCCTAGACACCCTGCGGTTTTAATTTCTGCTTTTTTCATAGCCTGCGGGTGAGAGCATCCCATTCCTAGCTTGTTTACGCTTTGGATGTTGATTTCCATTCAGAAGTGACCCGGGTTTTTCATTGAGAACTGACCCACCTTTAGTTTATATTTGTTAGGTCATGTTTGGGTCAAGACATGATTTTTCTCCTTGTTTGTTTGCGCTGCTGCTGTCGAACTCGCCTTGAATCGAAAGCTATCATTTCCAGTCTCTAATATGTGGCAACGATGTGTAAGTCGGTCGAGTAAAGCTGTTGTCTTTTTAGCGTCCCCAAAGACCGTGGCCCATTCACTGAAGCTGAGGTTTGTCGTGATGATGACGCTTGTGCGCTCATAGAGCTTGCTCAGCAGGTGAAAGAGAAGCGCGCCACCAGATGCGCTAAAAGGCAGGTATCCCAGTTCGTCCAGGATCACGAGATCTAGCTTGATAAGGCTTTCTGCAATCTTTCCGGCCTTACCAATATTCTTTTCCTGCTCAAGCGCATTGACCAGTTCGATGGTTGAGAAGAAGCGAACCTTTCGGCGATAATGCTCTGCGGCCTGAACGCCAACGGCAGTAGCGGCATGCGTTTTTCCGGTCCCAGGGCCACCGATTAGCACGACGTTTTGCGCGCCATCCAAGAACTCGCAGCGATGAAGTTGTCGCACAGTGGCCTCGTTAATCTCGCTGGCTGCGAAGTCGAAGCCCGACAAGTCCTTATAAGCAGGGAAGCGAGCGGCTTTCATATGATAGGCTATGGATCTCACCTCCCGCTCTGCCAGTTCAGCCTTTAGCAACTGAGTGAGCATCGGCACCGCAGCATCAAAGGCTGGCGCGCCTTGATCTGTGAGGTCGGTGACAGCTTGTGCTATGCCGTACATCTTCAGACTACGGAGCATGATAACAATGGCGCCGCTGGCAGGGTCATGACGCATGATTACCTCCTACGTTCCGAGTGCGAAGTCCGTCATAGCGTTCGACATTCGCCTTTGGCTCAAGGCTTAGAGCAAGGGCTTGTGGTGTGTCTACATTGGGTCCGTCCGTCGCCTTTCTGTCGATCAACCTGTGTAGTAGATTCAACACATGGGTCTTGGTCGCGACACCTTCAGCTAAGGCCATTTCCACGGCTACAAGCACAGCCTGTTCGTCGTGGTGCAGCACCAATGCCAAGATATCGACCGACAGTCGTTGCCTTCAAACGACGAGAGAGACACGGTCACCGCCAGGACGTTGCAGCATTAGGTCCTGCAACGTCCTGAACGCAGGCGGTAGTTCTGCAAAAGGTGCGCCATTCCTGAGTGCTCCTGGCTTGCGCTGGATGACTGCTAAGTAATGCCTCCAGTCATAAATCGTGCGCGCCAGATTTTTATGTGAGCGGTCGATAATGCGTGTGTGTTCGCACAAAATATGACCTTCGGCGGCTACAGCAAGCCGTTCGGGATAGACCCGTAAACTGGCAGGCCGGTTAGCAAAAGATGCAGGAACGCTGTAACGATTGCGTTCAAAGTTGATCAGACATGTAGGGGAGACTCGCTTGCTATGTTCGACAAAGCCATCA